>DASTKH010000001.1:0-6594 GCA_035716025.1 Xanthobacteraceae bacterium
TGCGCGAAGCGCGAGGCGTAATGATCCGGATCGGGCTCGGTCGGCGCGGTGCCGAGGCCAGCCGCGGCGCGGATGCGCGGCTCGTAGAGATACTTCCACGCCGCCTTCGGCCACATGAAGGTCTTGTAGTAGAAGCCCGCAGAGAAGAAGGGCGCGGCGAGGTTGGCGGCAGCGTCCAGATCGAAGGCAAGCGACGGCCAGCGGTTCTGCGAGACGGCGTCGAGCCCGTCATAGAGCTCCTGCACGGTGGCGCGCACGTTGGGAGTGTGGCGCGAGCCGTCGCGGCGGATGCCGACGAGCGCATTGGGCTCCTCCGCGCCGGCGGAAAGAAAGCCGCGCGGGCGGTGGTACTTGAACGAGCGGCCGACCAGATGGACGCCGTTGGCGAGCAGCGCCGAGGCGAGCGTGTCTCCCTCGAGGCCGGAATAGGTGCGCCCGTCGAAGGTGAAGCGGATCGAACGCGCCGGCGTCAGCCGACCGGCGCCGGGAATGCGGAAGGCGGTCATGCGGCGGCTCCGGGCATTTGCCTCATGGCTTCTTCGCTCCCTTTGCCGGACCCCGGCGAGCCGGTGCCTTCACGCTCTTGCGGGCCGCCGGGGCGTTGGCGTGGACTGCCGGTTTGGCCGGCGCCGGTGTGCCCGGCAGCGCCGGCTTCGGCTCGCCGGCCTTGTAGGTGGTCACGAACTTGTCGCTGACCGTGTCGCGCACCGCGTTGAAGAAGCGGGCGCAGCCGTGGATGTGGCGCCAGCGCTCGTAGGCGAGGCCCTTCGGATTGGAGCGGATGAAGAAGTAGGCCTCGAATTCCTCGTCCGAAATCTCGGCGATGTTGGCGGGCCGCGCGATATGCGCCTCGCCGGCGTGGCGGAACTCGAGTTCCGGCCGCTCTTCCTGGCAGTAGGGGCAGCGGATCAGCAGCATTGCGCCCCCTCCCCCTAGTGCGCGACGGCGGCGGCTGCCGCCTCGTCGATGAGCCGGCCGGTGCGGAACCGCTCCAGCGTGAACGGCGCGTTGATCGGATGCGGTTCGTCGCGCGCGATGGTGTGGGCAAAGACGTGGCCGGAGCCGGGCGTGGCCTTGAAGCCGCCGGTGCCCCAGCCGCAATTGACGTAGAGGCCCCGAACCGGCGTCTTCGCCAGGATCGGCGAGCGGTCGGGCGTGACGTCGACGATGCCGCCCCACGAGCGCAGCATCTTCATGCGGGTGAACATCGGGAACATCTCGCAGATGGCGTCCAGCGTGTGGCTGATGACGTGCAGCCCGCCTGCCTGCGAATAGGACGTGTACTGGTCGGTGCCCGCGCCGATCACGAGCTCGCCCTTGTCCGACTGCGAGATGTAGGCGTGGACCGTGTTCGACATGACGACGCAAGGGAAGCACGGCTTGACCGGTTCGGAGACCAGCGCCTGCAGCGGATAGGATTCGAGCGGCATGCGCACGCCGGCCATCTGCATGATGACAGACGAATGGCCGGCCGCGACCACGCCGATTTTCTTCGCGCCGATGAAGCCCTTCGTGGTTTCGACGCCGGTGACGTGGCCTTGCGGCGCGCGCCGGATGCCGATCACCTCGCAGTTCTGGATGATGTCGACGCCGCGCGCGGTCGCCGCCCGCGCATAGCCCCAGGCCACCGCGTCATGCCGCGCGGTGCCGCCGCGCCGCTGGAGAGCGGCGCCCATGACCGGATAGCGCGCCGCGCGCGAGATGTTGAGCGGCGGGCAGTATTCCTTTGCCTGCTCGGGCGTGAGCCACTCGTTGTCGACGCCGTTGAGCCGGTTGGCGTGGATGTGGCGCTTGAAGACCTGCACGTCGTGCACGTTGTGCGCCAGCATCATCACCCCGCGCGGGGAATACATGACGTTGTAGTTGAGCTCCTGGGAAAGACCGTCCCACAGCCTGACCGCGTGGTCGTAGATCGCCGCGGATTCGTCGTAGAGGTAGTTGGAGCGAATGATCGTGGTGTTGCGGCCGGTGTTGCCGCCGCCGAGCCAGCCCTTCTCGACCACCGCGACATCGGTGATGCCATGCTCGCTCGCGAGATAGTAGGCCGTCGCCAGCCCGTGCCCGCCCGCGCCGACGATGACCACTTCGTATTCGGACCTGGGCTCTGGCGAACTCCACTGCGGCTCCCAGCCCTTGTGACCGCGCAGGGCTTCGCGCGCTATCGCGAAGGCTGAGTATTTTCGCATTCGTGCCTCGGCAGTTCCCCGGCGCCGGCGCTCCGGCGTGCGTGCACTACCACTAGCCAAACCGCTCTTCCAGCCTTGCGCTGTTTGCGACGGGACTTGCCGATTTGCGGCACCGGTTCGGCCCGGTGCCCAGTCCGGTTCGGCATTCGCCGCTCCGTGGCTGGATTCGACCCGGACCACATAGGCGGCCGATCGGTTCCCGACCGGCTTATGGCAGCGATCCGGCGAGCCGTGCGCGAATACAGGGAACCTCCCCGAACACCGCGCATTTTCCTTGGGTGCGGACGCCGCACGCCATGCAAGGGCAAAAACCGGCGGAGTCCGACTCCAGCGCCCGGCACGACACCGGCACCCGGGTGGAAATCATTGCCGCCGACAGGTTCCACCGCGCACTCCCGCAAGGGCGCGGAAACTCCATGGGCCCCCTGTCGTTCTTTCGAAGATGCCAGTGACCCAGCGGAGCACCACCGTGCGGAACGATTCACGACTTCCCCATGGGGCGATATTCAGAGGCGAAAAACTGGAGGCATCGGGTGTCGCGGCTCTGGTTGCAGCGCTGGAGGTGCGCGATCTCCTTTCCCGAGATGAAAGGGACGCCATCTACCAGCTGAACTGGCGCTTCAGGGACTTTGCACGCGGCGCAGAGATCATCCGCGACAGATCGAGGCCGACGGAGAGCTGCCTGGTATCGGCCGGCTACGCGGTGCGGGCGGGGTATCTGCGCAGCGGCCAGCGGCAACTGACGTCCGTTCTGGTTCCCGGCGACTTCGTCGACCTTCACGGCCTCCTGCTGCGCGTCATGGATCACTCCGTACTCGCGCTGACGGACTGCCGCATGGCGTTCGTCGACCACGCGGCGCTGCGGCGCCTTTCGGGCGACTTTCCGCATTTGTGGCGCATGCTGGCCCTGCTGCTCGCCATCGATGCTTCGATCCAGCGGTCATGGCTGCTCAGCATCGGTCGCCGCAACCCCTCCAGCCATCTCGCCCACCTGCTTTGCGAACTCTACGCCCGGCTCAGGATCGTCGGTCGTGCGGATGGCGACGAGTTCGAATTCCCGGTGAGCCAGGCCGATCTGGCCGACCTGCTCGGACTCTCCGTTGTGCATACCAATCGCACGCTGCAGGAGCTGCGCGCGCTGAACCTCGTCAGATGGCGCGGCCGCATCGTCCAGGTACCCGACATGAAGGCGCTCGCCAATGTCGCCGAATTCGACCCGATCTATCTGCATCTCGAACGCGAGCCCCGCTAGCACCGGAAACGCCCATGCTTCCGCGATTTTCACTCGACAACGCAGGCCGATTCTGCTATCAGCCGCCAGCTTTTTCGCGGTGGGGTCCGCCGCGGAGGCAATCGGGTATGGCCGAATGCCTCGCAAGATCAACGCTCTGACAGGAACACCACGTGCAGGTACTCGTCCGCGACAACAACGTCGATCAGGCGCTTCGGGCGCTCAAGAAGAAGATGCAGCGGGAAGGCATTTTCCGCGAGATGAAGATGCGCGGACATTACGAAAAGCCTTCGGAGAAGCGCGCACGCGAGAAAGCAGAGGCTGTGCGCCGCGCCCGCAAGCTCGCCCGCAAGCGCGCCCAGCGCGAGGGTCTGATCGGCAATGGGCGGACGGCCGCCGCTCGCTGAGCGCGCCTATTTTTCGTCTCTTTCCGTCAATAGGTGAACGAGGCGGGGCGGCGGTGCCACCCGCCTTTTTCGTTGACCGGCGGCCATTCTTGCTGCCGATTTCAGCGGCGGACCACGGAGCCATCGAATGAGGGGATCGGCCACCATGGACTTCAGCCACAGCGCCTGCCGGGTTGGCGCCGCACGCACGCTCGCTCTGGCATTGCTCGCGCTCTCCGGCCTCTCGCTCGCCTCTTGCCAAACCGGTCCCGCGCTCGACATGACCCGCGTGGACGTTGCGCAAGGCTCCGAGGAAAACATCGCCTCGCTCTCGGCCGTGATCGCGCGCAGCCCGAGGGACCCACAAGCCTACAATATGCGCGGCTCCGCCTACGGCCGTGCCGGGCGCTACGAGGAGGCGCTTGCAGACTTCAATCAGGTCATCGCGCTCGACCCCCGCTCGTACGAGGCTTACGCCAACCGGGCGCTGATCTACCACTACCTCAAGGATGACGCCCGCGCGCTCGCCGACTACACGCGCGCGCTGCAGATCAATCCGAGCTACGACAAGGCGCTGATCGGACGCGGCGATATCTACCGGGCCAACGGCCGCACGACCGAAGCGTTCAACGACTACCAGGCGGCGATCCAGCTCGACACGACCGAGCCGCGCGCCTATTACGGCCGCGGCATCCTCTACCAGCAGAGCCGGCAGCACAATTTCGCCATCGAGGACTTCGCCAAGGCGATCTCGCTGGCGCCGCGCAATCCCAGCGGATACAACGGCCGCGGCCTTTCCTACCTGGCGCTCGGCGACCACGAAAACGCGGCGGCCGACTTCTCCACCGCGATCAACCTCGACAAGACCAATGCCGAGGGCTGGGCCAACCAGGGGGCGTTGCTGGAGGTCACAGGCGATGCCAGACGCGCATACCGCTCGTATGCGGCAGCCGTGCGGCTCGACCCGAACTACGACGCCGCCAAGAAGGGCATGGATCGGACGCGCCGCGCCGCGGGCGTCTGACCGGCCGGCATGACCGCATTGGCCGTCTTCGCGCATCCGCGATCGAAAGCGCTTGACCTCAAGCAGACTTGAAGACCTAACAGCGTCTCCTTCACGCAAGGGATGAAAGGCTGACGCATGGCCGAGACCGTGACGCCGCGCACCGACTGGCGCGCGCTGTGGGAACAAGGCGACCTTGGCCGCTTCTGCTTCATATCTCTCGGCATCCTGCTGCACGCCACCAACGAGACGATGATCGCCACGATCATGCCAGGCATGGTCGCCGACATTCGCGGCGTCGAACTGGTCGGCTGGTCGCTGGCCTCCTACGAGATCGGCTCGATCGTCGCCGGCGCGGCTTCGGGGCGCCTGATCAGCTACCTGCCGCTGCGCACGAACATGGTGGGTGCTGCGCTGATCTACGCGATCGGCGCGGCCATCTGCGCGCTGGCGCCGGACATGGGCTGGTTCGTAGCCGGCCGCCTTGTCGAAGGGTTCGGCGGCGGCGGACTGGTCGCGCTCGCCTTCGTCTCGGTCGAGCGCCTGTTCGACAGGAAGATCTGGCCGCAGCTCTTCGCAATCATGTCCGTGGTTTGGGGCGTGTCCGCCTTCAGCGGACCGCTGATCGGCGCCTGGATCGCGGAGGCCGCATCGTGGCGCTGGGCCTTCGGCCTGTTCTGCGCGGGCGGCGTTGCGATGGCGCTGGCCACGATCGCCGTGCTGCACGGCCCACGCGCCACCAGCCGCGCCGACGGCTCGCCGCCCCCCTTTCCTTACGGAGCCCTCGGTGTTCTCGCCGCCGCAATCACCCTGATCGCGGTCGGAGGCGTGATCGGGCGGCCCGCAATTGCCGTCCCGGTCGTGCTGGCTGGCATCGCCGGCCTCGTCGCGTTCTTCCTGCTCGACGCACGCAGGCCCGCGTCGCGGCTGTTCCCGCAGAGGCCGTTCGACATGAATACGCGCGTCGGCAATGGACTGATCATGATGGGCGCATTCTCGTTCGGAACGGTGCCGTTCGGCATCTATGCGCCGCTTCTGCTGACAACGCTGCACGGCATTTCCGTCATCACCGCAGGTTACCTGATCGCCGCCGAGGCGATCGCCTGGTCAGCCCTGTCGATCGTGGTCGCCGGCGCACGGCCCGAGCAGGAAAGGGCCATCATCGTCGCCGGCGCGCTGATGATAACCACGGCGATGGCCGGCATTGCCTACGCGGTAACGGTGGGCTCCGTGCCGCTGGTGCTGGCCTGCTCGATCCTGCAGGGTGGCGGTTTCGGGCTCTGCTGGCCGTTCGTCAGCCGCATGATCGTCACCGCCGCCCGGCCCGAGGAAAGCGCCATCGCCTCGTCCGCCGTGCCCACGACGCAGCGCATCGGATACGGCGCGGGCGCTGCCGTCGCCGGCATCGTCGCCAACCTCGCCGGCTTCTCGCACGGGTTGACGGCGGCGACGGCGGCCTCGGTCGCGCCAGTCCTCTACCTTTCCTTCGTGCCGTTTGGGCTCGTCGGCTGCTATGCCGCGATGCGGCTGCTGTTTCGCGACGAAGAATCCACCGGGAGACGAAGCCGCGGCGCTCCGAATTCCGCACGGAAATAGCGGACGCAATCGCCCTGCCGCGCCTCAGGCCGCGCGGAGGAGTTGGCCGAGGTCCGCTACTTCTGGCGCGGGCTGGCGAGATCGTCGCCGGGCACGCCGAGCCGCCCGGCGCGGCGGTCGATGACGGCTTCGGCGAGCGCGCGGGCCGCGTTGCGCACCTCCTCCTGTACCGCCTTGTCGCAGTCGAGCGCC
>DASTKH010000002.1:0-28822 GCA_035716025.1 Xanthobacteraceae bacterium
CGGTCTGCCGCTGCACTACCATCCGGGAGCGCGGCTGGTCTTTGCCGACGGCACGCCCGATATTCTCGCCTATCCGCGCGACCGCGCCGCCTGGGGACGTCTCTGCCGCCTGCTCACGCGCGGCAACCTGCGCGCCGAGAAGGGCGAATGCATTCTCTTTCTCGACGATCTTCTCGCCGACTGCGAAGGCCTCGAACTCATCGTGATGCCGGATTGCACGCGCGAGACACCGGCCAATTATCTGCACAAATCTCGCACGTTTTTCGGAACCGAGGACCGACGCCCCGCCGTCAACAAGGCCGCGCCTCGAAATCTCCTCGCCATATTGCGCGAAGCGGCCCCGGGCCGCGTGCGGCTTGCCGCCGCGATGCTTTATCGCGGCAATGACCGCGCCCGCCTCGCGGCACGCGCCGAAGCGGCACGCCGCGCCGAGATGCCGCTCATTGCCGTCAACGACGTTCTCTATCATCATTTCACGCGGCGCGCCCTGCAGGACGTGCTCACCTGCATACGCCGGCACGTCACCATCGAGAACGCCGGACGGATGCTCCATGCCAATGCCGAACGTCACCTCAAACCTGGCGCCGAAATGGCGCGGCTGTTCCGCGACGCACCGGAGGCGATCGCGGAAACGCTGCGTTTGAGCGAACGACTCGAATTTTCGCTCGACTCGTTGAAATACGAGTATCCCGACGAAACCGTGGAAGGCTTCGCCAGTCCGCAGGACGCGCTGACGCATCTTGTCCATGAGGGCGCCAAACGCCGCTATCCCGACGGCCTGCCGCCGCGCGTCCGCGACAGCCTCGCCCATGAGCTCAAACTCATCGCCGAGCTGAAATACGCGCCCTATTTCCTCACCGTCTACGACATCGTGCGCTTTGCGCGCGCGCAGGGCATTCTCTGCCAGGGCCGTGGCTCGGCCGCCAATTCGGCCGTCTGCTATTGCCTCGGCATCACCGAGGTCGACCCGACCCTGCACGATCTTTTGTTCGAACGTTTCATCTCCGCAGACCGCAACGAGCCGCCCGACATCGACGTCGATTTCGAGCATGAACGGCGCGAGGAGGTGATCCAGTACATCTATCGCCGCTACGGCCGCACCCGCACCGGCATCGCCGCGACCGTGATCTGCTACCGGGGCCGCTCCGCGATCCGCGAAGTCGGCAAGGCCTTCGGTCTTTCCGAGGACATGATCGGCGCGCTCTCGTCCTCGATCTGGGGGATGGGCGGCGGCCTCGTCCGGCGCGACGCGCTCGCCGCCGCCGGGCTCGATCCCGACAGCCCGCGCGTTGCCAAGATCGTCGCGCTTGCCAGGGAGATTCAGGGCTTCCCACGCCACCTGTCGCAACATGTCGGCGGCTTCGTCATCACGCGCGGCCGCCTCGACGAAGTGGTGCCGATCATGAACGGCGCCATGGAGGCGCGTACCCACATCGAATGGGACAAGGACGACCTCGACGCGCTCGGCATTCTCAAGGTCGACGTGCTGGGGCTCGGCATGCTCACCTGCATTCGCAAGGCACTCGATCTCGCCGGCCGGCACTACCCCGCGGATTTTCCGGCCGGATGTTTCGAGGCGGCGCCGCGCCTCGACCTCTCGGTCATCCCCAAGGAGGAACCCGCCGTCTACCGCATGTTGCAGCGGGCGGATTCCGTCGGCGTCTTCCAGGTCGAAAGCCGCGCGCAGATGTCGATGCTGCCGCGCCTCAAGCCGAAAGAGTTCTACGACCTCGTGATCGAGGTCGCGATCGTGCGGCCGGGGCCGATCCAGGGCGACATGGTGCATCCTTATCTGCGACGCAGACAGGGACTCGAAAAGGTCGATTTTCCCTCGCCCGAACTCGAAGCGGTGCTGAAGAAAACGCTGGGCGTGCCGCTGTTTCAGGAGCAGGCGATGCGAATCGCCATCGTGGCGGGCGGCTTCACGCCGAGCGAGGCCGACAAATTGCGGCGCGCCATGGCGACCTTCAAGCGCACTGGGACGATCGGCACGTTTCGCGACAAGATGATCTCCGGCATGCTGGCGCGCGGTTATGACCGCGGCTTCGCGGAACGCTGCTTCGGGCAGATCGAGGGATTCGGGGAGTACGGCTTTCCGGAAAGCCACGCGGCGAGTTTCGCGCTTCTCGTCTATGCCTCCGCCTGGCTCAAATGCCGCTATCCGGACGTCTTTGCGGCCGCGCTGCTCAACGCGCAGCCGATGGGCTTCTACGCGCCGGCGCAGATCGTGCGTGACGTGAAGGAGCACGGCGTGGAGGTCCGTCCGGCGGACGTAAATTTCTCCGATTACGATACGACACTGGAACCGGGTCCGCGTGCCGCCGAGCGCCTGCATCCGTTGCATCGGTCGATGCGCGAGGAGGTGCGCGCCACGCATGCGCTGCGGCTCGGCCTGCGGCTCGTGAAGGGGCTTGCGGAAGAAGATGCCCGGCACATCGCGACAAAGCGGAGCACATCCTACACGTCCGTTCGCGATCTCTGGCTACGCACCGGCCTTTCGCCGCGCGCGATGGAGCGGCTTGCCGACGCCGATGCGTTCGGCTCGCTGGGGTTGACGCGCCGGCAGGCTTTGTGGGCCGTCAAGGCGCTCGGCCGCGCCGGCGACCAGGACGACCTGCCGCTGCTGCGCTACGCGAACGCGGCGACTTCGGGTTCACTTCCGCCGGCGCCGGCTTTCCGGGAGGCCGCGGTCGCGCTCCCGTCGATGCCGCTTGGCGAGGAAGTGGTGAATGACTACCGCTTTCTCAGCCTTTCGTTGCGGCAACACCCGGCGCGCTTTCTGCGCGAAGATCTGGCGCAGCGCGGCGTCATCCCGAACGAGAAGCTTCGCACCCTGAAGTCGGGAACGTTCGTGCGGGTTTCCGGACTCATCACGGTGCGGCAACGGCCGGGCTCCGCCAACGGAGTAATCTTCATGACGATCGAGGATGAAACGGCGATCGCCAACATCATCGTCTGGCCGCCCGTCTTCGAACGCTTCCGCGCAGTCGTGATGGGCGCGCGTTACGTTCTGGTGACCGGCCGCCTGCAGCAGGAATCGAACGTCATTCACGTGGTCGCGCACCGTCTCGACGACGTCTCGCACCTGCTCGCGCGGCTCAGCGAAGAGGCTCCGCCGCCGCAGCCGCTCGCGCGCGCCGATGCGGTCAAGCGCCCGCACGCGGAAGAGCGGCCGAACCCGCGGCAGAAAGGCCGCCTTCCGCCGCTGCATCCGCGCGCCGAAGCGGCGCAGATCGCGGCCGACCTCGGCATTCACGCGCGCGGCTCGGCGCATGTTCCGACGCGCCCTGGCACGCACAAACAAAAAGGCGGATGACATCATCCGCCCGCTCCCCGGCTTGCCGGCGCGGAACCGCTCCGCGCCGTGCCATTTCAACTCCTACGCCACCACGCGCAATGCGCGGTCGATCCCCGCCTTGATGGGCTCCGCCGTCTCGGCCGAAACCTTCTGGGCAAGCGAAGCCAGCTCCTTGCCCTGCTCCGAAAAAGCGTCGAACTGCCTCCGGGCGTAGGAACTGGAAAGCTCGAGAGCCTCGGACGCCGACTTCACCGACAAAAGATCGCGCGCGAAGTCGAACTGCGCGTTGGTGTTGGCGCGAACCGCCTCGAGCGCTTTCAGCCCATATTCCGACAGACCGCGAAACGCCGTCGTGTAGGTGGCTTCGAGCAGCGCGTTGGTGTCCTCGGCGACGCTCTTGTAACGCTCGTAGTTCTGCCTCGCCTGGGCGATCCCCTTTTCGGCGAGATCCCGATAAACGGAGGGAATCTCGAAACGAGGAATTTCGAAATCGGAAAATTTCGGAAAGTCGGCCTTGAGCGTCTCGCTCGCTTGCTCGAACGCGCTCGCCGCCGCCTTTGCCGCCTTCTTGGCCTCTGCCATGGACTGTCATCCTGTTCCGGGGCGGTGCCGTCGGAACTCCGGACCTCCCGCCCGTACCGCGGTCCGGCGACTCATGCACCCATCGGCAGACGGACCGGTTCACAATCCGTCGGCATGTCCCACAACATAGTCGTGAATTTGCTGCAATGCAACATCAATAATGCAATGCAGCAAGAAAAGTTGATCAGCGAGATCGGTCCCGGCCACCGGCGGCCGGCGTGGTCGCAGCTTTGCCGAGTTCCTGCGACTGGGCGTTCAGAGCCGCCATCTGCTTCTCCAAGAATTCGGCCTGAATGCGCATCATTTCGTCGAGATCCTTGGCTCTCACGAGCCTTTGCGCGTAATCGAAGGACGTGAGGACATTCTGCTCGGCGAAGTCCATGAGGCGCGTCCGCACGTCCTTGGCGCCGGCTTGGGCTGTCGAGGCCTGCTCCTCAAGCTTCGCGAGCGCCTTCTGGGCCGCGGACATGAAACTGTCGAAGGCCTGACGGGCCTGAACAACCCCAAGCTCCGCCGCGTTGCGCATTTCCGCCGGGATTTCAAAGGGTCCTGGGTCCTTGGCCATGCTCGCCTCCTGATGTTGGGCATCCGCGCCCTCGCCTTTCCGAGAACCGCAACCATGATGCCGCTCCGCGGCAGTATCGTGAAGCCGATGTTGCCGCCGCATCCGGTTAACCACGGGGCAGTATCCCGGGGCATATTGCGGATTGCCTGTGGCCGGCCTGCCGAATCGGCCTTAATCTTTTGTTGACCATCCGAATCGACGCACCGAAGCTCAAGGCTGCCCGCCAGGCCATGCATGCGCTCGAGGCATTCCCCGCTCTGTCGCGGCACCCGAAGATCGCACGCTATGCCTTCAGTGCCGTTCCGGCCTGGCTTTGGGCGTCCGACGGCTCGCGCATTCTCTGGAGCAACGCCGTCGGCGCCGACCTGTTCGGCGCGGCGACACCGGACGACCTCGCCGGCCGCCTTTTCGACCCGCAGGATCCCGCCGCGCGCGAGGTCCGCCGGCTGCGCAACGGCCTGCCGATCTCCGGGGCCGTGCAGCTTGCCCGCCTGCGCGGCTTTTCCCCCGGGCTCGGCGGAATCCTCACCTGCGCGGTGAGCCGTTTCGCGGTTTCCGCCGATCCGGCCGGCGCCGGGCAGATCGGCATCCTGATCGCCGGAATCGACCCTGCCCGCCCCGTCATGCCGCTCGCGGAACGCACCCGCCGCATGTTCGCCGGGGCCGAGGATCTTCTTGTCTTCGCACCCGACGGCACGCTGCTGCACGCCGGGCCCGAGCTGGCCGCAAAGCTCGGCCGGCGCAGGAGCCTCGGCGCAATCGACGCCGATGCGCACGCAAACGAGGCCTTGAGCCACGGGCACGCGGCGGGTCTCACCGCGATTGGACCGTTGGCGTTCGAAAAACTCGGCGGCGGCGACGCCGTCGTTCTCATCGCCGTGGCCGCTGGCCGGGAGACCGGCGGCGAGGGGGAAACGGCCGAGCGGGAGCCGGCCGCACCGGCGCGCCGCAGCCCGTTCAACGAAGACGAGGAAGCGAAAGCGGCCGACCTCGCCGCGCGGCTCGACGACGCGGAACTGCGGCTCGTGGAGCGGCGCCATCCGCTGCGCTTCGTGTGGCGGATGGAGGCGGACTCGGTCTTCAACATCGAGAGCGGCGACTTTTCCGCGCTGGCGGGGCCGCGAACGGCGGCGCTCCTGGGGCGACCTTGGACGGAAATCGCCGCCGTGCTCGGGCTCGATCCGCAAGGAGAGCTGGCGCGGGCCTTCGCCTCCCGGGAGACGTGGAGCGGCGTCACGGTCAACTGGCCCGCCGCCGGGAACATTCTGCTTCCGGTCGTGCTTTCCGGCCTTCCGGTGCTCGCGCGCGACCGCAGCTTCGCCGGCTATCGCGGGTTCGGCGTCTGCCGCGATGCCGAGGCCATCGCGGCCGCAATCGCCGCTCGCCGCAGGGAGCCGGCCCGGGCCTCGGCGGAAATATCCGCGGCCGGGACGACGCGTCCGCCCCTGGCGACGGGCGAGACGCCCACCCGGCCGAGCCTTTCCGTCATCACGCCTGCCGACAATGTCGTACCGCTGAAACCGGACGCGGGCATTCGGCGGCCCAGCCTCTCGCCGGTCGAGCGCAGCGCGTTCTATGAAATCGCGCGAGCCCTCGGGGCGAGGCTCGACGAGGGCGAAAGACGCCGTCCGGAAGTCCGCACTGCGCCGCAGGAGCCGGCCTCGGGCGAGGGTCCGGAGCGCCCCGCAGTCAGGAAAGCCGACGCAACGAGCATCGGCGTCGGCACCGACGGCATCGACCTCGAGCACGTCGTGCTCGAACGCCTGCCCTTCGCGGTTCTGGTATGCCGCGGCGAAGAGATCCTGTTCGCCAACCGCACGTTCTTCCAGTGGACCGGTTACGCAGGGCTGGCTGCGGTCAATGCCGCGGGCGGTTTGGCGTGTCTTTTTGCCGGCCCTGCGCCCGAATCCCTCGACGCGGCCGACAAGACCAGCCGAGCGATGGGACTGCGCTCGGCAGAAGGCGCGATCTTGCCGGTCGCTGCCCGGTTGATGCGCCTGCCGGCGGTACAGGGGCTCATGATGCTGCTCACGCAACGCGGCGGCGATGAGCCGCCGGAGGAGTCGCTGGAAACCGCGCGCCGCCAATTGCGGGAGCTCAGGTCCGTTCTCGACACCGCCACCGACGGCGTGCTGCTGGTCGGGCCCGATGTCCGCATCCTGTCCGCGAGCCTTGGCGCGCAGGCCCTTTTCGGTTTCGAGGAAGACGAACTCGTCGGCAAGCCGCTTGTGGAACTCTTCGCCCCCGAGAGCCGACATGTCGTGCGCGACTATCTGGACGGTCTGGCCCGCGGCGGGATTCCCGGGCTCCTGAACGACGGACGCGACGTCGCGGGCCGGGTCAAGGAAGGCGGGCTCATTCCCCTTCACGTTACCATGGGACGCATCGCCGAAGAGCCGCCGAAATTCTGCGCCGTTTTTCGGGAGCTCGCCCAGGTCCGGCATGACGCGGGCGAAATGCCGGAGGCGCGCCGCCCCGTCGACGAAAGCGACAAGGCGCGAGCGGACTTTCTCGCCCGGATCAGCCACGAAGTCCGCACGCCGCTCAACACGATCATCGGCTTCGCCGAATTGATGATGCGGGAGCGGCTCGGGCCACTCGGAAATGACCGGTATCGTAGCTACATGGCCGATATCCATGCCTGCGGCACGCAGGTGATTGCGCTGCTCGACGGGCTGCTCGAACTGTCCAAGGCGGAATCGGGCGAACGCGATCTTAAATTCTCGCGCATCGATGCAAACGCCCTGGTCGCCGAATGCGTCGCCGCGCTGCAGGCCGAAGCCAAGCGCGAGCATACCATCATCCGCACGTCGCTTTCGTCGGCCGCGCCGATCGTGATCGCCGACGCGGAATCGTTGCGGCAGGTCCTGCTCAATGTTCTCTCGGTCTCCCTTAAACTGAGCGGAAGAGGCCAAGTGATCATCTCGACGGCAATGAGCGATGCGGGCGAGGCCGTGATCCGCGTGCGCGATACGGGCCCGGGGCTCACCGAAGAACAGATTGCCCAGGCCCTTCGGCCGTTCCGTGCGCGCCTGCATGAAACGGCGGCGCCCGCCGGCGCGAGCGGTCTTGGACTGCCGCTCGCAAAGGCGCTCGCGGAGGCCAATCGCGCGCGCTTCCAGATCAAGAGCGCGGCGAATGCCGGAACGCTGATCGAAATCGCATTTCCGCGCACCCGCGTCCTGAGCCAATAGCGCGACGCTTGGGGCCGGCACCTCGTCATACCCTCAAGAACGACTCGGCGCGCCGCGAAGCCTTTGGTATGATTTTGCGGGCGGGGGCGCCTCGTTCGGAGGCCGACGATGCGCGTCGTGCGGACGGTGCTTGTGGCCGCAATCCTTGCGGCCATGCAGACGGCTTGGGCCTCGGCGGGCGAAGCCGTCGACCTGCTCCTGGTGTTGGCTGCCGACGTTTCGCGCAGCGTGGATTCCGTCAAGTTTCAACTGCAGCGGGACGGATATGTCGCGGCCTTTTCGAACCCGCGGGTGCTCGAGGCGATCCGCTCCGGGCGCAACGGGCGGATTGCAGTGTGCCTCGTCGAATGGTCGGGCATGCTGTCGCAGAAGGTCGTCATCGACTGGACGCTTATCAAGGATGCGGGCAGCGGGCGTCAATTCGGCGACCGGCTGATCGAAGCGCAGCGCTCCTTCGCGGAGCGGACCGCAATCGGTGCGGGAATCGATTTCGCGGCGGCCCAGTTCGCCCGCGCTCCTTACGAGTCGACGCGGCGCACGATCGACGTATCCGGCGACGGGACCAACAACAGCGGCCCCGACGTGAAGCTTTCGCGCGACGCCGCCGTCACCCAGAACATCACGATCAATGGCCTCGTGATCCTCTCCGAGCGCCCGCTGCCCTGGAACCCGGACCATACCCATCCCCCCGGGGGGCTTGCGAACTATTACCGGGAAAACGTGATCGGCGGTCCCGGCGCCTTCGTAATGACGGCGGAAAGCTTCCGGTCGTTCGGTGAATCCTTGATCAACAAGCTCGTTGCGGAAATCGCCGAGGCCGGAACGACACGGCACGCCGCCGCCGCGCCGGCGCGGTGAGACGCGAGGCCAAGCGGTTCAACGAAAGACCGCAGGCTGGGCGAGGCGCGCAGGCTTGCGTATATGTCATGCGCGAGCGACCGCTGGAGGGGAGAAATGACATGGCCACGCTGCGCCTTGCTGCCGTTCTTGCCGCTCTCGCTTTGGCGGCGGCGCCTGCCGAGGCCAAGACCCTCGTGTTCTGCTCGGAGGGCAACCCCGAGGCCCTCAATCCGCAGATCGTCACCACGACGACCGGAATGAATGCAGGGCGGCCCATCTTCAACACGCTCGTGGAGTTCGAACCCGGCACCACGCACATCGTCCCGGGCCTTGCCGAGTCCTGGACCGTTTCGGACGACGGTCTCGTCTACACGTTCCGGCTTCGCGAGAAGGTGAAGTTCCACGCCAACCGCATCTTCAAGCCGACCCGGGACATGAACGCGGACGATGTCGCGTTCTCGCTGATGCGACAGTGGAGGGGGGACCATCCCTATCACCGGGTTTCGAACGCGAGCTTCGACTACTTCAAAGACATGGGAATGCCCGATCTTCTGCAGGCCATCGACAAACTCGATGCGCGCACGATCCGCATCACCCTGAAGCGGCCGGAAGCGCCGTTCCTCGCCAACATGGCGATGCCCTTCAACGTGATCCACTCGGCCGAATATGCCGGGCAGCTCTTGCGGGCAGGCACTCCGGAGACGCTCGACACCGAGCCGATCGGCACGGGCCCGTTCGCCTTCGTGAGCTACCGCAAGGATGTCGCCGTGCGCTATCGCGTGTTTGCCGAACATTGGGCGGGCAAACAGCCGATCGACACGCTGGTGTTCTCGATCACGCCCAATCCGCTCGTACGATTGACCAAATTGAAGGCCGGCGAGTGCCAGGTGATGGCCTTTCCGAATCCGGGCGACACGACCGAGATCGCCGCCAACCCGGCCCTGAAACTCTTGCGACAGGAAGGCTTGAACGTGGGCTATCTCGCCCTCAACACGACCCGCAAGCCCTTCGACGACGTACGCGTGCGGCGCGCCCTCAACATGGCGATCGACAAGGCGGCGATCATTTCAGCCGTTTATGAAGGCGCCGGAGTCGTGGCCAAGAACCCTTTGCCGCCGACGCTTTGGTCCTACAACGACGCGATCCGCGACTACCCCCACGATCCCGCCGCCGCGCGCGCACTGCTGGCGGAAGCCGGCTACCCTCAGGGCTTCGAATCCGACCTGTGGTACATGCCGGTGAGCCGCCCCTACATGCCGAATGCCAAGCGCGTCGCCGAAATGATCGAAGCCGACCTTGCCAAGATCGGCGTGCGTGTCCGGCTCGTCAGCGATGAATGGAGCGGATACCGCAAGCGCCTGCAGGCCGGCGAGCACCAGATGGCCCTTTACGGCTGGACCGGCGACAACGGGGATCCCGACAATTTTCTGCATGTCCTGCTCGGCTGCGCGGCCGCACGCCCCGGCGGCAACAACATCGCCAAATGGTGTCACGAAGACTACGACGCGCTGGTGACGCAGGCGAAACAAACATCGCGCCGGGACGAGCGGGAGCGCCTCTATGCGAAGGCGCAGGAGATCTTCAAGCGCGAGGCGCCTTGGGTTCCCCTCGCCCATTCGATCGTGTTCATGGCGACCCGGGCGAATGTGACGGGGTTCCGTCTCGATCCGCTCGGCCGCCAAGCCTTCGAAGGCGTGGACCTCAAGCCGTGAGAGCCCGCTCCCTTTTGGCGGAGAAAAAGCATTCGCCGACGGAGGTTCGTCGCCCGGTTATACCCGGCGACTTTTCGCCCGCCGGGTCGACCCCGGCGAGAGGCACCGTCAACGCCCCGGACCCCACCCCCGGCGCATCGGCCCGCGCTGAGGTGGGGAAGCTTCGCCCGAGAGGTAGATTTCGCGCGTCGTTGCGTGAAACACGACGCGGCCCATGCGTGGCCCGCCCCGCCCGTGGACGACGTACCGAAGGACGATCTTGTCCCAGCCCCGCATGTTCGCGGCGGGGACGTAGCGAAAATCGCGATGGCCGATCATCTCGAAGCGGCCCTGTCGCGGGCGGCGCACAACCTCGATCTCGGTGACGGCGCCGCCCAGCGCGACCGACGGATAATTGGTCCCGCCGCGGCGGCGCCCGCCGAGCACGGTGAAGATTTGGCCATAACAGGGCTTGCCGGCATCGCCGATGAGCACGCTGTGGAACACCCGCGCCCGCCCGCTTGGCGGGTGGCCGTCGCACCGCGGCTCCGGCAATTGGGCCGAGGCAACGGAAATCGTCCACAGGCTGGCGATTGACGCCGCAAGAATCGGCGCCCACGGGCGCCGGCCCCCCATGCTCCTGGCGGAAACCACTCCCCTTCCCCCGATCGACCCCGCTATTCCGCCGCCCAGGCCGAATGACTGAAGGGGAGGTCCAGCCTTTCCCAGACCTCCACCAGGGCCCTGGCAAGGCGTTCGATCAAGATGTCGTCGTGATAAGGCGTCGGCGTAATCCGCAGCCTCTCCGTCCCGCGCGGTACGGTCGGATAATTGATCGGCTGGATATAGATGCCGTGGTCCTCCATCAGGAGGTCGCTCGCGCGCTTGCAGCGCTCGGCCTCCCCGACCAGCAGCGGCACGATATGCGTTTCGCTCGGCATCAGCGGCAGCCCCGCCGCGCCGAGCACCGCTTTCGTGCGGGCGACACGTTCCTGCTGCTGCTGCCGCTCCGCCTGGGACGTCTTGAGGTGACGGATCGAGGCCGTCGCGGCCGCACAGATGGCCGGCGGCAGGGCGGTCGTGAAGATGAACCCCGGTGCGTAGGAGCGCACTGCGTCCACCAGCGCGCGGGACCCCGCGATATAGCCGCCGAGACAGCCGAACGCCTTGGCGAGCGTGCCTTCGATGACGTCGACCCGCTGCATGACGCCGTCACGTTCCGCGATGCCACCCCCGCGCGGCCCGTACATGCCGACGGCATGGACCTCGTCGAGATAGGTCATCGCGCCGTAGCGCGCCGCAAGATCGCAAATGGCAGCGATCGGCGCGACGTCGCCATCCATCGAATAGACGCTCTCGAAAGCGATGAGCTTGGGACGTTCGCGATCGGCCTTCGCCAGCAATTGCTCGAGATGGGCAAGATCGTTGTGCCGGAAGATGAGCTTTTCGCAGCCGGAGTGCCGAATGCCCTCGATCATCGAGTTATGGTTGAGCGCGTCCGACAGAATGAGGCAATGCGGCAGCAGCCTGGCGATCGTGGCGATGCCGGTCTCGTTGGAAACATAGCCCGAGGTGAAGACGAGGGCGGCGTCTTTGCCGTGAAGATCGGCAAGCTCGGCCTCGAGCTCGACGAGCGGGTGGTTGGTGCCGGAAATGTTGCGGGTGCCCCCGGCGCCGACGCCCATCCGCTTAGCCGTCTCGACCAGGGCGGCGATCACTTTCGGATGCTGCCCCATTCCGAGATAATCGTTGGAGCACCAGATCACGACCTCCCGCACACCTTGGGGGGTATGCCAGCGGGCATGGGGAAAGCGGCCGGCAAGGCGCTCGAGGTCGGCAAAGACGCGGTACCGCCGCTCGCTCTGCAGCCGCTCCAGGGCCTCCTGGAAGATTCGATCGTAATTCATGGAAAGGGCCGTCTGCGCTAGAATTCGTTTAGAAGCGTTCTTGTGTGTTGTCGAGCCGGTGCGTGATCAAACTTGCCGAAACCGGATGTGACAGAATTCCCCGGCTCCTGCCGGGCAGGAGGCGGCCCATGAAGGTCTCGGATAACTCTGCCGGAACGGTCGATACGCGGGAAGTCGCCCACTTCACAGCACACGCGGCCGAGTGGTGGGACGAGACCGGCGGCATGCGCATGCTGCACCGGCTCAACCCGCTCCGGATCGCCTATATCCGCGACCGGGCCGCGGAGGCGTTCGGACGCGACATCAAACGGGTCGACAGCCTGAAAGAGCTGCGTTTTCTCGATATCGGCTGCGGCGGCGGCATCTTGAGCGAGCCGCTCGCCCGGCTCGGGGCGGAAGTGGTGGGAATCGATCCCGCACCGGAGGCCATAGCGGTTGCGCGACGCCATGCCGCGGAGACCGAGACCCCGGTTGAATATCGGTGCGCGACCGCCGAGGCGCTCGCCGACGCGGGCGAGCAGTTCGACGTCGTCCTCGCTATGGAGGTGGTCGAACACGTCGCCGACCTCGACCTTTTCGTGCGGCGCGCGGCCGAAATGGTGCGCCCCGGCGGCCTCATGATCGCCGCCACCATAAACCGCACGCTAAAGAGCTTTACCTTGGCGATCGTCGCGGCGGAATACGTGCTCGGCTGGCTGCCGCGGGGCACGCACCGCTGGGACAAGCTCGTCACCCCGGCCGAACTCGAGCGGGCGTTCGAGGGCGGCGGCCTGCGGGCGACCGATGGGACCGGAGTCGTCTACGATCCGCTTCGCGGCGAATGGCGTCGCGCGGACGACATGGACGTGAACTACATGATGACGGCCGCACGGCCCGCATGAAGGCCGCTCCGGCCGCATGGAGCCCCTGCGTTCCGGGCGTTGACGGAACCGGCGGAAGCGGGGCAACAGGAAGCCCCGACTCCATCCCTTCGCCTTTCCGATGATCGAACCCGATTGGCTCTGGGCCGTTTTCACGCTCGCGGCCGCGGTGGCCCAGACCGCCCGCAACGCGATGCAACGCGAGCTGACCGCAACGCTCGGCACGGTCGGCGCCACGCATGTGCGGTTCCTCTTCGGTTTTCCGTTCGCCTTGATCGGTATCGGCTTGGCGGTGGCGGCGACCGGACAGGCCCTGCCCCAGCCTGGCCCGGCTTTCTGGCCATGGGTTTTGATCGGCGCAGTCTCGCAGATCTTCGCGACCGGCCTGATGCTCGCCGCGATGGGCGAGCGCTCGTTCGTCGTCGCCATCGCCTATACGAAGACGGAACCCGTGCAGGTCGCCCTGTTCGGCCTCCTGTTCCTCGGCGAACACGTCACCTTGCCGCTCGCCGTGGCCGTGATTGTGGCGACGGCCGGCGTGATGCTGATGTCGTGGAAGCGGGGCGCCGCCTCGGCCGCGGAACTGCGCCCCATCGCCCTGGGCCTGGGCTCCGGCGCGATGTTCGCCCTTTCGGCGATCGGCTATCGCGGGGCGATCCGCTCGCTCGACGGCGCAGCCTATTTCATCGCCTCGAGCTTTACTCTCGTGGTCGCGCTCGCGATCCAGTCCGCCCTGCTCAGCGCCTATCTTCTCTGGCGCGAACGGTCGGTGCTGCTCGCGATCTTCCGCGCCTGGCGCCCCTCGATGATGGCGGGCTTCATGGGCGCCCTGGCCTCCGAGTTCTGGTTCGCCGCCTTCGCGCTCGCGACGGCCGCGAGCGTCCGCACGCTGGCGCTCGTGGAGGTTCTCTTCGCGCAGGCCGTGTCGGTGCTGATCTTCCGTCAGACCGTGTCGGCGCGAGAGAAGGCCGGTATCGTCCTGGTGCTCGTGGGGGTCATCCTGCTGCTGTGGGCGACCGCATGAGGAGGCAGCGGAGGGGGGTGGTCCGCGCGCCGGATCGATCCCGCAGGCGGAAACGGTCGTTCAGCCTGCATTCACATGGTTTCGGGCTGCTTATGGGAGGACTCTGTTCGACCGCTGACGGTCTGCGGCCTCATGGCGAACCCGGCGCACAAACCCCACGCGAGCTTTCTCTTGCCGCCCCGCCTCGCCCTTTCGCTCGCGCTCTGGCTCGGCGCGACACTGGCGGCTCCCGAGGCCCGGGCGCAGATCGGGTACGACCGGCCCGGCGGCGACTACACGAGCTTCGCCGTGCGATCGGGCGATCCCGTCGCCTGCGCCAACCGTTGCGACCGCGACAACCATTGCCGGGCCTGGAGCTTCGCCTATCCCGGCACGTTCGGACCGCGTGCACTGTGCTGGCTCAAGAACAGCGTTCCACCCCGCGCAGAGACGAATTGTTGCGTATCCGGCGTGCGTGGCAGCGGCGTCTCCGCGCCGAAGCACCGCGACACGGAGTTCGACATCGATCGGCTGGGCGGGGATTTCCGCAGTTTCGAAACGCCGCCGAGCTCCACCGGGGCGCCGTGCGCCGAAGCGTGCGCCAAGGACGAGCGTTGCCGTGCCTGGACCTATCTGCGGCCCGGATACGGCACGGCAGCCGCCCGCTGCTATCTCAAGAGCCGTGTCACGCCGCCAAAGCGCAAGCCGTGCTGCATCTCCGGCGTCGTTCGATAGGTTAGAACATCGTGCGTCAGGCCGATGATGTCTGGACGCGTTCGTTTCCGGCCGCCGCGCCGCTCGCGTGCATCGGCATGATCAGGGTGAACCGGGTGCCCTCGCCGGGGCGGCTCGCCACGTCGATTTTTCCTTCGAGCGGTCCGGTCACGAGATTGAAGACGATGTGCAGTCCGAGACCCGTATTGCCTCGGTTGCGCGCCGTCGTGAAGAACGGATCGAAGATCCTGCCGAGATGCTCCGGCGCAATCCCGCGCCCGTCGTCGGCAAAGACGATCCGCAACATGTCAGCCCCGAATTTCTCGATCTCGAGGCTGATCTTTCCGGCGGCGCCGGCAGAAAAGGCATGCGTGATCGCATTCATCGCGAGATTGGTGAGAACCTGCGCGAGAGCGCCGGGATAGGTGTCGACCATCAGCCCGGGCGGACAGGAGAGCGTGACGGTGTGCCCGGAGCGGCGCAGCACCGGCTGCAGGCTCGTCAACAGCTCGCGCGCCCAGACGTCCATGGCGAACACGCGCCGCTCCGAACTCACCTGGTCGGCCGCCACCTGCTTGAAGCTCTGGACCAGAATGCCCGCGCGCGTGAGATTGGCACACAACAGCTCTGCACCTTCCCTGACGCGTTCGAGGAAATGCACGAAGCGGGCGCGGGGCACCTGCCCGCTGTCCACGACGGCTGCAAAGCTCTTCACTTCCTCGCCCAGCGTCGTGGCGGTGGTGAGCGCGATGCCGACCGGCGTGTTGATCTCGTGCGCCACCCCGGCGACGATCTGGCCGAGGGAGGCAAGCTTCTCCGACTGGATGAGGTCGGCCTGGGTCCGGCGCAGCTCCGCCAGCGCCGTATCGGCTTGTTCCTTCGCCTCCCGAAGCGCGCGTTCGCGGTGGCCGAGCTCGGTCACGAAGAAATTCGCCGCGCGGGCCATGTCTCCGAGCTCGTCGCGCCGCTCCGTGTGACCGACCCGGCCGGCGGCGGGGTCCTGCGCGAGCGCCCGCATGTCCTGCTGCAGCCCGAACAGCGGGCGCGTGATCGACCGTGCGACCACGATGGCGGCCCCCGAGCCGAGCAGGAGACCGAAGGTCGCCCCAAGCAGCAGCATCTTGCGGACGAAGTCGCCGATCCGGCTTGCCTCCGCCCCGAACATGTCGTTGAGGTCGCGAGCGCCCGCCATCATCGCGCCGGCGGTGGCGTCCATCTCGGCAAGCATCTCGTTCTGCGACCGCAGGCCCGCCACCGCGGTGGTGAGCCGCTCGCGCCACTGTTCGAGCGCCTCGCTCATTTCCGTCTGGATGAGCGGGGAGATCGGCAGAGACTCGACGGCGGCGGATAGATCCTTGCTTTCGGCGATCAGCAACGTTGCGCCTTCCGGATCGCGCTTGGCCAACGCATCGCCCGTGCGCTGCCCGAGTTTCAGCGTCGCAATGGCGATGTTCTGCGTCGCCTGCTCCGTTTCGTTCGCCTGCACCGAATAGGCCATGAGCTGGGCGACCTCTTCGTGCAGTGCGTTCTGCTCGGTGCTCTTCACCTTGAGCAGGCGGTCGGCCCAATCGGCCAGGCGCCCGCGCGCCCGGGCCGATTCCGCCTCGGAGGACGGAGCCGCCGATGCAGACGCCACTGGCCCGGGCAGGGCATGTGCATAGTCGTCCACCAGTCTCGCCGCCTCGCCGGCCAGACCGCCTTCGCCCGAACCTTTGAGGGTCTCGATGAGGTCTTCCGCCCGGCGGCGCAGGTTGGTCAGATTCAGCGCAAGCGGACTGTCCTCGCGCGCGGCACTGTCCGCGGCGCCACCTGTCTTCTGTTGCAATTCGGCGAGGGCCGTCGCGGCGATCTCTGCCCGCAATGCGTGCGCCTTCTCGACGAGATCGCGCACGGCCCGCAGCGCCCGGTCCTTGACCTTGAGCGATGAGAGAATATCGGCGTTCGATGCATGCTGTCGCTCGCGCGCACGGTCCGTGAGCGCGATGAGCGCGGCGACCCGCGAGCGCATTTCCGCGGCGATGTGGTCGTTCTGGGTGGTGACCACCATGAACTGCCGCATCTGCAACACGTAACGAGAAAGCGCGTCGCTCGCCTGCGTGGCTGCCTGCCGGTGCATTTCGTCCCGCGCGAGCGCAATCAGCCCCTTCAGGCTGCTGCCGGTCTGTTCGGCGAGCGCGCCGAAGCGAACGGCGTGCTCCGCGCGGTCGCCGGGGAGCGCCTGCACGTAGTCGTCCCGGGCCGTCATGGCGAGGGCGAGATTGCGATAGATGGTTCCCGCCAGAACCGCGCCGTCGCGCGCGCGCTCGGCCTCCTTGAGCAAGAGCCAGGACACCACGGCGATCGCCGCGGCGATTGCGATGGGAATGCCGCCGACCAGCCAGATCTTATAGGCAATGCGCATCGACGATGCTGCCCCGCAGCGACCTCACCCGGCGCCCTCGAAACAGGCGGCCCTGGAAATCAGGCCGGGCCGCGAGTTGGCCCCGCAACGCGCGGTCCGGTCAAGGGGCAAGCGCCCTCCGTGCCGCGCGGCCCCTCATGCGTACCGGCCGTGGCAGTGCTTGTACTTCTTGCCGGAGCCGCAGGGACAGGCCTCGTTGCGGCCCACCTTGCCCCAGGTCGTCGGGTCCTTGGGGTTGCGGGCGGCCTGCGGACGCGCTTCCGCGAGCGTCTGCGCGGCGCCTGCGAATGCCGCCTGGGCGTCGCCGATTTCGTCCTCGCCGGTGAACGGATCGAGCTTGTGGGCTTCCATATAGGGCAGATTCTCCTGCTCCTCCGGCGGCGGGGCCGACACGATTTCGACACGCATCAGCTGCGCCGTCACGGCCTCGCGCAGGCGCTGGCTCATCGTCTCGAACAGGTGGAAGGCCTCGGACTTGTATTCGTTGAGGGGATCGCGCTGGCCATAGCCGCGCAAGCCGATCACCTGCCGCAGGTGCTCCAGCATGAGGATGTGCTCGCGCCACAGGTGGTCGAGGGTCTGCAGCAGGATCGACTTCTCGACATAGCGCATGACTTCCGGCCCCCACTGGGCCACCTTGCCGGCCATGTGCTCGTCGGCGCGCCGCTCGATCCGGGTTCGCAACTCCTCGTCCGCGATTCCTTCCTCCTTGGCCCATTCCTCGATCGGCAGATCGAGGCCGAGCACGCGTTGCACCTCCTCCTTCAGTGCGGTCGTGTTCCACTGTTCCGGATAGGCGTTCTCCGGCACGAAGCGCGAGACGAGCTCGTCGATCGCGCTGTGGCGCATGTCGGTCACGACCTCGCTGACATTCTCATCCCGCATCCATTCGACGCGCTGCTCGAAAATGACCTTGCGCTGGTCATTCATCACGTCGTCGTATTTGAGGATGTTCTTGCGGATGTCGAAGTTGCGGGCTTCGACCTTCTGCTGCGCCTTGGCGAGCGCCTTGTTGATCCAAGGATGGACGATCGCCTCGTTCTCCTTCAAGCCGAGCTTCTGCAGCATGCCGTCGAGCTTGTCGGAGCCGAAGATGCGCATCAGGTCGTCTTCGAGCGAGAGGAAGAACTTGGAACGCCCGGGATCTCCCTGGCGGCCGGAGCGGCCGCGCAGCTGATTGTCGATGCGCCGCGACTCGTGGCGCTCGGTACCGAGCACGAAGAGACCGCCGGCCTTGAGCGCCTTCTCTTTCAGCCGCGCCACTTCCGCGCGGATCTCCGCCGCTCGGGCATGCGCCTGCCGCTCCGCCGGGTCGGCGATATGCGCAAGCTCCTGGCGGATGCGCATGTCGGCATTGCCGCCGAGCTGGATGTCGGTGCCGCGGCCTGCCATGTTGGTGGCGATCGTAATTGCGCCCGGCACGCCGGCCTGCGCGACGATCTGTGCCTCCTGCTCGTGATAGCGGGCGTTGAGGACGGCAAACACCTTCTTGGAGGCGGCCGTCTCATCGCCGGCGTAAAGCGCCGCGAAGGCGTTGGGGTCGGAAAAGTCGTGCTGCTCCCAGCCTTCCTTGCGCAAGAGCTCCGCAAGGTGCTCCGATTTCTCGATCGATGTCGTACCGACCAAGACCGGCTGTCCGCGCTCCTTGCAGTCCTTCAGCAAGGCGATGATCGCCCGGTACTTCTCCGCGGCCGTGCGGTAGACCTCGTCGTCCTCGTCGATGCGGGCCACCGGCACGTTCGTGGGGATCTCCAGCACTTCGAGCTTGTAGATGTCGAGAAACTCGTCCGCCTCGGTGGCGGCCGTGCCGGTCATGCCGGCGAGCTTCTCGTACATGCGGAAATAGTTCTGGAAGGTTATCGAGGCGAGCGTCTGGTTTTCCGGCTGGATGGGCACGCGCTCCTTGGCTTCGAGCGCTTGGTGCAAGCCTTCGGAATAGCGGCGGCCCGGCATCATGCGGCCGGTGAATTCGTCGATGATGACGACCTCGCCGTTGCGGACGATGTAGTCCTTGTCGCGCTGGAACAGCTTGTGGGCGCGTAGTGCCTGGTTGACGTGGTGGACAACCGAGACGTTCTCCGCGTCGTAGAGCGAATCCGCCTTCAGGAGCTGCGCGTCGCGCAGGCGCTGCTCCATCTTCTCCATGCCGCTCTCCGTCAGCACCACCGTGCGCTGCTTCTCGTCGACCTCGTAATCCGACTTGTCGAGCTGCGGGATGAAGGCATCGATGGTGTTGTAGAACTCCGAGCGGTCTTCGAGCGGCCCGGAAATGATGAGCGGCGTGCGCGCCTCGTCGATGAGGATCGAGTCCACTTCGTCGACGATCGCGTAGACGTGCCCGCGCTGCACCATGTCCTCGAGCCGGTACTTCATGTTGTCGCGCAGATAGTCGAAGCCGTACTCGTTGTTGGTGCCGTAGGTGATGTCGCAGGCATAGGCGGCCTTGCGTTCCTCGTCGTCGAGGCCGTGCACGATCACGCCGACCGATAGGCCGAGGAAATTGTAGATCTGCCCCATCCACTCGGCGTCGCGCCTGGCGAGATAGTCGTTGACGGTGACGACATGGACGCCGCGGCCGGCAAGTGCGTTGAGGTAGACCGGGAGCGTCGCGACCAGCGTCTTGCCTTCGCCGGTCTTCATCTCGGCGATCTTGCCCTCGTGCAGCGCCATGCCGCCGATGAGCTGCACGTCGAAATGGCGCTGGCCGAGCGTACGTTTTGCGGCCTCGCGGACGGTGGCGAAAGCCGGAACCAGGAGGTCGTCGAGGGTCTTGCCTTCGGCAAGCGCGCGCTTGAACTCCTCCGTACGTGCCCGCAACGCCTCGTCGGAAAGCTTCTCGAGCTCCTTTTCGAGCGCATTGATCGCCGCCACACGCGGCTGATAGACGCGGATTGCGCGCTCGTTGGCGCTGCCGAACAGCTTGCGGGCAAGAGCCCCGATCATCTTTCGAATTTCCCTTTTCGTTCCGCCGCATGCCTCGCCGCCGGCACAAGGGGCATTCGGAATCGACCGGGATTGCGGCGTTTTAGGGTTCTCAAAGGGCAAAAACTCCGCGCTTGGGCGCCCGCGAAGCGTTCGAGAGATATGGGTGGGTTCAGCCCTTGTCAATCGGCCGCCGCCCTCCGGCAAGCCCCGCAGGGCGCAGCAAAATCAGGCATTGCCAAGGGCCGGCCTTTGCGCGAGTGTCCGCCGCAAATCTGCCGCCGAATGACCCGATTGGGCGGCGCGACCAAGGATCTTTCGTCATGATGTCAAAGTCTTTTCCCGCGCTTGCGTCCGCTTTCTTGTCGCGGACGGCCGCGGCGGGCCTGGTCTGCGTTGCCGCGGCGGCCCTGTCGCCCGGGAACGCGCAGAACCCCGATCCGGTGGTGGCGCGGGTGAACGGCGTGGAGATCCATGCAAGCGACGTCGCCATTGCCGAGGAAGAGCTCGGTTCGCAGCTCCCGGCCATGACCAGCGACGCGAAGCGGGAATACATCGTCACCTATCTTTCGGACACGCTCCTGGTTGCCCAGGCGGCCGAGCGGAAGAAGCTTGGAGAGACGGAGGCGTTCAAGCGCAAGCTTGCCTTCGCCCGCAACCGCCTGCTGAGCGAAGCCCTGCTCGAGCAGGAAGCCAAATCCGCGGTGACGGAGGAGGCATTGCGCGCCGTCTATGCCGAGGCCGCCAAGAAGATGGGCGCCGAGAAGGAAGTGCGGGCAAGCCACATCCTCGTCGAGACGGAGAGCGACGCGAAGGCCGTCCTTGCCGAGTTGAAGAACGGCGCGGATTTTGCCGAGCTGGCGAAGAAGAAGTCCAAGGATCCGGCGGCGTCGGAGGGCGGCGACCTCGGCTATTTCACCAAGGACCAGATGGTGCCGGAATTTGCCGAAGTGGCGTTCAACCTGGAGCCGGGAAAGCTCTCCGAGCCCGTGAAGTCGCAGTTCGGCTGGCACATCATCAAGGTCGTGGACAAGCGGGCGCGCCCAATCCCCGAATTCGACAAGGTGAAGGACCAGATCGAGAATTTTCTCGTCCGCAAGGCGCAGACCGAAATGGTCGCCAAGCTGCGGACCGAGGGAAAGGTCGAACGGCTTGACGCGAAGCCTGCCGCACCCCAGGAACCGCCGAAATAGGCGCGCAGGCCCGACCCGCGATCGGGCCGCTTGTGCCTCCGCATGGCCGATTTTTCTCTTCCACCGTTATTCGATCCGCCATTTGGTACCCGACCCGCAATGAACGCCGGCCCTTCCGCAACAGCCGCGGCCTCCGCAACGACTGGCCGCTCTCCCCTCGCCCCGAAGCACGTGCCGGAGATTCCGCCGATCGGCGGCGTCGCTCTCGCAACGGCGCAGGCGGGCATCCGCTACAAGGGCCGCACGGACGTTCTGCTCGCGACTTTCGCCAAGGGCACCGCGGTTGCGGGCGTTTTCACCCGCTCGAAATGCGCCTCGGCGCCGGTGGAGTGGTGCCGCGCGCACCTGGCGGGGGGCGCGGCGCGCGCGCTCGTCGTCAACTCCGGCAATGCCAACGCCTTTACCGGCCGTAGCGGCCGCGAGGCGACGAGACTCACGGCGCAATTTGCCGCAAAGGCGGTAGGTTGCCGGCCGAGCGAAGTCTTCCTTGCGTCGACGGGCGTGATCGGCGAGCCGCTCGACGCGGCGAAATTCGGCCACGTCATGGACGAGCTCGTGACCAAGGCCAAGGCCGACGCCTGGCCGGAAGCGGCCCGCGCGATCATGACGACCGACACGTTCCCCAAGCTTGCGACCGCCGCGGCCCGGCTCGGCGGGGCGAGCGTGACGATCGCCGGCATCGCCAAAGGCGCGGGCATGATCGCCCCGGACATGGCGACGATGCTGGCGTTCGTCTTCACGGACGCGCCGATCGCGGCTCCCGCCCTTCAGGGTTTGATCGCCAAGGGCGCGACCGACACGTTCAACGCCGTTACGGTGGACGGCGACACCTCGACCTCCGACACGCTGCTCGCCTTCGCAACCGGTGCAGCCAGAGAGCGCGGCGCGCCCTCGATCGCACGGGCGAACGATCGCCGGCTCGCGGATTTTCGCAAGGCGCTCAACGCCGTTCTGGCCAATCTCGCCGAGCAGATCGCGCGCGACGGCGAGGGCGCGCGCAAGCTGGTCGAAGTGATCGTCGAGGGTGCGGTGTCGAAGCGCTCGGCGCGGCGCATCGGCCTTTCCATCGCGAATTCGCCGCTCGTGAAAACCGCCATCGCCGGCGAGGACGCCAACTGGGGCCGGGTCGTCATGGCGGTCGGCAAGGCGGGAGAACCCGCCGACCGCGACAAACTGTCGATCTGGTTCGGAGACATCCGCGTGGCGCACCGCGGCGAACGCGATCCGACCTATGACGAAGCGACCGTGTCGGCTTATATGCGCCGTCCGGAAATCACCATTCGGGTGAATCTCGGCCTGGGCAAGGGCCGCGATCGCGTGCTCACCTGCGACCTGACCAAGGAATACGTGGCGATCAACGGGGACTATCGGTCGTAAGGTTCCGGTAACCAGTTGCCGTCGTTGCGTTTTTTCAACCGCCTCATTGAGTTCGGCTTAACCACGTGCGCCTAGGCTGACCCCGAACCGTGCCCGTCGACATCGTTCTCGTTGCCGCTTGTGCGCTCGTCGACGTGGACGGTCGCGTGCTGCTCGCCGAGCGGCCGGCGGGCAAACCGATGGCAGGGCTATGGGAATTTCCCGGCGGCAAGGTCGAACAGGGCGAGCGCCCGGAAGACACCTTGATTCGCGAACTGTGCGAAGAGCTGGGCATTACCGTTCGCGAGGCCTGCCTCGCACCGCTGACCTTTGCGAGCCACGCCTATCCGGCGTTTCACCTGCTGATGCCGCTCTACGTCTGCCGGCGTTGGGAAGGCACTCCCTCCCCACGCGAAGGACAGCGGCTGGCCTGGGTGCGCCCCAACCGATTGCGCGACTATCCGATGCCGCCGGCGGACGAGCCGCTGGTCGCGCACCTGTTGTCACTGCTGTTGTGAGGGCGCGCACGGACGGCGCCTGCGCAACGACGGAGCACGTCATGCCTCTTTCCGGCGCCGCAGGCCGCTTTCCCGCCGACAGGCGGGGGGCGACTTCCATCGAATATGCGCTGATCGCCGCCGGAATCGGGGCGACGGTCGCCACCGCCGTCTACGTGCTCGGCGCGGCGGTGGAAGGCCTGTACCAGAAGCTGCTCGACGCCTTCTGAGCGGCGCTTCGGGAGGCGGCCGCACGAGCCGGTCCGCCTCGCGGACAGGCGCAGTCAGGCCGCGGCGCGCTGCGGCGCCCGCCCACCCTCATAGGCGCCGTTGATGACGGCGACAGACTTCTGCACGGCGGACCAGAAGCGGCTGATCTCGGCCGCAGCGTAGGATTCCGGATCGTACTCGCGAGCGCCTTCCCCAGCCGCAAGCGACAGCGCGAAATTGGCGCGGTTGGTGATCTGCCCCGACCAGAGCGGCACTTTCAGCCCGGTCAGCCCCTCGCGGGCCTTGGAGACGATCGGAGATTCCTCCCCCTCGCGTTTGGCAGGCGCCGCATTGATGACCACCATGTAAGGCTTTCGCGCCTGCCGGGCGAGGTCGATCGTGTCCTGCACCGCGGTCAGGTCGAAAATCGTGGGCCGTGACGGGATCACCACGAGCGTGGCGGCCCGGATCGCATCCTGCACAACGCCGGAGTGGCTTGGGGGAGTGTCGATGATGACCCAGTCGTAGCGTTCGCGCCGCGCGGTGCGGATGATCTCATTGAGACCGCGGCTACCGTCCCTGAGCGGGGGCTCTCCGGTGCCTCGCAAGCGGTGCCAAAGCGTGAGCGAGGATTGCGGGTCCGCATCGATCAGGAGGCACGAGCGGGTCGACTTGGATGCGAAGGCGGCAAGGTGAGCGGCAAGCGTGCTTTTCCCGGAGCCACCCTTGCGTGATGCAAGGACGATGACATTCATTCGGTTAGCTCCCCGATTCCTGGGACATTCGAGGGTGCGGCCATTATGGTTAACGAGACGTTAAGCGCGGCCGGCGCCGCTGCTTCAATCCGGCGTGAAGAGGAGAAACGCGGTCCATGACCAGAGGCGAGAACAATGGCGGCCGAGTCGCGCTCGTGACCGGCGCATCCTACGGCATCGGCGCGGCGGTTGCGCGACGCCTTGCGGGCGACGGATTCGATGTCGCAGTGACCGATCTCAAGACCGACGATCTTGGCGAAACGCTTGCGGCGGTGCAGGCGCTCGGCCGCACAGTGTTGCCGATCGCGCTGGATCTGCGCTCGCTCGATTCCATCGAAAAGGCGGTCACAACGGCGCTTGCGCGTTTCGGGCGCATCGACGTGCTGGTGAACAATGCCGGCATGCTGCTGCGCAAACCGGCCGTGGATGTCACGCCCGAGGAATGGCACAACGTGATGAACACGAACGTGACCGGCACGTTCTTCATGATGCAGCATGTGGCGCGCCATCTCATCGCCGAGAAGCGCCCCGGCGCCATCATCAACCTCGCTTCCACGATGAGCTTCGTCGGCACGCCGGAGTTTTCCACCTACGGCATTTCCAAGGGCGCGATCAGCCACATGACCAAGACCTTGGCGGTGGAATGGGCGCCGTACCGCATCCGCGTGAACGCGATTGCGCCGGGCAGCACCGAAACGAAGCTGCGCGCCGCCGCGTTTGCGGCTGATCCGGCGCTCCGCCAGAAGATGCTCGACCGCATTCCCCTGGGGCGCTTCGGCGACCCGGACGAGATGGCGGCTGCGGTGGCCTATTTCGCAAGCCCGGAGGCGAGCTACATCACGGGCCAGACACTCCTGCTCGACGGCGGCTTCACCTCCTATTGATTCGGAGACATTTGATTGGGAGACGTTGCCGCACCGCCGCAGGGCAAAGCCGCGGCCCCGTGCGGCAGAACGAAAGGGCGATCGGCCGGCACGCAGCCGAGCGCGCCGCAGACGCCAAAGACATCCGCCAAAAGGGCCTCGGTCATCACCGCGCGCGGCGGCCCGTCCGCCGCGACGCGACCGCGATCGAGCACGACGATCCGATCAGCGAACAGGCAGGCGAGATTGAGGTCGTGCAAAACCGCAACGACCGTCGTGCCGGCCGCGGCGCGCTTTCTCGCGATCGTCGCCAAGGCAAGCTGATGCTTGAGATCGAGGCTCGCGGTCGGCTCGTCGAGCAGCAGGACGCCGGGGCCGTAGAGCGCCTCGCCGCATCGGCTCTGCACGAGCACGCGCGCAAAATGCGCGCGTTGCTGTTCGCCTCCGGACAGCGTGGTGACGATGCGGGAGCCGAAATCCGCCAGATCGACCTCCGCGAGCGCCTCGGCGACGAGATGTTCAATTCCGGACGTGCCCGCCGCGCCGGCGCCCATGGCGACAACCTCCGCGACCGTGAAGGGGAATGCGACCGCGACGCTTTGCGACAGCATCGCCCGATGCTGGGCGAGGCGCTGCGGCGAATAGTCGGCGAGCGCGGTGCCCCTGAGGCCGACCCATCCCGAGGACGGGGCGAGTTCTCCTGCGAGGAGCCGCAGCAAGGTCGACTTGCCGGCCCCGTTGGGACCGACGAGCGCGACGGTTTCCCCCTGCGCAAACTGCAGCGAAAGCGGCGCGAGGATGGTCTTGCGGCCGACAATTACCGTCGCCGCCCGGGTTTCGAGCGCCGCGATCACAGGCCGGCCACCCGCCGGCGCAGCAGCAGCGCCAGGAAAAACGGCGCGCCGACAAGCGCCGTGACGATGCCGATCGGCAATTCCGCCGGCGCCGCCACGATCCGCGCGACTGTGTCGGCGGCAAGAAGAAGCGCAGCGCCGAGCAGTAGCGATCCGGGCAACACCAGTCGGTGTCCGGGGCCCGCGGCCAGGCGCACGAGATGCGGGACCACGATGCCGATGAATCCGACAACGCCTGAAAAGGCGACCGATGCGCCGACGGCGGCCGCAACCGACACGACGGCCCAGCGCTTCAGGCGCTGCACTTCGATGCCCATGTGAAAGGCCTCGGCTTCGCCCAGCGCCAGAACATCGAGGCCGCGCGAGAAGAACGGCAGGGCGGCGCAAACTGCGGCCAGAACCGGCGCAAGCGCCAGCGCCTTGTCCCATGTCGCGCCGCCGAGCGAACCCAGCATCCAGAACTGGATGTCGCGCAACTGCCGGTCGTCGGCGAGAAAGATCAGGAGCCCCAGCCCCGCCATGGCAAGCGCGCCGACGGCAATGCCGGCCAGCAGCAGAACCGCGACGGCGGTCCGGCCCTCGCACGTTGCGAGCCGGTAAAGCACCGCGGTGGTGACGAGACCGCCCACGAAGGCCGCCGCCGGCAACGTGCCGAGCGGCAAGGCCGTGCCCGAGGACGCCACGATCCGCTCGCCGATGACGATCATGGCGGCCGTCGAGAGGGCTGCACCCGCGGAAACGCCGATCAGTCCGGGATCGGCCAGCGGGTTGCGGAACAAGCCCTGCATGATGGCGCCGGAGACGCCAAGCAGGGCTCCGACCGCCGCCGCAAGCGCGACCCGCGGCAGCCGCACGGCGCCGAGAATCAGCCGGTCGCGTGCAACGAGGTCGGGATCGCCGGTCGCAAGACCCATAACCGCAGGCAGGCGCGTGATCGGAATTCCCGCCGCGCCGATGAGCGCGGCGGCGAGCGCCGCGGCCACAAGAACGAGCGCAAGCCCGGCGAGAAGCCCGGCGGGGCCGCCGCGAACGCCGCGGAGGGCAAACGGCCGCGCGGCGCGCCGCGAAACGGCGCGCGTGGACGCCCCGCTCACCGGCATGGGACACTCCCCGCGGCTTCGGAGGGTAGCGCCGGAATCGCCAAGGTGGGGTAAGCCTGCCTTGCGAAATCGCGGGCCGCGCGGGCGGTGCGGGGCCCGAACCCCAGGAGATAAAGGCCGTCCATCGAAATGAATCGCCCACGCTTTGCCGCCGCAGTGAGCTTGAAAGCCGGATGGGCGAACACCGCCGTAGCGTCGAGCGCCATCCCTTCGCGGTCCATCGCCAGGACGACATCCGGCCGGGCGGAGAGGACCGCCTCGTCGGCCAGGATCTTGTAGCCTTCGTATGCGCTGACGGCATTGATCGCCCCGGCCAGCCGGATGATCCCGTCCGCCGCCGTGCCGCGCCCCGCCACCATCGGCCGGCCATTCGCGAAGGAGAGAAGAAACAGCACCCGCACCGGTTCGGCGAGGCGCGCACGGATGTCCGCGAGTGCGGCGAGATCGCGGAGCACCGAATTCGCAAGGCACGCGCCCGCGGCCTCTTCGCCGACGACACGGGCGACAAGCCGGACTTTTTCAACGATTCCCTCTCCCGTATGCCGCTCCGGGACCCGCACCACCGGCACGCCGGCCGATTTGATGAGCGCGATCGTTTCCCTCGGACCCGCATCCTCCGCTGCGAGGACGAGCGACGGCGCGAGGCCCAGCACGCCCTCGGCCGAAAGCTGTCGCATGTAACCGACGTTCGGTTTCTCGCGGAGGGCGCGCGGCGGATAAAGGCTCGTGGTGTCCACCGCGACGATGCGGCTTTCGGCGCCGAGCGCGTACAGAATTTCGGTCACCGCCCCGCCGACGGACACGATCCGTTGCGCGTTTTCGATGCCGGCGCGGCGTCCCCCGGCGTCCGCCGCTTCGACGGCGGCGTTCGCGCCGGCCGCGATCGCGACGAGAACCGCGCCCAAGAGAGCGGTGCTACGACCGGGCCAAAGCGGCAAAACCTTCGTCAAGGCCGCAACCTCACTTGGTCAGGATCAGCTTGTTCTGCGCGGTCAAGCGCAGGCGATACCGCTCTTCCCCGTGCGCGATCAGGATTTCCCGCGTTCCGACGAACAGGTCGCGGCTGTCGATCCGATCCGCCACGATGGGGACGTGCCGCCGCGGCGAGGCCTGCAAGCGATCCTTATTCGGGCAGTCGCGCTCGGTGTTTGAGCCAGACATTTGAATTGATCCAAATAACATCCGTCAGCTTTGGGCGGAAGGTAATAAATGATGCTGTTTAGAATGGTTTTCGAGAGCACGACATCATAGTTTGGAGCCCTTTTAATCTTTTGTTTTCTCACTTGACGTCGGTAATACGAGAAATTAGCAAACGCAACACTTGCCTTGACGGGGCAAATTCGCCAGCAAGCCGCCGCGTTCTGCGGCCGCCCGCCAGCCCTCGGAATTCGTCAACTGCAGAACAGGGGGCTTGGAATGGGTGCAAAGCCGCGCACGGCGCACGTCTTGGCGGTATCGGCGGCGATCCTTGCGAGCGGGTTTGCGGGCCCCGCGCACGCGCAACTCTCTCACGTGCTCGATCCCGTCACGGTGGTCGCGACCAAGACCGAGGAGAAGGCCATCGAATCGCTGGCGGCCGTGAGCGTTCGCCGCGAGGAAGACTTTGACGCGCTGATGCCCAGCCGGACCTCGGATGTCTTTTTCGGGATGCCGAACGTCTCCTTTGCGGAGCGCGGGGACGATCCGGCCTCCGCGATCAACATCCGCGGCCTGCAGGATTTCGGCCGCGTGGCCGTTGTGATCGACGGGGCGCGGCAGAACTTCCAGAAGTCCGGCCACAACGCCAACGGGGCCTTCTATCTCGAGCCGGAACTGCTGAGCGGCGTCGATGTGGTGCGCGGCCCGGTCGCCAACGTCTACGGCTCCGGCGCGATCGGAGGCGTTGTGTCGTTCGAGACCAAGGACGTGAAGGACATTCTCCGGCCCGGCGAGCGCTGGGGCGTGCTCGGACACGGGCTCATGGGCAGCAATGGAGGGCAGGGATTGGCTTCGCTTTTCGCCGCCGGCCGGCCGAGCG
>DASTKH010000003.1:0-74721 GCA_035716025.1 Xanthobacteraceae bacterium
CCGCCGGCGAGCACGCCGAGCGCGCTTGCTGTGAGATAGACGGCAAGGCCGCCGTTGGCGACGCCAAGCGGCGTGCCCCACAGGCCGGCAAGCGCCGCAACGGAGAAGTTCTGCAGGCCGCCGCTCATCAGCGCGAGCAGGACGAACACCGCGAGATTGAGCAGCACCGGTGCGGAGAGAAGGAGGCCGCGGTCGCCAGCGGCCGCCGCTTCCGCCTTGGCGGGCCTGGTTGACGATTCAGCCTGTCGGGGTTCGGAGAGCACGCCGCCGAACAGGATGAGCAGCAGCGCGACCGCCGCCCCGCATGCGGCCGAGACGAGATAGGCGCCGCGCCAGCCATAGGCATTGGCGAGCAGCAGAAGCCCGGGCGGCGCCGCTGCCGATCCGACCATGCCGGCGAAGGTGTGGATGGAATAGGCCTGCCCCATGCGGCTTGCCGGCACGTGTCGGGAGAGCAGCGCATAATCGGCCGGGTGATAGGCGGTGTTGGCCGCGCCGAGCAGCGCAAACATCGCCACGAATGCCCAGAAGGACGAAAGCGCCGCCGCGCCCGCGAGGGCGGCGGCGCCGAGCAGAAGTCCGCCGATCAGCACGCCGCGGGCGCTGACGCGGTCGACCAGAATGCCGGTTGGCGTCTGCAGCACGGCCGAAACGAGGTTGAGCGCGGTGAGCGCAAGGCCGATTTGCGTATAGCTTGCGTCGAACTCGGCCCGGATCACCGGCAAGAGCGGCGCGAGCATCAGCAAGTAGAAGTGGCTTACGCAATGCGCGAGGCCGATGAGTCCCATTACCTTGGCGGCATCGCTTCGTGGTGCCGGGGAGGACTCGACAAGGGGCGTCATCGCTGAGGACCTGGATCAGGAGAGCCTGCGCAGAAGCCGAAAGGACTTCCGCCGCACGCCGCCGGCCGATCCGCGCGGACAACGATTGGCGCCGCCGGCCCGGCTTGCGCGGCAAAATCAGGAACGGGCAGGAGAGGGCGCACCGGCAAGGTTCGACAAAGGCCGATCATGATCTAGAATCGCGCCCGCCGAACGGGACATGACAAGGGGTCTGGAGCCACAGATGGATCAGCCTGCGCAAGACGACACGTTTCTCTTGACGATTTTTCTTCGCCACGACCAGGGCAAGCCGCTGGAGCAGATCAACGCGGAACTCAAACAGCGAAACTATTATCAGAACTTCCCGCCGCAAGGCATAGAGATCGTATCCTGGTACGTGATGATGGGCATCGGCCAAGTGGTGACGCTGCGCGTGCCGGCCGCGCGCCTGCGTGAGGTGAATCTCGCCATCGAACGCTGCGCTTGGGGTTCGTTCCGCACGGAGTTCTACCCCACTTACGATTACAAACCGATCGCGCTCGAACAGCGCAAGCCGCAGGGTTGACGGCCCTCTCGGGCGTCGCCGCGGCCTATTCGGCCGCCGCGGCGGTTTCGAGGCTTAGCGGCGCGATTTCGAGGCGGCGGCCCGGACGGCTGATGACCACGGAACCCGCGGGAACCGGGCTCCAATTGTCGCGCTCGCGGTCGAACGGCTCGGAGGCGAGAACGACATTGTCGCCTGAGACGCGGTAGTAAAGCGTGTTGGCGTTGCCGTTGAAGACGTAGCGAAAGGCGTAAAGCTCGCGCCCGTTCGTCAAGGCGGCGGTGAAGCGCAAGGGCTCGCCGCTGCCGCTCTCCCGCACATAGTCGGTCAGGATTGCGAGGGTGCGAGTTGTCGCGCCGAGCGGATCGCGCTCGGCGCCGGCGCCGAGGATTGCAAGAAACACGGCTTCGGAGTCTGTCGTGCCGATCCGGTGGGGATAGAGCGAATCGGGAATAAGGGCTTCGACGCGGCGGCGGATCGGCGACCAGTCCCCGATCTGCCCGTTGTGCATGAACATCCAGCGTCCGCAGGCGAAGGGATGGCAATTCGGGCGTGTGGTCGGCGTACCGGTCGAGGCGCGCACATGCGCAAAGAACAGATGCGAGCGGATATGCCGGCACAGATGGCGCAAATTCTCGTCCGACCAGGCAGGGCGCACCTCGCGATAAAGCCCCGGCTCTTCATGATCGCCGTACCAGCCGAGGCCGAAGCCGTCGCCGTTGGTGCTTGCGGTCGATTCCAAGGCCCGGATGCTCTGCTGGATCAGGGAATGGCTCGGGGCGGTGACATAGTGTTCGAGGGCGATGGTTTCTCCGCGATAGGCGATCCAGCGGCACATGACGACGGTCTCGAAGGGCGCTCGGCGATTCGCGATACTACCGCTTTGTGGCGAAAGCCGGAGCGCGCAGGCGGGTTTTTGCTTCGCCGTCATCTGAGCGGCGGCACTTGCGCCTCAGTTCGGCCACGGGTCGTTGACGATCTTGCGGGCCGACCGCCCCACGACCGAAGCAAGGGAGGTCAGCCTCTCGCCGGCGAGCCGTTCGCAGAGGTGCCGCTTTATCTGCCCGATCAGGCCGACGCCCCGGAAGACGAGCGCGCTGTAAAGCTGGACTAAGGTTGCCCCCGCCTCGATCTTGGCCCAGGCGGCGTCTCCGGAATCGATGCCGCCGACACCCACGAGCGGAAAGGCGCCTTCGACGCGCACGAAGGTTTCCGCCAGCATGCGGGTCGCAAGCGGGAAGAGGGGCCGGCCGGAGAGACCGCCCGCTTCGCGCGCGGTCTGCCGATCCCGCAGGGAAGGCGGGCGCGATACGGTCGTGTTGCCGACGATCATGCCGTCGATGCCGCGGGCGCGAGCGATGCGCACCACGTCGTCGAGGTCCCGGAGGGAAAGGTCCGGCGCGATCTTCAAAAGGATGGGCCGGCGCTCTGCCGGCGGGCAGCTGTCCCGCGCCGCAAGCACGTGGCCGAGCAGAGTATCCAGGGCGGCCGCTTGCTGAAGATCCCGCAGTCCCGGCGTGTTGGGCGAGGAAATGTTGACCGCGAAATAGGAGGCGACGGGCGAAAAGACGCTTATCCCGGCTGCATAATCGGCCACACGGTCGGCCGAGTCCTTGTTGGCGCCGACATTCACCCCGACGATCCCACCCTGTCCGCGCGCCGCCAGGCGCGCTTCGACCGCCCTATGGCCCTCGCTGTTGAAGCCGAAGCGGTTGATCACGGCTTCGTCGGCCGCCAGCCGGAAGAGCCGCGGGCGGGGGTTGCCCGGCTGCGGGCGCGGGGTGACGGTTCCGATTTCCGCGAAGCCGCAGCCGATGCGCAAGATGCCGTCGATCGCCTCGCCGTTCTTGTCGAACCCGGCCGCAATACCGATCGGGTTGGGAAAGTTGAGCCCGAAGGCTTGAACCGCCAGCCGTGGATCGTCCGGGGCGGGACGCGGCAGAGGCGCGAGCCGCAGCGCCTTCAGGGCGAGGGAATGGCCGAGCTCGGGGTCGAGGCCGGAGAGCGCCCGGCGGGCGAGGCCGTCAATCAGCCGCAGCACCATAGGACTCCACAATGACAGGTCCGGACCCTCATGGACGCAGGCGCCGCCGGCCACAACCGCCGATCCGGCATGGCCCCATGATATTCGACTGGACAAAGCTGAAACTAAGGTTTAATTCCTAGATCAGTGGAGGATAGTCCCTCCAACCGGCAAGCAAGCGCCATGCTTACGCATGCACAGATCTGGACGGCGATCGATCGCCTGGCCGAGCGCGCTGGCCTGTCCGCGTCCGGACTTGCCAAGCGCGCAGGACTCGATCCGACCACGTTCAACAAGTCCAAGCGCATCACGCCGGATGGGCGCGCGCGCTGGCCCTCGACGGAGTCGATCGCCAAGATTTTGGCCGCAACCGGCACGGGTATCGAGACTTTCGTGAGCTTGATTTCGGACACCGGGCGGGGGCCCACCCGATCGGTCCCGCTCATCGGCTTTGCGCAGGCCGGCGCCGGCGGATATTTCGACGACGCAGGCTTTCCGGTGGGTCGCGGCTGGGACGAGATCGCCTTTCCGCAGGTGGACGATGAGCACGCCTATGCGCTGGAAATCTCGGGCGATTCCATGCTCCCCGCCTACCGGGACGGCGACGTGATCATCGTCTCACCGGCGGCCCCCATCCGTCGCGGCGACCGCGTGGTGGTGCGCACGCGCTCCGGAGAGGTCATGGCGAAGGAGCTCAAGCGCCGCACCAGCAAGACCGTGGAGCTCAAGTCCCTCAACGCCGAGCACGGCGACCGGCAGCTCGCGGTCAGCGACATCGAGTGGATGGCTCGGATCGTCTGGGCGAGCCAATAGCCATCCCTGCGGGAATGCGGTCGGCTCGCCGAGAGAACCGTTGGGGGCTTTCATGAGGCGGCGGTCCTGTCGTCGCGGCCCTCCATGCGCTTGGGTGCGGGGCCCGGCTGCTGCCCGATCGTCTCGGCGGGTCGTGTGAGCCGCCGCCTGCGCCACATGAGGATGCCGTAGATCGCGGCAAAGGCAAGCAGGGCAACGCCGGCGATGTCGATGATGATCCAGCCCAGTCCGCTCGTCAGACTCGTTTCGGACATTTGGTGCCTCGTTCCTGGCGTCTCGGCGCCTTTCGGAGGGTCAACGGCCGAACGCGCGTTCCGATCCCGTCCGTCGGGCCACTTCGTTGGTCGGAATCCTTGACAGGACGAGGTCCCCGCTTATAACGGCGGCTTCTACGGCGCGGAGGGCCTCCGCGCCGTAGGGTTTTACGTGCCTCATACGCGCCATTTACAAACCAGCTGACTGCCAAAAAGGCCGCCCGCGGTCCGCGAGGCCGGCACGAACACGGAGAGAACAATGTTCGCAGTCGTGAGGACCGGCGGGAAGCAATATCGCGTTGCCGCCAACGATGTGATCACGGTCGAACGGCTCGACGGAGAACCAGGGGCAATCGTCGAGCTGAGCGAAGTGCTCATGATCGGCGGCGAGTCCGCCGTGGTCGGGAATCCGACAGTTGCCGGCGCCACGGTTGCGGGCGAGGTGGTGCGCCAGGGCCGGGGAGAAAAGGTCGTCGCTTTCAAGAAACGACGGCGGCAGAATTCCCGGCGAAAGCGCGGGCACCGTCAGGCCTTTACCGTGCTGCGCATCACCGAGATCCTGACGGACGGGCGGAAGCCCTCCCGGCAGCCGCAAACGGCCGCGGCGGGGACCGGCGGGGAAGAAACAGCCGGCAACAATGCGTGATTTCGGCGCCCGCCGAAGTGGGGGTGCAAGCGGGCCGGAATCGTAGTACATAGGCGCCCAAGAGTTCGGAAGGCGAGCAATGGCTCACAAGAAGGCAGGCGGTTCCTCACGTAACGGACGCGACAGCGCGGGCCGGCGCCTCGGCGTGAAGAAGTTTGGCGGCGAGTTCGTGCTTGCCGGCAACATTCTAGCGCGCCAGCGCGGCACCAAATGGCATGCCGGACACAATGTCGGGATCGGCAAAGATCATACCCTGTTCGCCCTTATCGATGGTCGCGTGGAGTTTCGTAGCAAAGCAAATGGCCGCACGTTCGTATCGGTTCGCCCGGTGGCGGAGGCTGCGGCAGAGTAGGTGACGGCGAAGACGACAGGTCCCGCCGGCATCCAGTCGACCCGGCGGTGAACCTGGACAGCGGGTTCCACGCGAGGGGGAGACGGGATGCCGGCTCCCCCTCGGCGCTTGAAAGGAGCCCGTGTCATGAGCCTGCTGGAAAAAAGGTCGTCCGAGACCTATCGCGAAGCCAGTATGCCCGTCCTCGAGACCGAGCGGCTCGTTCTGCGCGCGCCGCGCCTCGAGGACGTAAACGCGATTGCCGCGCTCGCGAATGATCGCCGCATCGCGCAAAACACCCGACGCCTGCCGCACCCCTACACGGCGGCCGACGCCGAGGAGTTTGTGCGCTCGGTGAACACAGGCTCCGGGGAAATGGCGCTCGTCGTGACCTTGGCCGACGGGACACTCATTGGGGCGGTCGGGCTCGGCCTGCTTGAAGGGCCTGCGCCGGAAGTCGGCTATTGGCTGGGGGTGCCTTATTGGGGAAAGGGCTATGCCACCGAGGCGGCCCGCGCCGTCATCGATTTTGCGTTCACGGAGCTTGACCACGAGGCCCTTCAGGCCGGTGCGCGGGTCACCAATCCGGCCTCGCGCCGCATTCTCGAAAAATGCGGCTTCCAGTGGACCGGGGTCGGGCTCTGCCGCATCCGGGCGATCGCGAGCTCGGCGCCGATCGACCTTTTTCGACTCGATCGCGGCCTGTGGGCTTCGCTGAAAAGTTGGCGGGAAGTGAAGCGCGTCGCTTGAGGGCTCCGCCGCCGGCTCATGCCGGCGGGCTCGGCGCCGGTCCCTGGCTGCCGCGGATTTGTTCGCGCAGGAAAATATAGAGCCCGGCCGCCACGATGATTATTGCCCCGCCGACCACGGAGGCGCCGGGCACGTCGCCGAAGACGAGATAGCCCAGCAAGACCGCCCAGACGATCATCGTGTACTGATAGGGAACCACAACGCTTGCGGGGGCGAGCTTGAGCGAACGGTTGATGCACATCAGCGCCCCTGCCGAGACGGCTCCGAGAAGTGCCATCAGGGCGAAGTCGCGCACCGATGGCGGCGTCCAGGCGAACGGGGCCATTACGATCCCATAGGCGAGCGTGGCGCCGATCTGTCCCGCCGCCATGACAATGTCGGCGGTGCCGCGCAGATGCCGCGTCACGATCATCAGGAAGGCGTAGCAGACGCTCCCGACAAGGGCGATGAGCGCCGGCCATGTCAGGGTCGCGGGCGAGGGCCTCAGCGCCATCACCACGCCGGCGAAGCCGATGAGCACGGCGCTCCAGCGCCGCCAGCCGCCCCTTTCGCCGAGCAGCAGGGCGGAAAGCGCCGTCACATAGATCGGCCCGGCAAGATAGAAGGTGACCGTGTCGGCGAGCGGCAGATAGCTCACGGCCACGAAGAAGAAGACCACCTCTGCGCTCGACAGCGCGACGCGCAGGAGCTGTAGGCCGGGCCGCGGTGCCTCGCGGAACGGCGCGACCCCGGCCCTCCAGAGAAACGGCGCGATGACGAGGAGCGCGGCCGCGCTGCGGATGAGCAGCATCTGGCCCACGGAATAGGTGGCGAGCAGCCATTTCCCGAGCGCGTCATTGCAGCAGAACATCAGGATGCCGAGCAGCATCCACAGAATGCCGGCCATCGGTGCGGTGTTTGCGCCGCCGTTCGCAAGGGTGGTCTGTTCCGCATTCATGGTGAGGCAGCCGGAGAGTCAGCCTTCCAGGCATCGTGGAATGAAACGGCCAGCATAAGGCAAGAGACCGCTCGGCAGGGCCATGCGCCGCCGGCGGTGCCCCCCGCGCGCCCCGCAGGCCCGGACAAGCATGCCCGTGCCCTCGCCCCAGGCGCCTGCAGGGGCGCCGGTTGACCAAATTCGCGCCGTGGGCGAGGGAATGGAGAAGGCTTCGAGCGTGCGGCGCCCGGCCCAGTGTTGGCGCACGCCCGTACACCGCAACCGGCGCCTTTTCAGGCGGGGGCCGGCTCACCAGATAGGCACCCATGAAGTTTCTGGATGAGGCGAAGGTCTATATCGCGTCCGGCGCCGGAGGAAACGGCTGCGTCTCGTTTCGGCGCGAGAAATTCATTGAATTCGGCGGTCCGGACGGGGGAGACGGCGGGCGCGGGGGCGATGTCGTGGTCGAGGCGGTGGAAGGCCTCAACACGCTCATCGACTACCGTTATCAGCAGCACTTCAAGGCCAAACGCGGCGGCAACGGTGCAGGTCAGCAGCGCGCCGGGGCGCGGGGAGCCGACGTGATCCTCAAGGTACCCGCCGGCACCCAGATTTTCGACGAGGACCGAGAAACGCTTCTGGCCGATCTCACCCGGGTCGGCGAGCGGGTCGTCATCGCACGCGGCGGCAACGGCGGGTTCGGCAATGCGCATTTCAAGACGTCGACCAATCGCGCGCCGCGCCGGGCCAATCCCGGCCAGCCGGGCCAGGAACGCACGATCTGGCTGCGGCTCAAACTGATCGCCGATGCGGGTCTCGTCGGCCTGCCGAATGCCGGCAAGTCGACGTTCCTTGCCGCGGTGAGCGCCGCCAAGCCCAAGATCGCCGATTATCCGTTCACCACGCTGACGCCGCAGCTCGGCGTTGTGGCGATCGACGGCCGCGAGTTCGTCCTCGCCGATATTCCGGGCTTGATCGAAGGCGCGCACGAAGGCGTGGGTATCGGCGACCGGTTCCTCGCCCATGTCGAGCGCTGCCGCGTCCTGCTGCATCTCGTCGACGGCGCGAGCGAACATGCAGGAAGGGCCTACCGCACGGTGCGCCGGGAGCTCGAGGCCTATGGCCACGGCCTTTCCGAGAAGCCGGAAATCGTCGCGCTCTCGAAGGCCGATGCGCTGGATGCCGAAACGCTGCGGCGGCAGAAGGAGCGGCTGCGCCGCGCCGCCGGCCGCACGCCGCTCGTGCTTTCGGCCGTCAGCGGCCGCGGCATCAAGGAGGCGCAGCGCGCGCTTTTGGCCGCCCTCGCGGACGCAGGCGAGCAACGGCAAGAGGCTCCCGCGGCTGCCTGGCATCCCTAGAAGGCGTGGGTTGCGGCCTCTTTCGCCGCCCGCCGTTCATGGTACGATTTTCACGAAAGGCCGCGCGCCCCGAAGGAGGGCTCCCTTTCTGCGGCCTGTTCGGGGGAAACGACCATGCTGAACCGCCGCCAATTCAATCTCCTCGCCGCATCGACGGGCCTGACCCTCCTCACGGTGGGTGAAACGGATGCCCAAGGCGTCCGCCAAATCCGCATGGCCAATGCTGCGGGCGTGGTCGACCCACAGCTCATGTTCGCGACCGTCGGACAAAACAAGCGGCTGAACTATTACGCGCAGGAGGGCGTCTCGCTGGAAGTCGTCAACATGTCGGGCTCTGCGCAGACGCTGCAGGCGATCGCCTCGGGCAACAGCGAGACCGCGAACATCTCGCCGATCTTCTTCCTGCCGCTCCTCGCCAAGGATCCCGACATCGATATCATCAACGTCTATGCGTGGCTGCGCGTGCCTTCGCAGGGCATTGCGGTGAAGCCAGACAGTCCGGTGAAGACGATTGCCGATCTCAAAGGCAAGACGATCGGCATCCGCAATCAGGGCGATTCCGGCTATCCGTTCGCCCGCGCCATGCTCAAGGAGCTCGGCATAAACCCCGACAAGGACGTCGAGTGGGTGCCGATCGGCGAGGGCGGTCCCGCTGGCCAGGCGATCTATCGCGGAGCGGTGGCGGCCATGGCGTTCTGGGACGGCAGCTTCGCCCGCATCGAGAATGCGGGCTACCCGCTGCGAATGCTGGAGAACACGCCCGGAATGAAGAAGCTCAACGGCTCGATGTACGGCGTGCGCAAGTCCGATCTCGCCAAAAACCGGGACCACTATGTGCGTTATTTCCGCGCCATGGCGAAATCGACGATCTTCGCAGTCACCAATCCGGAGCTCTCGGTCAAATTGCATTGGGAGGTCTATCCGGAGACGAAGCCGAAGGGAAAGACCGACGCCGAAGCGCTCAAGGAAGCGCTCCATGTCGTCAATGCGCGCAAAGCCAAGTGGCTCGCCGCCCCATGGCAGAAGGACAAGCGGATGGGGGCCATGGATCTCGGCGAGTGGGAAGCGCAGGTCGAGTTCGCGGGACTTGCCGGCAAGATTGACCGCAAGATGCTGGAATCCTGCTTCACGAATGATTTGATCGACGAAATCAACGCTTTCGATGCCGGGGCCGTGCGCGCCGCGGCGAAATCCATGGTGCTGTAGTGTCCGAGGGGCTGCTTTGCTCCCGCTTGACCGGGGCAGCACGGGCGGCCGGGCTCCGGCGCGCCCGTGCAGCCGCGAAATGGCGTGGCGGCGGCCGCTGCGGCCTTGACGGCGGGGCTCGACTGCCTGAATTCAGGGCGTCATGTCGTCGCCTCGCCTCGCCGATTTCCGCCGAACCGTCGTCAAGATCGGTTCGTCTCTGCTCGTCGATTCCCGCGCCGGTTGGGTGAAGGAGCGTTGGCTCGCCTCGCTGGTCGACGACCTTGCCGCGCTTCATCAAGCGGGGCGCGAACTCATCGTGGTGTCCTCGGGCGCGATCGCGCTCGGCCGCGCCCTGCTCAAGCTGCCGGCGGGCAGCCTCAAGCTCGAGGAGAGTCAGGCGGCCGCTGCAGTGGGGCAGATCGCGCTCGCCCGCACCTGGGCGGAGGCGTTGGGGCGCCGCGGCATTTCCGCCGGCCAGGTGCTGCTCACGCTCGGCGATACGGAGGAGCGCAGGCGTTACCTCAACGCGCGCGCGACGATCGCCAAGCTTCTGGAATGGCGCGCGGTCCCCGTCATTAACGAGAATGACACGGTCGCCACTACGGAAATCCGCTATGGCGACAATGACCGGCTCGCCGCGCGCGTCGCCACCATGATCAGCGCCGACGTCGTGGTGCTGCTTTCCGACGTGGACGGCCTCTACGACAGTCCGCCCGGCACCGGCCGCCCGGCGAATTTCGTCCCGCTCGTCTCGCGGATAACCCCGGATATCGAAGCGATGGCCGGTGCGGCGGGCTCCGAGCTCTCCCGCGGCGGCATGCAGACCAAGATCGAGGCGGCGAAGATCGCCACCACGGCCGGCACGCACCTCGTCATCGCCTCCGGCAAGATCGAACATCCGCTTGCCGCGATCGCGGAGGGCGCACGCTGCACTTGGTTCCTCACCCCCGCCAATCCGGTGACGGCCCGCAAGAAGTGGATTGCGGGCTCGCTCGAGCCGAAGGGCACCTTGACCATCGACGCCGGCGCGGTCGCGGCGTTGCGGCGCGGCAAGAGCCTTCTGCCGGCCGGTGTCCTCCGCGTGGACGGGGATTTTGCGCGCGGCGATGCGGTGGTGGTGCGTGGCCCGGACGGCGAAGAGGTCGGCCGGGGCCTCGTCGCCTACGATGCGGCAGACGCAGACAGGATCCGCGGCCGCTCTTCGAGCGACATTCTTTCGATCCTCGGCTTCGGCGGGCGGGTCGAGATGATCCATCGCGACGACCTGGTCATCGGCCGCGCCTGAGGCCGGCAAGACCGACGGCGAAGGCGCCCGGCGAATCTGCCTGCCGGGATTGGATTGCAAAACGCGGCCGGTTACTGTCTCTCGCATTGCGCAGGAAGACCGGCGGCAACTCGATGGGCTTGGCCGAAAGCATGACGCCGCGCCTCAAGCATTACGGGTGGGGGCGGGAAGGCGAGGGCTATTCCCCCGAGGAAAAGGCGTTTGCCTTTTCCCGGGTGCGCGAGCGGCTCGGCGTCGGCGATTTCGAGGAGATTCGGCCGCCGGCGCTGGAGGCGATCAAACTTGCGCCCCCGCGCGTGGTGCCGCCGCCTTCGCTCGCGCGCATCTGCTCCACTGCGGTCTATGACCGCGTGGCCCACACCTACGGCAAGTCTTACCCGGATTACGTGCGCGGCCTTTCCGGCGACTACGCGGCCGCCCCGGACGTCGTTGCTTTCCCGGAAAGCGAGGCGGACGTGGCTGAAGTGCTCGATTGGGCCGGCAGCCACCAGGTCTCGGTCACGCCGTTCGGCGGCGGATCGAGTGTTTGCGGCGGAGTCGAGCCGCGCTGTCTTCACGGCCGCCACAAGGCTTCGCTTTCGCTCGACCTGCGGGCAATGGGCAAGGTCATCGCGGTGGATCGCGTCTCGCGCGCTGCGCTGATCGAGGCCGGGGCCTACGGCCCGGCGCTCGAAGCCCAGCTCAAGCCGCACGGCCTCACGCTGCGCCATTTTCCGCAGAGTTTCGAATATTCGACGCTCGGTGGATGGATTGCCACCCGTTCCGGTGGGCATTTTGCGACCCTCTACACGCACATCGACGATCTCGTGGAATCGCTGCGCGTGGTGACGCCGAAAGGGATCGTGGAGACGCGGCGCCTACCCGGATCCGGCGCGGGCCCTTCGCCGGACCGCATGTTCGTCGGATCGGAAGGCATCCTCGGCGTGATTACCCGCGCCTGGATGCGGCTCCAGGAGCGGCCGCGTTTCCGCTCCGGCGCCGCGGTGCGGTTTCCCGACTTCTTCTCCGCCGCCCGCGCACTGCGCCTGGTGGCCCAGGCCGCGCTTTTCCCGGCGAACTGCCGGATTCTCGACCCCGCCGAGGCCTACAACACCGGCGCCGGAGACGGCTCCTTCGCCGTGATGGTCCTGGCGTTCGAGTCGGCCGACCACCCGGTCGATGCGTGGATGCAGCGCGCCCTCGAATGCTGCATCGACCAGGGCGGCGTGGCCGAAACGGCCGGCGCGGAAGGCCATCGCGCCGGCGCCGCCGAACGCTGGCGCACCGCCTTCATCCGCATGCCCTATGCGCACGAGGTCCTGGTGCCGGCCGCCGTGATCAACGACACGTTCGAGACCGCGATCACCTGGGACCGGTTCGAGGCGTTCCACGATCGCATCAAGGCCGCAACTCTCGATGCCATTCGCCAAGCGACCGGTCGACCAGGCAGCGTGACCTGCCGCGTCACCCACGTCTATCCGGACGGGCCGGCGCCGTATTTCACCTTCCACGCGCTCGGAAGGCACGGCCAGTTGATCCCGCAATGGGACGCGATCAAATCGGCGGCGCTCGACGCGGTGATCGCGAACGGCGGTACCGTCACCCACCACCATGCGGTGGGGCGCGATCATCGCCCCTGGTACGACCGGCAGCGTCCGCCCCTGTTCGCCGAAGCCTTGAAGGCGGCAAAGCGCGCCCTCGATCCGCAGGCGCTGCTCAACCCCGGCGTGCTGATCGACCCGGCGTGAGGCCGGCGAATCGGTCGAAGTCGCTTGCGGTCATTCCGGTCGCGGAAAGCCCCAATTTCGTTTAGTGTAGCGCATGGACGGTGCCGAGAAGAACCTCTCCCGCAAGGTAAAGAGGGCAAGGAGCGGGCGGCGCCGCATAAGTCTGAATCGGACTAGCCCTCCGAACCGTCCGCGGGCCGGCAGGTCCCGGCGTTGTCAGGCAGAATCAATCGCGCGCCGCGTTCATAGGTGAGATAGCGCCAGAACCATTGCACCCCCACCCGCAGCCGGTTCTCGAACCCGACCAGCAGATAGATGTGGATGATGGCCCAAAGGATCCACGCGAGCCGGCCCTTGAGACGTGCCCAGCCGAAGTCGAAAACGGCGGCGTTGCGGCCGATGATCGCGGTGTTTCCACGGTTTCGGAATCGGAAGGGTCCGGGCGGAGGCGAGCCGGAAAGGGCTGCGGCGAGCCGCTTGCCGACATATTGTCCCTGTTGCTTGGCGACCTGGGCGAGCGCCGGCAAGGGCTCGCCGTCGCGCCCGCGCACCAGGGCCGTATCGCCCAAAATCGCGACTTCGGGGTGATCGGGCAGAGACAAGTCGGCGGCGACCGGCACCCGCCCGTCCTTCGCAAGCTTCACGTCGAACCAAGCTCCGGCGCGAGAGGCCTTCACCCCCGCGCCCCACACGATCGTCCCCGCTTCGATCGTCTCGCCGGAAATCATGACACGGCCAGGTGCAAGGGCCTGAACCGGCCTGTCGAACAGAACCGTTACGCCGAGCCGCTCCAACGCCTGGGTGGCATAATCGGCCAGAGATTGCGGAAAGGCCGACAACAACCGAGGCCCTGCTTCCACCAGAACAATACGGGCGCGGCGCGGGTCGATGTTGCGAAAATCTCGCGCCAGGGCGTGACGGGCAAGCTCGGCGACCGCGCCGGCCATTTCCACCCCGGTCGGACCGCCACCGATAATGACGGTGGTCATCAGCCGCGCCTGCTCGGCCGCGTCGCGGCACATTTCCGCGCGCTCGAAAGCCGTCAGGAGATGGGCGCGAATCCAGCGTGCATCCTCGATCGTGCGCGGCCCGGGGGCGAAGCGGGACCATTCGTCGTGGCCGAAATACGCATATTGCGAGCCGGTCGCAATCACGAGCTGATCGTAGGGGATCGTACTCGCGTCAGCGAGCCGGACCGTCCGCCGCGCCGCATCCACGCCCACGACCTCGCCCAGCACGACGCGGATATTGCGATATTTTCCCAGGATCCGACGGATCGGCCGCGCGATATCGGCAGGCGACAGGGCCGCGGTCGCGACCTGATAAAGCAGCGGCACGAACAGGTGGTAGTTGTGCCGGTCGATCAGCGTGACCTCGGCGCTCGTGCCGCCGAGGGCCTTTGCGCAGGCAAGCCCTCCGAAGCCGGCGCCCACAATGACGACATGCGGATTTGCGCTCACGGCCAGGTCTCACCGCCGTCGAGGAGCCGCCGGGGCCGGGGCGTCGGGCGCCGCGTCGGCCCGGCGGCCTGCGAGCCTAACCCGGCATGGCGAGCCATGGAATACGGCCGTCGCCGCCGAACGGGGCACGAACGGTCCGTCTGAGTACGGCACGCTCGACCCGCAACCCGACGGGCGCGAGCGGCCGGTGCAGCCCGCCCTCGGGGCCGTGCCGGCTCAGGAACGGGGGCGAAGGCGGTCGCGTTCCCCTTTCGGTTGCCGCCCGTGGGGGGCGATGCTAATCCCCGGTCATGACGGTGCGTCCGATCGAACACATCCGCAACTTCGCCATCATCGCGCATATCGACCACGGCAAGTCCACGCTTGCCGACCGGTTGATCGAGCTCACCGGTGCGCTCGACGAGCGCGAGATGGCCGGGCGCGAGCAGGTGCTCGACTCGATGGACATCGAGCGCGAGCGCGGCATCACGATCAAGGCGCAGACGGTACGGCTCGCTTACCGCGCGCGCGACGGCCGCGACTATGTGCTCAATCTCATCGACACGCCCGGGCACGTCGATTTTGCCTACGAGGTGAACCGCTCGCTTGCCGCGTGCGAAGGCTCTCTGCTGGTCGTTGACGCAAGCCAGGGGGTCGAAGCGCAGACGCTGGCCAATGTCTACCACGCAATCGACGCCGGCCACGAGATCGTGCCGGTGCTCAACAAGGTGGACCTGCCGGCGGCCGAACCTGACAAAGTGAAGCAGCAGATCGAGGACGTCATCGGCCTCGACGCTTCGGACGCGCTGATGATCTCGGCCAAGACCGGGCAGGGCGTGGCCGATGTGCTGGAAGCGATCGTCACGCGGCTTCCGCCGCCGAAAGGCGACCGGAATGCAACGCTGAAGGCCCTGCTGGTCGATAGCTGGTACGACGTGTATCTCGGGGTCGTTGTTCTGGTGCGGGTGGTCGACGGCGTGCTGCGCCGGGGCCAGCGCGTCCGGCTCATGGGCACGGGGGCGGCCTATGAGGTGGACCGGGTCGGCGTCTTTACCCCGAAGCTCACGGCGGCGGACGAACTTGGCCCAGGCGAAATCGGCTTTCTCACCGCCTCCATCAAGGAAGTGGCGGATACGCGCGTCGGCGACACGATCACGGATGATCGCAACCCGGTGAGCGCGCCGCTACCCGGGTTCCGGCCTGCGGTTCCGGTCGTCTTCTGCGGCCTTTTTCCGGTGGACGCGGCCGATTTCGAAAATTTGCGGGCCGCGATGGGCAAGCTGCGCCTCAACGATGCGAGCTTCACTTACGAGATGGAGACCTCGGCCGCGCTCGGCTTCGGCTTCCGCTGCGGCTTTCTCGGCCTGCTGCATCTCGAAATCATCCAGGAGCGGCTTGCCCGCGAGTTCAATCTCGACCTGATCGCGACCGCGCCGTCCGTCGTCTACAAGATGAAGCTCACCGACGGCAGCGAGATCGAAATCCACAATCCGGCCGACATGCCGGATGTGGTGCGCATTGCCGAAATCTTCGAACCCTGGATCGAGGCGACGATCCTCACGCCCGACGATTATGTGGGCGCTGTCATCAAGCTGTGTCAGGACCGTCGCGGCGTGCAGAAGGAGCTGACCTATGTCGGCTCGCGGGCGATGGTGAAATACGAATTGCCGCTCAACGAAGTGGTGTTCGATTTCTATGATCGCCTGAAATCGGTCTCCAAGGGCTACGCCTCGTTCGACTATCATCTAACCGATTATCAGCCGTCCGATCTCGTGAAGATGCAGATCCTTGTGAACGGCGAGCCCGTGGATGCATTGTCGATGCTTGTCCACCGCACGCGGGCGGAGGCGCGCGGCCGCGCGATGGTGGAAAAGCTCAAGGAGCTCATTCCGCCGCACATGTTCCAAGTGCCGATCCAGGCGGCGATCGGCGGCAAGATCATCGCCCGCGAGACCGTCCGTGCCCTGCGCAAGGACGTGACGGCAAAGTGCTACGGAGGCGACGTCACGCGCAAGCGCAAGCTCCTCGAAAAGCAGAAGGAGGGCAAAAAGCGCATGCGCCAGTACGGCAAGGTGGAAATCCCGCAGGAGGCCTTCATCGCGGCCTTGAAAGTGGACGTTTAGCGCCCGTCGTGGCGGTCCCGGCGGCGAAATCGGTAAGCGTCCGTTTCGGCGCAAAAAAGCGCAAAGGCCGTGCCGGCCGGCAGCGCAGCCCGCGCGTGCCTTGCGTTGTACGAGTCACAGAGAAAGCGGACAACCGGCCGTGTGCGGCCGGCTGTCCGCGCGGAAGCTTTCGCTCAGCGGCTGTTCGAGGGCTGGCTCGGAACCGCGATGTCGGGCGAACCCTCGCCCGCCGTGGCCGCGCCGGCAACGCCCAGCACAAGAGCGAACGCGAAAAAGATGGAAGCAAGCTTGCTCATGGTCTTTCTCCGGTTTGGTTGGCGAGACGCCGGTCAGCCGGCGTCTTGGGTGTCGGTCTACGCCTCTACCGGCTCAAAGACTTGAAGACGTGCTTGGGATTTCGTGGAGATGTCATTCGCTTTCATCAAGCCGGGCATTGGTTCCCCGATTGACGCGCGCTCAGCCGGTTTCCTTGTCGTGCAATCCGGCCTTCGCGCGTTTCCGGCCGGATGGTCGCGGTCGGCCGAGCGGAGCGCGGGACCGAGATCGGCCGGTGGCGTGGGCAACGCGCTTGGCCGCGGGCGTCGCGCCCGTTTCGCGCTCGATGCGGACGACCGGCAGGATGATGATGGAAGCCGGCGCATTTTCGGGCCGCAATGGCGTGCGGCGGCTTGCCTTGCGGCCGATCGGGAAGACAAGAACAACGCCCATGGTCGCCTCCTGCGGCTTTCTGCCGTGGCACCAGTCTGCGCTTTCCCGAACTCGCGCGGATGTGAAGCGTGTCACATCCCGGCGCGGCGCCGTAGGCGAAGCTCCGGTTCCTGGAAGGTCCGCTGCGGCCCATAACGGTACGTCCTCCCGCAGACTTGCACGCGGCGTGCCAAGCTCCGCACGCGATCTTCACCGTCCCGTCACAATCGCAGTCCTAATTCGCGGCCATGTCTTCGATCATTTCGGTACGGAATCTTTCCAAGACCTACAAATCGGGCTTCCAGGCGCTCAAGAACATCAACCTGGAAATCCGTTCCGGCGAGATTTTCGGCCTGCTCGGCCCCAACGGCGCGGGAAAGACGACGCTGATCTCGATCATCTGTGGCATCGTGACGCCCTCGGGCGGCAAGGTGACGGTGGGCGGACATGACATCGTTCACGACTACCGGGCCGCCCGCGCGCTGATCGGCCTCGTCCCGCAGGAGCTCACCACGGACGCCTTCGAGACGGTCTGGGCCACGACGAGCTTCTCCCGCGGTCTGTTCGGCAAGCCCAAGAATCCCGCGCACGTCGAGAAGGTGCTCAAGGCGCTGTCGCTGTGGGACAAGAAGGACGCGAAGATCATGACGCTGTCGGGCGGCATGAAGCGACGCGTGCTGATTGCCAAGGCGTTGGCTCACGAGCCGCGCATCCTGTTCCTCGACGAGCCGACGGCCGGGGTGGACGTGGAGTTGCGCAAGGACATGTGGCAGATCGTGCGGGATCTGCGGGCCTCCGGGGTCACCATCATCCTGACCACGCACTATATCGAAGAGGCCGAGGAAATGGCCGATCGGATCGGCGTCATTTCCAAGGGGGAGATCGTTCTGGTCGAGGAGAAGGCCGAGCTGATTCGCAAGCTCGGGCGAAAGCAGTTGATCCTGCACCTGCAGGAGCAGCTCGAGGCCATTCCGCAGCGGCTTGCGCCATACCGGCTCGCGCTCGCCGGAGACGGAACCACACTTGTGTACGACTACGACACGCGTGGCGAGCGGACCGGCATCACGCGCCTGCTGCGCGACCTCAGCGAAGCCGGCATTCGCTTCCGCGACCTCGAGACGACTCAAAGTTCGCTCGAGGAAATCTTTGTCAATCTGGTGAGCGAGCGGCGATGAACTGGCGCGCAGTCCAAGCGATCTATGTCTTCGAGATGGCGCGCACCGCGCGCACCCTGTTGCAGAGCATCGTCTCCCCGGTGGTTTCGACCTCGCTCTACTTTGTGGTGTTCGGGGCGGCAATCGGCGGCCGCATCGCGGAGATCGGCGGCGTGGCCTACGGGGCCTTCATCGTGCCGGGTCTCATCATGATGATGCTGCTGACCCAGAGCGTGATGAACGCATCGTTCGGCATTTATTTTCCGCGCTTCATCGGCACGATCTATGAGATCCTCTCCGCGCCGGTGTCGTATTTCGAGATCGTCGTCGGCTATGTCGGAGCGGCGGCGAGCAAATCCATCATCCTGGGCTTGATCATCCTCGTGACTTCGGGCCTGTTCGTCCCGCTGCGGATTGCGCACCCGTTTTGGATGTTGACATTCCTTGTCTTGACGGCCGTGACGTTCAGCCTGCTTGGCTTCATCATTGGCATCTGGGCGGAGGGCTTTGAAAAGCTGCAGGTGGTTCCGCTGCTTGTCATCACGCCGCTCACCTTCCTCGGCGGCAGCTTCTACTCGATCGACGTCTTGCCCTCGCCCTGGCAGACGATCGCCCTGTTCAACCCGGTGGTCTATCTCATCAGCGGCTTCCGCTGGAGCTTCTTCGAGGTTGCCGACGTCCATGTCGGCGTCAGCCTCGCGATGACGCTCGCCTTCCTCATGGTTTGCATGGCCGTCGTGGCTTGGATCTTCCGCACCGGCTATCGGCTGAAGAACTAGACGGTTTGTCGTGTCTCGCCCCGTAATGTGGTCCCGGCAGCCCGATTCGGATGCCCGTCTCTGCCCTTCGCGGGGCCGGCGGCGGCCTCCCCTGGCGGCGGGCGAAGGGTGCGAAACCACACCTCGAAGGCCGGCAGGCCCCTGTCACCTCGGCTCTTTGCGGCGCGCCTTAAGGGCCGGGCCCGAAGATTTGGCCCAGGCCGGCTTTGGCTTGCCGTTTGCATCCCGCATTGGCTATAGGCCATGGAGAAAACGGCCGCAGGTTGGCTGGACACGGCCCTCGCTTCCGGCCGTCCGGCCAAGCCCACGGACGGGCCTCACGATGCGGCGCTAGGGACCCCCATGTCGATTCGTGGCGCGCTCGGCGGTCCGCGCGTGCTGCTGCGCCGGCTTCGCGAAGTCATGGCGGAGCCGGTCAGCGCGCAGGAACGCCTGGACAAGATCGTCGTGCTGATCGCCGCCAACATGGTTGCGGAGGTCTGCTCGGTCTATGTCCTGCGCGTCGACGGGACGCTTGAACTCTACGCCACAGAGGGTCTGAACCCGCAAGCGGTCCACCAGACGGTGATTGGGCCTAACGAGGGCCTTGTGGGCCTTGTCGCGCGCGAGGCGAGCCCCATCAGCCTCTCCGAGGCCCACACCCACCCGGCCTTCTCCTACCGGCCGGAAACCGGGGAGGAGATCTACCACTCGTTTCTCGGCGTCCCGATCCTGCGGGCAGGAAACACGCTCGGCGTCCTGGTGGTGCAGAACCGGGCCCGGCGGACCTATTCGGAAGAGGAAATCGAGGCGCTCCAGACCACCGCGATGGTGCTGGCGGAAATGGTCGCCTCGGGCGAGCTCTCCGCCCTCGCGCGGCCCGGCCAGGAACCGGCGGTGCGTCGCCGCCTCCAGCTCACGGGGGTGGCGCTCGCGGACGGAATCGCGCTCGGCCACGTGGTCCTGCACGAGCCGCGCGTGGTCATCACCAATTTCATCGCCGACGACATCCAGAAGGAGCTCAAGCGGCTCGACCAGGCGGTGGAATCCCTCCAGTCGGACATCGACACGATGCTGACGCGGGGAGACGTGGCCGATGCCGGCGAACACCGCGAGGTGCTCGAGGCCTTCCGGATGTTCGCTTATGACCGCGGCTGGCTGCACCGCATGCGTGAAGCGGTGATGACAGGCCTCACCGCGGAGGCGGCAGTCGAACGCGTCGAATCCGATACGCGTGCGCGCATGATGCGACAGACCGATCCGGTGATGCGCGAGCGCCTGCACGACCTCGACGATCTCGCGAACCGGCTGTTGCGGAAGCTCACGGGACAGGGAAACGCCCCACGCCGGGAGAGCTTGCCGGAAAACGCCGTCATCGTCGCCCGCACCATGGGGCCGGCGGCCTTGCTTGACTACGACCGCTCGCGCCTGCGCGGCCTGGTTCTCGAAGAGGGCGGGCCGACGTCCCATGTCAGCATCGTCGCGCGTGCGCTCGGTATCGCGGCCGTGGGCCAGGCCGCCAATGTGACGAGCCTTGCCGATTCCGGCGACGCCATCATCGTGGACGGACTGTCGGGCGAGGTGCATATTCGGCCGCCCGCCGACATCGAGAACGCCTATGCCGAAAAAGTGCGCTTTCGCGCGCGTCGGCAGGCCCAGTATCGGCGGCTCAGGGATCGTCCCTGCATCACGCGCGACGGCGAGGAGATCAAGCTGCTGCTCAATGCGGGCCTGCTGGTCGACCTTCCGCACATCGAAGAGACCGGTGCCTCCGGGATCGGCCTGTTCCGCACCGAATTGCAATTCATGGTGGCGGCGGCTTTTCCGCGTACGGCCGAACAATTGAAACTTTACCAGGCCGTGCTCGACGCGGCGGGGGAGCGGCCGGTGACGTTTCGCACCCTCGATGTGGGCGGCGACAAGGTTCTTCCCTATATGAGGGTCGTGGAGGAGGAAAATCCCGCCCTGGGATGGCGAGCGATTCGGCTCGGCCTCGATCGCCCGGGGCTCCTCCGCAGCCAGATTCGCGCGCTCCTGCGCGCGGCGGCGGGGCGCAGGCTCCGCATGATGTTTCCGATGGTTTCGGCGATCGACGAGTTCGACAAGGCCCGCGCGCTCGTGGAGCACGAGCTCACGCATCTGCGGCGGCACGGCCACCTCCTGCCCAACGAAATCGAAGTCGGCTGCATGTTGGAAGTGCCGGCGCTGCTCTATCAGCTCGACGAGCTTCTGACGCGTGTCGATTTCCTGTCCATCGGATCGAACGACCTCGTGCAGTTCATGTTTGCGGCGGACCGAGGAAACAGCTGGGTTGCCGACCGCTTCGACTCCATTTCGGTGCCGGTCCTGCGAGCGCTTCGCCACGTCGCCCAGAAGGGGCGCGCGCACCAGAAGCCCGTCACCCTGTGCGGCGAATTGGCCTCGAAGCCGATCGGCGCCCTGGCTCTCGTCGCCATCGGCTACCGTTCCCTGTCCCTGTCGCCATCCGCGATCGGGCCGATAAAGTCCATGCTTCTCGAAGTCGACACGCGTCGGGTCGCCGCTCTCGTGAACGATTTGCTCGATCGTCCGGCCGCGCGGATCTCGCTGCGCCAGGAATTGGCGTCGTTCGCGGCGACGGAAGGATTGCAGTTTTGAACCCATGCTTCAGCCTGCAAAAATCGATGCGCTGATCGCCCGCCACGCAGCGGTCGAAGCGGAGCTTGCCTCGAATCCCGATCGGGAGACCTATGTGCGTCTGTCGCGCGAATTCGCGGAACTGTCTCCGCTTGCCGCGACCGCGCGCGCCTATCGTTCCGCCAACGCGGAGCTGCGCGATCTTCAGGCCATGCTCGCGGATTCGGCGACCGATCCCGAAATGCGGGCGCTGGCGGCCGAGGAATTGCCGCGCGTGCAGGCGCGGCGCGATGCGCTGGAAAAGGAGCTGCGTGCGGCCCTTCTGCCGAAAGACGCACTCGATGAGCGCAACGTCATTCTGGAAATCCGCGCCGGCACGGGCGGCGACGAAGCGGCGCTCTTTGCCGGGGATCTGTTTCGCATGTACGAGCGTTATGCGGCGAGCCAGGGCTGGCAGGTGGAGGTGATCTCGGCAAGCGAAGGCACTGTCGGCGGTTTCAAGGAAATCGTCGCGGAGGTCCGCGGCCGCGGCGCTTTCGCGAAAATGAAGTTCGAGTCCGGCGTTCACCGGGTCCAGCGCGTACCCGCCACCGAAGCATCGGGCCGCATTCACACGTCGGCAGCGACCGTCGCCGTCTTGCCGGAGCCGGAGGATGTCGACGTGGCGATCAACGAGGCGGATCTCAAGATCGACACCATGCGCGCCCAGGGCGCCGGCGGCCAGCATGTCAACAAGACGGAGTCGGCGGTCCGCGTCACGCATCTGCCGACAGGCATCTCTATCGTTGTGCAGGAAGAGCGTTCGCAGCACCGCAATCGCGCCAAGGCAATGACGGCGCTGCGCGCGCGACTTTATGACCTCGAGCGGCAGCGTCTCGACAGCGAACGGGCCGCCGAGCGACGCGGCCAAGTCGGGACCGGCGATCGCTCGGAGCGCATTCGCACCTACAACTTCCCGCAAGGTCGGGTCACCGATCACCGAATCAACCTGACGCTCTACAAATTGCCGCAGGTCATGGAAGGCGAAGCGCTCGGCGAAATCATCGATGCGTTGATCACCGATCGCCAGGCGGCCTTGCTTGCGGCCGAAGAGGCTCAGGCCTGATGCCGCCGGCACGCACGCCTGCGGCGCCGGTTCACCCGCCCGGACATGAGGGCGAGGCTAGGAGGCCCGCGGTGGTCGCCGGCGACACGGTTGCCCTGGCAAGGCGGAAGCTCACTGCCTTATTTGCAGAGGCCGGTCTCGACTCCCCCGCTCTCGACGCCCGGGTGCTTGTGCAGGACGCACTGTGTTGTTCGCATGCCGCGCTGGCCGCTGCGCCCGAGCGGGCGTTGAGTACGGAACAGGCGAACGCCGTCGACGCGCGGGCCAAGCGGCGGCTGCAGGGGGAGCCTGTCGCCTATATTGTTGGGCGGAAGGAGTTTTGGGGCTTGGCGCTGCACGTTTCACCGGCGACCCTGGTGCCGCGGCCGGAAACCGAGGCGGTTGTTGAGGCGGCCCTTGCGGCCCTTCCGTCCGAGCTGCGCAGGCGGCCGTTGCGCGTTGCCGATCTGGGCACGGGCTCGGGGGCGATCCTGCTGGCGCTTCTTGCCGAATTGCCGAACGTCGTCGGCATCGGCATCGACATCAGCGCGGCGGCCGCACGCGTTGCGCGCGAGAATGCGCGACGGCTTGGGTTCGCGGAGCGCGCGCTGTTCGTCGTTGGCGATCTTGCAAAACCGCTTGCTTCGGGCGCGGGGATCGATCTGATCGTCTCGAATCCCCCATATGTCGAATCCGGGAGCCTCCGGGAATTGCCGAGAGAAGTCCGGGACTACGAGCCTCGCGTGGCCCTTGACGGCGGGCCTGACGGCCTTCGTGTCTATCGGCGAATTGTAACGGAAGCGGCAGGGGCTCTCGCGCCCGCGGGACTTATCGCGGTCGAGATCGGCGATGGCCAAGCGCAGCGTGTCAACGCCCTTTTCGCGGCTTGCGGACTCGTCCCGGCCTGTGCCGCCAAACACGATCTTGCAGGCCGTGAACGTGCCCTTGTATTCCGCCGAGCGTGAGGCAACCGGGCGCCTGCCGCAAATTTCAAAAAACCGCTTGGATTATGGCGCGGGAACCATTACTTTGGGTTCTAGAAATCGGCCCAAGCTGGTTGGCGCGCCGCTGAAAAGCCCGGGTTTTCCGTGAGGCGGGCGGCGTGGAGCGAAGCGACCCGAAAGACGACGAACAAGACGACCGTCCGGAAGGAGCGCCGTTTCGCACGCTTTGGGCGCCGACGCCTTTTTTGACGAGGGGCGCGCACACACGGGGGCGCGCATGACGTGGGGTTGGGCGAAGCTGCGGAAAGCGGCCGCGAATTGACATCAACTGCTGAAACATCAACGCCGGCCGAAGGGCTCGGCTCATACGAGTCCGTCGGAGAGGAATGCTGCCGAGCACGCGCTCGGTGTCATCTGCATAGCGGACATGCCGGGATTATCGGGCTGTCCGCGGATTCGTCGATTCGGCAGCGCTCGGTAGGCGCCACCGTCTAACGGAGGGTAGTGAAGCAACGCGCCATGAGAAACGGTCAGAACAAGCGTATGCGGGGACGCAACCGCAGCAAGGGTCAAAATCCGCTGACGCGGGTCTATGAATCCAACGGCCCCGACGTGAAGATCCGCGGGACGGCCAGCCACATCGCGGAGAAATATCTTCAACTCGCCCGGGACGCGCAGTCGTCCGGCGACCCTGTGGCGGCGGAAAATTACTTTCAGCACGCCGAACACTACTTCCGGCTCATCGCTGCCGCACAGGAGCAGTTCCGACAAAACACGCCCTATGCGCGAGAAGGCGAGACGCGGGACGTCTTCGACGTCGAAGACGAGGAGGCTTCCGATCAGCCGATCATCTCCGGCGAGCCGTATGCGCCGCGCGAACAGCCGCATCCTTATTCCGGACCGCGCCAACCGCAGCAGAACTATCCGCGCGAACGTTTCCAGCCCCGCGAACAACCGCAGCCCTATGCCCCCCGAACCGCCCCGCAGTCGGCTCCCGAGCCGGACGAGCAGGGCGACATCGACCGCCTTCCGGCTTTCGTGACCGGCGGGGCGGCGCCGGCGTCCCAGCCTGCCACTTACGGTGGCAACGGACACGATGGCGCGGATCGGTTTCCGCTGCATCGCCGCAGGCGCCGGCGGCACGGATCTCCACGGGAGAATCAGCCTTCGGGCGAACCGGGCGACACGCAGCCTTCGCACACCCAGGGCGAATAAGAGATGATGCCGTAGGCTTGCCCGCGGCCGGTCGCGTGGGCGACGCCTCCCGGTGAGGGCGCAAGCACCGGTTCGAGGGAAGGCACAAGCCGGCGGCGTTCGCGCCGGGCGGGTACCGGCCGATACACCTGCTTCATCGCCTCCACAATGTGGACGCCGGCGAACGGTGCCGAAATGGCCGCCGCCGCCCTTTCCCAGACGGCTGCCGAGCGCAGAAACCAGGGCCGCGGAACCGGCGGCACATAGAGGGCCTCGTCCCACCCCGTCGGGGTAAACCACGATTCCCGGAGAAGGGTCGTAATCTGCGCGCGGGAGTACGGGCGACCGTTGCCGAACGGCGTCATGTCCATCCGCGCCCAGAGGCCGCGGCGGTTGGGGATAACGGCAAGCAACCGTCCTCCGGCCGCGAGCACGCGCCAGACTTCGCGCAAGAGGGCGACGGTGTCGTGCGACATTTCGATTGCATGCACGAGCAGAATGCGATCGACCGTCGCGTCCGCCAGCGGCAATTCCAGCTCGTCCACCAGCGCCGACATGGTCGGCTTTTGCGACGGCCACTTCACGACGCCCTGCGAGGCGGGCATGAAGGCGAGACAGCGCTCCGCCTCGTCGCGGAAAAGTCCAAGATAGGGGGTTGCATAGCCGAGGCCCACGAGCCGCAACCCCCGCACGTCGGGCCAGCGTGCGCGCACGCCGCGGCCGACGAAACGGCGTGCCACGGCGCCGAGCGGCTGGCCGTAGAAGTGACGCAGATCGACGACGTCAATCGACATGGCCGGTCCGCGATTGGGAGAGACGAGTCATTGTGCTAACTGTCCCGAACCCAACAAACGGTCGGAACAATGCCCGCAACAGTCCACCAGTTCCTGTGCCTTGAGGACAATTTCGGCGTTCTTGTCCACGACGAAGCGAGCGGTGCGACGGCCGCAATCGACGCGCCGGAAGCCGCGGCCGTCGAGCGCGCGCTCTCCGAGACGGGCTGGAAACTGACCGACATCGTGGTGACCCACCACCATAGTGATCACACCGCCGGCATCCCGGCTCTCAAGAGGAACCACGGCTGCCGCGTGGTTGCGCCGCGGGCCGAGGCGGCGCGCATCGGCACCGCGGACGAAACGGTCGCCGATGGCGACACCGTCAAAGTCGGCAGCCTGACGGCGCGGGTGCTCGAGACACCTGGTCATACGGCCGGGCATGTCTCCTACTGGTTCGAAGCCGACAGGCTGGCTTTCGTCGGCGATACCCTGTTTTCGATCGGCTGCGGCCGGGTGATCGAGGGCGATGCGGCCATGATGTGGAACTCGCTTTGCAAATTGCGCGCGCTGCCGGACGATACCGTGTTTTACTGCGGACACGAATACACTAAGGCCAATATCGCCTTTGCGCTCACGATCGATCCCGACAATGCGGCCTTGAAGCGGCGCGCGAACGAGGTCGAGGCTCTGCGGGCGCAGGGCAAGGCAACTTTGCCGGCCACCATCGGCGCCGAGAAGGCCGCGAATCCTTTCCTTCGGGCGGACGACCCGAATCTTGCATCCCGCTTGGGGCTTTCCGGCCGTCCGCCGGCCGAAGTCTTCGCCAAGATCCGGGGCGCGAAGGACACCTTCCGCGGGTAGTGTGGGGGCGTCGCAAGGCGGACTGTCTCACGTCAGGCGCGGGCGGCGGGCTCTGCAGCGCGGGTTGCCTTCGGCCCGGGAGCGCAGGGAACGCACCCTTTGCCGGCGTCAGTGGGCCATGAAAACCGGCAGTTCCGTTTTCGCCAGAATGTGGCTTGTGGCGCCGCCGAAAATCATCTGGCGCAGCCGACTCTGCGTGTAGGCTCCCTTGACCATGAGGTCGCAGCCGAGCTGTTCAGCCATGTGCAGCATCATTTCGCCGGTGGTGCGATTTCCCGGATCGACCGTCAAGGCTTCTGCGTCGATGCCGTTGAGCTGGAGATAGCGGGCAAGTTCCGGCGCCTCCGGGCCCGGCACCATGCCCCCCGTCACGGTGAGCACGGTGACCTTTTTCGCCCGATGGAGAAGGGGCATGGCGAGCGCCGTCACCCGTGCCGTCTCCGTGCTGCGATTCCAGGCGATCATGATGTTCTCGCCGAGCGTCGGCGGCGGATTGGGCGGCGCGATGAGGATCGGGCGGCCGCTTTCGAAGAGAGCGGCTTCCACCGCCGCCATGCTCGAGCCGGCCGGTTGCGACCCCGGTCGGCCGAAGACGATGACGTCGAACACCCGTCCGTAGCTGCCGACGAAAGCGTCGCGGGCGGCATCCGATTCGGTCCAGCCGTAGCCCAGAGTGGCCGGTCGGCGCATGCCGCGCGGAACGGCGTGCGACGTCATGAAGGCTTCAAAGACTGCGCGCGCTTCCTTGGCAAGCTCGGCGTCCCGCGTTTCGGCGACCGCCCAGGCATCCGCGACGATCAGGTCGGCAGCGACGAAATCGCTGATCGCGGCGCGAAGCGCAAAGCCCTCGATGTAGCTGTCGAAGCGACGCGCGAAAAGCAACGCCGTCTCCAGCGTTGCATTCATGAGGTCGCTCTTTTCGGTGGGAACGAGAATGGCTTTCATGCTCACCATCGCCTCCCGCTTTGGTGCACCGGTGCTGTTTCCCCTCCTGCCGCCGGCTCTTACGGCCGGACTCAACAGGGTCCCAAGCCTGACTAAGCGTCCACAAGTTTGCAAGCGTAAGGAGCGAAACGGTTTTCCCGGGCGCGCGGCCGTTCGATCAATTCTTCGTCGCGCGCCGAAGCGGCCTTGCGGTGAACAGGTCTTTGGCCGCCAGGGCGCCGCCTCCGGCGATGAGCGCCGCCGCAATCCCGAGCGTCGGCGTCGGCTCGGCATAGCCGGCCAAGACGAGAGCGGCGGTTGAAAGCACGGGCGCGGCGTAGGAGAGGGCACCGAGCACGCGAATGTCGCCGTGCTTGATGCCGAAATCCCAGGCGTAGAAGGCAAGCCCGACCGGGCCGAGACCGAGCGCCATCACCGCCATCCATGGATAGGGTGAGCAGATCCACACCGTTTCCTCGAAAATGAGGTGAAAAATGCCTGAAAGAACGGCCGTGACCAGGCAGAAGCCTGCGACCATGTCGGTCGGAACGGCCGCGAAGCGGCGCATCAGCACAGAATAGCTGGACCATACGAACGCCGCCACGAAAGCCGCCGCAAAGCCCGGAATGTGGTCGGTCGCAAGCGCCACGTCGCGGCCGCCGGTAAAAATCAGGATTGTTCCGGCAAGCCCCGCAAGCGCGCCGGCCACATGGTGCAGGCGCAGGCGCTCGCCCGGCAAAAGGCCGGACAAGAGCACGATCAGGAGCGGCCACAGATAGTTGAGGAGCCCCGCCTCAGCGGGCGGCGCCGTCTTCAAAGCGGTGAAATAGAGCGCGTGATAGCCGAACAGTCCGCTCACGCCGAGCGCCCAGACCGCGACAGGCTGCCCTAGGCGCGTGATCGCAAGACGAAAGCCGCAAGACCGCAGGGCGAAGCCTGCCGCCCCGAGGGCGCCCCCGATGGCAAAGGTCATGGCGGCGAGTTGAAAGGGCGGCACCGGCCCCGACGCCGCCGTGAGCAGGGCAAGGAGCGACCAAAGCGCGATCGCAGCGAGGCCGATCAGCGTGGCGCGAAGGGTCGGGCGGGGCGGATTCATCACCCCGCAGGCCATAGCGAAACCGCGCGCGCGGGCCAAGGTGGGTGAACGGCCGAGGGCGCGAGCCCGCCGTCGCCGGGCGCATGCGCGGCGCCTACAAGTGCAGGTCCCAGTGTTCGCCGACGAGGTCGTGGCCGAAGCTGCGGTGCGGTTCGCTGCGCGCGAGGCGAAAGCCTGCCGCCTCATAGATGCGCCGCGCCGAACTGAGACAGCTCTGGGTCCACAGTGTCATGTCGCGATAACCGGAGGCGCGGGCAAATGCGATGCATTCGGCGACGAGCCGCGCGCCGAGACCGAGTCCACGCGCCTTCGGCTCGACGAGCAGCAGCCGCAGCTTCGCGAGCGTATCGGAGGCTCGGACCACGAAGACGCATCCGACATTCTCTCCGTCGCGCTCGGCGATCCAGCAGCGCTCGCGTGCGGGGCCATGGGCTTTCGCGAAGGCGGCGACGATTTCCGCAACCAGTGCCTCGAATTCCGCATTCCAGCCGCGCTCCTGGGCATAGAGCGCGCCGTGGCGGGAGATGATCCAGCCGTAATCGCCGGGGCGGGGCTCGCGCAGAACATAGGGCTGTTGGGATGCTTGGGGGTTGCCTTCGATGAGCCGCTCGATCGTCTGCATGGCTTCCACCACTTGTTTCTGAGCCGACTTCGGCAAGGGCGCGAGCAGGCCGACCACGTCGTCGTGGCTACGTCGGTCGAGCGGAGCAAAGGCCTTGCGACCCTTCGCCGTGAGGGAAAGCAGCATCTGGCGGGCGTCGGCGCGGGAGGGCGTTTTGCGGATCAGGCCCTCGCGGGCGAAGCGCGCCAGCATCCGGGAAGCATAACCGGCGTCGAGGCCGAGCTCGGCGCAGAGCAGGGCGGCGGTCGCGTTCTTGCGGTTGGCCAGCTCGTAGAGGACGCGCGCCTCGGTGAGCGAAAACGGGCTATCAAGCATGGTCTCGCCGAGCACGCCGATGCGCCGCGTGTAGAAGCGCGAGAAGCGGCGCACCGCCGCGACGTCTTCGTTCGACACCTGAGCGACCATGAGCCACCCTTCCCGGATGTCCAGTTTCGCGCAATTACTTGACTGAGTCAACAATTCCGGCGAGGCCTGGGACCGGGTCGAGGCGGGTCTCTCGCCCGCTTGCGCGGGCCTCGCCGCGCTCGTAAGTGCAAGGCATGGCCGCCAAGCACACTGCCCAAATCCCCGTCGGGTCGCTGACCGAATCCGAGGCCGCCGCCGAGCTCGCCCGCCTCGCCAAGGAAATCGCGGCGCATGACGAGCGCTACTACCAGCGGGACGCTCCGACCATTTCCGACGCCGAGTACGACGCCCTGCGGCAGCGCAACGCCGAGATCGAAGCGCGGTTTCCGGAATTGGTCCGTCCCGATTCCCCATCGCGGCGGGTCGGCGCGGCACCGACGGGGCGCTTTCCCAAGATTCGCCATGCCGTACCGATGCTCTCGCTCGACAATGCGTTCAGCGAGGAGGATGTGCGCGGCTTCGTCGATCGCATCCGCCGCTTTCTGCGGCTCGAAGACGAGCCGATCGTGTTCGTCGCCGAACCGAAGATCGACGGACTTTCGCTCACGCTTCGCTACGAAGACGGCAAGCTCGTCACCGGTGCGACGCGCGGCGACGGAACCGTGGGAGAAGACGTGACCCCCAACGTCAAAATGCTCCGTGACGTGCCGCCCGCGCTCGAGGGCGACCGCGTGCCGGCGGTCTGCGAGGTGCGGGGCGAAGTCTACATGACGAAGCGCGCCTTTCTGGAGCTGAACGAGCGGCAGGCCAAAGCCGGCGGGCAGGTCTTTGCCAATCCGCGCAATTCGGCCGCCGGCTCGCTGCGGATGAAGGACCCGGCGATCACCGCTTCGCGCCCGCTGGGTTTTTTTGCATACGCCTGGGGTGAAATGAGCGAGATGCCGGAACGGACACAGTCCGGGATGGTCCGCTGGTTCGCCACGTGCGGGTTCAAGACGAACCCCTTGATGCGCGTCTGCGATTCCGTCGATGCGCTGCTTGCCTTTCACCGCGAAATCGAGGAGCAACGGGCAAGCCTCGACTACGACATCGACGGCGTCGTCTATAAGGTCGATCGCATCGACTGGCAGGAGCGGCTCGGCTTCGTTTCACGCACGCCACGCTGGGCCATCGCCCACAAATTCGCCGCCGAACAGGCGATGACAGTGGTGCGCGACATCGAGATCCAGGTGGGGCGCACCGGCGCGCTCACCCCCGTCGCCAAGCTTGCACCGGTGACGGTCGGCGGGGTCGTGGTGCAGAACGCGACGCTGCACAATGCCGACGAGATCGCGCGGCTCGACGTGCGCATCGGTGACACCGTCCGCATCCAGCGCGCCGGCGATGTGATCCCGCAGGTGCTCGGCGTGGTCCTCGAAAAGCGCCCCAAGGGTGCGGAGAAATATGCTTTTCCCACGGTCTGTCCGTGCCCGCTCCGCACGCCCGTGGTGCGGGAGATCACCGCGGCGGGCGAGGAGGGCGTCCGCTTCCACTGCTCGGGCGAATTCGCCTGCCCGTTCCAGCGCACCGAGCATCTGCGCCATTTCGTGTCGCGCCGTGCCTTCGACATCGAAGGCCTGGGCGAGAAGCAGATCGCGTTTTTCTACGAACTCGGCTGGATCAAGGAACCCGCCGACATTTTCACGCTCGAGAGCCGCAACAAGACGCTGCGGCTCGAGGAGCGCGAGGGCTATGGCGAGGTCTCGGTCCGAAATCTCTTCGCGGCGATCAACGCTCGGCGGGACATTGCGCTCGAACGCTTCATCTACGCGCTCGGCATTCGCCATGTCGGCGAGACGACCGCCCGCGCGCTTGCGCGCGGGTACGGTTCATGGGACGCCTTCCACAACGCGTGCCTGCGCATCGCCGCCGGCGACAAGGAGGCGCGCGAGGACATGGATGCGCTCGATCAGATCGGGGAGACGGTTATCGAATCGCTCGCCGCCTATTTCAACGAGGCGCACAATCGGGGCATCGTCGAGCGGTTGGCCCGTCATGTTCGCATCCTTGATGCGGAGAAGCCGAAGACGGATACCCAGATCGCCGGCAAAACGATCGTATTTACGGGTGCTCTCGAGAAGATGACGCGCGACGAGGCCAAGGCGACCGCCGAAAGGCTGGGAGCCAAGGTCGCGGGTTCGGTGTCAAAGAAGACGGACTTTGTCGTCGCGGGCCCCGGCGCAGGGTCGAAGCTCGCCAAGGCCCGAGAACTCGGGGTCGAAATCCTGACCGAAGACGAGTGGCTCGCGATCGCGCAAGGACGCTGAACCTGGGTTTGCGCTCCCCTCGAGCGGGCCGGCTCAGATTCGGCCCGTCAGGGCAAGGACGATCACAATAATCAGTAGGACCCCGACAATTCCGCCCGGCCCATAGCCCCAGCTTGCGCTGTAACCCCAGCGCGGGAGAGCGCCGATCAGGATCAGTATCAGCAGGACGATCAGGATCGTCGACAACATGTTGGGTTCCTTGCGAGGTCAGACCCGCAAGAAAACGCGAATCGGGCGTTCCGGTTCCTGGGCTGTGCGCGCTCGTCAGTCGGCGCGGCGGGCGGCCGAGCCGGGCAGGATGAGGCAGACGAAACTCACGGCACAAGCGAGCGAAAAGGCGAGCAGCATCCAGGCCATCGGCGCCGCATCCGGGGCTTGTGCGAGGAGGTGGCTGACCCATTGCGCGGAGGCCGCGGCAACGCCCATCTGAACAAAGCCGTGAATCCCGGCGGCCGTACCGGCCGCCTGCGGGCGCACGCTGATCCCGCCGGCAATCGCGTTGGGAATCAGGAGTCCGTTGGCAAAGGCCGTGATCCATTGCGGCAGGCAGATGATGAGCGGCCCGAGATCCGCAAACCACAGAACGAGAACGATCACGCAAATTCCGCCGGCAACTCCGACCGCCGAACCGGCCGCCACCATGGCGTCCACGCCGAAGCGCATCGAATACCGGGCGGAGATGAAATTGCCCGCCATATAGGCGACCGAGGCCGTCGCGAGCCAGACCCCGAGCTCGAAGGCGCTGCGTCCCTGCAGGCGGGAAATGACATGCGGCGCGCCGCCGAGGAACACAAAGAACAGCGCCGAACTCGTTGCGCCCGACAGCACATAACCGAGAAAAACGCGGCTTGCGAGCAGAAGCCGCACTTCCTGAAAAAACCGCACAAGGCCGCCGCTCGCGAGAGGCTCGGCATTCGTTTCGGGCAGCGCAATCCACACCCAGGCGAGCACGGCCGCCGCAAACAGCGCGATTGAGGCAAAGATCGAAGGCCAGCCGAGCGTGGTGTCGAGCAGGCCGCCGAGCGGCGGCACGATCATCGGCACCACCATGATCACCATGGTCACCCAGCCGAGCATCGAGGCCGCGCGGTCGCGGGCGAAAAGGTCGCGGACGATGGCGCGGCTGATGACGATGCCGCAGGAGGCGCCGAAGGCCTGTACGGCACGCGCCGTAACGAGCGCGCCGATGGTCGTCGCGAAGGTGGCGACGACGCTCGCGGCGACGGTGAGCAGCAGTCCGCCGATCAGCACCGGCCTGCGCCCGAAACGGTCCGACAGAACGCCGAGCACGAGTTGCGACAGCGCCATGCAGACGAGATAGAGGGAGAGCGTGAGCTGCACGGTGACGGGATCGGCCTTCAAGGCAACCGCAATACCCGGCAGCGCCGGCATCACGATGTTGAGCGACATGGGGCCGATCGACGCGATGGCGACCAGCAACGCGAGCAACGCCGGCGCAGGCGCGTCGCGCCGGTCGAGGGAGCCCGTCGTTTTGGGAGAATGCACCGCGCGCTGGTTGGTAGCCGGGACCTGAAGGAATCAGGATAGTCATAAGCTACACGCAGACGCCAGGCTAGCCACAAGGCTGTCGGCCGGTCCTCCGCGTGCCAGGGCGCGCCGGCAGCGACTGGCGCCGTCGCGCCGCGACCGATCCGCACGGGTCTTAGACGAGCGGTTGCGTAGCGCCTTCGATCCAGGCACGCGTGGGCGGGTCCAGCAGGGCCGAAAGTTCCGCCCGCACCCGCATGTGGTAGTTGTTGAGCCAGCCGAGCTCCTCGGCATCCAGCATCCGGCCTTCGATGAGCCGCAGATCGATCGGCGCAAGCGTCAGCGTCTCGAAGGCGTTGAGCGGCTTTTCCGCTCCGGGGACCGCCGGGCCTTCCACGACAAGCACGAGGTTCTCAATGCGGATGCCGTAGCCGCCGGGTTTGTAGTAGCCCGGCTCGTTCGAGAGAATCATGCCGCGCTTGAGCGCGGTGAGGTTCGCCTTGTGAATCGACGCCGGTCCCTCGTGCACCGAGAGATAGCTGCCGACACCGTGTCCGGTGCCGTGATCGTAATCGAGGCCGGCCGCCCACAGATGCTGTCGCGCGAAGCTGTCGAGCTGAGCGCCGGCCGTGCCGTCGGGAAAGACGGCGCGGGCGATGGCGATATGTCCTTTGAGCACGCGCGTGAAGCGCTCGCGCATTTCCGCCGTCGGCGTGCCGACCGCGATCGTACGCGTGATGTCGGTCGTCCCCTCGCGATATTGCGCGCCGGAATCGAGAAGGAACAGTTCGCCCGGCGAAATGTGCCGGTTGCTCGCCTCGGTGACCCGGTAGTGCACGATCGCCGCATTCGGACCCGAGCCCGCAATCGTCGGAAAAGAGACGTCCTGGAGTGCGCCCGTTTCGCGCCGGAAGGTTTCGAGTGCGGCCACGCAGTCGATTTCCGTCAATCGGCCGCTCGGCGCCTCGCGGTCGAACCAGGCAAGAAACCGCGCGACGGCGACCGCATCGCGGCGCTGCGCCGCCTGGGCGCCGGCGATCTCGGTCGCGTTCTTGATGGCCTTCATGGCCGTGATCGGGTCTGCCCCGCGGGTCGCCTTCCCGCCGGCCTCGGTCACGATTCGGGACAGCGCCTGCGCGCCGGTCCCCTCGTCGATCCGCACCGTCTTCTTCGCCGCGCCTAGATGCGCAAGATCCGGCAGCAGGGTGTCGGGCTCGCGGATGTCGGCCAGGTCCTCGAGCGCGTGACGAACGGCATTGTCGAGCTTGCGGCCGTCGACATAGAGGCGCGGCCGCCCCTGCGTCGCAATTACCGCATAGGCCAGAGCGACCGGCGTGTGGGCCACATCGCCTCCCCGGATATTGAACAGCCAAGCGACGGCGGCCGGGTTCGAGACCACAAGGGCGTCGGCCCGCGCCTTTTCGATCTCCGCCTGCACGCGCGCGAGCTTGGCGGCCGCGGTTTCGCCGGCAAAGGCGAGGTCGTGAAGGATGACAGGCGCAAGCGGCGGCGCCGGTCGGTCGCGCCAGATCGCGTCGAGGGGGTTGTCCTCGACCGGGACGAGCTCGGCGCCGACGGTTGCGCAGGCTGCGGCCAGTTTCTCCACGTCCGCAGCCGTGTGCAGCCAAGGATCATATCCGAGCCGGCAGCCGGCAGGCAGGTTGGCCGCGATCCAAGCTTCGGGCGTGGTCTCGCTGACAAGGACGACTTCGAATACGGAAGGGTCGGTCTGATTGCGCGCCTGCAGGGTGTAGCGGCCGTCCACGAACAGGACCGCGCGCTCTTTCAGCACGATGGCGCGGCCGGCCGAGCCCGTGAACCCGGAAACGAAGGCAAGCCGTTCCTCGCTCGCCGGGAGATATTCGTTCTGGTGCCGGTCAGCATGCGGAACGATGAGCCCGTCGAGATTCGCTCGGGCGAGCGCATCACGCAGGGCCTGCACCCGCGCGGGCGTTTCGGCGCGCTGCGAGAATTCGGTGAAGTTCTGGAAGACGGCCTGAAACATGGCGCCGGACATTAGTGCGTTTTCGTTCGACGTTGAACCGCGTTCAGCAACCCGTTCGGGTCCCGCCACCGAATGCCGGTGGGGCCGGCCGGCAGAATCGGCCCGGTCGGGGCCGTTCGATCCTGTCGGCATGCCGCCCGCCTCGTCTGAGGACAAGCGTCGTCCACCCCTCAAGCTCCAGGCGCCGGTCCAGGCGGAAGCCGTGCGCACGGTAGGCGGCGAGCGCCGCGTTGGCGTGGGTGGTCAACAAGCCGGACAGCACAAGGCGCGCGCGCGGCGCGGCGGCGCGGGCGAGGGGGCGTGCCAGGCGCTTCAACGGACCAAGCAGAATGTTCGCCAGAATGAGATCGTAAGGGGCGCGGGCACGGAGCGGCGGCCCGCGCAGCCCGTCCGCCTGTGCGATACGGACGAGCGGGCCGACCCCGTTCGCCCGGGCGTTGGCGCGCGCGACAGCGACCGCCTGGCGATCGATCTCGCTGGCCGATACCGGTCGCCGCAGGGCCTTGGCAACGGCGATCGCCAGCACGGCGGTGCCGGTGCCGATGTCGGCCACACGGCGCGGCCGATCGGTTTTCAGGAGCCGATCGAGCGCGAGCAGACAGCCCTTCGTGGTGCCGTGATGGCCGGTCCCGAAGGCAAGAGCGGCTTCGATCTCCATGGTAATGGCATTGCGCGGCGCCTTTGCCCGGTCGTGCGCGCCGTGCAGGAAGAACCGTCCGGCGCGCACGGGCGCAAGCCCCGCAAGACTCGCGGCGACCCAATCGCGCCGCGCGAGCCCTTCCACCGTGACCTGCAATGGCCCTCCACCGCCGATTTTCGCGATCACCGCCTGCACGTGCGCGGCCGCCTCCTCGTCCGGGCAATGCACGGAGAGCCGCCAAGCCCCGGCCTCCTCTTCGAAGAGGCTGACCGGCAAGGCTTCGGTTTCGCTCGCCCCGGCAATTTCGTCCGCGATGCGGCGGGCGAGGGGCTCCCGGGCAGCCACGCTGACGACGAAGCCATCCTGTTGATCGAACGATTGCATTTCCCGCTCGCCGGCTTTCCTACAAAAGGAGAAGGGCCGCGAAGTGCGGCCCTTCCATTGCCTTTATCCCGGGTGCGGCCTCGGCTGTGCGCCCCGCACGCGCGACACAATATCCTCGCGTGGCGCCTCTACTGCGCCCCACGCGAAGCGAGGGACCAGCGAGCCCATCGGGAATACGGACAATGAGACACTGGATCACCTCCTTTCGGCTGTTGACGATGATTCGCACTGTAAGGGCGACTCGATCCTTTGATAAGATTGAAAATCGCATCCCGGCACGGAGCACCCGGTGCGCTTCCGCGGCAAGGTTTGGACGGCGTCGGCCTTCGGCCTTGCCGCGTCGCTCCTGGGGTGGGCCGCCTTGGTTGCGACGGCGGCCGCGCAGCCTGCACCGAGAGGCCGCGACAAGGTTGACCTGCAATTGGTTCTTGCCGTGGACGCCTCGGGCAGCGTCAACGACGAACGCTTTGCCCTGCAGCAGAAAGGCTATGCGGAGGCCTTTCGCCACAAGCAGGTGCTGCAAGCGATTCGCTCGGGGCATCACGGCGCGATCGCAGTGATCATGGTCCAGTGGACCGGCCCCCGCCTGCAACGGATCGCAGCGCCGTGGACGCGCATTTCGGACGGCGCCTCCGCCGAGGACTTCGCTGCGGTGATCGAACAGGCCCCGCGGATGCTGTTCGGCGGCGGCACTTCGATTTCCGGCGCGATCGACTTCGCCGCCGGCCTGTTCGCGACGAGCCCCTTTGCGGGCGACAGACACGTGATCGATATTTCGGGCGACGGCATCAACAACCGCGGACGGCCGACCGTTTTTGCTCGCGACGAGGCCGTGGCGGCGGGCATCGTGATCAACGGACTGCCCATCCTCGCGCTCGAACCGGGCCTCGACTCGTACTACCGGCGGAGCGTCATCGGCGGTCCCGGCGCCTTCGTCGTCGTCGCCGAGAGTTACGACACCTTCGGGGAGGCGATCCGCCGCAAGCTCGTGCTCGAAATTGCACGCAAGGACAGGACTTTCGAAGCCAGCGATGGAACGCCGCGGCCCCCTCGGCACTTGTCGCCGTATGCGTCATTCCGGCCCGGACCTTGAGGATGAACTCTGCCGTCTACAAGCGCGCCTGCCGCGCGCCTTGGCGCGGCCGCTCGATTGGCTTCGCCGACCCTCCTCGCGATGGTTGCGGCTTCCCGCCGGGGGATTGCTCATTCTGGGTGGATTCGTGGGCTTCCTGCCGCTCCTCGGGTTCTGGATGATTCCGCTCGGCCTTGTGTTGATCGCGCAGGACGTCGCCTTCATGCGCTCTCCACTCGCGCGATTGCTGGCCTGGATCAATCGGAGATGGCCAGCGAGAGGGCGGGGCCAGCTCGGCCGGAGCTGATGCAAGAACGAGTCCCGACGCGCTCAAGCCCGTTCGACGAACGAATCGACGACCCGCTTTTCGCCCGCCTTGTCGAACTGGATCGTCAGCTTGTTGCCGTCCACCGCCGACACGCTGCCGTTGCCGAATTTCATGTGAAACACCCGGTCGCCGACCGCAAATGACGAGAGGGTTCCGGTCGATTTCGCGACCAGCTCGCCCTCGATGGTCATCGGGGCGCGTCGTTTGCCCGCCGCTTGCGGGCGGCGAGGCGGCGCGGGCCGGTCATCCGTGCCGTAAGGATCGCTTCCTGTGTCTCCGTCGAACCCGCGGGCGCGCGCCTGCGCGCGCTGCCAGCCGGGCGTTGCGTAGCTTGATTCGAAGGCCTCGTCGAAGCGCGACGCGCCGAATCCGCCATAGCCGCCGAAGCCGCCCTGCGACTCGGTGACCTCGACATCGGCTTCCGGCAATTCGTCGAGGAAACGCGAGGGAATCGTCGTCTGCCACAGGCCGTGAATGCGGCGGTTGGTCGCGAAAAAAATCTTGGCGCGCCGCCGCGCCCGCGTCAGGCCGACATGGGCAAGGCGCCGTTCCTCTTCGAGCCCGGCGCGGCCCTGTTCGTCGAGCGCCCGCTGGTTCGGGAACACGCCTTCCTCCCAGCCCGGCAGGAACACGGTGTCGAATTCAAGCCCCTTGGCGGAATGCAGCGTCATCACCGAGACGGCGTCGCCATCCTCGCTGCTGTCGCGATCCATGACGAGCGAGATGTGTTCGAGAAAACCCTGCAGGTTCTCGAACTCCTCCATCGAGCGGACGAGCTCCTTGAGGTTTTCGAGACGGCCGGCCGCGTCGGCCGAGCGGTCCTTCTGCCACATGTCCGTGTAACCGGACTCGTCAAGAACGATCTCGGCAAGCTCGGTGTGCGGCAGCGCGTCCTTCTGCGCGCGCCAGCGGTCGAAGGCCGCGACGAGATCGCGCAGCGCCGCGCGCGGCTTCGCCTTGATCTCTTCCGTCGTGGTCAGCACGCGCGCCGCTTCCATGAGCGGCACGTCGTTCGCCCGCGCATAATCGTGCAGCGATTTAATCGTGGCCTCGCCCAAGCCCCGCCGCGGCACATTGACGATGCGCTCGAAGGCAAGATCGTCGGCCGGCTGCGCGACCAGGCGCAGGTAGGCGAGGGCGTCGCGGATCTCTTGCCGCTCGTAGAAGCGGGGGCCGCCGATCACCCGGTAAGGCAGGCCGAGCGTGACGAACCGGTCCTCGAATTCGCGCATCTGGAACGAGGCGCGCACGAGAATAGCGATCTCGTTGAGCGGATGACCTTCGCGCTGGAGCTGCTCGATCTCCTCGCCGACGCTGCGCGCTTCTTCTTCGGAATCCCAGGCGCCGGTTACCGTGACCTTCTCGCCCGGCGGAGCCTCGGTCCGCAACGTCTTGCCGAGCCGGCTTTCGTTGTGGGCGATGAGATGCGAGGCGGCGGCGAGGATGTGTCCGGTTGAGCGATAGTTGCGTTCCAGCCGGATCACCTTGGCGCCGGGAAAGTCGTGCTCGAAGCGCAGGATGTTGTCCACCTCGGCGCCGCGCCAGCCGTAGATGGACTGATCATCATCGCCGACGCAGCAGATGTTCGGCCGCCAGCCCGCGCCGGCGCCGCTCGCTGCAATACCCTCTCCCCTTGCGGGAGGGGGCGGCGAGCCGGGTGAGGAGTCTCCATCGCCCTGCGCATCCGACCCCTCATCCGGCGCCTCACCCCTTTCGGCGCCATCCTCTCCCGCAAGGGGAGAGGGTTGCGGCGCAAGCCGCGGCGCCTGAGGAGGAGAGAAGCCGCCCGCGGCCGGCTTCTGCGCCAAGAGACGCAGCCAAAGATACTGCGCGACATTCGTGTCCTGATATTCGTCGACCAGCATGAAGCGGAAGCGGCGCTGGAAGTCGCGCAGGACTTCCGGGTTCTCGCGAAGCAGCCGAATGTTCTCGAGGAGCAGGTCGCCGAAATCGACGGCATTGAGAACCTTGAGCCGCGCTTGAAACGCCGCATAAAGCTCGCGCCCCCGCCCCGCAAAGGCCGCCGATTCGCCGGCCGGCACCTGCTCGGGCGCAAGGCCGCGGTTCTTCCAGCCGTCGATCAGGCTCGCGAGCACGCGCGCCGGCCAGCGTTTCTCGTCGAGGTTTTCCGCCGCGATGATCTGCTTGAGCAGACGGACCTGGTCGTCGGTATCGAGGATCGTGAAGTCGCTTTTTAGCCCGACGAGCTCGGCATGGCGGCGCAGCATCTTCACGCCGATCGCGTGGAAGGTCCCGAGCCACGGCATGCCTTCGACGGCGTGGCCGACCATCAGGCCGATGCGCTGCTTCATCTCGCGCGCCGCCTTGTTGGTGAAGGTCACCGCCAGGATTTCGGAGGGGCGGGCGCGGCCGAGACTGAGGATGTGGGCGATGCGGGTGGTCAGCACGCGTGTCTTGCCCGTCCCGGCGCCGGCCAGCACGAGGACCGGCCCGTCGAGGGTCTCGACGGCTTCCCGCTGTTCCGGATTCAGACCGTCGAGATAGCGCGGCGCAGCGGCCGCGGCGCGGGCGCGCGCGGCGATACCGCCGGCCGCCGGGGCCGGCGGCGCCGAATGGTCCGAGGCGGGCTTGCGGAACTCAGACAAAACCTGACCTGCCGGTGATTCTCACGGACCGAAAATGGCACCGGCGGATGCCTTTTTCGAGACCTCTCGCAACGTTCAGCGCGGCATGGCGATGCCGCGGCCGGCTGCTTCCGGACGCGGCAGGCGGGCGTGCGCCGCCTTCATGCTGGCGAGGCGCCGCTCGATATCCGGCGGAAGCGGGGCGACCTTCTTGGCATTCATGTCGACGTGAAGGGTCATGTTCTCGGAGGTCGCCGACACCCAGCCCTCCTCGGCATGAAACAACTGCTCGAAATAATGGATGCGCTTGGCGTCGTAATCGAGAAGCTGGAAGGTCACACGGACGGGATCACCCGCGTGCAACTCCCGCAGATACCGCACATGGACCTCGGCGGTGAATGTCGAGTGCCGGCGCCGGATCAGATAGTCATGCCCGATGCCGAGAAGTTCGTAGGCTTCGTCGACCGCGCGGTCGAACAGTACATTGTAATAAGCCATGTTGAGGTGGCCGTTGTAATCGATCCAGGCCTCCTCCACCCGCATCACCGAGGAGACGAAGGGGGCAAAAAACAACGGCTCGAAATCGATGCGGTCCAGCATGCGCGAATTACCGATCGGCTCAAAACTGGGCAGATCATCGGCATCGACAGTCTGCCGCAATCGGGAGGCCATTTTGAGGCATTCGGCACGTTTTGTCGCGCCCCTTTCGGGGATTTTGCGGCAATGGGCGGGACGAGGGCGCCTCGAAGCGCAGGGCCCGGAGCGCGCAGCGGAGCGGCAGGAGCGCAGCGCCGCGCCTGACCTCCCTTTTCGCGCCTTTGCCGCGCAATCGCCCCATCTGCTAGGCTGCCGATATGAACATGGAAACAACACCGCGTGCCGGCGGCGCGAAGGAGGCGGGGCTCGCCGCGCTTGCCGCCCGCTTCGGAAATCGTCTGGTCACCGCACAGGCCGTGCGCGCACAGCACGCCAACACCACCACCTGGCTCCCCAACCAGCCGCCGGACGGCGTCGTGTTCGTGCAGTCGACCGAGGACGTCCAGGATGTCGTGCGGCTCTGCGTCGCCCACCGGATGCCGATCATTCCTTACGGGACGGGGACTTCGCTCGAAGGCCATGTGAACGCGCCGTTCGGGGGCATTTCCATCGACTTCCGCGACATGAACCGCGTGTTGGCGGTTCACGCCGAAGATCTCGACTGCGTGGTCGAGCCCGGCATCACCCGCAAGGCGCTGAACGAATATCTGCGTGACCAGGGGCTGTTTTTTCCGCTCGACCCAGGCGCCGACGCCTCGCTCGGCGGCATGGCGGCGACGCGCTGCTCCGGCACCAATGCCGTGCGCTACGGCACCATGAAGGACGTGGTCCTTTCTTTGAAGGTGGTGCTGCCGAACGGGGAGCTGATGACGACGGCGCGCCGCGCACGCAAGTCGTCGGCAGGCTACGATCTCACCCGGCTGATTATTGGCTCGGAGGGCACCCTCGGGGTGATTACGGAGCTGACTCTCAAGCTCCACGGCGTTCCGGAGGCGATCTCCAGCGCCGTCTGCCCGTTTGGGACCATAAAGGGCGCCTGCGATGCCGTGATCGCGACGATCCAGTCGGGCATTCCGGTCGCGCGCATCGAACTGCTCGACGAAGTGCAGGTGCGCGCGAGCAATGCCTATTCGAAGCTCAGCCTGCGGGAGACGCCGACGCTGTTTCTGGAGTTCCACGGCACCGCGGCCTCGGTCGCCGAGCAGGCGGAGCGGTTCGGCGAAATCGCGGCCGAATTCGGCGGCGGACCTTCGGAATGGACGACCAGGCCGGAAGAGCGCACCCGCCTCTGGCAAGCGCGGCACGACGCCTATTGGTCCGGCACTGCCCTTCGGCCGGGCGCCAAGGGCCTTTCGACCGATGTCTGCGTGCCGATCTCGCGCCTTGCCGAATGCGTGGTGGAGACGCGGCGCGACATCGACGAGATGGGCCTTGTCGCCCCCATTCTCGGCCATGTCGGCGACGGGAATTTTCACGTCGCCGTGTTGGTCGACATGGAGAACCCCGGCGAGATTGCCACCGTGGAGCGCTTTCTTGAGCGGCTCGTGGATCGGGCCCTGCGCATGGAAGGGACCTGCACCGGCGAGCACGGCGTCGGCCAGGGCAAGATGAAATATCTCGAGGCCGAGCACGGGTCGGCCGCGCTTTCGGCCATGCGGGCGATCAAGCAGGCGCTCGATCCGCTCAACCTGATGAATCCCGGCAAGATCTTCGCGTGAGCGAGGCCGCTCCCGTCCGAGCGCGGCCGCCATCGGCTCGGGCGGCGCGGTGTCGCACGAGAGAGGAAAGCGGAAAAGCGGCTTTCGCCTGACAACGGGCGCGACATAGATTAGCCTTGAGAAAGGATTAGCGACCTCCACCCGAACGGGGCGGGGGCGTTCGCGGGCTCCCGACGTGGTGCCGCGGGCCACCGCGAATCGTTTTAATTTCAATTCGTTGTGCTGCGCGCCGCGTTGCGGCGCCGGGCCGGCGAGTCGGCCGGCATGGGGAGCACACGGTGCAGACGACGCTGCTCGGACTGGGCATCGCCATCATCCTCGCGCTGCTGGCCGCGCTCATCGGACCCTATTTCGTCGATTGGAGCGGCTATCGGGCGGAATTCGAGGCGCGGGCAAGTCAGGTGCTCGGGGCGCCGGTGGAGATCCGGGGCCCCATCGCGGTACGCCTTCTGCCGACGCCTTCGGTCGCGCTGGAAGATATCGGGGTCGGGCGATCCGATGGGTCGACCTATGTTCGAGCGCGGCAACTGGCCGTCGCCTTTGCGCTCGGACCGCTGATGCGCGGCACTTGGCAGGCGACCGAATTGCGGGTTGATGGAGCCGAAGTCGGCCTTGAGCTCGGCTCCGATGGCCGCTTCGCCTGGCCGGCCCGCCGGGCAGGCGTCGACCCCGATATGCTGTCCATCGAGCGTCTCATTGTCGAAAACGGGCGCGTTGCGTTCAAGGACGCGCAAAGCGGAGCGCAAACCAGGCTCGAGCGCATATCGTTCCGCGGCGAAGCCCGCACGCTGCTCGGCCCGATCCGCGGCGAAGGCCGTTTCGTCGCCGACGGTCAGCCGCAGGAATTTCGCGTCAGCCTGGGTCGCGTGTCCGAGGAGGGGGACGCGCGGTTGCGCTTCGCCCTCGAAGGTTCCGAGCAGGCGCTTGCGCTCGTTCTAGACGGAACTCTCGACTTTGATCGAGGAAAGCCGCGTTTCGACGGGAATTTCCACATTTCACGCGAGGCAGGCGTAGGCTTGGTGAGGGGGCGCGCCGTCGCGAAGACACCATGGCGCCTAGCGGGTCGGCTCAAGGCGGACCCCGCCCTCGCTCTGGTCGAGAACTTCGAGCTGGCTTATGGGCCCGAGGACCGGGCCCTGCGCCTGTCCGGCACGGCAGAAATGAAACGGGGCCCGCATCCGCGCCTCGAGGCCGTCCTGTCGGCGCGGCAGCTGGACATCGACAAGTTCGTCGCCCTGCCGGAGGAAACGCGGCGCTTGCCGCTCGTGGCCCTGAGGACTGCGGCCTCGATGGTGGAGACGGCGCCGATACCGCCCGTGGCGGTGCGCCTTGGCATCGGAGTGGATGCTCTGACGATCGGCACCGCCCCTGTGCAGGAGTTTCGCGCCGACCTTCGCTCGGAAGGAGGCGGCTGGGAAATCGAGAGTCTTGAGTTCCGCGCCCCCGGGGTGACCCGCGTGCGCTCGAGCGGTCGGCTGTCGCGGGTTGATCAGGACTTTGCGTTCAACGGGCCGGCGAGCATCGAGTCCTTGGATCCCCGCTCCCTGGCGGCATGGCTGGAGGGTCGCAAGCCTCCGCCGGCGACGGCCGCGGCGCCGCTGCGTGCGCGCGGCGACGTGACGGTGACGCCGCAGGGATTCGCCGTGGCTCGGTTCATGGCCGAGCTGGAGCGCAATCCCATCGCAGGGCGATTTGCTTACGAATGGGCGTCCGCCACGCGGCCGGCTCCGCGGCTCGAGGCGCAGCTCGAGGCCGATGACGTCGACATCGACGCGGCGCTTTCCCTCGTCCGCACGGCTCTGCCGGGGTCGAGCCTCGAAGTGCCGGGCGAGGTGGTCCTCGGCCTCGACCTCGGCCGCGCAACCCTGGCGGGCGTTCCGGTCTCGGACATGCATGCTGCGCTCAGGTTCGACGCGAGCGGGCTCGTTCTGAACCGACTCGCCATTGCGAATCTGGCGGGTCTATCGGTAACGGCGAACGGCCGCGTCGAGGGTCCATGGGATAAACCGGTCGGCGCCCTGACCGGCGAACTGAGCGGGAAGAAGCTCGAGGGATTGGCCGCGCTTCTCGACCGAGTGGCTCCCAAGGCGGCTGCCTGGCTGCGTGATCGCGAGGCGGCGCTGGTTCCCGCGGCTCTGCGCTTTGCACTCTCGTTCGACAACGTTGCGGGACCGGAAGGCGGCACGCAGGCGAATTTGACGGTCCACGGGCGTGCAGGTGCGCTGAACCTTGCCGTGACGGGCCGCGCACGGGGCGAGCCCAAGGCTTGGCGCGACGCGCGCGTGCGGACCGAAGGGCTCCTGGAAGCAACGGACGGGCGCACTTTGGCGGCTTTCGTCGGTCTCGACGGGGTGGCTGGCTCCGCCCCCGGCGGGGGTTCGTTGCAGTGGGTGGCGACCGGGCCGTTGACCGGCAGCCTTGCGGTGCAGGGCCAATTGAGCACGCCCGGCGCGGAGATTTCCGCAAACGGTACGCTGGCGTTCGATGGCGACGGAACCGGGGGAATGCGCGCCGACCTATCGGCCCGTTTGGCGGACGTCGTGCCGCTCCGGCAGGCCTTCGGCCATCCGCAGGGTCCGACCCCTTTGGCTTTCAAGGCGCAGGCCTCTCTTGTCGACGACCGCCTTCTCCTCACCGGTCTGAGCGGTGAACTTGGCGACAGCGGGATCGGCGGGCAACTCACGTTGAGCCTCTCCGAAGTGCCGAACATCGAGGGGCGGCTCACCTTCGACACGCTGGACGTGCCGGCGCTCGTTGCGGCTCTCGCCGGGAGCGCCGGCCGCTCACCATCATCGGACACGGTCGAGGCTTCGGCGTCCGGCTTCGCGCGCGCGACATTCGGCCGGCGGTTTCTCGGGGAAATCGCGGCGGACGTCGATCTTGGCGCGATGCGCGCGCGGCTACCGGGGCGGCTCGAGGCGCGCGATGCGACGGCGACGTTGCGCCTCAAGCCGGGAGAGGCCGTTCTCGATAACATCGCGGCAACCTTCGCGGGCGGCCGTATCGAGGGACGCCTTTCGCTGCAAAGCGGTCCGCTCGGGACTGTGGCATCCGGGAACCTGGCGGTCACGGGGGCGGAACTCGGCGCTTTGTGGCCGGGCGAGCGTGCGCCGCCGGCGAGCGGCCGCGTGAGCCTTCAGATCGACCTCAAGGGCACCGGCCGCAGTCCCGCGGACCTGGTCGGCTCGCTCGGCGGCTCAGGCACCGTTACGGTCGAGGGACTGCGGGTTCGCAACCTTTCTCCCGACGTCTTTGCCGCCGTCACCAAAATGGTGGACGGCGGCGCGGGGATGGACGTCGACGCGGTGAAGGCCGCCGTGAGCGGCGCAATCGGCAAGGGGCAGATTCTCGTCCCGCGGGCCGACGGGTCGCTGACCGTCGCCGGCGGACAGGTCCGCCTGGGCAGCTTCCTGGCCAGCGCCGGGCAGGCGGACCTCGCGGTCAACGGCGCCGTAGACCTGCTTCGGGCGGAGATCGATGCCCGGGTTGCGCTTTTGGGGCGGGATGAGGAGGGCGGTTCGCTTGGCCGCCCCGAGGTCGATCTGCTGTTCCGCGGTCCGCTCAACGCCCCGCAGCGCGATGTCGATGCGTCGGCTCTCGTGGGCTGGCTGACCCTGCGCGCCGTCGACATGCAGGCGAAACGGCTGAAGCAGGTCGAGGCCGAGCGACGACGGGCCGAGGAAGCCCTCAAACGCGCCAATGAAGAGGCAGAGCGGCGCGCGGCCGAGGACGCGGCGAGAAAGGCGGCCGAGGCCCGAGCGCGCCAAGAAGCGGAAGAGATCATGCGCACCCGCACCCCGGAAAAGCCTGCGGTGGCTCCCGACCAGCCGCCGGCTCTTCCGCCTCCGATCGAAATCCAACCGGCGCCGGGCTCGAGACGTTCCAACGCGGTACGGACGAAGCCTCAGCCGGCCGCCGAGCGTTCTCACGGGGGCCAGCCGATGCGGCCGCCGGCAGAAGTTCCGGCCAACGGGTTCGTCGGCGATTTTCTGTTTAGAAGACAGCGCTGAGCCGCTGAAAGGACGCCACCCTCGGCGAGACGCCGATCGCGCTCCGCGTGACGGACCCGCATCGACCTCGCGGAGCAACCGCCCGGGAGGCGGTCGCCGCGTCAGTGAGATTCGGCCGAGGCGTGCCGTTCGTGCCGGATTCGCCCGGCGGGCACCTCTTCTTGGTGGCCGTTCCGGTAGAAATCCAGAACGAACAGCCTGATCGCCGAAGACAGATTGCCGTGCTGGCGGCCGGTGTCGATGTTGGCAACAAGCTCCGACAGAGTCATGCCGCGGCCTGCCGCGATGTCCTTCAAGCCGGACCAGAAGGCGTCTTCCAAGCTTACGCTTGTCTTGTGGCCCGCGATGACGATGGAGCGCTTGACGACGGGTGATTTCATGCGTCGTCTCCTGACTGAATGCGATGAGAATCGAGGTGCCGTCGGGCCGCTTCCGACTGCGCCTGGTCCAATTTCCTCTCCGCCTTTGTGCGGCCGTAGAGGAGCCGATTTTGTTGCGCGCGTTCTTCTTTCTGCTTCCTCTTCTGGCGTTTGCGCGCGAGGTTCAAATTGACAATTTCGGTCATCATTCCCCGGCGAAGTGGCCCGGCCGACGCGCCGACCCGGCTCGGCAACGGTTTCGGCCATGCAGCGGTGCGAGGCAACACACGGTTTGGTGATAGGGAAACGCAATTTCGTGAGCGGTTGGCAGGCGCGCCGTGCCCCGCAGGGTCAGCCGGGGCGGATCATCCTTTCCGGCCGGACGAGACGGTCGAACTCTTCCTCCGAGACAAAACCGAGCCGCACGGCCTCTTCCTTGAGGGTGGTTCCCTTGGCATGGGCGGCTTTGGCGACTTTGGCGGCGTTGTCGTAGCCGATTTTTGGGCTGAGCGCGGTCACCAGCATTAACGACCGGCTGGTCAGTTCCGTGATCCGGTCCGCATTTGCCCGAATGCCGGCAACACAGCGATCCGTGAAGGAGCGGGCCGCGTCCGCGAGCAGCCGTACGGATTGCAGCATCGCGAGCGCCAGAACGGGCTTGAACACATTGAGTTCGAACTGGCCTTGGCTCGCCGCCACCGTCACGGTCGTATGATTTCCGAACACGCGGCAGCACACCATGGTGAGCGCCTCGCACTGCGTCGGGTTGACCTTGCCGGGCATGATGGAGGAGCCCGGCTCATTCTCCGGCAGGATGAGCTCGCCGATGCCGGAGCGGGGTCCCGATGCGAGCAGCCGGATGTCGTTGGCGATCTTGAACAGCCCTGCCGCAAGGGCGTCGAGGGCGCCATGCACGAATGCGTAGGCATCGTGCGCCGCCAGCGCCTCGAACTTGTTGGGGGCGCTGACGAACGGCAAGCCCGTGATCTCGGCGACGCGGGCCGCAAACATTGCGGCAAACCGCGGATGGGTGTTGAGCCCGGTGCCGACGGCGGTGCCGCCTTGGGCGAGCGGATACAGCGACTTCGTCGCTTCTCGGATCCGCGCCGCCCCGGTCTTCACCTGCGCGACATATCCGGAAAATTCCTGGCCGAGCGACAGCGGGGTGGCGTCCTGCAGGTGGGTGCGGCCGATCTTGATGGTCTTGGCGAATTCCTTGCTTTTCGCCGCGAGCGCTCCGTGGAGATGGTCAAGGGCGGGCAGCAGGGCGTGATGGATCTCGAGCGCCGCCGCAATGTGCATCGCGGTCGGGAAGCAGTCGTTCGAAGACTGCCCCATATTGACGTGGTCGTTGGGATGCACCGGCGCCTTCGCGCCGCGCTTGCTGCCGAGCCGCTCGTTGGCGCGATTGGCGATGACTTCGTTGACGTTCATGTTGGTCTGCGTGCCCGACCCCGTCTGCCAGACCACCAAGGGAAACTCGTCGTCGAGCCGGCCCTCGCTCACCTCCACCGCCGCCTCGACGATGGCCTTGGCCCGGCGCGCGTCTAGGAGCCCCAGCGCCTCGTTGGTTTCGGCCGCCGCGCGCTTGATAATCCCCAAAGCGCGGATGATCGCGAGAGGCATCCGTTCGTTGCCGATCGGAAAATTCTCGATCGAACGCTGTGTCTGCGCTCCCCAATAGCGGTCGGCAGGGACCTCGATGGGGCCAAACGTGTCGGTTTCCGTGCGCAACTTGGTCATGCTGATTGCCCATGCGAGGGGACGGTCGCGCCGGCACCGAACGGGAGCGAAAGCGATCGGCTTTCCGTCTCTTTACCTCTACTTCTTGCGGAAGCGGTCGAGCCGGACGACCTCCGCGCCGCCGGCGGGCTTGGTCGGGGGCTCGCCCTCGCCCGTGGCCTCCGCGTCGCGATGCGCCGGCAGGGCCGGGGCACTCCCGGTGTCAGCGGCGGGGCGGGCTGCGGTGCGCCCGGCTGTCGCGCCGAATCCCGTGGGGCTCTGCTCCTCCTGGCCCGCGGTGTCGCCTGTGCTGCCGGCGGGCTCGAATTCCAGGCCGAACTGCACGGACGGATCGAAGAAGCCCTTGAGGGCGTCGAACGGGATTGCAAGCTTCTCCGGAATGCCGCCGAAGGACAGCCCGACCTCCAGTCCATGCTCGTCGACGGTCAGATCCCAGAACTGATGTTGGAGCACGATGGTCATTTCTTCCGGGTACTGCTCCCGCAGGCGCGGCGAAAGCCGGACTCCCGGGGCGCGCGTGTTGAAGGAAATGTAGAAGTGGTGGTCGCCCGGAAGACCGTTCTTGGCCACATCCGCCATGATGCGGCGGACGACGTCCCGCAACGCCTCGCGCACAAGCAGATCGTAGCGAATGTGATCGACAGGCATGATCGACCTTGGGGCTGCCCAAACTCCGGCTCGGCACGGATGCGACGCGCGAAAATACACCGGCGACGGCATCCGCTCTACGATGAATTGAGAATGTAGTGGAGGCTTCTGTTGCCAGGCGCCTCCGGGCCCCGCCTGACGCTGCTAAGACGCCAGGGCTTCAAGTCGGTTTTTCAAACCGCTTACGCGGCCTGAGCAACCGGAGCATAGTTGTCGTTGGCAACTATTGCAGTGGCCCGATAACGGCGGAACCATGCCGGGCAAAAGAACGCCCTTTACGCCCTCGTCGATCCTGTTTCGCCCCCACCGCAACCCAGCGCGGGCTGGGTTCCGGTGGAGGCGCCGGGTACTGCCCCCGGGTCCGATGGGTTTATTGCGACGCCCGTTTATTGCCATAGCCGGCCTTGCGGTCGGCATTTGGAATATAGGCGCGAACGCGGCCGCTTGAAAGGGTCATGCGACGTCGCCGTGTCCGCACGGTGCTGCCGTTGCGCCCGTGTTGCCGGCGACGCGCTGGGTGGCGGGCAAATTTCGATTGGCGCGGCCGCAACGCCCGGATAATCCTGGCTCATGCTGCCGAATCCGCCTGAAAAGCCGCCCGGGCTCGCCGCGCCGCCGGGGCGGATGGAGATCCTGCGCGGCTTCCTGTCGATTTCCGTTGTCGGATTCGGAGGCGTTTTCCCATGGGCCAGGCGGCTCGTCGTCGAGCAGCGCCGCTGGCTCAGTCCCGACGAGTTCAACGAAGTCTTTGCGTTCTGCCAGTTCCTGCCAGGGCCGAACATGCTGAATTTCGCCGTCGTGTTCGGGGCGCGCTGCGGGGGCGGCCTCGGCGCGCTTGCAGCCCTTGCCGGACTGCTCGCGCCGCCGGTGGCGATCGTCATCGGTCTTGCCGCGCTCTACGAGCGGTTCGGCGATCTGCCCGCGCTGCGCGGCGTGCTTGCGGGCGAGGCGGCGGCGGCCGCGGGGCTGATCATTGCGGCGACGCTCAAGATCGCGGAGCCGGTCTTCCGCCGGCGCGCCGGGCCGGCCCCCTACGTCGCCGTGGCGATGTTCGCGGCCGTGGGATTGGCACGCTGGCCTCTGCTCTGGGTCCTGCTCATCGGCACGCCTCTGTCGATCGCGCTGGCCTGGTGGTGGCGACGATGAAACACGCGGGCGTCGGCGATCTCGCGGTCCATTTTGCGCTGCTTTCGCTGCTCGCGGTGGGTGGCGTGAATGCCGTCGTGCCCGAATTGCACAGGCAGGCCGTCGAGGTCGGCAGCTGGATGACGAGCCGGCAATTTGCCGACATGTTCGCGATCGCCCAACTTGCCCCCGGACCGAACGTGATGATCGTGACGCTGATCGGCTATCATGTCGCCGGCCTGATCGGGGCGCTCGTCGCGACCGTTGCGATGTGCGGGCCTAGCTGCCTCGTCACCTATCTCGCGGCCCGCACTTGGCAACGGTTCGAGGAGGCGCCTTGGCGGGCGGCCGTCCAAGCGGGGCTCGTGCCGATTTCCGTCGGCCTTATCGCTGCGAGCGCCTTCGTTCTCGCCCGCGCCGCTGACCGCAGTGCGGGCGCTTTTGCGATCACGGCGATCACCGCGATCGTTTGTTACTTCACGCGTCTCCACCCGCTCTGGATGTTTGCGCTTGCCGCCGTGTTGGGCTACGGCAATCTCGTTTAGCCCGCCCTCCCGCGTTTCCACCGCGCCTGCGCGTGTGGTATCTAGGAGTGGGGCACAGAAGATCACAAGGGGGAACGAGGTGTCCAACAGTTCGGACGTATCGCCGCGGGGCGGCCCGCTCGGCTTCATCCGCGCGCCACGCGATTTTTGGGGAGGCCTGGGGCTTGTCGCGCTCGCCTTGGTCGCTTGGTACGCGTCGCGGGACCTGCCAGGGCAGCAGGGCTTCGCATTCGGGCCCGGCACGGCGCCGCGCCTGTTCATGTTTCTGCTCGGCGCCAACGGCCTGATCATCGCCGCCACGGGCCTCCTGGTGGAAGGACCCGCACTCGAGAAATGGGCCTTCCGGGGTCCGCTCTTCGTTCTCGGCTCGGTGCTGCTGTTCGCCGCCACGATCCGACCGCTCGGTCTCGTCCTTTCGACCTTCCTGCTGGTGATGGTTTCGTCCGCGGGAACGCGGGAGGTGCGATGGCTGGAAGCCGCGATCTGGGGCGTCGTGCTCGCGATCTTCTGCGCGATTCTGTTTCCTTACGTGCTGAACCTGCCGATGCAGCTTTGGCCGCGGTTCTGACGGGGACGTCGTCATGGAGTTATTCGGAAACCTGGCGCACGGCTTTTACGTCGCTGCGAGCCTCACCAATATCGGCCTCTGCCTGCTCGGCGCCGTTGTCGGGACGCTCATCGGCGTGCTCCCCGGCATCGGACCGCTCGCAACGATCGCGATGCTTTTGCCAATCACCTTCGGGCTGCCGCCCGTCGGCGCGCTCATCATGCTGGCGGGCATCTACTACGGAGCGATGTACGGCGGCTCCACCACCTCGATTCTCGTGAATCTGCCGGGCGAGTCGGCCGCCGTCGTCACGACGCTCGACGGCTTTCAGATGGCGAAGCAGGGTCGCGCGGGCCCCGCGCTGGCGATCGCCGCCATCGGCTCGTTCATCGCCGGCTGCTTTGCGACCGTCGTCCTCGCGATCGCGGCGGCGCCGCTCACGCGCCTCGCATTGCTCTTCGGCCCGGCGGAATATTTTGCGCTGATGGTTCTGGGCCTTGTGTTCACGGTCGTGCTCGCGCGCGGTTCCGTCGTCAAGGCCATGGGGATGATCCTTGCGGGCCTTCTGCTCTCGATGGTCGGCACCGACATCGAGACCGGCCAGACGCGGATGACTTTCAACATTCTGGAGCTCTCCGACGGGATCAGCTTCGTGACGATCGCGATGGGCTGCTTCGGCTTCACCGAGATCATCCGCAATCTCGAAGTCACACAGCAGACCGAGATCGTTCAGAACAAGATCACGGGGCTGATGCCGACCCGCAAGGACTTCATGATGTCGCTTCCCGCCATTCTGCGCGGCACGGTGCTGGGCTCTGCGCTCGGCATTCTGCCGGGCGGCGGGACGATCCTCTCCTCTTTCGGGTCCTACACACTGGAGAAGAAGCTTTCGAAAGATCCCTCCCGCTTTGGCCGCGGCGCAATCGAAGGGGTCGCGGGACCAGAAAGCGCCAACAACGCCGCCTCGCAGACCTCGTTCATCCCGCTGCTCACCCTCGGCATTCCGCCGAACGCCGTGATGGCCTTGATGGTCGGCGCGATGACCATCCATGGCATCGTGCCCGGCCCGCAGGTGATGACCAAGCAGCCCGACCTGTTCTGGGGCCTCATCGCCTCGATGTGGATCGGCAATGCGATGCTGGTCATCATCAACCTGCCGATGGTGGGGCTCTGGGTGCGCCTGCTCCGCGTGCCCTACCGGCTGCTCTACCCGATGATCCTGGTGTTCTGCTGCATCGGGGTCTACTCGCTCAACAACACGCCGTTCGACGTGGTCATGACGGCCGTTTTCGGCGTGGTCGGCTATTGGCTGATCAAGCACGATTTCGAGCCTGCGCCGATGGTCCTGTCCTTCGTCCTCGGACCGTTGATGGAGGAAAATCTGCGGCGCGCGATGCTGCTCGCGCGCGGCGATCCCTTCGTGTTCGTGACGCGGCCGATCTCGGCCGGCCTGATGGCGATCTCGGCGATTCTCCTCATCCTCTCGGTGCTGCCGACGATCAGCAAGCGGCGCGACGAGGTTTTCGTCGAGGATTGACACGCGTTCACCCGCGTGCTCGCGGGCGAATGGGCGCGTCGAAAAGCCGGGTTTCGGAACGGAACTGCTTCTGCGAAGGCCGTCCTACCAAGGGCGGCCTTCGCCGTAAGGGCCGCGCGTGCTAGCGAGAGGCCCTCCTCCAATACCTACAAAAGAAATCCAAAAGGAAGAACGCATGTCCTGCAAACCGTTTGCCCGCCTGGTTGCGGGCATCGCCTGCCTCGTCACGAGCGCGAGCTTGGCCCTTGCCCAATCCGACTATCCGGCGCGGCCGATAACCGTCATCGTGCCCTTCGCCGCGGGCGGGCCGACCGACACCATCACCCGCATCGTGACGGAGCACATGGCGCGCACGCTCGGCAAGACGATCCTGATCGAAAACGTGGTCGGCGCCGGCGGCACCACGGCGACCACCCGCGCGGCGCGTGCAGCGCCGGATGGTTACACCATCATGACGGGCCACATGGGCACCCACGCCTCGGCGGTCGGCCTCTACCCGAAGCTCGCCTACGATCCGCGCAAGGATTTCGAGCCGATCGGCCTGTTGGCCGGCACGCCGATCCTTATCCTCGCCCGCAAGGATTTCCCGGCCAAGGACCTGAAGGAGTTCGTCGCCTATGTGAAGGCGACCGGCAGCAAGCTCAACGAGGCGCATGCCGGCGTTGGCTCCGTCTCGTTCACCTCCTGCAGCCTCCTCAACCATCTCCTGGGCGTCAAACCGACCCGCGTCCCATTCACCGGCACGGGGCCCTCCATGAACGCGCTGATTGCCGGGCAGGTCGACTATATGTGCGACCAGATCGTCAATGCGGTGCCGCAGATCCAGGGCGGGACCATCAAGGCCTATGCCGTCGCCACGCCGGAGCGCAATCCGGCCTTGCCGGACCTGCCGACGACGAAGGAAGCGGGGCTGCCGGAATACGAAGTTTCCGCGTGGAACGCGATGTTCGCCCCCAAGGGCACGCCCGCGCCGATCATCGCCAAGCTCAACGACGCCATCGTGAAAGCGCTCGACGACGAGGGCGTGCGCAAGCGCCTGCTCGCTCTCGGCAGCGACCTCCCCAACCGCGAGAAGCGCACGCCGCAGGCGCTCGCCGACCTCGTCAACCGCGAGGTCGACCGCTGGACGCCGCTGATGAAGGACGCCCTCGCGGCTGCCGGCCGGCAATAGAGCCGCCGGAAGGTGCGGGCGGCCGCGGAGCCGTGCCTCCGCGGCCGCTTTCGCGTCCGCGGGGGTCGGGAGTCGACCCGGTTGCCCCGTCGTGCGAAGTGAGGATCGTGTGATTTTGCCGCGGAGAGACTGGTCCGACTGCAGCGGGAACCCTAAGCTAAACCGCATTGCCGGCTGGAGCAGACGCCAATCATGCGCCAATATCTCGACCTGATGGAGCGCGTGCTCGACGAGGGGGTGGAGAAGCGCGATCGCACCGGCACCGGCACGTTGTCGATCTTCGGCCACCAGATGCGCTTCGATCTGCAGGAAGGCTTTCCGCTCATCACCACCAAGAGGCTCCACGTCAAGTCGATTGTCCACGAGCTTCTGTGGTTCCTGCGCGGCGACACCAATATCCGCTATCTCAACGAGCACGGTGTCACGATCTGGGATGAATGGGCGGACGCGCAGGGCGAACTCGGCCCGGTCTACGGCCGCCAATGGCGCTCGTGGCCCGCGCGCGACGGCGGCACGATCGACCAGATCGCCGAGGTCATCGCGGCGATCCGCCGCAACCCGGATTCGCGCCGGCTCATCGTGACGGCTTGGAACCCGGCGGATGTCGAGGCAATGGCCTTGCCGCCGTGCCACTGCCTGTTTCAGTTCTACGTCGCGCGCGGGCGGCTTTCCTGCCAGCTCTATCAGCGTTCGGCGGATGTCTTTCTCGGCGTGCCGTTCAACATCGCGTCCTATGCGCTGCTTACGCACATGGTGGCCCAGGTCACCGATCTCGTGCCCGGCGAATTCGTTCATACCCTCGGCGATGCCCACCTCTATCTCAACCATTTGGAGCAAGCGCATCTGCAATTGACGCGCCCGCCGCGGCCTTTGCCGCGGCTGCGGCTTGACCCGGGCCTCAAGGACATTTTCGCGTTCCGCTACGAGCACATTTCGGTGGAAGGCTACGATCCGCACCCGCATATCAAGGCGGCGGTGGCCGTATGAGGGCCACACCGCGCGCATTGTCACATCGAGCCGCCCCGCATGAGCCTTTCGATCCGTCCCGCTCGGCCCGGCGATGCCGCCCTTGTGCTCGCCTTCGTGCGCGAGCTTGCGGCATACGAAAAGCTGCAGCACGAGGTCGAGGCAACCGAGGCGATGATTGATGCGGCGCTGTTCGGCGACGGCCCGCGCGCCTTTTGCGACATCGCGGAATGGGGCGGCGAGCCGGTGGGGTTTGCCCTGTGGTTCCTCAACTTTTCCTCCTTCCGTGGCCGCTGCGGGATCTATCTCGAGGATCTCTTCGTGCGCCCTTCCCATCGCGGGCGCGGCATTGGCACCGCCCTGTTGCGGCGTCTTGCGACACGATGCTTGCAGCAAGGCTTCGGTCGGCTCGAATGGGCGGTTCTCGACTGGAACGCGCCGTCGATCGCCTTCTACGAGGCGCAAGGCGCGACGCTGCTGCACGAGTGGAAGATCTGCCGCCTCGCCGGTGAGGCGCTGGCGAAGTTCGCCGGCGAGGAGCGAGGATGATCGAGATCGTCCTTGTCGCCGCCGTCGCGGAAAATGGGGTCATCGGGCGCGGCAATGCCTTGCCTTGGCGCCTCAAATCCGATCTCGCGCATTTCAAGGCGCTCACCTTCGGCAAGCCGGTGCTGATGGGCCGCAAGACGTTCGAGTCGATCGGGCGGCCATTGAAAGGCCGAACCAATATCGTGGTGACCCGGGATGAGTCGTTCGCCGCCGCAGGAGTCGTGGCGGCCCGGCGCCTCGAGGATGCGCTTGCGGTCGCGCGCGGGGATGCGCTGCGGCGCAATGTGGGGGAGATCATGGTCGTGGGCGGCGCCGAGCTCTACGCGGCGCTGATGCCGCGGGCCTCGCGGCTCGAGATCACACATGTCAATGCGCGCCCGGAGGGGGATGCCAAATTCCCCTTCATCGATCCTGCCGTCTGGCATGAAATCGCCCGCAGCGCGCACCCAGCCGGGCCGCAGGACGAAGCGGCGTTCATCCTTGCGACGTACCGTCGCGCCTGAATGCGCGCTTCCATGCGAGGCATTTCGCCACGCCGGATCGCGTGCCTGCGGGAATCGCGCAGTTTTGTAGCTCCGCTCGCCTCGGAAGCCGCCAGGGCGGCGGCGGCTTCATTGAAAGCGCGGGACCGCTCACGTATAACCCGCGGCAACAATTTGAGACGCGTGCGGAAATCCGCACCGAGGAGAGTTTGATGCCTTGGAGCAATCAGGGCGGAGGCCCTTGGGGGTCCGGCCCGCGAGGGCCTTGGGGCTCGGGTCCGCAATCGTCCGGCCCCACGCCGCCCGATCTGGAGGAGCTGCTGCGGCGAAGCCAGGACAAGCTGCGCAACGTCCTGCCCGGCGGCAATCTCGGCGGCAAGGGCATCGCGCTGATTGCGCTCGCCGCTCTCGCGATTTGGGGCTTTTCGGGCTTTTTCCGGGTCGAGCCGGACGAGCTCGGCGTCGTCCTTCGGTTCGGGAAATACGTGCGCGATGCGCGTCCGGGCCTCAACTATCACCTGCCTTATCCGATCGAATCCGTGCTGACGCCGAAGGTCACCCGCGTCAATCGAATTGACATCGGGATGCGGGTCGTCGAGGACCGCCGCGGCACCGTCATGCGCGATGTGCCTGAAGAAAGCCTGATGCTGACCGGCGATGAGAACATCGTCGACGTGGACTTTTCCGTGTTCTGGCTCATCAAGCCGAGTGGCGCAGGCGACTATCTCTTCAACATTCAGAATCCCGAAGGGACGGTGAAGGCGGTGGCGGAGAGCGCCATGCGCGAGGTGGTCGGTCGCTCCAATATTCAGCCGATCCTGACGGGTGCCCGGCAGAACATCGAGAGTGCGGTGCACGACCTGATGCAGCGCACCCTCGACGAATACGGCGCTGGCGTACAGATCACCCAGGTGCAGATGCAGAAGGTCGACCCGCCGAGCCAGGTCATCGACGCATTCCGCGACGTGCAGGCCGCCCGCGCCGATCTCGAGCGGCTGCAGAACGAAGCGCAGACCTACGCGAACAGAGTCGTCCCGGAGGCGCGCGGCCGTGTGGCCCAGATCACCCAATCGGCGGAAGCCTATCGCGAACAGGCGGTGGCAGAGGCCGTGGGGCAGACCTCGCGCTTTCTCAAGGTGCTCGAGCAGTATCAGAAGGCTCCGGATGTGACCCGGCAGCGCATTTATCTTGAAACCATCGAGCGCGTGCTCGGTCGGACCGAGAAAATCATCCTCGACCCCGCGGCGGCGGGGCAGGGCGTCGTTCCCTACCTGCCGCTGAATGAATTCATCGGACAGCCTTCGCGGCCCGCGCCCCAGCCGCAGACGCAGCGCAACCAGGGAGGAAACCGATGAGACTCGGAATCACTGGCGGTGTCGCTGCCGTGGTCGCCGTCTTGCTGCTGATCGTCGCCTATGGGGCGATGTTCACCGTCTACCAGACCCGGCAGGCGCTGGTCATTCGGCTGGGCAATCCGGTCCATGTCTATACCGAGCCCGGACTGCACTTCAAATGGCCGCTGATCGACAAAGTCGTGCTGATCGACAAGCGCATTCTCGATCTCGAAAATCCCGCGCAGGAGGTGATCGCATCCGACCAAAAGCGGCTCGTTGTGGACGCTTTCGCGCGCTACCGCATCCGCAATCCGCTGCGGTTCTATCAGGCCGTGGGTTCCATTGAGGGCGCCAATTCCCGACTCTCGACGATGCTCAATTCGGGTCTTCGGCGCGTGCTCGGTGAAACCACTTTCACGCATGTGGTCCGTGACGAGCGCTCGCTGCTCATGTCGCGCATTCGTGAGCAGCTCGACCGGGAAGCGGAGGCGTTCGGAATCGAGGTCGTGGACGTTCGCATCCGCCGAGCCGATCTTCCCGAGCAGAACAGTCAGGCCGTCTATCAGCGCATGCAAACCGAACGGCAACGCGAGGCTGCCGAATTCCGTGCCCAGGGCAGCCAGCGGGCGCAGGAGATTCGCTCGCGGGCCGACCGCGAGGTCACGGTCATGATCGCCGAAGCGAATTCGCGGGCCGAGCAGATCCGCGGCCAGGGCGATGCGGAGCGCAACCGGATCTTCGCCGAGGCCTATGGCCAGGATCCCGACTTCTTTGCCTTCTATCGCGCCATGCAGGCCTACGACGCGGGGCTGCCGGCGAACGACACACGCCTCGTGTTGAGCCCCGGGTCCGAATTCTTCCGCTTCTTCGGAAATCCGAGCGGGAAACAGGAACCGGGAGCGCGGAGGAACGGAACGGGTGCGACGGGCCAGCCGGCCCAGTGAAGCAGAATTGGTATGAAGGATTTCCTGGTGGCGCTCGGCCTTGTCCTCGTCATTGAGGGGCTTATCTTCGCGGCCGGGCCCGCGACCGCCAAACGGGCGATGGAAAGCGCGATCGAAGCGCCGGACGGCGTCCTGCGGATGGTGGGCCTGGTGACCGCTTTTGCGGGGCTTTTGGTGGTCTGGTTCCTGCGGGGATAGTGACGCGCCTGCTGCCGCATGTGCCGGGAACCGGAGGCAAGGGGAAGCCGTGGCCGGTTCGGCGGTTCGGGCTGTCGCCTTTCCGCCCCAATCGCGCCGCTTATGGCGGAGGTAGCGATCTCTTGCCTCGGAGTTGGACCGGGCGCAGTGTGACGATCAAAGCGTCTCGAGGAGACTCCATGCCGATGAAGCGGTTTTTCGAATCGCCCTTCCCCCGCTTGCGCGGCGCGCTGCTTGCGACGGCGCTCGCGGGTGCGGTCGGGCTGCCGACATTCGCCGCGCCCGCCTTGGCGCGCGGTCCTGAAGCCATCACCGAGACCGCCGAAAAGGTGTTCGATGCGGTCGTCAACATCTCCACGTCTCAGAAGGTGGATACCCGGCTCGGCGGCGGAGCCATGCCGCAGCTTCCCCCCGGCTCGCCGTTCGAGGAGTTTTTTGAGGAGTTTTTCAAGAACAGGCGCGGCCAAGGCGATTCGAACCGCGAGCGCACGCCGCGCCGCGTGAATTCGCTGGGTTCCGGTTTCGTAATCGATTCCTCGGGCTATGTGGTCACCAACAACCACGTTATCGCCGACGCGGACGAAATCAGCGTCGTGTTCAACGACGGGACGAAGCTCAAGGCCGAGATCGTCGGGCGAGACCAGAAAACCGATATCGCGCTCTTGAAGGTCAGCCCCGAGAAACCGCTCAAGGCGGTGCAATTCGGGGATTCGGACAAGTTGCGGCTCGGCGAGTGGGTGATCGCGATCGGCAATCCTTTCGGACTCGGCGGAACCGTGACGGCCGGCATCGTGTCGGCGCGCGACCGCGACATCAATTCCGGTCCTTACGACAATTACATTCAGACCGACGCTGCCATCAATCGCGGCAATTCCGGCGGGCCTTTGTTCAATCTCGACGGTGACGTCGTCGGCATCAATACGGCGATCATTTCCCCGTCCGGCGGCTCGATCGGCATCGGCTTCGCCGTGCCGTCGAAAACCGCCATTCCCGTGATCGAACAGTTGCGCCAGTTCGGCGAGACGCGCCGCGGCTGGCTCGGTGTGCGCATCCAACAGGTGACGGACGACATCGCCGAGAGCCTCGGCATGAAGGGGCCGCGCGGCGCGCTGATCGCGGGCGTGGACGAGAAGGGGCCCTCGAAGTCGGCCGGCATCGAGCCGGGCGACGTCGTCGTGAAGTTCGACGGCCACGACATCAAGGAGATGCGCGATCTGCCGCGGATCGTCGCCGACACGCCGGTCGGCAAGGAGGTCGAGGTCGTCATTTTGCGCAAGGGCAAGGAAGAGACACGCCGCGTGAAACTCGGCCGCCTTGAAGACGGCGAGAAGGCGCAGCAGGCCGCTCTCAAGAAGGACGAGCCGAAAGGAGATCAATCGGTCGTCAAGAAGACCCTCGGCCTCGACCTTGCCACTCTGAGCGACGAGCTGCGCAAGCGTCACGGAATCAAGGACAACGTCAAAGGCGTTCTAATCACGAGCGTCGAACCGGGCTCAGCGGCAGCCGAAAAGCGGCTCTCCGCCGGCGAGGTCATCGTTGAGGTCGCGCAGGAGGCGGTGTCCAGCGCCGCCGATGTGCAGAAGCGCATCGAGCAGCTCAAGAAGGACGGCCGCCGCTCGGCGCTGCTTCTCGTCGCCAACGCCGCGGGTGAACTGCGCTTCGTCGCGCTCAGCCTGCAACAATAGGCGACGGCAGAGCGGGCCGGCGCCGGCGCGGCCGGCGTCAGCGGTCGTCCGGCGCTGTTTTGAACTCCTCGCGTGCGTACCCTTGGAGGAACAGTAGGGCCGTAAGATCGCTGTGGTCGATCCGCGCCGCCGCGGCGGCGGCGACCGCGGGTTTGGCCCGGAAAGCGACGCCGAGCCCAGCCGCGACGAGCATCGCGAGATCGTTCGCGCCGTCGCCGACCGCGAGCGTCTGCGATTCCGACAGGCCGAGCTCGCCGCGCATCGCGACGAGAGTGGCGAGCTTCGCCTCGCGGCCAAGAATCGGTTCGCGCACCGTTCCGCTCAATCGGCCGTCCGCGACTTCGAGCACGTTTGACCGGCTCGCATCGAAGCCCACCCGGGCGGCGATGCGATCCACGAACCCCGAAAAGCCTCCCGAAACGAGGCAGGTCGCCGCGCCGTGCGCCCGCATCGTCGCCACAAGCACCGTGGCGCCGGGGGTCAGTGTGATGCGGTCGCGCAGGACCGCCTCGATGACACCCTCGGGTAAGCCCTTCAGCAGCGCGACGCGTTCGCGCAGGGCCGGCTCGAAAGCGATTTCGCCGCGCATGGCGCGTTCGGTAATCGCCGCAACGCGAGGCTTGAGGCCGACAAAATCCGCCAGCTCATCGATACATTCCTGGCCGATGATCGTGGAATCCATGTCGGCGACGAGAAGCCGCTTGCGGCGCGCCTTGCGGTCGCCCTGCACGATGTTCGCGTCGACCGGCGCGCCGCGGATCGCCGCGCGGGCCTGCGCAAGCAAGCCGGAGAGTTCGTCGCCGCGCGGCGCGGCGAACTGCGCCTCCCAAGCCTCGCCCGGAGAGAGCCAGCGGCCGTCGCGGTCCGTGAAGACGCGCAGGACGGAATCCATTTCGGCGACGAGCCTGCCCTCGAGCGCGCCGGGCGGCGCGGTCAGCACAAGGGCGTTGCTCGCGGTCTCTTCCATGCTAATGCCTTGGCCATTGAGCATGCGCTGACGGCGACCATCTGCGCGGGGCGTCGCCCGCGCGGCACCGGACTATCGGCTGATGCCCACCTTAAGACGAAGGGCCGTCCTTATTGCAGGACCGACCGCGAGCGGCAAGTCGGCGCTCGCGCTCACGCTGGCGGCCGAAGTCGGCGGGATCGTCATCAACGCCGACTCCATGCAGGTTTATCGCGATCTTCGGGTGATCACGGCGCGCCCCTCTCCGGTGGAGGAGGCGCAGGTGCCGCATCGGCTCTACGGTCACGTCGATGCTGCGGAAAACTACTCGGCCGGCCGCTGGCTCGCCGATGCCGCGGCGGCGCTGGCCGATGCCGAGAGGGCCGGCCGCCTGCCGATCTTCGTCGGCGGAACGGGGCTCTATTTCAAACTGCTGCTCAGCGGTATTGCCACGGTGCCGCCGATTCCCGCCACGATCCGCGAGGGTCTGCGGGCGCGGCTTGCGGCCGAGGGGCCCGAGGCCCTGCATGCGGCGCTTGCGATCCGCGATCCCGTGTCGGCGGCCCGCATCTCGCCGCGCGACCGCAGCCGGCTGATCCGCGCCCTGGAGGTGATCGAAGCGACGGGCCGGCCGCTGCGCGCCTGGCACGGCGAGACCGCAGGTCCGCTGCTCGACCCGGCGTCCGCGGTCAAGATCTTCCTGGAACCGGAGCGCGCAATTCTGCGGGCACGGATCGACAGCCGCTTCGATGCCATGCTGGCCGCCGGCGCGCTCGAGGAGGTGCGGGCGCTTGCGGCCCGGGCCCTCGACCCGCTGTTGCCCGCCATGAAGGCGCACGGCGTCCCCTGGCTCATCCGCCATCTGCAGGGCGAAATCGCCCTGGATCAGGCGGCCGCGCAAGCCAAGGCCGACACCCGCCGCTACGCCAAGCGGCAGTTCACCTGGTTCCGAAACCAGATGCCCGGCTGGACATGGCTTGCGCCCGAACGCGCCGCCTTCCTGCAGGCAGCCCTCGCCCGGGAAGTCGTATCCTGACGGCGGAATCGGCCGTGCCCGGCCTTTTGGCTTGACCCGACGCAAGTCCGGGCATTATCGTGCCACTTATGTTGCCCATCGCCCTTATCGTAAGTTGCGCGCCACCGCTCCGCCGGCCCTGAACCGGCGGCGAGAGGTGGCGCGTGCATAGGCCCTTACGGGCCTTTTTTATTGGCTAAATCGACGATCGGGCGAATTCGCGAGCGGAGTTGAGGAGCAGGCCCCATGACACGACAAATGACAGGCGCCGAGATGGTGGTGCAGGCGCTGGCCGACCAGGGCGTGGAGCACGTTTTCGGCTATCCGGGCGGGGCGGTGCTGCCGATCTATGACGCCATTTTCCATCAAGAGAAGGTCAAGCACGTCCTGGTGCGCCACGAGCAGGGCGCCGTCCATGCGGCCGAGGGCTATGCCCGTTCGACCGGCAAGGCCGGTGTGGTGCTGGTGACCTCGGGGCCGGGGGCAACGAATGCGGTGACGGGACTCACGGATGCATTGATGGATTCTATTCCTATCGTGTGCCTCACCGGCCAGGTTCCGACGCATCTCATCGGCAACGACGCGTTCCAGGAGGCCGACACGGTCGGCATCACCCGGCCCTGCACCAAGCACAATTACCTGGTGAAGAGCATTACCGACCTGCCGCGCATCCTGCATGAAGCGTTTTATATCGCTTCAAGCGGCCGACCAGGGCCGGTGGTGATCGATATTCCCAAGGATGTGCAGTTCGCGACGGGAACCTATCACGGCCCCAGCAATGTCGAGCACAAGAGCTACCGGCCACGCCTGAAGGGAGACGCCGACCGGATCAAGGCGGCGGTGGAGTTGATGGCGAACGCCAAGCGCCCCGTCTTTTATACCGGCGGCGGCGTCATCAACGCGGGCCCGACCGCGGCGCGGCTCCTGACCGACTTGGTGCGGGCGACCGGCTTTCCCATCACGTCGACCTTGATGGGCCTCGGCGCCTATCCGGCCTCCGACCCGCAGTGGCTCGGCATGCTGGGTATGCATGGGACCTACGAGGCGAACCTCGCGATGCATGATTGCGACGTGATGATCGCGATCGGCGCGCGTTTCGACGACCGCATCACCGGGCGGCTCGACGCCTTCTCGCCGGGCTCGAAGAAGATCCACGTCGACATCGACCCCTCGTCCATCAACAAGAACGTCAAGATCGATATTGCGGTCATCGGCGACTGCGGCAATGTCCTCGCCGACATGCTGGATGCTTGGCGCGCACTGCCTGCCGGGCGCCCACAGCCCGATCTGACGCCCTGGTGGAAGCAGATCGACGGTTGGCGCGGGCGCAAGTGCCTCGCCTACCGGAAGTCCGAGACGGTCATCAAGCCGCAATACGCGCTCGAACGGCTCTACGCGGCGACGCGCGGCCGCGACGTCTACATCACGACGGAAGTCGGCCAGCACCAGATGTGGGCAGCGCAGTTCTACAAGTTCGAGGAGCCGCGCCGGTGGATGACCTCGGGCGGACTCGGCACCATGGGCTACGGCCTTCCCGCGGCCGTCGGCGTGCAGATGGCGCATCCGAATTCGCTGGTGATCGACATCGCCGGCGAAGCATCGGTGCTGATGAACATGCAGGAAATGTCCACCGCCGCGCAGTACCGGCTGCCGATCAAGGTCTTCATCCTCAACAACCAGTACATGGGCATGGTGCGGCAGTGGCAGGAATTGCTGCACGGCGGGCGCTATTCCGAAAGCTATTCGGCGGCGCTGCCGGATTTCGTGAAACTTGCCGAGGCCTACCATGCGGTCGGCATCCGCTGCGAGCGGCCGGCCGATCTCGACGATGCCATCCGGGAGATGATCGAGATCGATAAGGCCGTCATCTTCGACTGCGTCGTCGACAAGGAGGAGAACTGCTTCCCGATGATCCCGTCCGGCAAGGCACACAACGAGATGCTGATGGGAGACAATCCGGAGGACGTCGCAACCGCCATCGACGAGAAAGGCAAGATTTTGGTCTAGGCCGTTTCGCCGCGATCGCCCATCCGTTCGTCCCGCGAAGGGGGAGAGCCCGGTCCTGAACTGGATCTCGCCTTCGCGGGAGTGAGCGGAAATTGAATCTGATCAATGGAACAGTCCCGTGAACACGACCCATTATCCCGCCGCCGCCGTCACCGAAAACCCGGAGCGCCATACGCTGGCGGTGCTCGTGGACAACGAGCCGGGCGTTCTGGCGCGCGTTATCGGCCTGTTCTCGGGACGCGGCTACAACATCGAATCCCTCACGGTCTCGGAAACCGAGCATTCGAAGCACCTTTCGCGCATCACCATCGTGACGACCGGCACGCCGATGGTCATCGAGCAGATCAAGAATCAGCTCGAACGTCTTGTGCCGGTTCACCGCGTCACGGACCTCACGGTGGTCGGCCAGCCGATCGAGCGCGAGCTCGCCTTGGTAAAGGTGCGGGGCAAGGGGGAGAACCGTATCGAGGCGCTGCGACTCGCCGACGCCTTCCGTGCCCGGGTCATCGATGCGACCACGGAAAGCTTCATCTTCGAGCTCACCGGCCGGCCGGACAAGATCGACGGCTTCGTGGAGCTGATGCTTCCGCTCGGCCTGGTCGAGGTGTCGCGCACGGGCGTGGTCGCGATCTCGCGGGGGCCCGAGGGCATGTAAGACCCCGGGCGAGGGCATCCTTGATTTCCGCGCCCGTTTGCCGTTTCTGCCGCTATCGATCCGTCAACGCCAAATCAGAGCACCGAGGGTACCTATGCGCGTTTACTACGACCGCGACGCCGACCTGAACCTGATCAAGGGCCGCAAGGTGGGCATTATCGGCTACGGCAGCCAGGGCCACGCGCACGCGCTGAACTTGCGGGATTCCGGCGTCAAGGAGGTCGGCGTCGGCCTGCGCAAGGGGTCGGGTTCCGCCAAGAAAGCGGAGGCCGACAAGTTCAAGGTCGGCGAAGTGGGCGAAATCGCCAAATGGGCGGACGTGGTCATGATGCTCACGCCGGACGAACTGCAGGGGGACATCTACCGCGATCACCTCGCCGACAACCTGAAGGACGGCGCGGCGCTGATGTTCGCCCACGGCCTCAACGTGCATTTCAACCTGATCGAACCGCGCAAGGATCTCGACGTGCTGATGATTGCCCCCAAGGGGCCCGGGCACACGGTTCGGTCGGAATATCTACGGGGTGCCGGCGTCCCCTGCCTCGTCGCCATCCATCAGGACGCATCCGGCAATGCGCACGATCTCGGTCTCTCCTACGCCTCGGCGATCGGCGGCGGCCGCGCCGGTATCATCGAGACCACCTTCAAGGAGGAATGCGAGACCGACCTCTTCGGCGAACAGACGGTGCTGTGCGGCGGTCTCGTCGAGCTGATGAAGGCCGGCTACGAGACCCTTGTCGAGGCCGGCTATGCGCCCGAAATGGCCTATTTCGAATGCGTTCACGAGGTCAAGCTCATCGTCGACCTCATCTACGAGGGCGGCATCGCCAACATGAACTACTCGGTCTCGAACACGGCGGAATACGGCGAATATGTTTCGGGCCCGCGCGTCATCACGGACGAGACCCGCAAAGAGATGAAGCGCATCCTGGCCGATATCCAGTCCGGCAAATTCACGCGCGACTGGATGCTCGAAAACAAGGTGAACCAGACCTCGTTCAAGGCTACCCGCGCCAAGATGGCGCAGCATTCGATCGAGCAGGTCGGCGCGAAGCTCCGCGAGATGATGCCCTGGATCAAGGAACGTGCTCTGGTCGACCGGAGCCGGAACTAGTCCGGCGCGCGGCGGCAAGGCGAGCGACCGCGATGGACCACCCTGCGATCGCGCTGCGTGAAGTCGGCATCACCTTCACGATCCAGGGCCACGCCGTCTTTGAGGCCGTTCGCGACGTTACGCTCTCGGTCGCGGACGGCGAATTCGTCGCCATTGTCGGTCCGACCGGCTGCGGCAAGTCGACCTTGCTCAATGTCGCAGCCGGACTCCTGGCGCCGACCAGCGGTGCCGCCACGACTTTCGGGCTGCCGCTGACCGGCCTCAACCGGGATGCGGGCTATCTTTTCCAGGCGGAGGCGTTGTTTCCCTGGAAAACGGCGCGCGACAACGTCGCGATCGGGCTTGAAATTGCCGGCGCGCCGGCGGCCGAAGCGCGCAAACGCGCGGAGGATTGGCTCGCCCGCGTCGGGCTTGCCGGCTTCGGCCCTCGCTATCCGCATATGCTGTCGGGCGGCCAGCGCAAGCGCGTAGGGCTTGCCCAGGTCTTGATCCGCGATCCGAAAATCCTGCTGATGGACGAGCCGTTCGGGCCGCTCGACGCGCAGACCCGGCAGATCATGGGAAATCTGCTGCTCGATCTGTGGAGCGGCGACCGCAAGGCCGTGATGTTCGTGACCCACGACCTCGAAGAAGCGATCGCGCTCGCCGACCGGGTCGTGATCATGTCGGCAGGGCCGGCGGCGCGGATCATCGGATCGTGGCGGGTGCCGCTCCCGCGCCCACGCGACATCTCGGAGGTGCGGCTCGACCGCGCCTTCCTCGACCTGCATCGCGAGATCTGGGAAGTCCTCAAGGGGGAAGTGCTCAAAGGCTACGCGCAGACGGAGGGCACATGACGCGCCGCTCTCGCATGAGGGGCCGACATTTCGCGAGAGTGTGGCCATGACGCGGGGCCGGCTCCTCCTTCTCCAGGTCGCGGTGGCGGTGCTGGCCATCGCCGCCTGGCACGTCCTAACGACGGTGCCGATCTTCGGGGTCACCGTGCTGCCGCCGTTCTTCTTTTCGACCCCGCTCGACGTTGCCGGGCGCGTCATCAAGTGGTTCGCCGAAGGCACGATCTGGAAACACCTCTGGATCACGTTGCTCGAATCGATGCTCGCCTTCGTGATCGGCTCGGTGGCAGGCGTCCTGGTCGGCTTCTGGTTTGCGCGCCGGCCGCTGCTTGCCGCCGTGTTCGATCCTTACGTCAAGATGGCGAATGCGCTGCCGCGCGTCGTGCTCGCGCCCATCTTCGCGCTCTGGCTCGGTCTCGGCATCTGGTCGAAGGTGGCGCTCGGGGTGACGCTCGTCTTTTTCATCGTGTTCTTCAACGTATATCAGGGCGTCAAGGAGGTGAGCCTGACGATCCTCTCGAACGCCCGCATGCTCGGCATGAACGAGCGCCAGCTCATGCGCCACGTTTACTGGCCGTCGGCCCTGTCCTGGATGTTCTCCTCCCTCCATACGTCCGTCGGCTTCGCGGTTGTCGGCGCGGTGGTCGGCGAATATCTCGGTTCGGCGGGCGGGCTCGGCTACCTCATTCAGCAGGCCGAGGGCACCTTCGATGTCGCCGGTGTGTTTGCCGGCATGGTCGTGCTCGCGGCTTTCGTCGTGTCGATCGACCTCGTGGTCACCGCGATCGAGAACCGGCTGCTGGTCTGGCGGCCCGTCGCGGCCGACACGCGGACGTGATAAGCCTTCGCCGGACCCGCCGGCCGGCACCCGCCGGCCGGTAAGAGGCTGTTCAACCCAAGGAGACGGTCATGAAACTGACACGGTTGGCGGCGCTGGCGCTGGCTTTCGGGCTCGCGGGTTTCGCGCCGGCACAGGCCCAGGACGCAAAACCGAAAGTCACGATCGCTGTCGGCGGGGCAGGGTGCCTCTGCTATCTTCCGACGGTCCTCGCCAAGCAGCTCGGCGAATTCGAGAAGGCGGGCGTCAATGTCGATCTCATCAATTTCAAGGGCGGCTCGCAGGCGCTGCAGGCGGTGATCGGCGGCAGCGCCGACGTGGTCTCCGGGTATTTCGACCATTGCGTCAATCTCGCGGCCAAGAACCAGTCGCTTCAGGCCTTCGTCACCTACGACCGCTATCCGGGACTGGTGCTCGTGGTCTCGCCCGAACGCACGAAGGACATCAAGTCGATCGCCGATCTCAAGGGCACGAATGTCGGGGTGAGCGCACCCGGCTCTTCGACCGACTTCTTCCTCAAATTCCTGCTCAGGAAGAACGGCATCGATCCCGCGTCAGTCGCGGTCGTCGGCGTCGGTCTCGACGCGACCGCGGTCGCGGCGATGGAGCACGGAAAGGTCGATGCCGCCGTGATGCTCGATCCGGCGGTGACTTTGCTGCAAGGCAAGTTCAAGGACCTGCGGATCCTTGCGGACACCCGCACGCAGAAGGATACGCTCGCCGTGTTCGGCGGCGAATATCCGGGCGGCTCACTCTATACGCGCACCGACTGGATCGAAAAGCACCCCAAAGAGACGCAGATGCTGGCGAACGCAATGGTCGCCACGCTGAAATGGATTCATTCGCACAAAGCCGAGGAGATCATGGCCAAGATGCCGGACGACATCGTCGGCGCGAACAAGGATCTCTATCTCGCGGCGCTCAAGAACACGATCCCGATGTATTCGGAGACGGGAAAGATGGACCCGAAGGGTGCCGAGGCGGTGCTCGCCGTGTTCAGCCAGTCGGTTCCGGAAATCGCCAAGGCAAAGATCGATCTGTCCAAGACCTACACAAACAAGTTCGTCGAACAAGCCGGCATGTAGCCTGCCCGCAGGGTATCGATTCGGCGGCTGGAGGCCTGCGCCTCCAGCCGTTTTCTTATCAGCAGCGGGCGGGCGCGTCGCCTGCCGGCAGTAACATTCGATTTCGCCGATGAATATTCTCTCCGTCCAATCGCACGTCGCCTTTGGCCATGTCGGCAATTCCGCGGCGGTTTTTGCGCTGCAGCGGTTGGGGTTCGAAGTCTGGCCGGTGCCGACGGTTTTGTTTTCGAACCACCCCGGCTACGGAGCCTGGCGCGGTACGGTGGTCGAGGCGCGCATCGTCCGCGACATGCTTTTGGGCATCGAGGAGCGCGGCGGCTTTGCCGCGTGCGACGCGGTGCTTTCGGGCTATTTGGGTGAGGCCGACACCGGGGCAGCGACGGTCGAAGCCGTCGCGCGGGTCAAGCGCGTCAATCCGCGCGCACTTTATTGCTGCGATCCGGTTATCGGCGACCGGCAAAGCGGCATCTATGTACGGCCGGGGATTGCCGAGTCCTTTCGCGACAGCGCGGTTCCGGCTGCCGACATCGTCACGCCCAACCATTTCGAACTCGAGCTTCTGACCGGCCGGCCGGCGACGGATTTGCGCCAGACCTTGAAGGCCGTCGATGCGCTGCACGCGAGGGGACCGCGGATCGTGGTGGTCACCTCCGTCGTCACGACGGAGACGCCGCCCGAGACGATCGACCTCATCGTTTCGGAGGGCACAGAAAAGTGGCGGCTTCGCACGCCGAGGCTGCCGCTGACGCTTGGCGGCGCCGGAGACCTGCTCGCGGCGCTGTTTCTCGGCCGCTATCTGCGGGACCGCTCGGCTCCGCACGCGCTATCGCTCGCAACGGCCGGTGTTTTCGGTGTTTTGGAGCGGACGCTGGCTTTGGGCGCTCGCGAGTTGGCGCTGATCGCCGCGCAGGAGGCATTCTGCGCGGCGCCTCGGCGCCTTCCGCTCGAGCGCCTTTGAGGTCGCGCGCGGCCGCGATGCGGCGGCGCGCGAGGCGATTCAGTTTTCGCCGCGTCTGCTTTAGGCTCGCGCCATTCGCAGGAAAGGGAGAAGACGCCATGACCGAGGCGACCCAGGAAGCGACGGGGACGACCGCCCTCGCAGGCATCAAAGTGCTCGACCTGACGCAGTTCGAGGCCGGAACCAGCGCCACCGAAACATTGGCCTGGCTTGGCGCCGACGTGATCAAGGTCGAGAATCCCGTGGGCGGCGAACAGGGACGCGGCGCTTCGACGGACAGGCCGGGAGTCGACTCGTATTACTTCATGCTGCTCAATGCCAACAAGAAGAGCATCACGTTGAACCTCAAGGACGAGCGCGGCAAGAAGCTCCTGCGCGACATGATCCCGAAGGCGGACGTCTTCATCGAGAATTTCGCGCCCGGCGTGATCGAGCGACTCGGCTTTTCCTATGCGGAGGTGGCGAAACTCAACCCGCGCATCGTCTATGCGCAGGTGAAAGGCTTCGGGGAGGGCAGCCCATTCGAGAATTTCCTGTCCTTCGACATGATCGGGCAGGCGACGGGCGGGGTCATGAGCATCACCGGCGAGCCGGACGGCCGGCCGATCAAGCCGGGCGTCACGCTGGGCGATACCGGAACGGGCCTGCACTGCGCGATCGGAATTCTTGCGGCACTTTGCCAGCGCTTCATCACCGGCCGCGGCCAGCGTGTCACCGTGGCCATGCAGGACGCGATGATCAATTACTGCCGCATCGCCTATGCCGCGCAGGCGCTGCACGGCAAGGCGTGTCCGCGCATGGGCAATCAGGTTGTGCTCGGCACCAACGCGCCGAGCGACGTCTTCCGCTGCAAGGGCGACGGGCCGAACGACTATTGCTACATCTACACGAGCCGCGCCAACAATGTGCAGTGGCGAAGGTTGCTCTCGGTGATCGGGCGCGACGACCTTGCCGACCAGCCGCGCTTTGCCAGCCCGCAGTCCCGCGTCAAATGCGTCGATGAGATCAACCGCCTCATCGCGGCCTGGACCATCAAGCACACCAAGCACGAAGCCATGCGCATTCTCGGCGAGGCCGGGGTGCCGTGCGGGGCCGTTCTCGACACGATGGAATTGTGGAGCGATCCCTCGCTCAGGGCGCGCGGCATTTTCGCCACGGTGCACCATCCGGTGCGGGGGGAGTTCGTAATGCCCGGCTGGCCCGTGAAGATGTCGGATTCGCAGGTCGCGGTGAGCTCGGCACCGCTGCTCGGCGCCGACAACGCGGCGGTCTACGGGGAATGGCTTGGCCTCTCACAAGGCGAGCTCGACAAGCTCAAGGCCGAACAGATCATTTGACGCAGCCCGTCGGCATCGACGTCGCACCGGGAGGGTTTCATGCGCCGCCGTTTCGTCACGCTCGATGTTTTCACCGACACCCGCTTCGCCGGAAACCCGCTCGCGGTTGTGCTTGACGCCGAGGGACTCGACGACGCGGCGATGCAGGCCGTCGCCCGGGAATTCAACCTTTCGGAGACCGTCTTCGTGCTGCCGCCGGAAGAAGCGGCGCATCGCGCCCGTCTGCGGATTTTCACGCCGGCTTCCGAGCTTCCCTTTGCTGGACATCCGACGGTCGGGGCGGCGGTGCTGCTCGGGCGGCTCGACGCGCTCGAAGAAGAAACCGAGATGATGCTCGAAGAAAATGTCGGGCCGGTGCGCTGCATGGTGCGGCCCGCGCGTCACGGCGGTGCGGGGCATGCGCGGTTCGACCTCCCGCGCCTGCCGCAGCGCGTGGGCGATGCGGCCGATGCATCCGTCGTGGCGGCGGCCCTCGGTCTCTCTCCAGGCGATATCGGTTGCGCGGGGTTTACGCTCGGCCGCTGGTCGGCCGGGATCGAGTTTACGATGGTGCCGGTGCGCGATCGGGGGACGATTGCCCGGGCGCGAGCCGATCTCGCGCGCTGGCCGCAGGCCTTCGGCGGAAGCGGGCAGGGCGCAGCCTTCCTGTTTTGCCGCGAGGTCGTTGATGCCCGCCATTTCCTCCATGCGCGCATGTTCGCGCCCGCGATGGGGGTCGCCGAAGACCCGGCCACCGGCTCGGCCGTCGCGGCGCTCTCCGGCGTCATCGCCCGCGAGGGCGGACTCGCCGACGGGGTGCATGCGCTCGCGATCGAGCAAGGCTATGAAATGGGTCGCCCCAGCGTGGTGCACCTCGGGCTCGTGCTGGCGCGCGGGGGCGTTGCCGCCGCCAGCATCGGGGGCGACGCCGTGCTGGTGAGCGAGGGCGAGATCGAGGCATGAAGGAGGCCGGCCGCATGCTTCCGTCGAGGGCGCTCGCACGGTTCCGCATTACCGACGGGGCGCGCTTTCATCTGCGGGATTTCGATTGCGCAGACACCTGCGGCATCGACATGAGCAAGGACGAGGCGAAGGCGATGCTGACCCAGGGCATCAAGCGCCTCTCGCAGCTGCAGGAGAAGCTCTATGCGCAGGACCGCTGGGCGCTGCTTGCGATCTTCCAGGCAATGGATGCAGCCGGCAAGGACGGCGCGATCAAGCACGTGATGTCGGGCGTCAATCCGCAAGGTTGCCAGGTGCACGCCTTCAAGGCGCCGAGCGCGCAGGAACTCGACCACGATTTTCTGTGGCGCACCACGATCGCCTTGCCCGAGCGCGGCCGTATCGGGATTTTCAATCGCTCCTATTACGAGGAGGTCCTGGTCGTGCGCGTGCACCAGGAATATCTCGCGCGCCAGAAGCTGCCGCCGAAGCTCGTGACAAAGGCAATCTGGAACGAACGATTCGAGGATATCCGCTGCTTCGAGCGTTACATCGCGCGCAACGGCATCCGCCCGGTCAAGTTCTTCCTGCACGTCTCCAAGGAAGAGCAGCGCAAGCGCTTCCTGGAACGGCTCGACGATCCCGACAAGCGCTGGAAGTTTTCGATGGGAGACGTCGCCGAGCGCAAGCTCTGGGACCGGTATATGCGCGCCTACGAGGAGGCAATCCGCGCGACGGCGACGCCCGAGGCACCTTGGTATGTGATCCCGGCCGACGAGAAGTGGTTTGCCCGCCTCGTGGTTGCGGGCGCGCTCGTCGAGACGCTCGAAAGCCTCGGCCTCAGCTTCCCGACCGTTCCGCCGCAGGCGCTGCGCGAAATGCGCAAGGTTCGCAGGGCGCTCGAGGCGGAGGCGGACGGCTCGCGCGGCAAGCACCGGAAGCCCGGGGTGAGGAAGCGCTGAAAGCCGCGCGCGGAGCCCGCCTTCAGTGATAACCGTAGCGGGCCTTGACCACGTCAAGACGATCCCGTGCCTCGCCGATGCGGCCCGCCGCGCAGGCGGACCGCACGTCGCTAAGGTCGGCGGTCGCTCGGCGATAGACGGTCGGATGGACGTTCCCGGTCCGATGATCGTCCGCCAAAATGGCCGCGAATTCGGCAATCGGCCGCGCGCAGCCCGGCGGACCTGTGTCGCGATAGCCGAAGCTTTCGCCGAACACGGCGACGCCGGCGCCGCCGTCCGGAGTCTCCAGGGTGGCGACACAGGCCGAAAGCCCCAAAGCAAGGAGCAGGGCGACGGTTCTTTCGGGATGAAGCATTGCGGACGGTCGGCAAATTGGCTAAGAAACGCGAACTGTCCGCCCGTTTACCCGCAGTTCAGCAGGCTGCGCAACACTGGGGCGGCAAGTGAGGGCAAGCAAGGTATGTCGTTGCGGCACGATCATCGTGCGCTGCGCCGGAGGGCCGAATTGGCCGGTTCCGTTTACGCCCTGCTGCCCGGGTTCTCGCGTCTTTCCGGCGGCCTCCTTCTGCTTACCAGCCCCTGAGGGCCGGCTGGGCGCCGTGGCGCCTGGGCACTCAGGGGACAGGACGACGGCAGCAGGACCCCTCAGCACCCCGACGCGGGGCGAAGACCAGAAGGACGATTTTCATGAGCACGGCAAGCGGATCCGAGAAGGATCGCGTCATCATTTTCGATACCACCTTGCGCGACGGAGAACAGTGCCCCGGCGCGACGATGACCCATGAAGAGAAGCTGCAGGTTGCCGAGCTTCTCGACGAAATGGGCGTGGACATCATCGAGGCCGGCTTTCCCATCGCCTCGGAGGGCGATTTTCTCGCGGTCCAGGAGATCGCGAAGCGTACCAAGAACGCGGTCGTCTGTGGCCTTTCCCGTGCGGCGCCGAAGGACATCGACCGGTGTGCGGAGGCGATCAAGCCGGCCAAGCGCGCGCGTATCCACACTTTCATCTCCACTTCGCCGGTGCATATGAAGTGGAAACTGCAGATGGAGCCGGAGCAAGTCTATGAGCTCGTCATCCAGCAGGTGACGCGCGCGCGCAACCATACCGACGATGTCGAATGGTCCTGCGAGGACGGAACCCGCACCGACCACGATTTCCTCTGCCGCTGCGTGGAAGCGGCGATCAAGGCCGGCGCCACCACGATCAATATTCCCGATACCGTCGGCTACACGGTGCCGGAGGAGTATGCGGCGCTGTTCCGCATGGTGATGGAGCGCGTTCCGAATGCCGACAAGGCGCGCTTCTCGGTGCATTGCCACAACGACCTCGGCATGGCGGTCGCGAATTCCCTTGCGGGCGTCCATGCCGGCGCGCGGCAGATCGAATGCGCGGTCAACGGCATCGGCGAGCGCGCGGGCAACGCCGCGCTCGAGGAGGTCGTGATGGCGCTGCGCGTGCGCAACGACGTTCTGCCTTACTGGACGAAAATCGATTCGACGATGCTGACGCGCGCCTCGAAGCTCGTCTCCGCGGTGACCTCGTTTCCCGTGCAGTACAACAAGGCGATCGTCGGCCGGAACGCCTTCGCGCACGAATCGGGCATTCATCAGGACGGCATGCTCAAGAACAATCAGACTTATGAGATCATGCGGCCCGAGGATGTGGGCGTGAAGCAAACCTCGCTGGTGATGGGCAAGCATTCCGGCCGGCACGCCTTCGTCCACAAGCTCGAAGAGCTGGGCTACAAGCTCTCCGGAAACCAGCTCGAAGACGCTTTCGTCCGTTTCAAGGCGCTCGCCGACCGCAAGAAGCATGTCTATGACGAGGACCTCGAAGCGCTGGTCGATCAGGAGATCGCAAGCGCGCATGACCGCATCAAGGTGGT
>DASTKH010000004.1:0-96806 GCA_035716025.1 Xanthobacteraceae bacterium
TTGATCGTGTTGCCGTAGGAGATGCGATCGGCCGTGGCTCCGGCGGCCAGCGCCATCTCGGCTTCCGCCACGGAGGCGACGTCGAAGCACGAGCCGAGGCTCGCCAGCAGGGTCAGGACCTCCGGCGCGGGATTGGCCTTCACCGCATAGAAGACGCGCGTGTCCGGCAGCGCCTTCGCGAAGGCAAGATAGTTGTCGCGCACGACCTCGAGATCGACCACGAGACAGGGCTCGGTATCCAGGCCTTCGGCGCGGCGGTTGCGCAGGAATTCACGGATACGCTCGGTCATTGACAGTCCCCACCAAAGCACATTCGGGCGGCGAAGCCCGGTTGCGGTTCAGGCGGAGCGTGGCGCGGCGTCCGCCCGGCGTCAGCGGGTGAGAAGCTTCGCGCCGCTCGTGCGGTGGAGACACGTCGCGGAACGATGGGCTCTTCACCCGAGATGCGGCCTTGGTTTGGAAGGGGAACTCCCCGTCCGCACGGCCGGCAATGATGGACAAGCCTCTTCGGTGTCGACCTTTGGAGGGCCGACGAGACCAAAAAAGCCCGTTCCGTCGTTGCTTTAAGCCGCGTCCCCCGTGGAGAGCGGGGTACGCCGGTTTCGCCTCCGGCTGCCGGTCGCGGGTGTTAGGGAAGCAGGTCCTTCCCTAGGCGGCTGTCCGGCCTCTTGTCCGGATGCCCACCGACCGACACACGGCCACAGGCACGTGCGAAATTGGGCATGCGCGAGATAAGCGATTCAGGTCCGCGACGCAAGATGCGATGCGCAGCGAAAAGAAATTTCGGCGCCGAGAGCGCTTCCGCTTCGTTAAATTCGCCGCGAGGACTCGCGCGCGAGGCCGCCGCTTCGGGTTGGGCTTAGTCCCGCGTGACGAACGGCTCGATCCGCTGCGCCGAGCGCAGGAAGGCGATCATGACCGCAAATCCGAAGGCGGAGAAAATCGCCTGCAGGACATAGTGGCCATAGCCGCCGATCTCGAACAGGATCGCCACCGCCCATCCGGCCGCGAAGGCGGCGCCGAAGACCTCGGCTGCGATCAGAATGGCGGCCGAGACGACCGTCGAGACATGCAGCCAGTTGATGCGGCGGTTGCCGGCCGGTCGAGAAGGCGCGTTCATGGCCCGCAATGTCCTCGAAACCGACGCCTCGATCAAGAGGCCGCATCGCCGCCGCGGTCCTGCCGCACGCCTGCCGGCTTGGACGGGTGGAATCGGCTCAGCGCCGCATCCGAAGGAGATCTGATGCCGGACCTTAGCCCTCCCGACCGTCTGGCCGCCCGGCTCCTTCGCCCTGGCGGAGCGGAGGTGTTGGACGTCATGGGACCGACGATCGCGTTGCTGACCGAGCCCGCGCCCGAGGACTCGGTGCCCTGCGTCATGCAGGGCACGATTCCTCCGGGGGGCGTCGTGCCGCTCCACGCCCATGCCGATCCGGAAACGTTCCTCGCGATCGAGGGAGAAGTGGAGGGGCTCGCGGAATACCCCGAGGGCTTTCGGTGGGTGCGGATCGAGCCGAAGGAGGTGTTTCACGTTCCCGGCGGCGCGAAGCACGCCTTTCGCAACCCCACGCAGCAAACGGCGGTCATGATCGTGGTGAGCACGTCCCGCCTCGCGCGTTTCTTCCGCGAGATCGGCACCCCGCGGCCCTCCGGCGATGGCCCGCCCGTGCGCCCGGGGGCGGAGCGTGTGCGGCACTTTCTCGACGTCGCGGCGCGTTATGGCTACTGGAACGCAGGACCCGAGGAGAACGCGGCGGTTGGCATTTCTTTGCCGCCCGTATGAGCGGAGGCCGGTTCAATCCAGCATGCCAAGCGCCGCGAGATAGGTTTCCAGGATCGCTTCCTGCTCCTTGCGTTCTTCGACGTCCTGCTTGCGCATGCGGATGATGGTGCGCAGCGCCTTCACGTCAAAGCCGTTGCCCTTCGCCTCGGCATAGACGTCGCGAATGTCGTCGGCGATTGCCTTCTTCTCCTCCTCGAGACGCTCGATCCGTTCGATGAAGGCCTTGAGGTGGTCCTTCGCGAACCGGGTGGCGGGCTCTTCCTTGAGGGCGGCGGCGGTGGCCATCGGCGCTCCTTCACGTTGCCTCGGCGTGTCGGGGAAACATCGAGAGGTTTCGGCGCCGAGGCCGGGAAGGTCAAGCGGGCCGGGCGGTCATCCACAGTTCAAGGCGCAAGTGAAGCCGCGCGCGTCCCCTTCCAATGCCGGCTAATGGCGGTGGGCCTGCGCAAAAGCCGCCTTCTGTTCGGGAGTTGCCTCCTTCTGGTACTTGGCGCGCCATTCCTCGTAGGGCATTCCGTAGACGAGAGCGCGGCTTTCTTCCTTCGTCATCGGGACGCCGCGCTGGTCGGCCGCTTCTTTCATCCAGTTGGAAAGGCAATTGCGGCAAAAGCCGGCGAGGTTCATGAGATCGATGTTCTGCACATCGGTGCGCTCGCGCAGATGCGCCAGGAGGCGGCGGAAGGCGGCGGCTTCGAGTTCGGTTCGGGTCTTTTCGTCGAGATCCATGGCGGCAAGCTCCGCGTGTCTCGGGGGTCAGAGACCAACAATAGGAGCTTGGTCGAGCGCTTGCCATAGCCGGGCGCCTTTGCTTCTGTGGGGCTTGGCCCGGAGCAAAAATTCGGCCGTCGCCCGCGGGCCCGTTTGCAGGCGCAGGCGCACGGAGCCCATCCGATGAGCGCTTCGGCGCGGAATTTGTTGGAAGGCCTTTTTCACACGGCCGTGGGTGCCGCTCACCCGGAGACCTGCCTGCCTCCGCACCTGCCGCCCCCGCCGGAGCGCGGGCGTCTGATCCTGCTGGCGGCAGGAAAGGCCGCCGGCGCGATGGTCGCGGTCGCCGAACGCATCTACGCCGCCGCGGGCGCCGAAGGGCGCATCGCGGGCGTGGCGGCCACGCGCCCCGGTTACGCGCGGCCGACGCGCTTCGTGAAGATGATCGAGGCCGGCCACCCCGTTCCGGACCAGGCAAGCGTCGGTGCGGCTATGGCCGCGTTGCGGCATGCCGACGCGGCGGGGCCCGACGACCTCGTGCTGGTGCTGCTCTCGGGCGGCGCTTCGGCCAACTGGACGGCGCCGGCCGCCGGCCTCACGCTCGCCGAAAAGCAGGAGGTCACGCGCGCGCTTCTCCGCTGCGGCGCGACGATCGGCGAGGTCAACACCGTGCGTCGCCACCTGTCGCAGATCAAGGGCGGACGGCTTGCGCTCCGCGCCCGCCCGGCGCCTCTCCTCACGCTTGCAATTTCCGACGTGCCGGGGGACGAACCGGCGGCGATCGGGTCGGGTCCCACGGTGCCGGACCCGACCACGCTGGCAGAGGCTCGCGCCGTCCTGGCGCGCTATCATCTGAACATCCCGGAAACCGTCCGGCGCGCCCTCGAAGACCCCGCGAACGAGACGCCCAAGGCCGGCGATCCCGCTTTCGAGACGGCCGGCTATCGGCTGATTGCGAAACCTGCTGACATGCTCGCAGCCTGCGCGGAGGCAGTGCGGAAGGCCGGATTCGAGCCGATCGTGCTCGGCGATCGACTGGAAGGCGAGGCCCGCGCCGTGGCGCGCGAACACGTCGCGCTCGCCCGGCAGGTTCAGGCCGAGGGCCGCCGCGCGGTGCTGCTCTCCGGCGGCGAATTGACTGTCACGCTCTCAGGCAACGGCCACGGGGGGCCGAACCAGGAATATGCCCTGGCGGGGGCGCTGGCGCTCGACCGCACCTCCGGAATCACGATTCTCGCGGCCGATACCGACGGGACGGACGGCGGGGGCGGTCATCCGCAGGATCCGGCGGGGGCCATCGCAGACGGTTCGACATGCGCCCAAGCGCGGGCTCTCGGCCTCGATCCGGCCCAGTTTCTTGCCGAAAACGATTCGACCGGATTCTTCAGGCGCGTCGGAGGCTTGCTTACGCCCGGTCCGACCTGCACCAACGTCAATGATTTTCGCGCGATCTTCATAGACAATCCGTGACCATGCCGTCTTCTCGCTTTCTCCGCTTGGGCTCGATCGGGCCGCGTCGTCTCGGCGCGGTCCTCCTCGCCCTCGCCGCCGGAGCCGCGTGGCACATTCCGCCGGCCATGGCCGACTTCCGGCTGTGCAACAATACCGGCAGCCGCGTGGGCATCGCCATCGGCTACAAGGACGGCGATTCCTGGATTACGGAAGGGTGGTGGAACTTGTCGTCGCGCAGTTGCGAGACGATCCTGCGCGGCGCGCTGACCGCGCGTTATTATTACGTCTACGGCGTCGATTACGATCGCGGCGGCGAATGGTCGGGCAAGGCCTATATGTGCACCCGGGACAAGGAGTTTACGATCCGCGGCATCCACGACTGCCTCGCGCGCGGCTATGACCGCACAGGCTTTTTCGAGGTGGATACGAACGAGCAGAAGTCCTGGACGGTCCAGCTCACCGAGTCGGCGGATCAGACGCCGGCCCGTCCCTTACAACCTTCCTACAGGCCGCCGTCGCGGAGTTCGTCGGAAGCGGCATCGCCGCCGAGTGCGGAGAAGGGCCGATGAGGCGACTGCGGCGGGCCAAGATCGTCGCCACGCTGGGACCGGCGTCGCGCGATCCCGCCACGATCGCGAAACTGTTCGAAGCCGGCGCGGATGTTTTCCGCATCAATATGAGCCACACGAGCCATGAGCTCATGCGCGAGTTCGTGAAGGCGATTCGCGACGTGGAGGAGCACTACGGGCGCCCCATCGGCATCCTCGTCGATCTTCAAGGCCCCAAGCTGAGGGTCGGCGATTTCGAAGGCGGCGCCGTGATGCTCGTGAAGGGAGCCTCGTTCACACTGGACGACGATTCCCGGCTGGGCGACGAGACGCGCGTCAACCTTCCCCATCCGGAGATTCTCGCGGCCCTGGAGCCCGGAGACACACTGCTGCTCGATGACGGCAAGATACGCCTGACCGCGGTTGAGACCCATCCTCGTCAGGCGGTGACGCGTGTTGAGGTTGGGGGCCGGCTCTCGAATCGCAAAGGCGTCAGCCTGCCGGACACCACCGTGCCCTTCTCGGCATTGACGGCGAAGGACCGCTCGGATCTCGAAGCGGCCCTCAACGCGGGAGTGGACTGGATCGCCCTGTCGTTCATCCAGCGGGCCGACGACATCGCGGAGGCCAAGAAGCTGACGCGCGGCCGCGCCTCCGTGATGGCCAAGATCGAGAAGCCGCAGGCCGTCCAGCACCTTTCCGACATCCTGGAAATGGCGGACGCCATCATGGTGGCGCGGGGGGATCTCGGCGTCGAAATGCCGCTGGAGAAGGTGCCGGGAATTCAGAAGCAGCTCACGCGCGCCGCCCGCAGGTCCGGCAAGCCGGTCATCGTCGCAACCCAGATGCTCGAATCCATGGTCGCCAATCCCGTGCCGACCCGTGCGGAGGTCTCCGACGTGGCGACCGCAATCTACGAGGGGGCCGATGCCGTGATGCTGTCGGCGGAGTCGGCTTCCGGCCAGTTTCCCGTCGAGGCCGTCGCCACCATGAATCGGATTGCCGAGGAGGTGGAAGGCGAGCCGCTCTACCGCTCGATCATCCAAGCCTCGCGCGCCGAGCCGGAAGCCACGGGCGCCGACGCGATCGCGGCGGCGGCCCGGCAGATCGCCGAGACGCTCGACCTTGCGGCGGTCGTTTGCTGGACGAGTTCCGGCGCCACGGGTCTGCGGGTCGCCCGCGAGCGACCGAAGCCGCCCATCGTCGCCATTTCGCCGAACATGTCGACCGGCCGGAAGCTGTCTCTCGGCTGGGGCGTCCATTGCGTTGTCGCCGAGGACGCGCATGACCAGGACGACATGGTGGAGCGGGCCTGCCGCATCGCGTTCAAGGACTCCTTCGCGCGGCCGGGCCAGCGCATCATTGTGGTGGCCGGCGTGCCGTTCGGGACGCCGGGTGCAACCAACATGGTGCGGATTGCCTTCGTGGGCAGCCAAATCGCGGCGGACGATTGAACGGCCCGCGGTGTGCGCGCGCCGCTTCAGATCTCGCGGCCTTCGACCTTTTCGCTGAGCTCCTTTACGAGCTCGGGAACGCGCTCGAGATGCGGATGAATTTCGAGCGCCCGCCGGAAGACCTCGAGCGCCCGCTTATCCTCGCCGAGCTCGCGCATGATAAGGCCAAGGCCGACGAGCGCGCCGAAATGACGCGGTTCGCGCGCGAGCACCTGTCGCAGATCCGCGATTGCCGCACCGAAGTCCTTGTCGAGGAAGTGCAGTGTGGCCCGCCGGTTCCAGGCTTCGATATAGTCCGGCTTGATCTCGACGATCGCATCGAGGAGGCGGAGCGCGAGCGGCGTGTCCTTGGCGTCTGCCGCCGCCTTCACGCGGCTCATCAGCAGATCAGCCGTGTCGCTCCCCGAGGCGAGCAGCAGCGCCTGGATGCGATCCTCGACGATCTTGGCGGTTTCGGCATCGGGCGCTGCCTTCAGCGCGCCGAACAGGAAATCGAGAGTCCGGCTGCGATCCCGCGGCTTCGGACGGGGGTGCTTGGTCGCCTCTTGGGCAGGCGCGTCAGCGGGGGCCGGCCCCGGACGTGACTGAGCCAAGACGGTTGCGACGCCTGCGATCACAAAACCGAACGCCGTGCCGGCCGCCACTAGAAGGCGGAACGGCCGCGGGGGGAGCCTCGTCATGGACATGAATGTAACCCGCAAGCCTCAAACTGCCAATGCGGCGTGCGGGCAATGCGGGGGCCGGACCGGGGTTCCGGTTCCGCGGCGGGCGCTCAGCCCTGCCGGGCCTTGTAGCGGCGCTGCACCTTGTTGATGACATAGACGCGCCCCTTGCGGCGCACGAGGCGGTTGTTGCGGTGGCGCGCCCGCAAGGATTTCAGGGAATTTCGAATCTTCATGACTCAGGCCCTGGGCAGAACAGCGCTCCGTCAGGCGCAGCTCGCGAATGCTGGGATTGCCTGCGGTGATAGGGGCTGCGCCGGCCCCTGTCAACGCGGCCGCGTCAGGAATTTGGGCTGACGAGCTTCAAGCCAACCACTCCGGCGACGATGAGGCCGAGACAGATGAGACGCAGCGGCTCCCGGGATTCGCCGAACAAGGCCATGCCGAGCAGGGCGGTGCCGAGCGCACCGATGCCGACCCACACGGCGTAGGCCGTGCCGACCGGCAGCACCCGCACGGCATAGCCGAGCAGCAGCACGCTCAAAACCATCGCAACCAGCGTTCCGGCCGAAGGCCAGAAGCGGGAGAATCCGTCCGTGAACTTGAGCCCGATCGCCCAGGCAATCTCGAACAGTCCGGCGACGAAAAGCGCGAGCCAAGCCACTTCCAAGGTCCGGGTAGCGTCGTCGTGGGCCGTTTCCAGGGTATGGTGGGCGCGGCTGGGATCGAACCAGCGACCCCTACGATGTCAACGTAGTGCTCTCCCGCTGAGCTACGCGCCCGAAATCGCGGCTGCGACGAAACCCCTAATATCGGCTCGCGCCTCCGCAGGCAAGCAAGCCGGTGCCGGCAGCAGAAACTTAGGCCGCCTGCAGCACCTTGTGGACCTCGTTGACGAGTTCGCGGAGGTGGAACGGCTTGGACAGGACCTTGGCGTCTTTCGGCGCCTGTGAGTCGGGGTTGAGGGCGACGGCGGCAAAGCCCGTGATGAACATGATCTTGATGTCCGGATCGAGCTCCGTCGCCCGCCGCGCAAGCTCGATTCCGTCCATCTCCGGCATCACGATGTCGGTGAGCAGGAGCTGAAACGGCTCTTCGCGCAGGCGATGATAGGCGGAAAGCCCATTGTCGAAGGAGATGACCTCGTAGCCCGCGCCTTCCAGCGCCTTCACCAGAAATCGGCGCATGTCGTTGTCGTCTTCGGCGAGGAGGATCTTGCGGTGTGCGGGCATTGTCGAACCGGCCAGTGAAAGAATCGACGTCGAGACATAAGGCCTTCGGGGAGTAAACAGGGCGTGAACCGGGCGAAAACCGTGGCGTCGGCCGCCGGCGTAGACAAGGATGCCGAAAAGAGGCTACACGATTTCGTCCGGCCCGTCCCGCCTGCAGGGCCACGTTTCTTGCACCAGACCCGGCCATGATGGACCGCCGTGAAGGTGAGCTGGATCCGCCGTTCGAGGTGCTCGAGCCGGCGACGTATCGCGGCGCCATCGTCTTCAACTCGCCCCACAGCGGCCGCGTCTATCCGGCAAGCTTTCTCGGCGTAACCCGGCTCGATATCGCCACCCTGCGGCGCTCGGAAGACAGTTTCGTGGACGAGCTTTTCGCCGGCGTGGTGCGCCGCGGCCACCCGCTCGTGCGCGCGCATTTTCCCCGCTGCTATGTCGACGTGAACCGCGAGCCCTATGAGCTCGATCCCCGCATGTTCGACGGGCGATTGCCGTCATTCGCGAACACCCGGTCGATGCGGGTGGCCGGCGGGCTCGGCACGGTCGCCCGTGTCGTCGGCGATGCCCAGGAGATCTATCGCGAGCGGCTGCCGGTGGCCGAGGCCATCCGCCGGATCGAAGGCCTCTACAAGCCCTATCATCGGGCACTCCGCCGGGTGATGACCCGGGTGCACCGCATGTTCGGGGCAGCGGTTTTGGTGGACTGCCACTCCATGCCGTCGTCCTCCGGCATGCGCGAGGAACGGCCACGCGCCGACGTGGTTCTCGGCGATCGCTACGGCACAAGCTGTGTGCCCGTCATTTCGGACACGATCGAGACGGCCCTGCGCGACCTCGGCTATTCCGTTTTCCGCAACAAGCCTTATGCCGGAGGCTTCATTACCGAGCACTACGGCAACCCGGTGGCCTGCCTGCACGCGGTGCAGCTCGAACTCAACCGGGCGCTCTATATGGACGAGCGCCGGTATGAACGGATTCCCGGCTTTGTCCAGCTCGCGCGCGATCTCGAAGCGGTTGCGGACCGGCTCGCCGAAATCCCCCTCGAAGAACTTCGTCCTTATCGCGCCGCCGCCGAATAGCCGCTCTCCCGCGGGAAGCGGCAAAAAAAAGGGCCGCCCTTGCGAGCGGCCCAAGTCTAGGGAGGAAACGCCCAAGGAGGGCAGTGCTGCAGCGGACCGAAGTCAACGCCGCCGCACTGCAAAAATATGCCATTGCGTCGCACAAAAAGCAAGGGGTGCTGACCTATTTTTTACGATCTTTCTTCTGCAAACCTAAGCATTTGAAATTCAATCACATTTTGCTGTGGACAGGGTCGGCCGCCCGCCCGTAGGGCAACAAGGCGAGGAGAAGAAAGGCGGCCTGGAGGGCAAAGACGGCCTGATAGGCGGCCAACGGATAGGCGCCATCGGCCGCTGCCGGAAACAGGTCGATCACCGCCCCGCTGATGAGCTGAGCGAGAAAGGCGCCGCCCATCGAGCCGATATTCAGCCAGGTGAGTCCCCGGCCCGTCAGGTCGGGTGGCAGCAGGGACTTGCCGTGCGCAATCAGTGTCGGCGTATAGGCGCTCGCCATTCCGAACGTGAACAGCCACACGATCAAGAGCGGCCGGGGCAGGGGGCCGGCAAGTGCGAGGAGCAGGAGCAGGCCGGCAGTTAGCCCGGCCCCGAACACCACCTGCGGCTTGTGGCGCCGGACGCGGCGCTGCACCGGCCCGTTGAGCAAGAGCCCGATCACTTGGCCGGCCGCCGCGAGAAACAGCAGGTCGCCGCGTTCGACGAGACCGTAGCCGTGGACATGCGTGAGATACGGCCCGCCCCACAAGCCGACGACGAGCGCGAAGCTCGAATAGGCCGTAAGCTGCATCAGGAAGAGTCGCGTCATGGAGGGCAGCCGCACCGCCCTCAGCGTTCCCAGGAGACCTGCGCGCCAGGACTCGCCGCGCGCGAGAGCCGAGGCGCGGTCGCCCGGAACCACGACGGCCACGAGAATCCCGCCGGCCAGCATGACGGCGGCGATCGCCCAGAAAGTCGCGCGCCAGCCGAGGGCGGCGGTCGAGAGGGCGAGCGGCGCCGTCGCGAGCAGCGTGCCCACAGTGCCGAGTCCCATCTGGATGCCCGCCAGGGTGGAAAAGCGATCGGGCGGAAAACGGCGGGCATAGAGGGTCAGCGGGGCCATCAGATAGCAGGACGAGCCGAGCCCGATCAGAATGCGCGCAAAGGTCAAGCCGGCCGAGCTTTCCGCCGCCGCAAACAGCACCGTGCCGGCGATGACGATGGCGGTGCACGCCAGCACGCACAGCTTTGTGCCGAAGCGGTCGAGAGCGACGCCGAGCGGCGCCTGGGCAGCCGCAAAGCTCAGAAAGAAGGCGCTCGAGAGCACCCCGAGTTGGCCCGCGGAGAGATCAAGCTCGGCGGCCAGATTCGGCGCGATCACTCCGATGGAATTGCGCAGCGTCTGGCTCGCCATGTAGATCGCGACGAGGGTCGCGATCAGCATGATGCCGGTGAGGGACGTCGTGCGCAGGAAGGCGTCTTCGCGCCCGGAGGGAGGCATGTCGGTTTCAAGACCCGGCTCGGAGGCCCGGCTCTCGCATGTTGGCGCCCGGGCGGCAAGCGGCCTCGGCCGCGCGATGGTGGCTCAAGGCCGAAGACCATGCTTTATAAGAGCAGGATTTCTCTTCCGGGAGCGATTGCCGCGCCCGTGCTCAAACCGATGACAGCCGTCGATTTCGCCGCCTTCGTCGATGAACTTGCCACCCGTTCGGGCGAGGCGCTGCTTCCGTTCTTCCGCACGAGTCTTGGAATCGACAACAAGAGCGTCGGCGGATTCGACCCGGTGACCGCCGCCGACCACGCCGCGGAAACGGCGATGCGGGCCCTCATTCGCCGCACTTTTCCCGATCACGGGATCGTCGGCGAAGAGTTCGGCAGCGAGCGGGCGGACGCGGAATATGTGTGGGTGCTCGATCCGATCGACGGTACCAAGTCGTTCATATCGGGCATGCCCGCATGGGGCACGCTGATCGGGCTGATGCATCACGGCAGGCCGGTGTTCGGCCTGATGCATCAGCCGTTCATCCGCGAACGTTTCAGCGGCGACGGGGCGGCGGCGACCTATCGCGGGCCGGCCGGAGCGCGGCAGCTGCGCACCCGGCCGTGCGAGTCGCTTGCCGAGGCGATCCTCTACACGACGAGTCCGTTGCTCATGAACGCGGCCGACCGGGCCGACTTCGCCCGCATCGAACAGATGGCCCGCCTCTCCCGCTACGGGGGCGATTGCTACGCCTATTGCATGCTGGCGGCCGGCCATATCGACCTTGTCGTCGAAACCGAACTGAATCCTTATGACATCGTGCCGCTCATCCCGATCATCGAGGGGGCGGGCGGCCTGGTTACGACATGGGAGGGCACTCCTGCCGATTCGGGCGGCCGCATCGTCGCTGCCGGCGACCCGCGCGTGCATGCCGAGGCGCTGTCTCTGCTTCGCCCCGGCGCATCCGCCGCGTGAAGACCTCAAGGCGCCGCGCTGCCGGGTACAAAAGCGTCGAACGCAGCCCAGAACTGGCCGCGATAGAAGTCCTGCTCCATCATGAGTTCATGCCGTGCGCCGGCCACCACGACATGCGCGCCGGCACGCATCCGGATTGCAAACTGCTCGATCGCCGGAGTCGACACCACCGTGTCCTGTCCGGCTGCGATCATCAGAATGGGTTGGTCGAGCCGGCGGGGATAGGACGGGTCGGCAAATTCGGCCATCGCGGTATAGGCGGAATCGAGCCACGCAATCGTCGGCGAGCCGAGCGCCAAGGCGGGCTCGGCCTCGACGATCTTGCCGGTCCGTGCGTAGCGGACCGGGTCGGAGGTCAATTCGTTGCCCTCGAAGGGCAGCGAAGTGACGGAGGTGGCCCCACCGCCCGGAACATAGGAACGGCCGAGGCCGGCAAACCGCATCGCCCGGATGAGCATCCGGACGGCGGGAGCCATCGGGCGGCCGTGCAGGGCGATCATCGGGGCGCTGAGCACGATGCGCTCGAACCAGCGGCGGCCCCGACCGGCCGCGCGCAGCACGATGGCCCCGCCCATGGAATGCGCCAGGGCATAGTAGGGGGGCGGGCAGTCGGGCAGCACCACGTCGCGCATGAAGGTTTCAAGGTCGGCGTCGAACTCCTTGAAACTGCCGACATGTCCTTTGCGGCGCTCGGCCAGGCGGCGTTGCGACAGGCCCTGTCCGCGCCAGTCCAGCGTCGCAACCGCGAAGCCGCGCCGGCGCAATTCGGTGACGACCTCGAAATATTTTTCGATGAACTCGGCCCGCCCCTGGAACAGGCAGACGGTGCCCTTGCGGCCGGGCGGAGGTAGCCAGCGGGCGTAACGAATGGCGGTGCCGTTCGGAGCCGTGATTTCTCCAACCACCGCGCCCTCGGGGACGGGATTGGACGGGGTGGAGACGAGGTCCATGAAAATCCGCAAACGGGCTGGGTATGGGATGCGGTCCGCTTATCGGAAGGGCGGGGGCCGCTCAACGGGTCGCGCCGAAAAACCCCCTTGAATTAGCCGATTTGCTGCCTAGATCGCGGATAGCGCAGGCCAACCGGCTGCGCGACGGGTGCCCGGCCCAAGGCGGGCGGGCTTCTCCGCATGTCGCTCAAACGAACGAGGATATGCCATGCGAACCTTCGATTTCGCCCCCCTGTATCGTTCCACGGTCGGCTTCGACCGATTGTTCTCGCTGCTCGACCAGATGAACGGCGATGCCGTTCCGTCGTATCCGCCCTACAACATCGAGCGGACGGGAGAGAATGCCTATCGTATCACGGTGGCGGTCGCCGGTTTCAGCGAAAACGATCTTGCGATCGAAGTGAAGGAAAACACGCTGACCATCCGCGGTGAAAAGACCAAGGAGGCGGGCGAGCCGGCCGGCGAGATCTTGTACCAGGGCATCGCGGCCCGCGCGTTCGAGCGGCGCTTCCAGCTTGCCGATTATGTGCAGGTGAGGGGCGCAAGCCTGGAAAACGGGCTTTTGCACGTGGAGCTCGAACGCGAGATTCCGGAAGCGATGAAGCCGCGCCGGATCCCGATCAATTCGGCGACGCCGAAAGTCATTGAAGCGAAGAAGGCTGCGTAAGGCGGGATTGCCGCGCGATCGACGCCGCAGAGGATGCGCCCCGGCTCGGCTGGGGCGCTTTGCTTTGCTGCGCGGGGCCGCCTGCCCACGGCCGGTACGACGCCCGCGTGCAGGGCGGTTTCCCGAGCGTTGGAAGAGGAAGGCAAGCTCAAACTCTCGTGTTCTCGCTTGCCTCCTCCCTCTCCCGTAACGTTCCGGGCCGTGCAAGCGTTCTGCCGACCCGCCTATTCAAGGGGCTGCACGGGCGGCAGAGCCTCGGCGCCTCTCGCCGTCTCGCTCGCTTGCGCCGAGGGAGGCGACGTTTCCGCGTCGCCGGCCTCGGGCTCCGGTCCGCGTTCCGCTTTCGGCGCCGGGCCGCCCGGAAGGATCACGCGGGGCGAAGCGGTGCGTTGCGGCGTCTCGGCGCTCTGCTTGTCCGGCGCGGCCGTCTCGGCCTTGTCGGGCAGTGTCGGATTAACCGAACCCGTCTGCAGCGCGGCCGTATCGGGCTTTCCGGTGTCGGATGCGGCCGCCTCCTTCGGCTCGGGTCTTGTCGGCTGCGGCTGCGCGGCTGAGCCTTGGGTGTCAGCCGTCGCTTCGGCCGGTGCCGAGGGCTCCTGTGCGGCCGCAGCGGCCGGCGGTGTCATTGGCCGCGCCCGAGGCACGGGCGGTTGCGATCGCTGCGTCGGGTCCGCAGCGGCCGTGCGCGCGCCTTCACGCCGTCCGCCACGAATCGGCGCCGGCGGCCGGACCGCCGAGACGTCTCCCTCCCACCAACGCCGTGGCGCAGCCCACGGGAACCGCGAGGCGGACTCCCGGCGCTGTGCCGCGCTGATGCGGATGATGTCGCCGAACTCCGCATCGACGACGACGCGGCGTGTGCCGCCGTTCGGGTCGATCGCCCGCACCACATAGCGATCGCCGTACAACACCGGCTCCGAAGCCGGCCGCAGACCGGCCGCGCGCAAGACGGATTTGACATAGGACGGCGCAAGCGGTGCGCTCGGGGCCGCAGCGTACCAACCCGGTTGCGCCGCCGCACCGGAGACGAGCGCAAGCGACGCAGCGATCGCGATCGTGATCCTCACTGTGAACTCTCCAGCCACCCGTTAGCCTCCCCGTCGGGAGCGGCCTTGTCTCAACGGCCGCGTCTCCAGCGAGTGTCCGAAGTCTAAAGCGGGGAATGGGGCGAGGCTGGGGCAGAACTCAAAGAGCGCTGCGGACGATGGCGAGGAATCGCTCGACCTCGTCCTGTGTCGTGGCGAAGGAGGTGACGAGTCGCACCGGCCGATGACCCGGCGGAATGACCGCCTGCGGCAAGGCTTCGCGCGGCCAGGCATAGTACTGCGCGCCGGCCGCTCTCAGCCGATCGTCGACATCAGGCGGCAGCACGACGAAAATCTCGTTGGCTTCGACGGGCCAGCAGGGCGGCAGTCCGGCCTGCGTCAAATCTTGCGCCAGGGTCGATGCTGCGGAATTGGCGTGCGCGGCGAGCTTCAGCCACAGACCGTCCGTCAGGAATGCCTCGAACTGCGCGGCGAGAAAGCGATGCTTCGAGAGCAGATGCCCGCCGCGCTTGCGGCGCGAGTCCATGCCGCGCGCCTGCTCAGGATCGAAGAAGATCACGGCTTCGGCGGCGAGCGCGCCCGCCTTGGTCGCTCCGAAGGAGAGCACGTCGACGCCCGCCTTCCAGGTCGCTTCCGCCGGCGAGCAGCCGAGCGTGACGAGGGCGTTGCCGAAGCGTGCGCCGTCCATGTGGACGGCAAGGCCGTGGGCGTGCGCGAGCTCGGCAAGCGCCCGCACCTCTTCGAGGCGATAGACGGTGCCGGCTTCCGTCGCTTGGGTGAGCGACAGGACGGACGGTAACACGGCATGCGGGGCGCCCCGGCCGCGTTTGATCGCCGCCGCCGTCACCTCGGGGGTCAGTTTGCCGCCCTCCCCGGGGAGCGCGATGAGCTTGAGGCCGCCGCCGAAGAACTCCGGCGCGCCGGCTTCGTCGGTCGCGATATGCGACTCGGCATGGCAAAGCACGGCGCCCCAGGGTGCACTGAGATGCGCGAGGGCGAGCGCATTGGCGGCGGTTCCGGTCGTCACCAGAAAGGCTGCAACCTCGCGCTCGAACAGGTTGCAGAACAGGCGTTCGACCGAGCGGGTCCACGCGTCGTTGCCATAGCCCAGTGCGAATCCCTGGCTTGCCCGGACCATCGCATCCAGGATGGCCGGGGCGATTCCGGCGGCGTTGTCGCTGGCGAAGTTCATGCGGCAAGGGCTTTATGAAAAGAAAGCTGGCGAGCCTGCCCGATGTTGAATAACTCTACTCTTGTGCCGGACCGCGAAATTTGGCAACTTTGCGCCAGATAGGACAGCATTGCTGTCCCACTTTGGGAGGCCGCGGCGTGAGCCGTCGAAGCAAACGGTAGGTCGTGCGGCAAGTGCTGCTGTGCGATGCCCACGAGCGTGGGGCCGGTGGTCCGGTCCGCTGAGCGCACGCCTTGCCGAAGACGCGCGCCAGAACTGTGAACAAGCGGCGAAGTCGGAAGCCGCGCTCCTACAAGACGACGCATCCAGCCGAAGGCGTGTTGGCGTCCCGGCATGCGGGGGGCGCGAGCGGAGGTGGATCAGACCCTTGAGACAAAGGGGGAGACGATGAGGGCGACATCGCGCAACGAGCGGACTTCGAACCAGGCGGCTCAGCCCGCCGCTCTTCCTGCCGTCCGTAAAGCGCTGCGCGATCCCGCGCTCCCCCCGGCCGAGGGCCTTTTCGATCCGCTTGCCGAGAAGGATTCCTGCGGCGTCGGCTTCATCGCCAACATCAAGGGGGTCAAGTCGCACGCGCTGATCGAGGACGCGCTCGCGATCCTCTGCAATCTCGAGCATCGCGGTGCGGTGGGCGCCGACCCGCGGGCCGGGGACGGTGCGGGGATTCTGGTGCAGACGCCGCACGCCTTCTTCCGCCGCGTCGCCCGCGAATGCGGCTTCGCGCTGCCGGAGCCGGGCCACTACGCGGTCGGTTACGTGTTCATGCCGCACGATCCTGCGGCGCGAAAGGTCATCCAGGACATCTGGGCGGAGGTCGTCGCCCGCGAAGGGCAGACGCTGATCGGCTGGCGCGAGGTGCCGACCGACAACGCGTCTCTCGGCGAGTCGGTGAAGCCGACCGAACCCTTCCACATGCAGGTGTTCATCGGCCGCGGGCCGGGACTTGCCGGCGAGGACGATTTCGAGCGGCGGCTCTACATCATTCGCAAATCCATCTCGAACACCGTCTACAACAAGCACGACCAGAACCTTGCGCACTATTACGTGGTGTCGCTCTCGTGCCGGACGGTCGTCTACAAGGGGATGTTCCTGGCCGACCAGCTCGCCAAATACTATCCCGACCTGCACGCACCGGATTTCGAATCCGCACTGGCGCTCGTCCACCAGCGCTTCTCGACAAACACGTTTCCGAGCTGGCGCCTCGCTCACCCCTACCGGATGATCGCCCACAACGGCGAGATCAACACGCTGCGCGGGAACGTGAACTGGATGGCCGCGCGGCAGGCGAGCGTGTCGTCGCCCTTGTTCGGCGACGACATCCACAAGCTCTGGCCGATTTCCTATGAGGGCCAGTCCGACACGGCTTGCCTCGACAACGCGCTCGAATTCCTCGTCCAGGGCGGCTACTCGCTCGCGCATGCGATGATGATGCTCATCCCGGAAGCCTGGGCAGGCAATCCGCTGATGGACGAAAGTCGCCGCGCTTTCTACGAGTATCATGCCGCCTTGATGGAGCCCTGGGACGGACCGGCGGCGGTCGCCTTCACCGACGGCCGGCAGATCGGTGCGACGCTCGACCGCAACGGCCTGCGCCCCGCGCGCTGGCTCGTTACCGACGACGACCGGGTCATCATGGCGTCCGAGGCCGGCGTGCTACCGATCCCCGAAGAAAAGATCGTCCGCAAGTGGCGCCTGCAGCCCGGCAAGCTGTTGCTCGTCGATCTCGAAGCCGGCCGCATCGTCTCGGACGAGGAGATCAAGGCAAGCCTCGCCGGGGCGCACCCTTATCGGGAGTGGCTCGAACGCACCCAGATGGTGCTCGAAGACATGCACTCGGTCGAGGCCCGCGAGGTGCGCACCGACGTGTCGCTGCTCGATCGTCAGCAGGCCTTCGGCTACACGCAGGAGGACCTTCAGCTTCTGATGGAACCGATGGCGACGACCGGCCAGGAAGCGGTCGGGTCGATGGGAACCGATACGCCCATTTCCGCGCTGTCCGACAAGTCGAAGCTGCTCTACACCTATTTCAAGCAGAACTTTGCGCAGGTGACGAACCCGCCGATCGACCCGATCCGCGAGGAGCTCGTGATGAGCCTCGTCTCCTTCATCGGGCCGCGGCCGAACATTTTCGACCTCGAAGGCAATTCGCGGCGCAAGCGCCTCGAGGTGCGCCAACCGATCCTCACCAATGAGGATCTCGAGAAGATCCGCTGCATCGGCCATATGGAAGAAGGGTTCGATACGCGGACGCTCGACATCACCTATCCGGCCGAAAAGGGCGCGTCCGGCATGCGCGACGCCTTGACGCGCCTGTGCGAGCGCGCCGAAGCGGCGGTCAAGAGCGGCTACAACATCATCATTCTCTCCGATCGCATGGTCGGGCCGGACCGCATTCCGATCCCCGCGCTGCTCGCTACGGCCGCCGTCCATCATCACCTGATCCGAAAGGGCCTGCGCACCTCCGTCGGGCTCGTGGTGGAGACCGGCGAGGCGCGCGAGGTACACCATTTCTGCTGTCTTGCGGGATATGGCGCGGAGGCGATCAATCCGTATTTGGCGTTCGAGACGCTGACCGCGATGCGGCACGATCTCCCGGAGAAGATTGCCGAGAAGGAGATCGTCAAGCGCTACATCAAGTCCATCGACAAGGGCATCCTCAAGGTGATGTCCAAGATGGGCATCTCGACCTATCAGTCCTATTGCGGCGCGCAGATTTTCGATGCCGTCGGCCTGCGGTCGGATTTCGTCGAGAAATATTTCACCGGAACCGCCACCCGGATCGAAGGCGTCGGTCTCGACGAAATCGCCGAAGAAACGGCGCGGCGTCACGGGGAGGCGTTCGGCAATTCGCCGGTGCTGCGGCATTTTCTCGATATCGGCGGCGAATATGCCTTCCGCCTGCGCGGCGAGACGCACGCCTGGACGCCCGAAAGCGTCTCCGCGCTGCAGCACGCCGTGCGCGGCAACTCGCTCGACAAGTATCGCGCGTTCGCGCGCGCCATCAACGATCAATCGGAGCGCCTGCTGACCATTCGCGGCCTGTTTCGTATCAGGTCGGCGGAGGAGGACGGACGCAAGCCCGTGCCGATCGAGGAGGTCGAGCCTGCGAAGGAGATCGTCAAGCGGTTCTCGACCGGCGCGATGTCCTTCGGCTCGATCTCGCGCGAGGCGCACACGACGCTCGCCATCGCGATGAACCGGATCGGCGGCAAGTCGAACACCGGCGAGGGCGGCGAAGAGGCGGATCGGTTCAAGCCGCTCCCCAGCGGCGATTCCATGCGCTCGGCCATCAAGCAGGTCGCCTCCGGCCGCTTCGGCGTGACGACAGAATATCTCGTGAATTCCGACGTCATGCAGATCAAGATGGCGCAAGGGGCAAAGCCCGGCGAGGGCGGCCAACTTCCCGGCCACAAAGTCGATGCGGTGATCGCCAAGGTGCGACATTCGACGCCCGGCGTCGGCCTCATTTCGCCGCCGCCGCACCACGACATCTATTCGATCGAGGACCTCGCCCAGCTCATCTTCGACCTCAAGAACGTCAATCCGCTCGCGGACGTGTCGGTGAAGCTCGTCTCCGAGGTCGGCGTCGGCACGGTGGCGGCCGGCGTGTCGAAGGCGCGCGCCGACCACGTGACCATTTCGGGGTTCGAGGGCGGCACCGGCGCATCTCCGCTGACCTCGATCAAGCATGCCGGCTCCCCTTGGGAGATCGGACTTGCGGAAACCCACCAGACGCTCGTACGCAACCGTCTGCGCGGCCGCATCGCCGTGCAGGTGGATGGCGGCATCCGCACCGGCCGGGACGTGGTAATCGGTGCGCTGCTCGGCGCCGACGAATTCGGCTTTGCGACGGCGCCGCTCATCGCGGCCGGCTGCATCATGATGCGCAAGTGCCACCTCAACACCTGTCCGGTCGGGGTGGCGACGCAAGACCCCGTGCTGCGTAAGCGCTTCAAGGGCCAGCCCGAGCACGTCATCAATTTTTTCTTCTTCGTCGCGGAGGAAGTGCGCGAATTGATGGCGCAAATGGGCTTCCGCCGCTTCGACGAAATGGTCGGGCAGATGCAGATGCTCGACCGCCGCGAGCTGATCGCGCATGCGAAGGCGAAGGGTCTCGATTTCGCGAAGCTTTTTGCCAAGCCGGAGGCGCCCGAAGGGGTTGCCATTCATCATTGCGAGGAGCAGGACCACGGGCTCGAGGCCGTGCTCGACCGCAGGCTCATCGAAGAGGCGCGGCCCGCGCTCGAAAGCGGCGTGCCGGTGCGGATTGAATCGACGATCCGCAACACCGACCGGGCCACCGGAGCCATGCTGTCCGGCACGCTGGTGCGGCGCTACGACCATGCCGGTCTTCCGGACGGCACCATTCACATCAAGTTCAAGGGCACGGCCGGGCAGAGTTTCGGCGCCTGGCTTGCGCGCGGCATCACCATGGAGCTCGAGGGCGAGGCCAACGACTATGTCGGCAAGGGCTTGTCGGGCGGGCGCCTTGTCATCTATCCGCCGCGCGAGGCGCGGCAAATCGTGCCCGAGGACTCGATCATCGTCGGCAATACCGTCCTCTACGGGGCAATCGAAGGGGAGTGCTATTTCCGCGGCGTCGCCGGCGAGCGGTTTGCCGTCCGCAACTCGGGCGCCGTCGCGGTGGTCGAGGGCGCGGGCGACCATTGTTGCGAATATATGACCGGCGGTGTGGTCGTGGTGCTCGGCCGTACCGGGCGCAATTTCGCCGCCGGCATGTCGGGCGGCATCGCCTATGTGCTCGATGAGGACGATACGTTCGAGTCGCGCTGCAATCTGGCGATGGTCGAGCTCGAAGCGGTTGCGGCCGAGGAGGAGGCGATCGCCCGCCATTACCACCAGGCGGGAGATCTCGACACGCACGGCCGCGTCGACGTGCTGGACGATTTGACCCGGTTCGACGCCGAGCGGTTGCACCAGCTCATCGTCAATCACGCGCGCTATACGGGTTCGAAGCGGGCGGAGGCCATTCTGGCCGCTTGGAGCGACTATCTGCCGAAATTCCGTAAGGTCATGCCGGTCGAGTACCGGCGCGCCCTGCAGGAGTTGGAGCGCGCCCGCAGCCTTCAGGCGGCAGAATAGAAAGGGTCGTCAACCCGTTCCGTCGTTTCGGATTGCCGCGCGGCGGCAAGTCCGGCATCCCCGGAATGACCGACAAGAGAAGAATGGCATTAGCGTTTCATGGGTAAGGTCACGGGTTTCCTCGAGATCGATCGCCGCGACCGGCGCTATGCGCCGGCCGGCGACCGTGTGCGGCACTATCGCGAATTCGTCATTCCGCTGTCGGAGGAGGCGACGCGCGACCAGGCCGCGCGCTGCATGAATTGCGGCATTCCGTACTGCCACAACGGCTGCCCGGTGAACAATCAGATCCCCGACTGGAACGATCTCGTCTATCGGGGAGACTGGGAGGAAGCCTGGCGCAATCTGCACTCGACCAACAACTTCCCCGAATTCACGGGGCGGGTGTGTCCGGCCCCTTGCGAAGCCGCCTGCACGCTGAATCTCGAAGACGTGCCGGTGACGATCAAGACGATCGAATGTGCGATCGCCGACCGCGGATTCGCCGAAGGCTGGGTGAAGCCGGAACCTCCTGCGCGCTTGACCGGTAAGAAGGTGGCGGTCGTCGGCTCCGGTCCGGCGGGGCTTGCCTGCGCGCAGCAGCTCGCGCGCGCAGGTCACGAGGTTCACGTCTACGAGAGGAACGCCAAAGCCGGCGGCCTGCTGCGCTACGGCATTCCGGATTTCAAGCTCGAGAAGCAGCACGTGGACCGCCGCGTTGCGCAGATGGAAGCCGAGGGCGTCGTCTTTCATTATGGAACGCATGTCGGCGAAACGCTGCCGATCGAGACGCTCGTCGAGGAATACGATGCCGTCGTGCTGAGCGGAGGTGCGGAGAAGCCGCGCGATCTCCCCATCCCCGGACGCGATCTCGAGGGCATTCATTTCGCTATGGAATTTCTGCCGCAGCAGAACCGTCGCATCTCCGGCGAGCCGCTCGGCAATGTTCAGCCGATCCTCGCGGGCGGCAAGCACGTGGTGGTCATAGGAGGCGGCGACACCGGCTCGGACTGCATCGGCACGTCCGTGCGGCAAGGCGCGGTGTCGATCGTGCAACTCGAAATCATGCCGCGTCCGCCGGAGAAGGAGAACAAGCTCCTCACCTGGCCGGAATGGCCGCTCAAGCTGCGGACCTCCTCCAGCCATGAGGAGGGAGCCGAGCGCGACTTCGCGGTGATGACGCAGGAATTCATCGGTCATGCCGGGCGGGTGAAGAAGCTGCGCTGCGTGCGCGTCGACGAGAAGTTCAAGCCGGTTCCCGGAACGGAATTCGAGATCAAGGCCGATCTCGTTCTTCTCGCCATGGGATTCGTGCATCCGGTGCACGAGGGAATGATCAAGACGCTCGACCTCAAGCTGGACTCGCGCGGAAACGTGGCAGCGGACACCCTGAGCTACCAGACCTCGCACCCGAAAGTGTTCGTGGCCGGCGACATGCGGCGCGGCCAATCGCTCGTGGTGTGGGCAATCCGCGAGGGGCGGCAGGCCGCGCACGCGGTCGACAAGTTCCTCATGGGGGCGACGACCCTGCCACGCTGATCCTTCGGGCCGCATGGCCCGCGGCGAAGATCGCGGCACGTGAAAACCATGCCTTAACCACGCGCTTAGCGGGGATTCGGCATCCCGCGCAGCCGGCTTCTAGACTTGATTCGTCCACAATCGAAAGCCGGAGGCAGCATGACTTGGGTGGTCGATTCAAACAAACTCGAGCGGACGAAGGTTTGGGGCGAAAGCGACCCGTCCGTGCGATGGCAGGGTGCGTTCGCCCGCTTCGGCGGCAATGGCGCGACGGCCTCTTCGACCATCGTCTACGAGATCGAGCCCGGCGGTCATCTCGGCTGGCACACGGATGCGGCCGAGGAGACCCAGTACATCATTGCAGGCACCGGCGTCCTCCATCTCGAGGACGGCAGCACCCATCCTGTTGGCCCGGGCAGCGTGTTCGTGATCCCGACGCCGATGCGTCATGACCTCGCAAACACAGGCAGCGAAACGTTGCGCGCCGTTGCCTTTTTCGCCGCGGCCATGTTCACGCAGACCTTCGACCAGGTGATGCTGCCGCCCAAGAGCCACGTCCTCGGCACCCCCAATCGCGAGGGCCAGGTCGCCTATTGAGGCTGCGCTCGCGTCCGCGGGCGCTCGCGGGCGGCGGGGCCGCGTTCGGGTTCAGCGGACGGAACCTTGCGGCGTCGAGGCCTGTGCGCCTGCGGGCCGTCCCTGGGCGCGCGGGCCGATTCGGGTCGGGGCAGCCGATGGCCGTTCCGCGGCGGGCGGCTTCTGGCCGCGCGCCGCGGGAGGCCGCGGCGGTACACCGGCCGCCTCGGCAGGCGGCTCGATCATCGCGTTTTCATTCGCGGGCTCCGCCCGCGGCCAAGCGAAGTTGTCGGCCCGTCCCGGCGCGGCGGCGGGCGGCTCCCCGTTCACCAGCACCTTGGCCGCGAGGGTGTCGCCGCTCGGCTGAGCGGTCGAGGCGCCGCCGAGCAAGGTTGCGGCCGAAGCGGGGGCCCCGGTAAGTGGCACCACGGGGCCCGCGGCCGGCCGTTGCGCCGGGCCGGACAAGTCGTCGGGCACCTTCTCGGGCATTTCCGGCACAGGCAATGCGACCGGCGCATCGCGGCTCAGCAGCCGCTTGATCTCGCGGTCGACGAAATGCGCGAGTTTGCGCGCGCCGGCCTTGGTGAAAAAGACTCCGTCGCTCGAGCGCAGGCGGCGCACCTGTCCGATGACGTCCGGCCCGTAGGAGGAGAAATCGCCGGACTCGTCGAGAAAGCCTTCCCAGACGTCCACATAGGCGATTCCCGCCTTCTGCGCCTCGGCGCGGAAGATGTCGTTGATGGCCGAAAGGTCGGCTCGCGATTTCGGGCCGCGGATCGGCGGGAGCCCGACCCAGATCACGGGCACCCGCTTGCTCTTGAGCACTCCGATCATGTCGTCGACGCGCTTGGCATAAAGCTCGGCCCAACGGTCGGAACGGAACTCGTGCGTCGCAAGTGTTCCCGGCTTGTCATTGCCGTCGGCGTTCTTCTGGCCGGCCTCCGGCTGCAGGGCAAGCGGCTGCCCTTGCTGACCGGCGCGAGCGGGCGGACGCTCCTTGATCGCGTGACGGTCTGCAAGGCCGATCATCATGACGATGAGGTCGGCCTTTTCCTTCGCCAGGATGTCCCGGGCGTTTTGAAGCCAGTCGAAATCCTTCGGGTCGTTCTGGATCAACCCGCTGCCTGCGCGACCCTTGCGCACCGCCCCGAACTCCGCGCCATCCTCGAAAGCCTCTTCGAGGCCATAGGCGAGCCAGTCGGCCATGCCGTCACCCATGACGAGCACCGTATGAGCCGGTTCGGTTTCGACCTTTTTCGGCGGCGGCGGCCGCGTCGGGTCGCCGTGCGCGGCCGGCCGGCGGGCGCGTCGGTCATCCGGTTCGTCCGGCAGCACGCGATAGCGCGGCTGGCCCCAATTGAAGAAAGGAAAGAAGCCCCCGCCGCCGCCGCGGCCTTCCTGCTGGGGAATGGGACGCCGCGGGCGCGGCGGCTCGTCCCAGCCGAAAAACGGAAATCCATTCTGCGCCGAAGCGGGCATCGGACCCGTTGGCGCAAGGTGGCCGCCGGGGGCATCGAGCGCGCCGAACAGGGCCACCGCGGAAAGGAAGAGCAACGCCCGCGGAAGCCGACATCGGGCGGCCGCGGCGAATTCGAGGATCTGCCTGGCGATGTTCACGCGTTCGGCTCCGGCGGGCTCACCCCTGAGATAGGCCGCCCTGCCACCATGCGCCAATACCGCGCAAAAATGTCAATGGCGCGGCATGAAATCTTGACCGGCCGGCCGGCTTTCAGGGGTAGGCGCTGGCGCGGAGGTGACGGAGGATGCGGCTCGACGCAAATCCGTCGGGTATGAGGCCGATCGAGGCTTGAAAATTCCGCAGCGCCGTCCGGGTGCGGGGACCGATGCGACCGTCCGGCTCGCCGACATCGAAGCCCCGCGCCTCGAGACGACGCTGCAGCTCGTATCGCTCGGCGCGCGAGAGCACCTGCTCGTCGCGCGGCCAAGCCTGAATGAAAGGCCCGACGCCGCGCAGCCGATCGGCGAAATGCCCGATGGCAAGCGCATAGGCTTCGGCGGGATTGTATTTCATGATGACGTTGAAGTTGTGCAGCATCAGGAAGCCGGGCCCGCGCGCACCCGCCGGCAGCAACAGAAAGGCACGGTCGTTCGGCCGCGGGAACGGCGCGCCGTTGGCCCGCCGCAGTCCCAGCCTCTCCCACGCGGCAAGCGTGAACTGCTTGGCGCGGTCCGCAAGCATGTAGTCGAACCCTTCAGGGACGACCACCTCGTAGCCCCAGGCGTGGCCGGCATGCCATCCGTCCTGCTGCAGATTGTTGGCGGTCGATGCGATGAGGTCGGCCGCGGACGTCACGACATCGCGGCGGCCATCACCATCGAAATCGACGGCATAGCGCTTGAACGTCGTCGGCATGAATTGCGTTCCGCCAAAAGCGCCGGCCCAGGAGCCCTTCAGGAGTTCGGGTCGAACGTCGCCCCGGTGCAGGATTTCGAGCGCGGCGAGAAATTCCTCTCGGAAGTAACTCTGACGGCGCCCGATGCAGGCGAGGGTCGCGGTCGAACGCAGGACGGGCCGCTCGCCGCCCAGGCTTCCGTAATTCGATTCGATGCCCCAGATCGCCGCGATGATATACCGGTCGACACCGAAGTCGCGCTCGACGGCTTCAAACACCGGTTCATAGGCCTTGAGCACCTCGCGACCTTTTTGCAGCCGCGCCTCCGTCACGAGGATGTCAAGATAATCCCAGAACGCCTTCGTGAATTCCGGTTGTGCATCGAGGAGGTCCATGATGCGAAGGTCGGGCGTGAGCGAGGCCGTCAATCGCACGAACGACTCGCGGCTGACGCCGCGGCGCGCGGCTGCCGGCCACAGATTTTCGATGCAGGCCGGAAAGTTGGCCGCGGCCTCGCGGATCGCTTCGGCGGTCATCAGCGGATGCCCCGACGCGCCGTCCTCGCCGGACCAGTCCGTGGCGTGTCGCGGCGCCGTGGGCGCTCCGATGCTGCCGGTCGTCGCGACCGGTACGATGCGAAGCGGCTCGCTCTCTTGGCTCTGCGCTCCGCCGGATGCCAACAGCGAAACGGCCAGAATGGAGGTTGCGGCGAGGCGAAGCTTCAAGACGCAGCACAAGGACATGAGGAGCGCGGCCTTCATCGTGAGGGCGCTTTCGCGCCATTTTTGCACCATAGGAATGGAACCGAGTTACCGGCCGCTTAAGGCCGGTCCTTTCCCGAACGTCCCGGCCTTCCGGCCGCTTCGCGCGGTGGAATCTTGCCGCAGGGCGTGGTTTATCCTTCCGTCTTCGCGCTTTCCTGTTCGGTCGATTTATCCGGCGGTCTCAAGATGACAGCGATCCGCAAAGCCGTTTTTCCCGTGGCCGGCCTCGGCACGCGCTTCCTTCCCGCGACCAAGGCGGTGCCGAAGGAAATGCTGCCCGTCGTCGACCGGCCAGTGATCCAGCACGTGGTGGACGAGGCGCGGGAGGCCGGTATCGAGCACTTCATTTTCGTTACGGGCCGCAACAAGGGGGTGATCGAGGATCACTTCGACAAGCAGTTCGAGCTCGAAGCGACGCTCAAGCGGCGCGGCAAGAACGCCGAGTTGCATCTTCTGGAATCCGACCTGCCGGCGGCAGGCGAGACGAGCTTCACCCGCCAGCAGGAGCCGCTCGGTCTCGGGCACGCGGTCTGGTGCGCGCGCGAGCTTGTGGGGAACGAACCGTTCGCACTGCTGCTTCCCGACATGCTGCATCACGGGCCGCGCGGTTGTCTCGCCGGCATGATGGATTTGCATCGCCGGACGGGCGGCAACATCGTTGCCGTGTACGAGGTGCCGCGCGAGCAGGTCTCGCAATACGGCGTTGTCGGCGTGGGGGAGACGATCGGCCCCGGCTTTCGGATCACCGCGATGGTCGAGAAGCCGAAGCCCGCGGAGGCGCCTTCAAACTACGCGATCTCCGGCCGCTATATTCTACAGCCGGAGATTTTTTCGCTGCTCGAAACGCAGGAAACGGGCGCGGGCGGCGAGATTCAGCTCACCGACTCGATGCTGACGCTCGCGAAGACCCAGCCGTTCTTCGGATATCTGTTCGAGGGCCGCATTTTCGACTGCGGCTCGAAGATCGGCTTTCTTTCGGCCAATGTCGCCTATGCGCTGGCGCGGGAGGACATCGCTCCCGCCTTCCGCAAGGAGCTCGCGAAGATCGTCAGGTGATCGGGCCGCGGGCGTCCTCGCCTGTGCCTTCAGCGCTGGAGTCTCACGCCGAGCAAGGCAATTTCGGCGTCGTAATCGCTTCCCGGCACGTTGGAGCGCAGCCATTCGCGCCGGACTTCGCCCTTGAGTTGCACGCCGCGGCTCAGCTTATAGGTCAGCGCGAGCGAAGCGAGATAGCGGCGGTCCTCGCGCGGCGAGCCCCGGTAGAGATCGACGCCGTAGCCGAATTTGGCGGTGCCGATCAGCCAGCGGCGGAAGGCGTGGTCGATCTGCAGCGCGCCGTCGCGCCGCAGCACGCCCGAGACGCCCGGCAGGGTCGATTCATCGGCCGTCGAGGTCGCGGTGAGCTTCACGGTGGTGAGGCCGGTTGCGACCCAGATTAGGGAGCCGTCGAAAATCAGCCCTTGAAGGTCCGGAAGGCTGGGGTCCCTATAGGTCCGGACGAGATAGCCGACGCTGGCTTCCCCCGTGAGCTTGCGCGAGATTTCGAACGTTGTGCCGGCGCGGCCGGTGACGCCGTCGGAATCGCGCCGCACGCCGAAACGATCGAAGGCAAGATCGTGTTTGCGTGTGTCGAAACTCGCCTCGGCAAAGGGTTTGATGCCGGGGGTCAATTCGTAGCCGACGCGCGCGACGGCGCCGTACTGGTCGTAGTCACGGTCGCGATTGCTGATCGTGGCGCCGTTGAGCAGATGCGAGCTTTCGTAGGTGACGCGGTCGACCGTGCCCTTGGCGGTGACCTCCAGACGGTTGAAGCGGTGGGTGAGGCCGCCCGTTGCGCCGAGCGTGGTGTAGACCGGCAGCCGCGAGAGGCCGGCCGGCAGATCGGGGCTGTTGGGATTGTCGGTCGCCGCCAGAAACCGACCTTCAAGATTGGCCGAGGTGCTGCGGCTGATGTCGATCCGACCCGTCAACCGCCCATCGAGCGAAGGTTGATTCGCCGAGGGAAGGGCTTCGTAGCCGATATAGCTGCCGCGCAGCGAAGCTGACAGTTCGTGGCGACTCCAGTCCGACTGCGCCTGGAATTCGGGGGCGATCCGGTAAAACCAGGAGCCCTTGCCGCCGGAAAAACGGCCGGGATTGCTGTCATATCCGCCGCCGGCCTCGACCGCCGCATGAACCAGGAACCCGCCGGCACGAAGACCGATGGGGGCGAAGGCATCCTCCTCGGGGAGGAGTTCATGGGCGCGTCGCGCCTCGGCGAGCGCGGGCTCCAGGGGCATGCCGGGCCGCGGGCTTGCGGGCCGACCGAGCGCCGTGCGCGCTTCGGGAGCTGCCGCCGTGTTGAGCGGCGGCACCGCCGCCTGCACCCGGGCTGCCGGCGATACGTCGGAAAACAGTTCAGCCGATCTTGGGCCCTCTTCGCGCGGCGTGTTGGTCGAGACAAAGCCGGTCTGGCCCGCGCCGAACCCGGGAGGGTGGCCGAAGGACGGCGCGCGCGGCCTCGCGGGGGCCTTGGCCTTCGGCGGCCCAAAGCGGCCGTAGGAAGGCGGCTCGAACGCCTCGAACCCGTTTCGAAGATTGGAGGAGGGCGCCTCGCCGGACGCGGGCTGCGCCTTCGCCATGCCGGCGCTCAAAGCGAGCAGCCAGAGGCCGATCGCTACGCCATGACCGAACGCACCCAGTCGCACCTGCGGATAGCCTCTCGAAGGCCCGCGCCGGCGAGCCTTTGGTTAACGGAGGATAAAGTCATTATGGTTAACGGCGCGTTGACGGTCGGGGCCGGGCCGCCGGATCGGACGCCGACGGCGGGCGGGGGGGGCTGGGGGTGCGAATGCGACTCTATTTGGACCGTTTGTCGCAGCCTTGTGATATGGCAAAGCCCGAGAGGACGGGATCGCGGATGCGCAGGGCGCAGCAGATCGGCAGTATGGAAAAAAGCGGGCGCGAGGGGACGTTGCTCGCCTCGGCGCGGCGGACGCTCGAGTTCGAAGCGAACGGCATTGCCGCGCTTCGCCACGCCATCGGAGGCGATCTCGGCCCGTCTTTCGTACAGGCGGTCGAAGCGATTCGGTCCGCGCGCGGGCGTATCATCGTGACCGGTATGGGCAAATCCGGTCACGTGGCCCGCAAGATCGCGGCGACTCTCGCGTCCACCGGGACCCCGGCTTTCTTCGTCCACCCGAGCGAGGCGAGCCATGGCGATCTCGGCATGATTACGAGCGACGACGTGGTGTTGGCCCTCTCCTGGTCGGGCGAGACAGTCGAGCTGACGAGCCTGCTTCAATATGCCAAGCGCTTTCGCATTGCCGTGATTGCCGTTACCGCGAACGCCGACAGCACGCTCAGCCATGCCGCCGACATTCCACTGGTGCTGCCGCAGGCGCGTGAGGCGTGCCCGCACAACCTCGCGCCCACGACCTCCTCGGTCATGCAGCTCGCCCTGGGGGACGCTCTCGCGATCGCCTTGCTGGAGGCGCGCGGTTTCACGGCGGTGGACTTCGGTCTACTGCATCCCGGGGGACGGCTGGGCGCGATGCTGAAATTCGTGCGTGACGTGATGCACACCGGCGGGGCCCTGCCGCTGGTGCAGGTCGGCACGCCGATGTCGGAAGCCATCGTCGAGATGACGGCCAAAGGGTTCGGCTGCGTCGGCATTCTTGAAGGCGAGCGGCTGGTCGGCATCATCACGGACGGCGATTTGCGCCGTCACATGAAACCCAACCTGCTCGACATGCGGGCGGACACTGTGATGACGCGCAACCCCAAGACCGTGCGCCCGGATCAGCTCGCGAGCGAAGCTTTGGAGCTTCTCAACTCCTCGAAAGTGACGGCGTTGATCGTGACGGAGGGGGACAAGCCCGTCGGGCTTGTCCATTTCCACGATCTCCTGCGCGCCGGCATCGCCTGACGGCGCCGGCCCCCGTATCGCCTACGCGGCGGCGCGGGTTGCGGCGGGGGCGAGCCGCGCGGCGGCGAAGGCTTCCGCCTTGCGGGCGACCGACCGGCCGTAAGTGTGCCGCGCCACCACGTCGGTGATGAACCGGTTGACCGCGTCTGGCACCGCGGGAAGCGGGCGGCGAATGTCGACGATCAGAACCGCCCGGGTCTCGGTCGCATTATTGTGCACGGAATGCGGCCAGCTATCGTCGAACAGCACCGCTTCGCCTTCTCGCCAGACATAGTCCTGGCCGTTCACGACGAGCTTCGGCGGGTTCACAGCCGGCACGCGCAGCCCAAGATGGTATCGCAGATAGCCGAGATAAGGTCCTTCATGCTCAGGTACCGACTTGCCGGGCTCGAGGATGGAAAAGAATGCTTGGATGAGACCCGGAACCCGGTCGAGGACGCGGCACGTTTCCGGGCATAATGCGCGATTGGCCGCCGGCTTGTGTCCCAACACCTCGAGCATGAAGACGTTCCACTTTTTCGGCGTGGTGTTGGAGATCTTGTGTTCTCCCGCATCGACCTCGTGATACTGCGGCATCGAGTCGACGAGGCGCAGCACGTTCTCGAATTCGCGGCGGATGACCGGATAGGCCTGTGTGACGGCGTCGAGCTCGGGATAGAAACTCTTGATATCGAAGAAGGTCGGCCGCCGGTCGCGGTCGACATAGCGGCCGAAATAGGCATTCAAGGCCGATTTGAAGATGTGATAATCGAGCTTCATTCCTTTGGCCTCGTTCGCCGGCCGCGCCGGCGCGACGCGCCCCCGCGCGCCCCTTTGAACCCGAGTTATAGCAGCCGGGCCGCGGTCCGAGAAAGCGTTCCGGGTTTCCTCTTCCGTGGAGGGGCGACGCGCTCCGTCGGTCGTTCTCCGCTGCCTATACCGGCTCGACGGCGAGCGAGCCGCCTTCAACGCGTGTGACCCGCACCCGGCTGCCGGCCGGGCAATCCGGCCCGGTGATCCGCCAGACGCTGTCGTCGATCCGGAGGTTGCCGCTGCCGTCCACGATGGGCTTTTCGAGCGTGAAGACACGGCCGACATAGGTTTCGCCGCGCCGGTTCAAAATCGGCTCCTCCCGAGCGGGTTCGGACGGAGGATTGAGTTTGCGCCAGACCAGGATTCCGGCCACGGAGAATATCGCGAAGGCGACGAGCTGGATCTGCCAGGGCCAGTCGATCACGAGCGAGATGGTCCCGACCGCAATTGCCGCAAGGCCGAGCCACAGCACGAAGGTGCCGGGCGCGAGAACTTCGACGACGAGAAGCACGGCGCCCAGAATGAACCAGTTCCAGGCGCCCAGTCCGGTGAAATAGTCGAGCATGATGGCGCCTCAGCTTGTGGGGGACCCGCCGGCGGCGGGCCCGGTCGGACGGCGCGCCGGCGCCGGCCCTGCCGGTCGCGGCTCCGGACCGCCGAAGGTGGCGCGCGCAATTTCGCCGATGCCTGCAAGTGACCCCAAAACGCCCATCGATTCCATCGGCAGCAGCACGATCTTCTGATTGGGAGATTCGGCGAGCTGGCCGAACGCTTTGAGATATTGCTGGGCAACGAAATAGTTGAGGGCTGCGACATCGCCACGCGCGACCGCCTCGCTCACCATCTGGGTGGCCCGCGCCTCGGCCTGCGCGAGGCGTTCGCGGCCCTCGGCATCGCGGAAAGCGGCTTCGCGCCGCCCTTCCGCCTCGAGGATCTGCGCCTGCTTGGCGCCCTCGGCGCGCAGGATTTCCGACTGCCTCTGCCCCTCGGCCTGGAGAATGTCCGCCCGCTTTTCGCGCTCGGCCTGCATCTGCTTCGCCATCGAAGCGACGAGGTTGGCCGGTGGCACGATGTCCTTGATCTCGATGCGGTTGACCTTGACCCCCCAGGGGGCGACGGCCGCGTCGACGACGCGCAAGAGCCGCTCGTTGATCTCGTCACGATGCGAGAGCATCTGGTCGAGGTCCATGGCGCCCATGACGGAACGGATGTTCGTCATCGTGAGCGTGACGATCGCTGTGTCGAGATTGGCGACCTCGTAGCTCGCCTTCGCGGCGTCGAAGACCTGATAGAAGGCGACGCCGTCCACCGTCACGGTCGCATTGTCCTTGGTGATGACCTCCTGCTGCGGGATGTCCACCACCTGCTCCATCATGTTGATCTTGCGGCCGATGCGGTCGAAGTACGGGACGATGAGGTTGAGCCCCGGCGTGAGCGTGCGGGTGTAGCGGCCGAAGCGCTCGACCGTCCAGTTGTAACCCTGCGTCACCGTCTTGACGCCGGCAAACAGTGTCACGATGGCAAGGACGACGAGAACGATCACGAAGACATCGAGACCGAGCGGAAACATGCAAGCCTCCCGAAATGGCGCCGCACCCGCTGTGGCGCGAGACGGGGTGCAGCTTGAGGAACGAAAAAGGTCGATGCGACGGGCGTCACCCTCGGGCCGCGCGCACGCGAGCGGCCGCGCGTTGGGCCGGGTCCTTCGTCGGACCGGCCGCACGTGCGGCGCTCTACGTTCGACCTCGCGGACTTGCGTCGCATTTGCACCGTGGCGGGTTCAATCCGTGCGCTGCGCCGGGCAAACGCGACGGAACTTCGGCGAACCGAAACCGTTGAGGGCGGCGAGAGCCGCACCATGGAAGAAAACAACAACCCCACTGGCCATTACACCGATTCTTATGCCCGCGGCATGGGCATCGCGACGGCGTTGCTGTTCGGCTGTCTGTTCGCGCTGAACGTGCTCGCCTATTGATTGGAGGCGCGGGGGCTCAGAGCCAGCCCATGAGTTCGCGGTCGACGACATGGGCGATCACCCGCATCCCTTCCGGGCTGTCGTTGAGGCAGGGAATGGCCGCGAAATTCTCGCCGCCCGCGTGGCGAAAGATCTCGGCGTTTTCGCCGGCGATCTCCTCCAGCGTTTCCAGGCAATCGGCCGCAAAGCCGGGCGTTAGGACCGCAAGATTCTTCACCCCGGAGCGCGCCAAGACCTTCACGGTTTCGTCCGTGTAGGGGCGAAGCCACTCGGCGGGGCCGAAACGCGACTGGAAAGTCATGCGCAGACGCTCCTCGTCCATGCCGAGCCGTGCGCGCAGGAGCCGCGTCGTCTCTGTGCACTGCTGCAAATAGGGGTCGCCTTTCGCGACATAGTCTTTCGGCATGCCGTGGAACGAGGCAAGAATCACGTCCGGCCGGAAAGGCAGGGTCTTGAGCGCGTTTTCGAAGCCCGTCGCAACCGCCTCGATATAAACCGGGTCGTCGTAATAGGGCGGGCATACGCGAAGAGTCGGTTGCCGCCGCATGGCCTTGAGTGCGTCGAAAGCCTTGTCGGCGACGGTCGCGGTCGTCGCCGCCGCATATTGCGGATAGAGCGGCACGAGCAGCACTCGGTCGCAGCCGCCCTCCGACAGCGCCTTGAGGCGCGACGGAATGGACGGCGTGCCGTAGCGCATGGCCCAGTCGACGGTAACGGGTTTGGCCTGCTGCGCAAAACGCGCCGCGAGCTTCTCGGCCTGCGATCGGGTGATGGTGCGCAAGGGGGACTCGTCGAGAGCCCGATTCCAGATCTTCTCGTAGTCGCGCCCCTTCCGGCCCGGCCGCACCGTCAGGACGATGAGGTTGAGCACGAGCCACCATTTGAGAGGATTTTCCTCGATCACGCGGCGGTCGGAGAGGAACTCCTTCAGATAGCGGCGCATCGACCAGTAGTCGGTCCCCTCGGGGGTTCCGAGATTGACCAACAGCACCCCGACGCGTCGAGACAGGCCTGGGCGGGGGCGGGGTCCTGATTCCGGACCGGGCTGCAACGGGTCGGTGGGTCTCATCGCGGCGTTTCCATGATACAAGATAGGCGCTGGCGGGGGGCCGCGCACGCATGCTACAGCGCGCAAGGCATGACAATCGGCAAATTCGTGGTGACGCGCCGCTCCTTTCTGGCCACGCTCGCGGCGGCGCTGGGACTGTTGGGCACGTGGCGTCCGGGCTGGGCCCAGAAAGTCCACGCCACTCGCGTCACCTTTCTTCTCACCAACGACATCTATCTGATGGGCGAGACCCCCGCGGGCGACGGCAAGGCCCGCGGTGGCTTCGCGCGTCTTGCCGCGGTGGTGAGGGCCGAGCGGGCGAAAGGCGGACATGTCATTTTCGCTCACGCCGGCGATACGCTCTCGCCCTCGCTGATGTCGGGGTTCGACCGCGGCGCCCACATCATCGCCCTCACGAACATGATCGCGCCGGACATTTTCGTGGCCGGCAACCATGAATTCGATTTTGGCAAGGCGACGTTTCTCGAGCGGATGGCCGAGGCAACGTTTCCGCTCTATGCCGCCAATCTTCGCGCGCCCGACGGCGCGGTTCTGCCGCGCCACCGCGATCGGGTGGTCCTCGAATTCGACGGCGTGCGCATCGGACTGACCGGGCTCGTCTACGATCGCAGCCCGCGCGTCTCCTCGCCGGAGGATTTGCGCTTCGCCGACACGATCGACACCGCAAAGCGGCAGGCGGAGGCATTGCGTGCGGAAGGAGCCGATTTCGTTGTCGCCGTTGCCCATTGCGACAGGGGCGATGCCCTCGTGCTGCAGAACGCGCGGGCGGCCGACCTGCAGCTCACCGGCCACACGCATGATCTTTACGTGAACTATGACGGTCGCAGCGCGATCGTCGAATCGAGCTACGACGCGCACTATGTCGTGGCGGTAGACGCCGACATCATGGTTCGCGAAGGCGGTGGCGAACGGCTCATGACTTGGTCGCCGCAATTTCGCGTGATCGACACCGCAACGGTCGTGCCGGATCCCGAGGTCGCCGCCGCGGTCGCCAGCCTCGAGGCCGATTTCTCACGGGAGATGAACGTCGCGATCGGCACGACAGCAGTCGAGCTCGACAGCCGGAACGCCGCGATGCGGACGGGCGAGGCCGCGATCGGAAACCTGTTCGCCGACGCCATGCGCGCGCAGACGCGCGCGCAGGCCGCAATCATCAACGGCGGCGGTGTGCGCGCGAACCGCGTCTATCGCGCCGGTTCGGCGATCACCCGGCGCGATATCCTCGCCGAGCTTCCGTTCAACAACCGCGTCGTTGTCATCGAGATTTCCGGGCAGGCGCTCAAGCAGGCAATCGAGAATGGGCTCGCCTATCTTCCGGTTGCGTCAGGGCGCTTCCCGCAAGTGTCGGGGATGACGGTCGTCTATGACGTGAAGCGTCCGTCCGGCCGCCGCGTACTGACGATGGAGGTGGCAGGAAAGCCGCTCGATCCGCGGCGCATTTATCGCGTTGCGGTCCTCGATTTTCTCGCGCGCGGCGGCGACGATTACACGATGTTGCGGGACGCCAAGCGCATCACCCCCGACAACGATGCGCCGCTGCTTGCGACCGAGGTGATGAGCTATATCCGCGCGCTCGGCACGATCCGCACGGGTGTGGAGGGGCGCCTCGTCGCGCGGTGAAAACGAACCGCCGGCCGCTCAGGGCGCACCGCGCTCGTCGACAATCACCTTGCCGTCGTTGGGCAGGCTGCCGGGCGCGACGAGCGTGACCGCACCCCGCACCTTGGTCACCGCCTGCAGTGTTTCCGCCAGCGCCTCGGCGAGGCCTTCGCCGCCGTCGGCGGCTTCGGCCTGTAGCATCATCGCATCCTGTTCGGCGGCGCGGGTGACGACGAGCCGAAGCCGTCCGACCGACGGATGCCGCCGCGCGATCTCGGCGATCTGCTCGGGTCGCACGAACATGCCCTTGACCTTGGCCGTCTGGTCCGCGCGCCCGAGCCACCCCCTGAGTCGCATATTCGTGCGCCCGCACGGCGAGAGCCCGGGCATCAGCGCCGACAGATCGCCGGTCGCGAGGCGGATCATCGGGTAATGCGCATTGAAGGTCGTGACGACGACCTCGCCGACCTCTCCTTCCGAGACCCGGTCGCCGGTGCCCGGTCGCACGATTTCGACGATGAGGTCCTCGTTGACGATCATGCCGTCGCGCGCCTCGGATTCGTAGGCGATGACTCCCGTCTCCGCCACCGCATAGCATTGCTGCACGGTCACTCCGCGCGCGGCGAGCGCCGCGCGCAAAGAGGCGGGTAGGGCGGCGCCGGACACAAGGCCGCGCTTGATCGAGGAGGCGTCCTTGCCGGTCTCCGCCGCCCTGTCGAGCAGGATTTTGAGAAAGTCCGGCGTGCCGACATAGGCGGTCGGCCGAAGTTGCGCGATGGCCTCGAGCTGGGCCTCTGTGTTGCCGACCCCGCCCGGGATTATGGCGCAGCCGAGCGCGTGGGCGCCGGCCTCCAGCATGTAGGCGCCGGGCGTGAGGTGATGTGAGAAGGAATTGTGAACGATGTCGCCGGGCCGCAAACCGGCGGCAAAGAGCGCCCGCGCCGCGCCCCCGAAATCTTGCCCATGGGCCTCCGGCTCGAAAATCGGTCCGGGTGACATGTAAAGCCGCCGCGCTTTGCCGGGCGGCGTGACATTGAAGCCGCCGAAGGGCGGGTCCTCCTTCTGCAGCCGGGGCAGGTCCGCTTTCCGCAGAAGCGGCAGCTGCGCGAGGCCCTCGCGGGAGGTCACCGCGGCGGGGTCGATCCCGGCAAGATGCCGCGCCCAGCCGGGGGCCTGCATGGCGCGGGCGACCGCTCCGGGAAGGCGCGCCAACAAGTCGCGCTCGCGGACCTCCGGCGCGCGCGTTTCGAGAGCGTCATAATGCTCCGCCATGGCCTGCCGTTTCGTCTTTCATCCGCGAATGCCGCGCCCGTTCCTCACGCGAGCCAGCGCTTGCGGCGCTTGTAGTGCTTGACGGCGCGGAAGCTCTTGCGCTGACCCTGCGCGATCCCGAGATAGAATTCCCTCACGTCCTCGTTCTCGCGCAAGGCCTGCGCCTCGCCGTCGAGAACCACGCGGCCGTTCTCGAGAATATAGCCGTAGCGGGCGAATTTGAGCGCCATATTGGTGTTCTGTTCGGCGAGCAGGAAGGAAACGCCTTCCTTTTCGTTGAGGGTTTCCACGATCGCGAAGATTTCCTCAACGATCTGCGGTGCAAGCCCCATCGACGGCTCGTCGAGCAGCACGAGTTTCGGCCGCGACATCAGGGCGCGGCCGATCGCGCACATCTGCTGTTCGCCGCCCGACGTATAGCCTGCGAGTGCATTGCGCCGCTCCTTCAAGCGGGGAAAGTAGCCGTAAATGCGCTCGAGATCGGCGCGGATCGCCGCATTCCCGTCCCGCCGCGTGAAGGCGCCGGTCAACAAGTTTTCCTCGATCGTCAGGTGCCCGAAGCACTCGCGCCCCTCCATCACCTGGATGCAGCCGCGTCGCACAAGCTCGTTGGGCGAAAGCGCCTCAACCTGCGCGCCGTCGAAGACGATCGCGCCCTTGGTTACTTCGCCGCGTTCCGCCTTGAGCAGATTGGAAATGGCTTTGAGCGTGGTGGTCTTGCCGGCGCCGTTGGCGCCGAGCAACGCCACGATGCCGCCATGCGGCACCGAAAGCGACACGCCCTTGAGCACGAGGATGACGTGGTCGTACACGACCTCGATATTGTTCACCGAAAGAATCGCCTCTGCCGCTGCGGCGGGACTCGCCCCGGCGGCCTGGGTTGCGGCGCTCATATCCGTCTCCGATCGCCCCATCCCCGCGGGCGGGGATGGGGCGCGCGCGACGCGCTCAGGACGAATGGTCGCACTTTTCGGTCCGCTTCGGCCAGCCGGTATTCTTCTGGACGTAGTCGTCCGCCGCCGCTTCGAGCAGCGGGCGCACCTTGTCCTTCATCGGCTCGATCCAGTCGGTGATCCGCACCCATTTGGTGCCGTCCCACTGCTGCATGTAGGCGGCCGAGTGACCATTGTGGTCGGTGCAGCTCACATTGACGATCGGCGCCGCGAAGTTCGGCAGGCCGAGTTCGTTCCAGCGCGCCTCCGTGATCTTCAAGGATTCGAAGCCGCGCCGCACATCCTCGCCGACCACCGTTTTCTTGCCGGTGACCTTTTGGGCGGTGCGAATCGCCTCGGCCACCAGCACCGAATTGTACACGCCGCGGTTGTAGAGATTTTCGGCGAACTTGTCCTTCTCGACCTGGCTCTTACCCTTGTCGACGACGTATTTCTTGATGTCCTGGAGGGTCGGGTAATCGGCGCCGAGGCCGTTGAAGTTGAGGGTGAGATAGCCCTTGGCGGCTTGCCCGCCGGCGCGGGCGTCGTCGTCTCCGCCCGACCACCAGATGCCGATGAAGTGATCCATCGGGTAGCCGCTTTCGGAGGCGCGTTTCACCGCCGTCGGGTTCATGGCACCCCAGCCCCACATGATCATCCAGGCCGGCCGGTCACGCCGCACGGCGAGCCACTGCGCCGACTGGTCCTGCATCTCCTTGCCGGCGACCGAGTACTCCTTCACCGTGAAGCCGTAGTCTTTCGCGAACTGGTGCAGGAGCGGCAGCGGCTCGCGGCCGTAGCCGCTCTCCAGGAAGATGAAGCCGATGGTCTTGCCCTTCAACTTTTCGAGCCCGCCCTCCTTTTGACCGATATAGCGAAAGATCATGGAGAGCCCGTCCCAGTAGGTCGCCGGTGGATTGAAGATCCAGGGGAACTTCTCGCCGACGGCCGAGGCCGAGAGGCCGTAGGCCATGGACAGGATCGGCACCTTGTCGACCGCCGCCTTGGGGATGAGCTGGAGGGTAATGCCGGTGGAGTAGGGGTTCACTACGGCCGGGTTCTTGCCCTTCACCGCCTCCCAGCATTCGACGCCCTTCTTGGTGTCATAGCCCGTTTCGCATTCTTCGATATTGAGCTTCACGCCTCCGATGCCGCCGTCGCGTTCGTTGAGCATCGTGAGGTAGTCGTGCATGCCGTTGGCGATCGGTATGCCGGAATTCGCGAACGGCCCAGTCCGATACGTCAGGAGCGGCACATAGATGCTGTCCTGAGCGCTCGCCGCGGCCAACGGCGTTGCGGCCAGCATGGCTGTCAGCGCAACGCCGAAGATCTGGCGTCTCATCGTCATGGCGTTTTCTCCCTTCTTCATGCCGGCTCGGCCGCCGGTCCCCGCGGTCTTATCTCCTCCGGTTCGCATGGGCCCCAGCGAGGGCCTGAAGGCGATCCTGTCCCCGGAGGCGCGGGACACGGACGCCAGTCTGCAACATCAATAGGGAAACGGCCACACCCTGAGTTTCTGTTTGGTGATTTGCCACAACCGCGCGAGCCCGTGCGGCTCGACGATCAGGAAGAAGATGATGAGGCCTCCCACGATCATGAATGTCAGGTGCTCGACGGTCGCGGCATGAAGTTCGAGCCCGAGTTCGGGCGGGACAAGCCGCAGCGCGATCGGCAAAATGTAGATCAGGGCGGCGCCGAGATAGGAGCCGAGCAGACTGCCGAGCCCGCCGATGATGATCATGAATAGAATGTTGAAGCTTTGATTGATGTTGAACACCGTCGACTCGGCGCCGCCGTACCACAGGAACACCATCAGTGCGCCGGAAACCCCGCAATAGAAGGAGGAGATCGCGAAGGCGAGCAGCTTCGTCGGCAACAGGCGGATGCCGATGAGTTCCGCCGCGATATCCATGTCCCTGACCGCCATCCACATGCGGCCGATGCGGCCATGGACGAGGTTCGAGGCGAACCAGGTCATCGCGACGACGATCGTGAGCACGACCAGATAGCGGGTTTCCGAAGTGGCGGTCGGGCCGGTGACGGGAATGCCGAACAGGGTGCGCCGCGGCACCTCGATCGCCGCCGAGACATTGTAATTGTAAAGCCACGGCACGCGGATGAAGCACCATTCGAGAAAGAACTGCGCGGCGAGCGTCGCGATCGCGAGGTAGAAGCCCTTGATGCGCAGCGACGGCAGCCCGAAGACCACGCCGACTGCCGCCGCGAAGAACCCCGAGGCGAGCACCCAGACGATGATGTTCACGTCCGGGAAGAGCGTGGTGAGCTTGTAGCAGGCGTAAGCGCCGACGCCCATGAAGGCACCGGTGCCGAGCGAGAGCAAGCCGGTGTAGCCGGTGAGGAGATTGAGCCCGATCGCCGCCAGGGTGAAGATCAGGAACGGGATCATCACCGCGTTGAGGAGGAAGTCGTTGTGCGTCGCCGCGAGCAGATAGGCGCCGGCAATGATGACACCGAGGCCGACGCGGTCCTGCCGGATCGGAAAGATGGCCGCATCGGCCGTGTAGCTCGTTTTGAACTGGCCCGCCTCGCGATACAACATCGCTTGCCCTCACACCCGCTCGATGATCTTTTCGCCGAACAGGCCGTGCGGCCAGAACAGCAGGAAAACGAGCGCCAACACATAGGCGAACCAACTGTCGGTCCCGCCGCCGATGAGCGGCCCCCAGTAAAATTCGGCGAGCTTTTCACCGACGCCGATGATAAGCCCGCCGACGATCGCGCCGGGGATCGAGGTGAATCCGCCGAGAATCAGCACCGGCAGCGCCTTGAGCGCGATGACCTCGAGCGCGAAGGAGACGTCGGAGCGCGCACCCCACATGATGCCGGTCACAAGCGCAACGAGCCCCGAGGCGAACCAGACGATGATCCAGATCTGTTCGAGCGAAATGCCGACGGAGAGCGCCGCCTTGTGGCTGTCGGCAACCGCCCGCAAGGCGCGGCCGATGCGCGTCTTCGAAAAGAAGACGGCAAGACCGGCTACCATCAGCGACGCGATGACGGCGGCCGCAATGTCGAGCTTCTGCAGGCTGATCAGGCCGCCGAGCGTCTGATAGTTGATGACGCCCTTCGGCAGGCCAAGCTCTTCGGTGATCATGATCTTCGGATCGCCGCCGAACACGAGTTCCCCGAAGCCGATCAGGAAATAGGTCAAACCGAATGTCGCCATGAACAGGATGATGTCCGGCTGATTGATCAGCGGCCGCAGCACCAGTCGCTCGACGGCGAGCGCGAGCACGAACATAACGCCGATCGTCAGCGCAAGGGCGAGAATCGCGGCCGCGTGGACGTTGGAGACGCCGTTGCTTGTGAGCAGCTTGTAGATGCCGATCAACGTCAGCGCGGCGAACACGACCATGATGCCCTGGGCGAAGTTGAAGACGCCCGACGCCTTGAAGATCAGCACGAAACCGAGGGCGATCAGCGCATAGAGCATGCCGCCGACGAGGCCTTCCCAAAGCGTCTGCACGAGCAGGTCCGGAGCGCCGATCATCTGCGCGAACGGGTCGACGAAGGTCGCGTAGAGCAGCTCCATGCCGCTACCCTTCACCGCCTCGGAACACCGTGCGCCCGCGCATGTCCGCCGCGCCCTTCAATGCGCCACGCCGAGATAGGCATCGATCACCGCGGGGTCGCGCTTGACCGCGTCGGGCGGGCCGTCGGCGATCTTGCGGCCATAGTCGAGGACCACGACGCGGTCGGAAAGGTCCATCACCACGCCCATGTCGTGCTCGATGAGGGCGATCGTGGTCCCGAATTCCTGGTTCACGTCGACGATGAAGCGCGACATGTCCTCCTTCTCTTCGAGGTTCATGCCGGCCATCGGTTCGTCGAGGAGCAAGAGCTCCGGTTCCATGGCGAGTGCGCGGCCGAGCTCGACGCGCTTCTGCAGGCCATAGGGCAGGCGCCCGACTTGAACGCGGCGGATATGCGCGATCTCCAAAAAATCGATGATTTCTTCAACCTTGCGGCGGTGCTCGACGTCCTCCGCGAGCGCCGGACCGTGACGGATGAGCTGCCAGAAGAGGCCGCGACGCATTTTCAACGAGCGCCCCGCCATGATGTTGTCGAGTGCGGTCATGCCCTTGAACAGCGCGACGTTCTGGAAGGTGCGGGCAATGCCGCCGCGCGCGGCTTCGTAGGGCCGCATCTTGCTCCGTGTCTCGCCGCGAAAAGTGATGCGCCCGCTTTGCGGCGTATAGAAACCGTTGATGACGTTGAGCATCGACGTCTTCCCGGCGCCGTTCGGTCCAATGATGGCGCGGATTTCCCCGCGCCGGATGTCGAATGAGACGTCGTTGATCGCGGTGATGCCGCCGAATTTGAGCGTGACCTGCTCGACCGAAAGCAGAACTTCGGTCGCCTTGGCCTCGGCTTCCGAGCGCGCTCTCATGTCCCGGCTCCGCTGCGAAGGGCGCCGGCGCTCGTTGGTGCGGGACAAGACGGGTGAGGCGAGGCGCTGCAACGCGTCATCACTCTGCAGCCTCCAGCCTCGGCGCAGCGGGTGCGCATGCGACTTCCGCGTCGCGGATCTTCACGCGCGCCTTGAGCGTCCCCTTGCGGCCGTCCTCGAAGGTCACCTCCGTCGCGACGTCGAGTTCATGCGCTCCGCCATAGAGCGCGGCGACGAGCGGGGCGTAGCGCTCGGCGATCAGCCCGCGCCGCACCTTCATCGTGCGGGTCAACTCGCCGTCGTCGGCATCGAGCTCCTTGTGGAGGATCAGGAACCGGCGGATCTGGGCGCCGGTCATCACGCCCTCCTCGGCGAGCGAGCGGTTCACCTCCGCCACGTGCCCGGCGATCATGTCGTAGACGAGGGGGTGGCCGGCGAGCTCCTGGTACGAGCCGTAGACCACGTTGTTGCGCTCGGCCCAGCTTCCCACCGCCGTGAGATCGATATTGAGCATTGCGCAGACGAAGTCGCGGCCGTGGCCCAGCGCCACCGCCTCCTTGATGTTCGGGTAGAACTTCAGCTTGTTCTCGATGTATTTCGGCGCAAACAGCGTGCCGTCGTTGAGGCGCCCGACATCCTTGGCGCGATCGATAATCTTGAGATGTCCGGTCTTGGGCTCGAAGAAGCCTGCATCCCCGGTACGCACCCAGCCGTCGGACGTCTTCACTTCCGCCGTCTTCTCGGGGTCCTTGTAGTATCCGGCGAACACGCCGGGCGAGCGGAAGAGCACTTCGCCGGACTCGGCGACCTTCACTTCGACGTCGATGTTCGGCTTGCCAACGGTGTCGGCATAAATTTCGCCGTCCGGCTGCGCGGTAATGTAGACGGAGGCTTCCGTCTGTCCGTAGAGCTGCTTGAGATTGATGCCGAGGGAGCGGTAGAAGCGGAAGATCTCCGGTCCGATGGCCTCCCCCGCCGTATAGGCGACGCGGATGCGCGAAAGGCCGAAGCGGTTCTTGAGGGGGCCGTAGACGAGAAGCTCGCCGAGCGCATAGAGCGCGCGCGCATGCCACGGCACGGCTTCCTTGTTGAGGATTTTCTCGCCCCAGGCGCGCGCGTGATCGATGAAGAAAAGGAACATGCGCCGCTTCAGGCGGCTTGCGTCCTCCATTCGCACCATGGTGAGGGTCAAGAGGTTCTCGTAGATGCGGGGAGGAGCGAAGGCGTAGGTCGTACCGACCTCGCGGCGATCGTCGACGACCGTTTCCGGGGATTCCGGGCAGTTCACGCAATATCCCGCAGTGTAAGACTGCGCATAGGAGAAGATGTGGTCGCCGACCCAGGCGAGCGGCAGATAGGCGATCACCTCTTCGTTCTCGGTCAGATTGTCGAAAGCGTTGCCGTTGCGGGCTGAGACGATGACGTTCTCCTGCGTGAGCATCACCCCCTTCGGGCGGCCGGTCGTGCCCGAAGTGTAAAGGATGATGGCGAGGTCCTCGCCCTTGCCGGCGGCGACGCTCCGTTCCCAGAAGGCAGCGGCATCGGGCTCGTTAGCAAGGCGTGCCCGGCCCATTGCCTGCACGTCCGCGAAAGCCTTCAGCCGACTGTGATCGTAGTCGCGCAGGCCGCGCTGCTCGTCGTAGATCACATGCGTCAGCCGCGGCAGGCGATCCGAGATGGAGAGCAGCTTGTCGACCTGCTCCTGGTCCTCGACGGCGGCGATCGTCACTTCGGCATGTTCGAGCACATAGGCCATCTCCTCGGCGACCGAGTCGGCATAAATCGGCACCGGGACGGCGCCGAGGGCCTGGGCGGCGGCCATCGACCAATAGAGCCGCGGCCGATTGTTGCCGATGACGGCGAGCGTATCCCCCCGCTTGAGCCCCAGGCGATCAAGGCCCAGCGCGAAGGCGCGGACCTCGTCCAGCACCTGGCTCCAGGTCCAGGTCTGCCAGATGCCGAGGTCCTTGTGCCGGATGGCCGGCCGCGCGCCGCGGATTGCGGCGTTACGCACAAGGAGCTTGGGAAATGTGTCATCGCGCCCGCGCGCTTCGGTCGCCACGGCGCCTGTCCTCCCTGCCTGCGCCGCTTGCCGCGGCGCGCCCTCCGAAATGGTGCCGCCGTCTGGTCGGCGGTCTTTGCGACGATAAGACAATGCGGCCCGCAATGCGGTCAAGCCCATGCGGCTTCAACCAAGGGCAAAGCGCGCTTTTGCCGCGCGGAGCCGATTGCGTTTTGGCCGCGGCGACCTAGAGTTTGCGCCCCTCGGGCCTGCGGGGGCCGGAGGCGCAGCAAGGAGAAAAGCGCATGCACGTCTTCAATCTGGAAAAGGAACAGCAGTGGGACCCGAAAAAGCACATCGAGAAAATTCTCGGGAAAGAAGGCGGCGGCGACTTCACGGTGGCGTGCTGGGAGCCGGGGCAGGTCAGCCCCTACCATTGCCATCCGAACGCGACCGAAATCTATTTCTGCTTCTCGGGCGGGGGAAAGATGTACACCCCGACCCAGGAGGTGAACGTCATTCCGGGCTCGTTCGTGGTTCACCCGCGCGGCGAACTGCACGAATTCGAGAATGGCCCGCAGCGGACGCTGCTGTTTCGGGTGCGATACGGTGACGACATGGCGACCCGCCACATTGGTTGGCGCGGCCACCCCGAACGCGGCATGACCGAGGACGACAAGGCCTATTTCGCCAAGCATCCGCCGGGCATAACGTTCAACCCCCATGGCGTCTCGCGCTGAGCCTGCGGGCGCCCTGTTCGCTTCATTCGATCTCTTCCCGAGGCCGTCGGCCGGAATCCGACGGGCGTGCGCCTTTGCGGGCCTTATTCCGCGGCTCTGAGCAGCGGCGCCGGGGGCGCCCGGAACTGCTCGAGAAGCGCCGCCTCCTCGGCCTTTGCGGCCTTGAGGTGGCGCATCTTCACGTGACCATAGCCGCGGATTTTCTCGGGGATGCTCGCGAGCGCCACGGCGAGATGATGATTGTCGGGCGTCAGCTTTTCGGTCAGCTCGCCGAGCAATTTCCCGTAATCGCGAATGAGCCGCCGTTCGGTCCGCCGCTCTTCGCTGCGGCCGAACGGGTCGAACGGCGTCCCGCGCAGGAACTTGAACTTCGCGAGCATTCGGAACACGGGCAGCATGCGCTCGCTATATTCGATCTTGGCCGGCTCGCCGGTGCGCTTGTCGATTTTCGCAAGCAGCGGAGGCGCGAGGTTGAACGCAAGTCGCAAATTGTCGCCCGCAAACCGTGATTTGGCGCTCGCCACGAAGGCCGGGTCGGAGAGCAGGCGGGCGACCTCGTATTCGTCCTTGTAGGCCATGAGCTTGAACAGGTAGCGCGCCACGGCCTCGGTGAGGGCGGTCTCGCCCGGCGTCTTGGCGGCTTCCGCCCGGCGCACGGCTTCGACGCGCCTGCGATAGCGGCGGGCATAGCGGCGGTTCTGATAGGTCGTGAGATAGGTTACGCGCCGCGCGACGACGTCGTCGAGCGAGGTCGACAGGCGAAGCGAATCGGCCGGCGCGGCTTCGCGGTCCGCTGCCTTCACCAGCGTCTCCACCGCCTGCGCATCGACCGCGGTGCGGCGGCCCCAGCGGAAGGCGGCGATATTCATCTCGATCGCCTCGCCATTGAGGGCGATCGCCTCTTCGATGGCTTCGGCGGAGAGCGGAATTGCGCCGCGCTGATAGGCGTAGCCGAGCAGGAAAATGTTGGTCGCAATGGCGTGGCCGGTGAGCGCGGTCGCGAGCCGCGTGGCGTCGACGAAGTCGACGCGCTCGGCTCCGGCGGCCCCGGCGATCGCTCGTTTGAGCCGCTCGCGCGGCAGCGAAAAGTCCGCATTGCGGGTGAAATCGCCGGGCAGAATTTCGGCTGTGTTCACCACCATCCGCGTCGCGCCGGTCTTGACCGCGGAGAGAACCTTGCGGTTGCCCACCACCACGATGTCGCCGCCGAGCACGAGATCGGCCGCGCCCGCGCTCACGCGGATCGCATGGATGTCCTCGGGCCGCTCCGCGAGGCGGATATGGCTGTAGACCGCGCCGCCCTTCTGTGCGAGCCCCGCCATGTCGATGATTCCGACACCCTTGCCTTCGAGATGCGCGGCCATGCCGAGCACCCCGCCGATGGTGACGATGCCGGTGCCGCCAATTCCCGTGACGATGATGTTGTAGGTTCGGCCGATGCGCGGCAACGCCGGCAGAGGCAGAAGCGTCCCTTCCGCTCCCTGCACAGGCGAGGCGGATTGCGAAGCGGAAGGGCTGGGGTCGGCGACCGCCTGCGTTTCCGGGTCTTCTTCGAAGGTCCGGCTCTTTCCGTTCCGGGGAGGGCGCGCCGCCATCGTCAGCGGATCGACGCCGATCGCCTCGCCCTTCTTCAGCTCCGCGCCGTAGACCGTGACGAAGGAAGGGCAGAAGCCCTTGAGACAGGAATAGTCCTTGTTGCAGCTCGACTGGTCGATGCGGCGCTTGCGGCCGAATTCGGTTTCCAGCGGCTGCACCGAAACGCAGTTCGACTTCACGCCGCAGTCGCCGCAGCCCTCGCAGACGAGGTCGTTGATGATCACCCGCTTGAGCGGATCGGGAAACTGGCCGCGTTTGCGGCGGCGTCGCTTCTCGGCCGCGCAGGTCTGATCGTAAATGAGGACGGTGAGGCCGGGTACTTCCGCGAGTGCCCGCTGGACCTCCATCAGCTCGTCGCGGTGATGGATCGTGACACCGGGGGGCCAGTCTGTGTCCTTCGGATATTTCCAGGGCTCGTCGGTGACGACGCGGATCTGCTTTGCGCCTTCGGCGGCGACCTGGCGGGCGATCTGCGGAACGGTCAGGCCGCCGTCGTTGCGTTGGCCGCCCGTCATCGCCACGGCGTCGTTGTACAGGATCTTGTAGGTGACGTTGACGCCCGCCGCCGCCGCGGCGCGGATCGCCATATAGCCGGAATGGTTGTAGGTACCGTCGCCGAGATTCTGGAAGACATGGCGGCGTTTCGAGAACGGCGCTTCGCCGATCCAGTTCGCACCTTCGCCGCCCATTTGCGTGTAGCCGAGCGTGCTGCGGTCCATCCATTGGGCCATGTAGTGGCAGCCAATTCCCGCATAGGCGCGCATGCCTTCCGGCACGACCGTCGAGGTGTTGTGCGGGCAGCCCGAGCAGAAGTAGGGCGTGCGGACCGCGACGTCCTCCGATTTGGTCAGCACCTCCTGCGCGCGCTTGAGCCGTGTGACTTCGGCCGCAAGCGCCTCGTCATACCCGTAGCGCAGCAGCCGCTCGCCGATCGCGATCGCGACCTCGTTCGAGTCGAGCGCGCCCTTGACCGGAAACAGCCAGTTGCCGTGCTCGTCCTTCTTACCGATGCAGACGGGCTGGTTGGCGGAGCCGTAAAGCTCCTCGCGCACCTGGACTTCGATGAGCGAGCGTTTCTCCTCGACGACGATGATGAGATCGAGTCCTTCGGCGAATTCCTTGAGCTCGGCGCGGGAAAGCGGCCACGGGCAGGCCACCTTGAAGAGCCGCAAGCCGAGGGAATTGGCGCGCACCTCGTCGATGCCGAGCTCGTCGAGCGCCTGGCGCACGTCGAGATAGCTCTTGCCGGTGGTGATAACGCCGACTTTGGGGGCGGCCCCGCCGCTCGTGATCCAGCGGTTGAGACGGTTTGCGCGCACGAAGGCGAGGATCGCGTCGCGCTTGTAGTCGTGCAGCCGCGCCTCCATGTCGAGGATGCCGTCGACGAGGCGGATGTTGAGCCCTCCCTCCGGCATGAAGAACCGCCGGCCGTCGCCAAGGTCGAACCCGTCCGGCGGAACGACGATCGTCACGCGATCGAGCGCGCCGTCGATGACCGCGCTCGACTCCACCGTGTCATGCATGCACTTGAGGCCGACCCACACGCCCGCATAGCGCGACAGCGCCCAGCCGTAGAGGCCGTAATCCACGATCTCCTGCACGCCGGCGGGATTGAAGATGGGCATCATCACGTCGACGAAGTGGAATTCCGACTGATGCGCTGTCGTGGACGACTCGGCCGTGTGGTCGTCCCCCATCAGTGCGATGACGCCGCCGTGTTTCGAGGTGCCGGCGAAATTGGCGTGGCGGAACACGTCGCCGCTGCGGTCGACGCCCGGTCCCTTGCCATACCAGATGCCGAAGACGCCGTCGTACTTGCCCTCTCCCCGCAATTCCGCCTGCTGCGTGCCCCACAGCGCGGTCGCGGCAAGGTCCTCGTTGATGCCGGGCTGAAAGATGACGTCGGCGGGTGCGAGCACCTTCGCCGCCCGCATGAATTGCTGATCGAGCCCGCCGAGCGGCGAGCCGCGATAGCCGGTGACGTAGCCGGCGGTGTTGAGCCCCGCGCGGCGGTCACGCTCCTTCTGCATCAGGCAGGCGCGGATGATCGCCTGGTAGCCGGTGACGAACACCCGCGTCTTTTCAAGATCGTATTTGTCGTCGAGGGTGATGCGGTTGCTGGTCATCCGCGTGGGCCTCATGGGCGCGCAGGGCCGAGGCGCGCAAGCGTCCCCAAGAATCGCCGCCCCCGCAAGACATCCATATGGGGAGCGCAACGGCAGCCGTCACGATGGTAGGTCAGCATTGCTGACGCTTCAAGCCCGCGGTAACGTTCCAAGCGGAAGCCGGCAAGAGAGCCGGTCCCATGGGAGGAAAACGCGCATGGACTTCTCGTTGACGAAGGAGCAAATCCGCTGGCGCGACGCCGCGCGTCAATTCGTGGAAGACGTCGTCAAGCCCGACGTGATGCGCCGCGACAGGCTCGCGACCGCGGAAGAGCGCATCCCATGGGACTGGATTCGCGAGGCCGACAGGCGCGGCCTGCGAACCCTCGGCATCCCCAAGGATTATGGCGGTGGAGGCTGCGACATTCTGACCCTGTGCATCGTCGGCGAGGAGCTTGCGGTCGGCGATCTCGGCTTCGCGGTCATTCTCGACCAATGTTGGAAATTCGCGCATCTCTTCACCGAGGCGATGACGCCCGACCAGCGCAAGCGCTTCATCCCGATGTTCGTGGACGATCCGGTCGCGGTCACCGCGCTCGGCTTTACCGAGCCCGGCGTCGGGTCCGACCATCAGGGCTATTACGACGAGCCGGATATTGATTTTTGCACCACGGCCGTGCGCGACGGGGACAGCTTCATCCTCAACGGCACGAAACGCTACGTCTCAAACGGCTGCATGGCGAAGATTTATTTCATCGCCGCGCGGCTCGATCCCAAGAAGAAGCTCTCCGAAAGCGGCGCTCTGTTCGTCGTGACGCCCGACATGCCGGGCTTCCGCGTCGGGTTCTTCCATGAGAAGAGCAGCCAGAGGCTCGCCACAAACGGCACCTTCCATCTCGAAAACTGCCGTGTGCCGGCGGAGAACCTGCTCGTTGGCGAGGGCATGCTGGCGGAGCTGCGGTCGAAATACATGCCCGGCAGCAAGGCGGAGGCGGCGGCCACCGTTCTCGGCGTCGGCCGCGCCGCCTACGAATACGCGCTCGCCTACGCGAAGACGCGCGTGCAGGGCGGCCGGCCGATCGTGGAGCAGCAGGCGGTGGCCCTGATGCTCGGGCAGATGGCCATGAAGCTCGATGCCGCGCGCCAGCAGATCTGGCGCGCCGCCTGGCTTGCCGACCGCAAGGACCCGCAGGCACGCATCGTCGGCCTGTTCACGAAGGTGATGGCGTCGGAAGTCGCCTTCGAGTGCTGCAAGCTTGCCGGCGAAGTGCTCGGCGGGGCCTCGATCATGTACGAGCACCCGGTCGAGAAATATCTGCGCGACGCCTCGAGTTTTTTGCACTCGGACGGCACCAACCAGCTCTGCCTCCTGCGCGCAACACGCGCCATTGCCACGAGCTCGGCTGCCAGCGAATACGGGTTCTAGCTAACCGGACACGGGCGGCTGTCGCGGCGCGTGGCTGCGCTCGGTCACGCCCGCAGCCACGTCTCCGAAAAGGCGAGCATCGCGGTGGTAATCCGATGGCCGGCGATCTCGCGGGGAACCGGCTTGCCCGGCAGGCGGCGGCCGTTGACCGTGATGCTCGCCTCCTCGCAGCCGATGAAAAGGCTCGGCATCGTGTGCCGGCCGGTCGCCGATTTGTCGGGCGGTAGGGCGAAGCAGAACGGCTCGCCGAGGCCGCTCCAGGCAAGCGTCACGGTAAGCCCGCCTGCGGTCACGGTCTCGCTGTAGCGGGAGCGCGGATCGCCCGCCGCCGCAACCGTGTCGAGCTTGCGATATTGCAGGCCGGCGAGGCCGGGAAGGCCTTTCCAAGCCCCGAAATGCGCGACGAAATTCTCCACGAGATAGCGCGCCAGCGGTTCGTTGTCGGTGAGAACAATATTTGCGCGCTCGGCCGGTGGGTTCGTCTCCTGCGGCGATTGCGCGAGCACAAGCGCGTGCCCGCGCCCGTGGGGCGAAAGCACCACGCGGAAAAAGCTCGCAAGTGAAACGAAAGGCCCGTCCGGCGATTCTTTCAGAGAAATGCCGGGATTTTCGCCGGACCATTCGACGGTGCCGGGAAAGACGATCGTGTCAGCCATGACTCTCCCTCGCGGTGCGTGCCGCCGTCATTCGGCGGCGCGGCGTTTTGTGCGCGCGATGATGCTGCGCGCCAATTCCTCCCACCGGGCATGCCAGCGGATGCCGTTCTGCACCGGCGGCTGCGGCGCCTGGATTTCGAGCCAGCGGACCGGACGCCCCTCGGCCGGAAAGAAGGCGTGCCGCGAGCCCACGCCGGTCCAGGCAAAATCGCCGCGTGCGAGCGTATAGCGGCGGCCATCGAAAACGACGTCGACCGATCCGTCGAGGATCAGATAGGCTTCTTCGAAGGGATGGTCATGGTGGTTGCACAGGCCGCCATGCGCGAACTCGACCGTGAACATCGTCAGATGCACGGCGCCGGCCTCCGCGTTGAGGAAGTGTTTGATAGAGAAGCCGCGAAGGTCGCCGTGCATGTCGGCACCCGGCGGCATGGTCCCCTCGGAGCGGCCGATAAGCCTCGCGCGCGGATCGCCGAGCGGCGGCCCCTCCTGCGCGCCGCGCCAGTCCGCCGGACCGAGAAAGAACGTATCCTGCCATCCGTCCGCCGGCTTCGGCTGCGGGGCGCAGACCTCGACCCAGCGTGCCGGCGTGCCGCCGGCATTGCGCAGCGCGTGCGGAAGCGCCGTCGAGACGAGCGCATAGCCGCCGGCAGGAAGCGCAAAAAGATAGCCGTCGCGCTCGAGCTCGAGCGCACCCTCGATCACGTAGATCGCTTTCTCGTAAGCGTGAAGGCACCGCTCGATCTCACCACCGGGAGCAAGCGTATTCATGGCGTAGCCCACATGCACGGAGCCGGTGGCGCGGTCGAGCAAAGCGATGCGGCTAAGGCCACGGGCGCGGCCCTCGTAGACGCCGAGCCCTTCGGGCTGCATCGCATGCTGCGGAACGACGAGATGCAAAGGTGCGGGCAAGGTGGAAGTTCCTCCGGACATTTACAACGTTAACGTGGTCCGCCCGTGGTGAAAATTGCGAATTTCACCGGATTTGCCGGCTTGATCCGCCGGAGTTGCGGCCTTAACTGCCCAAGCAGCGGAGCCGCGCAAGGACCACGCCGAGGTGGGAGGAGCCGCAGGGGCAATGGGGGCCCAACGCCAACCCGGAAAGGAACCTGCGATGAAGCTCAATTCCCGCCAGGTCGAACGCACCCTGAGCCAGTTCGAAGCAAGAGCGATCCCCGAAGATCATCCGGTCGTCTCGCAACTCGCGGACCTGTTCGGCGATCATACGTTTTTTCTCGACGTTCGCGGCCTGAACATCGTCGAGCCGACGGACGACTCAGGAGCCGAGTCCGCGCAGGTCATCAACATTGCGCGCTGGACCGACGCCAACCGGACAAGCTTGATCCCGCAGGAGCCGGAGCCGACGGCCGTGGTCATCTCGCTCGCGTTGGATTGACCGTCCCAGCGGCGAGGGCGCCATCCGGTCACGCCGGACGGAAGGTCGAGAGGGTCTGTCCGGATGCAAATACCGCCCGGGCGGCGGCGGTGTCCCGATTCTTAAAGTTTGGCAAGGTCGCGGATCAAAGCCCGCCGCGACCGCGTTGGCGTTCGTTCGCAGAACGGGGGCCGGCTGCGCCGGCCGCCAATTCGGGAGAGATTTCGCATGCGCAAAATTTTGCTTGCCGGCCTCGCCGCCGCAGCCGTGACATTCGGAGCGACGAGTGGCGCGAATGCGGCCATGCCCGGCGCCTTGGCCGGATTGAAACCAGCGGCACAGCAAGTGGACGGGGTTCAGGACGTGCGGCACCGTCGCTGGCGATCCCATCGTGCCTGGCGTCATCGCCATTATTGGCATCGCCGCTGGCAGTCGCGGCGCTCTTGGCACACCCGTTGGCGCTCGCGGCATTATTGGCATAGCCGCTGGCGTTCTCGTCGCTGGTGAGACCAGGCTCAACCGGCCAGCACCGTGACGATCCCTCCGTCGACGAAGACGGTGGTGCCGTTCATGTAACGGCCGGCATCGGAGGCGAGCAGCAGGAGCGCGCCGTCGAGGTCGCGCTCCTCTCCGAAACGGCCCGCCGGGATGTCGCGAATCATCGCGCGGCCCTTCTCGCTTTCCAGATAGTCCCGGTTGATTTCGGTCACGATCCAGCCGGGCGCGATCGCGTTGACCCGCACCCCTTTGAATGCGAGTTCAAGCGCGAGCGCGCGCGTGAGCTGGATCACGCCCGCCTTCGAAACCGCATAGGCGATCGTGCCCTTCTGCACCCCGACGCCGAGGACGGAGGCGATATTGATGATCGAGCCGCGTTTGCCGGCGGACAGCATGCGCCGCGCGGCCTCCTGCGCCCAAGCGAAGGCCGCATCGAGATTGGTTTCCAGTACGCGCCGCCATTCCGCGGCGGACATGTCGACGGCGCGGTTGGCGTGCGCGACACCGGCGTTGTTGACCAGCACGGTGACCGGGCCGAACGCCTGCTCGGCCGTGTCGAAGGCGCGCCGGGTTGCCACGGCGTCGGTGACATCGGCCTCGATCGCCAAGGCTCGCCCGCCGGCGGCCTCGATCCGCGCCCTGAGCTTGGCGAGACGCTCGGCGCGCCGGGCCACCAGCGCCACCGCGGCGCCGTTTGCGGCGAGCACTTCGGCAAATCGCAGCCCGAGCCCGCTCGAGGCGCCCGTCACCAAGGCCACCTGGCCCGTCAGATCGAACAGTTCCGCAGCCTTCATCGACCGTCCCCTTCCTGCTATAAGAGCGTCATGCCACAGGATCACGATCATCACCACGCCCCGGCGCACGAGCACGGCTCAGAGCTTTCGGAGATGCAGGCGCGCGTGCGGGCGCTCGAGACCATTCTGACCGAAAAGGGCTATGTCGATCCGGCGGCCCTCGATCTGATCATCGACGCTTACGAGACCAAGATCGGCCCTCGCAACGGCGCACGGGTCGTCGCGAAAGCTTGGACCGATCCGGAATTCAAGAAGCGGCTTCTTGCGAACGCGACGGAAGCCGTCGGCTCGCTCGGCTATGTGAGCCGGGTCGGCGATCATCTCGTCGCGGTAGAGAACACGCCGCGGCGCCACAACATGGTCGTCTGCACCCTGTGCTCCTGCTATCCGTGGGAGGTGCTGGGCTTGCCGCCGGTCTGGTACAAGTCGGCGCCCTACCGTTCGCGCGCGGTGAAGGACCCACGTGGCGTCCTGGCCGATTTTGGCGTCACGCTTCCTCCCGAGACCGAAATTCGCGTTTGGGATTCGACGGCCGAGACCCGCTACATCGTCCTGCCGATGCGCCCGGCGGGCACCGAGGGCTGGAGCGAAGAGCGTCTCGCGGCACTCGTCACCCGGGATTCCATGATCGGCACGGGCTTTCCCAAGCAGCCGGGGGATCTGATTTCGTAGACACGTCGAAACGAATGCGCGGTCGCGACGGGTCTGCTCGGCGCGGCCAGTGCGGCCGGCGCGACCGGGAGGCATAGTATGAACGGCGTTCACGACATGGGCGGCATGGACGGCTTCGGCAGGGTCGAGCCGGAGCCCAACGAGCCCACCTTTCATGCCGAGTGGGAGGCGCGCGTGATGGCGCTGATGCGCGCCATGGGGGCGGCCGGCGCGTGGAACATCGATATGTCACGCGCTTCGCGCGAAAATCTTCGGCCCGACGTTTACCTTTCCAGCTCCTACTACAGAAAATGGGAGCTCGGCATGGAGGACATGCTCATCGAGCGCGGCCTCGTCACGCGCGAGGAACTCGCCGCCGGCCGTGCGCTCGTCCCCGGCAAGCCGCTGCCGCGAAAGCTCACGCCCGAGACGATCGATCGCGTTCTCACCCGCGGCAGTTTTTCGCGACCGGCGCCGCGGCCAGCCCGCTTTGCCATCGGGGATCGCGTGCGCGCCAAGAACATCCATCCGCCAACGCATACGCGGCTGCCGCGCTATGTGCGCGGACATGCGGGCATCGTCGAACTGATCCACGGCTGTCACGTGTTCCCGGACTCGGCGGCGCTCGGACAAGGCGATAACCCGCAATGGCTCTACACCGTGCGCTTCGACGCGGCGGACCTGTGGGGCGAGGGTGCCGACCCCACCGTGAAGATCTCCATCGACGCCTTCGAGCCTTACCTTGAACCCGCCTGAACCCGTGTCTGCCGCCCCGAATGCGGCCGCTCGCGCGCTCGCCGAGCTGCCGGCGATTCCGCGCGATGCCGAGGGACCGGTCGTCCGCGAGCCCTGGGAGGCACAGGCTTTCGCGATGGCCGTGGCGCTGCACGCGCGCGGCCTGTTCACCTGGAAGGAATGGGTTGCGCGCCTTGCCGCCGAAATCAAGCGCGCGCAGGCGGCCGGCGATCCCGACCGCGGCGATACCTATTATCGGCACTGGCTCGCCGCTCTCGAAGCTATTCTGGCGGAAAAGGGCGTGGCCGATGCGGGTGCCATCGCGCGGCATGCGCGGGCCTGGCAGCGGGCGGCGGCGCGCACGCCGCACGGAACGCCGATCGTGCTCGCGCCCGACGACTTTTCCTGACTTACTCTGGCAAACTGCCGCGCCTTAAGCTGACGCGTGCGACCGTTCTCGCTCAGCGCAGCAGCTCGGCCGTAACCGTCGGGAATGTCATGACGGGCACGAAGCTGACGGCCGCGCCTCGGAAGCGTCGCGGGTCGAGATCGAACGGCGCGGCGTCGGAAAGCGAGAAGGCGTTCAGGACCGAGAAACGGGGCTTGCGCAGCAGCGGCGCGATGGCTCGGTAGTCCGGCACACCGATCACCGTCACCGCGATGGTGGAATGAATGCTGCCGGCCGCGATCATGGCGCGCAGCCACGGATCGGTGCTCAGCGGGCGGTTCGCAGCGAGCGGGCGAGCGTTGCGCGCGGCGGGCTCGCGCTTGGCCTGGTGAGGCCGTACCGGCTCGAAAGTGCCCATCGGGGCAGCCGGCGCGGCGTCCTCGGCCGGCGGCTCTGCGGCATAGGCAAAGACATTCGCGCCGGGTGGCGCGCCGCCGAGCCACAGTGGCAGGCTTCCGGTGATGTCGGTGCCGGCGGTCGCGATTGCGGCGGCGGCCTCTCGGCGCGCGGAGGCCGTGCTCTTGGCCACGACCGTAGTGGTCCCCTTCACGACGACGGCCGGCTGCTGCGGCTGTTGACGCCGGGCCGCGCGGCTGCGCAGCAGGCTCCAGGGCTCCCAGCGCGGAGGCGGTTCGGATATCGCCGCCAGCATCTCAGAGGCGTGCCACAGCCCGCGAGCCTCGACGATCTCGGCGGCCGTACGCGGGCTGCTCGCCGGTTTCGGTTTCGAAACGGCGGCGACCAAGGGCTCGGCCGCGGCGGACGGCCGTGCGCGCGGCAGCGGTACGGCGGAAGCCAGTCGCTTGGTGGATGGCGTGGCGTTCGCGGATTCGACCTTCTCGGTCTTGACCAATGTGCGGCTGCCGCTCCGCGTCAGGTCGTCATCCTCTTCGTCGCCGCCGAACCCGAACAGCCGCGCGAACAGGCTGCGCTTGCCGCCGGATTCGACCGGAACGCCCGCTTCGCGGGCGGCGGCGACGGAGACCTCCGAGGGCGGGCTCGATCCGCGCCGCTGAATGTCGGCAAGTGCGAGCGCGTAGCCGGGCAGGGGTTTGCCGTCGGACGGGATGTGCACCGTGCGACCATTGGGGAAGACGCGCACAAGCTGGTCGTGGGTCATGCGCGGCCAATGGCGCACGCTGCCGATGTCGAGGTGAACGAAGGGCGAGCCTGAACTGGGATAGAAGCCGACGCCCCCGCGCTGCAGCCGCAGACCCGCGATGCGGATGTCCTCGAGCGGCACGCCCGGAATGTTGAAATCCATGGCCTTGCCGAGCATGTGCTGGCTGAACTTGGCGACGCCGCGGCTGCGTCGGCGCAGCATGGCGTTCGTTTCGGGCGAACGGTAGGCGGAAATGATCTGGATCGGCTGTTTGCCGTCGACGTCCTGATAGACCTCCCACACGACGTCGAACAGGCGCGGGTCCATCTTGGTCTGCGCATCGTTGCGCCAGTCGCGCAGGAAGCGATTGAGCTTTTCGAGCGCGGCCTCGTCGTAGCGGCCGTTCTTCTTGTAGGTGATGGTGATGTCCTCGCCCGTATGCGTATGGTGGAAACGGAGCGTGCGCGTTTCCCCGTCGGCTGCGGCGTTCTGCAGTCCTTCAGTCGTCAGCAGCAGCAGAAGAGCGACGAGACCGGCACATCGCGCGGGGCGCCATGAGCGTGCGGTGAGCGACTTGTGGCGCGCGGGACTACAAGGCACGAGGTGGTTCCGTGAGGCCGTCGCGAAACTGTTTCCCCCCACGGCCGGACGGCCGCGGAACTCATGACCAGAACAGTCTTGTCGGGAAGGGTTAACGCCGGCTTAGCGCGAACCATTCCCCCCGTGTTGTCCCTTTGGCTAGAGGCAGAGTGTGGCAAAACCGTGCCCCGATGCGGACGCGGCCGAATCGATTCGGCGAAGGAGAGAGGGGAATTTCCGCAATGCGACCCGGCCCGTCGTCGCATTGCGGCGGCGCCGCCGAACGGTTCAGGCTACGCGGAACGCTATTTCAGAGGGCGCGGCGGCGCCTTGAGCGGATCGGGAGCGGTGCGGGTTTCCGCGACTTTCTTGAGGATGCGGAAGCGATTGGGATCGAGCGCCGGCGCGGGCTGCAGGGGCATGAACTCTTCGCGGGAAACGGTCTCGAGCTCCTGTCCGCTTTCCTCGGGCCGCTGTTTGAAGCTCATCGTGGCGCCGCGCCAGCGCTCGATCACCGAATCGATGAATCCGAGGTCGGCGCGGTTCGCATCGAAACGGGCGCCGCCCAGTGCCTCGCTGCGCGGAAGGAGGTCTTCGGCAAGCTTGCGGAACTTGAGTCGCGTGGGCAGCGCGACGCCTTCGCCGAAGGCGATGACCTCGCGCGTGCCAAGCGACGGCACGAAGGCGATGAGATTGGCGGCCGCATCCGAAACCGCCGAGCGCACGATCGTCTGGTCCCGCTCGTTCGCCATGCGCATGGCAAAGAGAGTCGAGCACTGCGAAAGGATCGTGGCGTCGAGCTCCGCCGGGCGTTGTGTCACGAGACACAGATAGACGCCGTATTTGCGCCCCTCCTTGGCAATGCGGGAGATGGCGCGTCGCGTTGGGCCGAAGCCGATCGAGCGGTCGGCCGAGGCGTAGCGATGCGCCTCTTCGCAGACGAACAGCAGCGGCACGGCGCCGTCGCTCCACAGGCCGAAATCGAAGGCCATGCGGCACAGCACCGATACGACCGAGTCGACCACCTCCGCCGGGAAGCCGGCGAGCTGCATGATGGTCATCGGCTTGCCGTTGGCCGGCAGACGGAACAATTGCCCCAGCACTTCCGCCATCGTGTCGCCGCCGACATTGGCGTTTTCGAACATGAAGGCGTAGCGCGGATCGTTCCGCACCGTCTCGATGCGAATCATCAGACGGTGATAGATCATCCGCGACGAGCGGTTTTCGAGCTTGCCCATTCGCTCGTCAATGAGCGTGAGGAGATCGGCGAGACGGTAGGGAACGGGCGTGTCGATCGTGAAGCCGGTCGCGCGCGGATCGGTCTTCTTCAGAGTCAGCCGGTCGGCGGAATTCTTGTACTGGCTGTACATCCCCTTCGCGATGGGAATGACCTCAGCGAGGATTTCGAGTTCCTCGTCGACGCCGGGCCGCCCGCCGTAAAACACGTCGACGATCTCTTCAAAATTGAACAGCCAGAAGGGCAGCTTGAGGTTGCGGGGATTGAGCACCTGCGCCCGGTCCCCGAAGCAGCGTCCATATTCGTTGTGACCGTCGAGGAGAAAGATGCGCAGGTCCGGCCGCGCCTGGAGGATCCCCTGCAAAAGGATCGCGACGCCGCTGGATTTTCCGACGCCGGTCGTTCCCAGCACGGCGAAGTGTTTGCTCAGCATCTCGTCGACATCGATATGGGCACCGATCGCGACGTCCTGCTGGAGATGGCCGACATCGATCGTGTGCGAGGCGGAGATGTCGTAGATGAGGCGCAGCTCTTCGCTTGTGATCAGGCTCGCCGGATCGCCGATGGCGGGATAGTCGGTCACGCCGCGCTGAAAGCAGGGCGCGCCGGTTTCGTCTTCCTTGATCTCGCCCATGAGGTCGAGCTTGGCGGATCCGCCGTAGCCGAGATTGCGCGCTTCGACCGGCGCTTCGACTGTGACCTCGGTGATCATGCCGATCAGCACCGTCCGGCCGCGGCGAATGCCGAGGAATTTGCCGACGGTAATGGGGGCATCCTGAAGAGGCTTCAGGCTCGTGTCCGGCAGGCCGATGCTTGCCTGGGACCCGTGCACGGAGAGGACGCTGCCCGTCGCCTCGCCGCGCGAGCGCTCAACGGGCCGATCGCGCAAGGAGGGCAAGTCCAACATGGCCTCCCCGTGGAAGAAGAGCAGACAACGGCACTGTTGCCGAAGTGATTGTCGCCTTCCCGGACACAAACTTAGGCGGCGATTTCTTAAATTCCGTTAATCGATCCGCAGCGATTGGAGGCGTTCGCCGCGGCCACAGCGGCAGCAAAGCTGCGGCCCATGCGGCCGGATCGTGGTCCGGGGGGTGGGCCGCGAAGGGCGCGCGCGGCCGGACCGGCGGCGCCGCGCGGCGGGGACGCCGGAGACGAAAGCCGCGCAGCTATTGCAGCCAGGGGAAGGGGAAGAAGAACCCGCGCGGCTGCGGACGCGGCAGTTCCTGCACGATCTGCCGGGCGCGTCTCATGGCCGTCGGCGAAACGCGCTGGCTGCGCTCTGCGGCCGCCACATATTGGCCGCGCAAAGCGGACTGCACGCGTTGGTCATAGCCGTAGAGATCGGGGCGCACCACAAGCTTGCCGGCCTCGTCCACATAGGCATTGAAATAAACGAGATAGACCGGGATCTTGTGCTTGAAGTTCAACCAACGTTCGCCGGTGCCGAACATGCTCTGCAGCCGCTCGGCCGTGATGTTCTCTCCGGGAAGCGCGATCGAGGCGAGCACTTCGCCGAACTGGGTCGGGTTCTGCACGCGCATGCAGCCATGGCTATAGGCGCGGCGCTCGTGCGAAAAAAGGTTTTTGTCAGGCGTATCATGCAGATAGACCTGAAAGCGGTTAGGAAAGTTGAACTTGATACGGCCGAGGGCGTTGCGCTCGCCGGGCGGTTGGCGGATCGAGATCGAGCCGTCCCGATTGTGCTCCATGACGAGGCCCATGCGGGCGAGTACCGTCGGGTCCTCGCGCAGCGCCGGAAGATACTCGTTGTAGATGATCGACTGCGGCACGTGCCAGGTCGGATTGACGAGAATGTTTTCAATCGCCGCGGCGAAACTGGGCGTCGGCGTGTTCGGCTTGCCCACCACGATGCGGGTCCGGAACACGGTCTTGTGGTTCTTCACGACCTTGAGGGTGAAGTCCGGCACATTCACCATGACATAGGCATCGCCGAGATTGCGCGGCAGCCAGCGCCATCGTTCCATGTTCGAAACGACGGCTTTGATGTCTGAGGCATTGGTCCGCTTGCCCCCGTTCAGAGCCTGCAGCGTATTCGGCCCCACCATGCCGTCGCCGTTCAAGCCGTGCTCGCGCTGGAAGGCCCTGACGGCATCCGCCAGGTCGACGTCGTAGGCATCCCCCTCGCCGGCGACGCCGAGCCGCCTGCGAAGGAGCGGGACCCGTTCGTCCACGCTGCCGATACGCAAGGTCGGCCCCGGCGGTATCGTGACGCCGCCGCTGCTTGCCTCCTCCGTCCGGCCGCGCAGTTCCGCGAGCTTGCGCTTGAGCGCGAGGAAGCCTTCGTGCTGCGGATTGAAGCCGTCCAGGGCCTGGGCGATGTTTTCGGCGCGCGACACCTTCTGAAGCACGTCGGCGGGGTCGGGCACGGGCGGCGAGAACTCGATATTCGTGGAAATCCGGGAGGGGAACGTGCGGCCCGCCTGTGCGTCGTGCGCGTAATTGAGGATCGAGCTGGTCAGGCGCAGCTCGGCCTCGGCGCGGGCTCCGGGATCGGTTGCGAGCGCGCTCACATCCGGTGTGGGATAGTCGCTCGCATCGAGCCCGTCCGCGTCCGCTGCCTTCAGCCGCGCGACCGCCACGGCCATTTGCGGCGTCGGGGCGCCGTTCTTGAACCACACCGGCGCGAACGCCCGCGCCGCATAGAACGCCTCGACGGCCTCGCGATCGCGTTTGCGGTCAAGGAAGCGGGTGAGCTTGCCGCTTACGAGCTCCCGCACCTCTTCTGCAATCGCGAGATCCACGGCGGGCAGCCCCGGCGTGCCGATGTCCTTGAGGCTCGGCGGGGGAACATTCGCGGGTTCCGGAACGGGAATGGCGCCTTCGATGTCCACCGATCTCGTCACGGCCAGAGCCGATGGCGAATCGGCCGGCGATTTTGCCGCCTCTTGCGGGGCCGTTTCGACGGGAGCGCGCGGGGCGGATTTCTCCGCCGCCTTGCTCGGCCCCGGGGGCAGCCCGGTCTCGCGCTCCCCGCCCGGCGTCGACGCCTCGCTCCCGGTCTTGACTTCGGGAGGAGACTCTCCGTCGGCTCCGGCCTGCGATGGGGCGACCGCGGTCTCGCGAGGGGCCGCAGCGGGAGTTTCCGCGGCGCCGGCGCTCGCGGGCTTTTCGGCGGCCCCGACGTCGGCGGGTGTCAGCGGCGCGAGCTCGATGAATTGCGGAAGCGGAATGCGGCTTTCGATCCCGGCTTCCTCGGGGGAGCGGCCGGTGCCCTGCGCGCTGTCGGCTGCGGCGGCTGTTTCACCTTGGCCGGCAACGCCCGGCACCGGGCTCGCCACGGCCAGCGCAAGGGCCACGGCCGTCCCGGTCATGAAGCCGCTCAACTTAGGGCCGCCCATACCGCTCCTCCATTCGATGCTTCCGGTCGCGACACCGTCCAGCCCGCCCGTCAGGCGCGTAAACCGGCAAGTGAGGTCAAATCATCCCGGGAATCAACGCGAGAGCTCGATCCTGTTCTCAATTTGGTGCGTCTGTCACTTGCCCGCAACGCCGCCGCGATTCGCGCCGGCGGCGCCGGCATGGTCGAGACCGAGGCTCTCGAGCTTGCGGTAAAGGGTGGAGCGGCCGATGCGCAGGCGGCGCGCCACTTCCGACATCTGGCCGTGATAATGACCGATGGCGAACCGGATGACGTCCGCCTCGATGTCTTCGAGCGGGCGCACCTCGCCGGCGGGATCGAGCAAGGCGAGCGCCGGCGAATCGATCTCCGTGGAAACCGGGCTTGCGGTTGCGATCACGCGCGCCGCATCGGCCTCGCCGAGCAGGAGCGGCGGCTCGTCCGCGCAGACGAGCGCCGGCGCATCCGTCTCCGACAGGGTCTCTTCCGCCGGGAGGCGCGCCACGAGGGACGCGATCTGCGGAAATTCCGCAATGCCGAGTTCGTCGCTTTCGGCCAGGACCACGGCACGGAACACGGCGTTTTCAAGCTGACGCACGTTTCCCGGCCAATTGAAGCTTCGCAGCATCGCCATAGCCTCGGCCGAAACCGAGCGGATGCGCTTTCCTTCCTCCGCGGCAAAGCGCGCGAGGAAGTGCCGGACAAGATCGGGAATGTCCTCGGATCGTGCCCGCAACGGCGGCACCGTGACCGGAAACACGTGCAGCCGGTAAAACAGGTCTTCGCGAAAACGTCCCTGCTTGACGTCCTCGATCAGGTTGCGGTTGGTCGCGGAGATCAGCCTCACATCGACCTTGACGGGCTTTCGCGCGCCGACGGGTTCCACTTCGCCTTCCTGGATCGCGCGCAGCAGCTTGACCTGTGCGGCGGGAGGCAATTCCCCCACCTCGTCGAGAAACAGAGTTCCTCCGTGGGCCTCCACGAATTTGCCCGTGTGCCGCTCGGTCGCGCCGGTGAACGCTCCCTTTTCATGGCCGAACAGGAGGGACTCGACCAGGTTGTCGGGGATGGCGCCGCAGTTCACCGCGACGAAAGGACGGGCCCGGCGCTCGCCGGAGCCGTGGATCGCCCGCGCGATCAATTCCTTGCCGACGCCCGATTCTCCCTCGACGAGCACCGGAATGGTCGAGGCCGCAGCCTTTTCCGCGGTCTTCAGCACCGCCGTCATACGCTGGCTGCGGGTCACTACGTCGCGGAAGGTGAGGGTACCGGAACGGCTACGCTTGATGAGCTTCAGCTCCGTCTCGAGGGCGCGCGTGGCGAGCGCGTTGCGCAGCGAAACCTGGAGACGTTCCGCCCCGACCGGCTTGACCACGAAATCGACCGCGCCGGCGCGCATTGCCGAGACAACATTATCGATCCCGCCATGCGCGGTCTGAACGATGACGGGCAGCGTCAGGCCGGCCTCACGCAGGCGGCCGAGCACGCCGAGGCCGTCGAGGTCGGGCATGACGAGATCGAGGATCACGCCATCGAAACGACTGCCGGCTGCGAGCAGGGCAGCGACCCCGGCCTCGCCCCCCTCGGCCGTTGCGGTTTCGTAGCCGAAGCGCGCCAGCATGTTTTCCATGAGCCGGCGGTGGACGGGATCGTCGTCGATGATCAGGATGCGCTCGGTCATCGCGGCTCCTCGCGCCCGTTCCACACGTTCTTACGCCGATCGGGCTCTGTCCCGAATTGGGCCACTGTCGAACGGAGCCGTTAAGAGACTCATAACGCAGAAGGAGCGTTTCGCGACGGAAGCCTCTCAGGTCATCGAGAGCGCAAAAGCGCGTGCGTGCGGCCACACCTCCTGCGCGCCCCGGAAGATCATGTCGAGCGCCACATAGAGGATGATGGCCAGGCCAAGATAAGCGATCCAGCGATGGCGCTGCAGCAGCCGGGCGATCAGGCTCGCCGCAATCCCCATGAGAGCGATCGAAAGCGCAAGTCCGAAGATCAGCACGGCCGGGTGCTCGCGCGCCGCGCCGGCGACGGCGAGCACGTTGTCGAGCGACATGGAGACGTCGGCGATGACAATTTGCCAGGCGGCCTGTCCGAAGGTCTTACGGGTCGCGGAAGCTGCGATCGTGCCGTCGCGGTTTATGTCGATATTGCCGAACGCCTCTTGCGCGTTGATGTCGTCCTCGGAGTGGCCCGGACGCAGTTCGCGCCACATTTTCCAGGACACCCAGAGCAGCAGGACTCCGCCCGCAAACAGCAGTCCGATGATTTGCAAAAGTTGCGTCGTGACCGCAGCAAACCCGATGCGCAGCACGGTCGCGGCAATGATGCCGATCAGGATCGCTTTGTTGCGCTGCTCGCTCGGAAGCCCGGCCGCGGCGAGGCCGATGACCACGGCATTGTCGCCCGCAAGCACGAGGTCGATCATGACGACCTGTCCGAAGGCGATGAGGGCTTGTGTGGAAAAAAGTTCGAACATGCGTTCCCTCTTTCACTCGTGAGGAAGAGGGCCCGTGCGCCGGCCCGGTCGGTGGGCGAACCGCGCGGCCGCTTGGGCCGCATCCGTGTTCGAGAGGGTCGCTTCGAGCCGCTCTTCGGTGTTCCAGTCCGACATCGCAGCTCAAGGGAGCTGCCAGAGGGGCCCGGCCTGGCGTGCCAATGCGAAGGGTGTTGAAGTTTTTGTCCGGATGCTCTCTCCCGCCGTTCTCACTCCTTCCGGGGAACGGTCTCGATCAGGCGTACGAGCTCCTCGCCCTCGAGGAGGGCCGACAGGCCGATTCCGATGAAGGCGAGGGCGCCCGCGACGTCCCAGTACGTCAGGTGGTCCGGCTGCGCGTGCTGTCGGGCGATCCAGCCGGCGAAAGCGGCCGCCGCGGCGGCAGCGAGCAGCAAAGATGCGGTGATCGGGATCAGCAATCCCTCGGGCAACACCGCGCGCGTGAGCGCCGCGGCCGCGAAGGCAAGCGCCACAGCCGCGCAGAATGTGCGCCAGGGTCCGCTTCCCGTTCGGCTATGCGGCGAGACCCAGGCGTGGCGGGCGGGGCCTCCCGGCGGTTCGCGCAAGAGCGTCATTGCGTCGTTTCGTCCCATTCGGGGCGCCAGGGGCGCAGCGCACCGGGCGCCCGAATTGTGCTAATCCCATAGCCGATAGCGTCGCACTATCGTTAGATAGTTTAGTAGACCTGAAACATCGCAAATGCAATGAGGTTCCACTCTTGGCGCGGCACTTTGCTAAGGCGGCTCCCGAGGCGCGGCAGCTCCGGAAGGAGGCGGGCGCCTGGCTACAGGACCTGCGGAGACGCGCAGGCCTCTCGCAGGTGGAACTCGCTTCGCGGCTGGGGCTCAAATACTACACGTTCGTCTCCCAAGTGGAGAACGGCTTCGGCCGCGTGCCGACCGAGGCCATGGAGCAATGGGCACGGGCGCTCGGCGTCTGCCCGAGCGAATTCGCGCGCCAATTGCTCGCTTTCTATGACCCAGAGCTGCATCGGCTCTTGTTCGAGGTGAAACAATGAACGTCGTCGCTTTTCCAAAGCCTGTGGGGGCGCTGGCAGGCGACTGGCGGCCGGATGAGCTGCGGCAGCTCATCGATGCGCTTTCGGCGCATGCGCGCGCCAACGGCGCGACCGTCTACTGGGACGTCGGAACCACGGAGTGCGGAGATCCGCAGTTCTATCTGCTCGGTCCCCCGCCTCATTTCGAATGCCTGCTCTGCTGCTCGCGGGTCGAGGCGCGCTACATCTTGGAAGACGGTGCAGGCGGAGTACTTGCGGAAGAAACCACGCTGGGTGAGGCGATCGCGCGGGCCTTCCGCGCGTTGCGGCCGAGCCGCGGCGCCGTGCTCAGCCGCATGTTCCTGCTTCTTGCGGCCTTCCGCATCACGGTCGAGCAGAAGCTCGAGCCGATGCTTGCCGAATCGACGGACTGGCTTACGCGCTTCGCTCCGCAGCTTGCCGCGCTCGCTTGAGCGTCAACAGGCGGGCCCGAAGCCCATACGGTTCCGCCGACCAAGGCGGCGTAGCCCGCGTGCACGCCGTCGCCCCGCCATGGGTTGCCGACGGGCGCACAGCCTCTATGTTCGGACGGCTTCGCCCGTCAACGGTCCGCCGCATGCCTGGAGACCAAATGCCGCACAGGATTCCTCTTGCCGCCGTCGCCGCCGTGTCGGGCGCCCGGCCCGCAGGCGATCGGCTCGGCCCGCTTCCCGAATGGGATCTGTCCGACCTTTATCCCGCAATCGACAGTCCCGATGTCGCGCGCGATCTCGATGGCGCCGCAGCCGACGCCGTCGCCTTCGAGGCCGACTACAAGGGCAAGATTGTCGCCACGGCCGACAAGCCCGGAGGCGGCGCCGCGCTCGCCGAGGCGGTCCGGCGGTTCGAAACGCTCGAAGAACGGCTCGGGCGGGTGATGGCCTATGCCTCGCTCGTCTATGCCGGCGACACGAGCGACATGCGGCGCGCGAAATTCTATGGTGACGTGCAGGAACGGGTGACCGCCGCCTCGCTGCACCTTCTGTTCTTTACGCTCGAACTCAACCGCATCGAGGATGCCGCGCTCGAACGCGCGCTGCAGGACCCGGCCTTCGGCCGCTATCGCCCCTGGCTTCGCGAGTTGCGCAAGGAAAAGCCCTATCAACTCGACGACCGGCTCGAAGAGCTGTTTCATGAGAAGGCTGTCACCGGCTATGCCGCCTGGAATCGCCTGTTCGATGAGACGCTTGCCTCCTTGCGTTTCGATGTGAACGGCGAAGAGCTGTCGCTCGAGCCCACTTTGAATCTTTTTCAGGACCCTGACCCCGCCAAACGCGAGGCGGCGGCGCACGCGCTCGCGCGGACCTTGGGCGAGAATGTGCGGCTGTTCGCGCTCGTCACCAACACGCTTGCCAAGGACAAGGAGATTTCCGACCGCTGGCGCGGGTTCAAGGACGTCGCCGATGCGCGCCATCTGTCGAACAGCGTGGAACGCGAGGTCGTGGACGCCCTGGTCGCAGCCGTGCAGGCCGCCTATCCGCGGCTCTCGCATCGCTATTACCGGCTGAAGGCCCGCTGGTTCGGCAAGGAGCGGCTTCCGCATTGGGACCGCAATGCGCCGCTGCCGAACGTGCCGCTGCAGACCTATTCTTGGGCCGAGGCGAAAGGCACGGTGCTCGAAGCCTACGAACGATTTTCGCCGAAAATGGCGGCGATCGCGGATCGCTTCTTCGCGCGCAACTGGATCGATGCGCCGGTACGGCCCGGCAAGCAGTCGGGCGCCTTCGCCCACCCGACGGTTCCTTCGGTGCATCCTTATGTGCTGCTCAATTACCAGGGCAAGCCGCGCGACGTGATGACGCTTGCGCACGAGCTCGGCCATGGCGTTCATCAAGTGCTGGCCGCGCCCAACGGGCCGCTGATGGCGCCGACGCCGCTTACGCTTGCCGAGACGGCGAGCGTGTTCGGGGAAATGCTCACCTTCCAGGCGCTGCTCGCGCGCACCGCGGACCCGGCGCAGCGCAAGGCGATGCTCGCCGCCAAAGTCGAGGACATGCTCAACACCGTGGTTCGGCAGATCGCGTTCTATTCCTTCGAGCGCAAGGTGCATACCGAGCGCAAGCAAGGGGAACTCACGCCCGACCGCATCGGCGAACTGTGGATGAGCGTGCAGGCTGCAAGCCTGGGCGATGCGATCGAATTGCGGGAGGGCTACGAGACTTTCTGGGCCTATATCCCGCATTTCATCCATTCGCCCTTCTATGTCTATGCCTATGCGTTCGGCGACTGCCTCGTGAACGCACTCTATGCGGTCTATGAACGCGCATCCGACGGCTTTGCCGAACGCTACCTCGAAATGCTCGCTGCCGGAGGCACGAAGCATCACTCCGAACTGCTGGCTCCTTTCGGCCTCGATGCCCGCGATCCCGCCTTCTGGGAGGGCGGCCTCACGGTGATCGAGCGGATGATCGGCGAGTTGGAGACTTTGCGGGCTTGAGGGCGCCGGGGGAAAAGGGGCTTCATGGTCGTCGTCGTTCCGCTTCTCGCCTGGGCCGCCGCTTTGGCCGCGGCCGGAGTCGCCGTCGCGCGCGGGCCGCGACCGGTGTCGCGCGCGTTCGTGATCGAACGGCTGTTGCGCTACTTGTTCTTCTTCCCCGTCGGGCTGATGGGCCTCTGGGCCTTCATGGGGCACGTGTTCGTGCCGGAGGAGGCGGCGCGGGGAATTGGCTGGATGCCGAGCCCGTTTCAACGCGAAGTCGGAATGGCCAATCTCGGAATCGGGATTGCGGGGATTGCCGCTGCCTTCCGTGGCCGCGACTTCCGTCTGGCAACGGCGATCGTGACCGCCTGCTTTCTCATCGGCGCCGGGATCGGACACATCTATGAAATCGCCAAGACCGGCAATCTCGCGCCCGGAAACGCCGGGCCAATCCTGTTCACGGATTTTCTCACCCCGCTCGCGCTCATCGTTTTGCTCTCGATGGAGCGGTCGGATCCCGCGAAAGGGCCTGCCCGCTGAGGTCGGTGCAGTCGGCCGAACGCAACGCCGCCTCCGCGTCGGTCTCCCGCGACGACCGAGGGCATTTGGTTTCGCGGCCTCGCGGCCCTATGTGAGGGGCGAACGAGAATTGCGGGAATGACGCAGGCCACCGATCATCCGGACGAAGGCGCCGACCGCGAGCGCAACCGCCTCGCCGCCCGCGCCGCACGCTATGCCCGCGTCGGCGCGAATGTCGGGGGCGTCGCCGCACGCCTGGCGGCGGCACGCCTCTTCGGCCTCGAACTCGATCGCGGGCGCAACGCTGCGGAACTTGCGGCGGCTCTCGGCGGGCTCAAGGGCCCGATCATGAAAGTCGCGCAGCTCATGTCGACAATTCCGGACGTGCTGCCGCCGGAATACACAACGGAGCTCGCCAAATTGCAGAGCCAGGCCCCGCCCATGGGCTGGGCCTTCGTCAAACGCCGCATGACGGCCGAGCTTGGCGTCGATTGGCAGGCGAAGTTCGCGCGGTTCGATCGGACGCCGGCCGCGGCCGCCTCGCTCGGCCAGGTGCATCGTGCCGTGGCGCTCGAGGGCGCGCCGCTCGCCTGCAAGCTGCAATATCCGGACATGCAGTCGGCCGTGGAGGCCGATCTACGGCAGCTCGATTGGCTGTTCGCGCTCCATCGCCGGATGGACCCCGCGATCGACACGACGGAAATCGCCGAGGAAATCGGCGCGCGGGTGCGCGAGGAACTCGATTACCGCCGGGAGGCGAAGCACGTCGCACTCTACCGGCGAATGCTTGCCGACCAGCCGCTGGTGCGCGTGCCGCGCGTCTGGCCGAAGCTCTCGACGGGCCGACTCCTCACCCTCGATTGGCTCGAAGGCCAGCCGCTGCTCGCCTACAAGACGGCGGATCTCGAGACGCGGAACCGCATCGGCACGGCGATGTTCACGGCCTGGTGGTTCCCCTTCAGCCGCTATGGCGTCATCCACGGCGATCCGCATCTCGGAAACTACACGATCTTTCACGAGGGGGAGGCCGGGCGGGGCCGGCCCGCCGGCATCAACCTCCTCGACTATGGTTGCATTCGTATTTTTCCGGCCCGGTTCGTCGGCGGGGTGGTTGACCTTTACACGGGCCTGTTGCGGGGGGATGACGAGCGGGTGGTGCACGCCTACGAGACCTGGGGCTTCCGCGGACTCACGCACGAACTGATCGCGATTCTCAACATCTGGGCACGTTTCATCTATGGCCCGCTGCTCGACGACCGGGTGCGTTCAATCGCCGATGGGGTCGCGCCCTCGGAATACGGCCGGCGCGAGGCGTTTCGGGTCCACCGCGCGCTCAAGGAGAAGGGGCCCGTGCGGGTGCCGCGGGAATTCGTGTTCATGGACCGCGCCGCGATTGGCCTCGGTGGGGTTTTCCTTCACCTCGGCGCCGAGCTCAATTTCCATCGCCTGTTCAACGAGGCGATCGAGGACTTTTCCGTGGAACGCGTGGCGCGGCGGCAGCGGGAAAGCCTCGCGGCCGTTGGATTGCCCCCGCCGGACTGATGCGGAGCCGCTCACGTTTCGGACAGGTGCGCCCGTTCGTGCTGTGCCGGCGCCCGGACCGTTGCTCTGGCCCGCTATTTGCGATAAGCCCCGCGAGAACCGTCTTGCGAGGCCAGGAGGTAAGCGATGGCCGATCATGGCCAGGTCGAATACGCGATCGCCGAAGGCAACGACTATGCCGAGCACGAGCGCACATACCGTTTCTTCATCGGCCTCGTGAAATGGGGCATTTATAGCCTCGCCGTCCTCCTTATCCTGATGGCCTATTTTCTGCTTTGACGCCGCGCGCGAGCGCGCTCCGGACCGCCCGGGTCCGGTTGGGTGGGAACTCCAGCAGCCGAAAGCAACGCCATGAAGATCGCGATTCCGGCCGAGGTTGATCCCGGCGAGCCGCGCGTGGCTGCCACACCCGAGACGGTGAAGAAGTTTGCCGCCTTCGCCAGCGTTGCCGTCGAGCGCGGGGCGGGCGAGAAGTCCGGGGTTCCGGACGCCGAATACGAAGCCGCCGGGGCAAGCCTTGCGGCGACGGCGGCGGAGGCTGTTGCCGAGGCCGACATCGTCCTCAAAGTGCGGCGCCCGGCCCCCGAGGAACTCGCCTCTTACCCCCGTGGCGCGGCCGTCGTCGCCATCATGGATCCGTTCGGCCATCCCGAGGCGCTGAACGCGCTTTCCGGCGCCGGCGTCGTCGCCTTCGCCATGGAATTGATGCCGCGCATCACGCGCGCGCAGGTCATGGACGTGCTGTCGAGCCAGGCCAACCTCGCCGGCTATCGCGCGGTGATCGACGCCGCGGCCGAATACGGCCGCGCGCTGCCCATGATGATGACGGCCGCCGGCACCGTTCCGGCGGCGCGGGTCTTCGTTATGGGCGCGGGGGTGGCGGGGCTGCAGGCCATCGCGACGGCGCGCCGTCTCGGCGCAATCGTCACGGCGACCGACGTGCGTCCGGCCGCAAAGGAGCAGGTCGAAAGTCTGGGCGCGAAGTTCGTTGCGGTCGAAGACGAGGAGTTCAAGCAGGCCGAGACGGCCGGCGGCTATGCGAAGGAAATGTCGAAGGAGTATCAGGCCAAGCAGGCGGCGCTCGTTGCCGAGCACATCCGGCGCCAGGACATCGTCATCACGACCGCCCTGATTCCCGGCCGGCCGGCGCCGCGCCTGATCTCGAGCGAGATGGTCGCCTCCATGCGGCCCGGCTCGATCATCGTCGACCTTGCGGCCGAGCGGGGCGGCAATGTCGAAGGCATGCAGCCGGACGCCGTCGTGGAAAGGAACGGCGTCAAGATCATCGGCTATCGCAACGTGGCCGGGCGGCTCGCCGCCACCGCCTCCAGCCTGTACGCCCGCAATCTCTATGCCTTTGTCGAGACGCTGGTCGACAAGGGCTCCAAAGCCCTGGCGATCAACTGGGACGATGAGATCGTCAAGGCGACGGCGCTGACCCGCGACGGCGCGATCGTTCATCCGAGCTTCCAGCCGCGGCCGGCGGCCTAAGGAGGAAAGGCCGATGACCCCGCAGCAAGCCGCTCTCTGCGCGCAAGCGCAAAACCCGCAGCAGGCGGCCGATTGCGCGCAGGCCGCGGCGGAGATTGCGCGGCAGGCCGCGCAGGCGGCGAGCGATTATGCGGAACTAGCCGCCGCCGGCATGCATGCGGCGACGGGGGGCGCCATCGATCCCTTCGTGTTCCGCCTGTCGATCTTCGTTCTCGCGGTCTTCGTCGGCTATTACGTCGTGTGGTCGGTCACGCCGGCGCTGCACACGCCGCTGATGTCTGTCACGAATGCGATCTCGTCCGTCATCGTGGTCGGGGCTCTGCTCGCCGTCGGCGTCGACGTCACCGGCGACCAGCATGGATCCGGCTGGGCGCGCGCTTTCGGCTTCGTAGCGCTGATCCTGGCGAGCGTGAACATTTTCGGGGGCTTTCTGGTCACACAGCGCATGCTGGGCATGTACCAGAAGAAGAAATGAGGGCGCGCATGCGGGCGGGGCAAGCTAAGGGGAGACGCGGCCGATGAGCGCCAATATCGCGGCCGCGCTCTATCTCGTCGCCGCCGTTCTGTTCATCCTGTCCTTGCGCGGACTGTCGAGTCCCGAGTCGAGCCGCCGGGGCAATCTACTCGGCATGGTCGGCATGGCCGTGGCCGTCGTCACGACCCTCGCCTTGCGGCCGCCGGCAGGTGCATCTGCCTGGTTTCTGGTCATACTCGGCATCGCGATCGGCGGCGGCGTCGGCGCGATGATCGCCCGCCGTGTTCCCATGACGGCGATGCCGCAGCTGGTTGCGGCCTTTCACTCGCTCGTCGGCCTCGCCGCGGTGCTGGTTGCGGCGGCGGCGCTCTATGAACCCGGCGCCTTCGGCATCGGCAGCCCGGGCGCGATCCATGGCGCAAGCCTCGTCGAAATGTCGCTCGGCGTCGCGATCGGGGCGGTGACGTTCACGGGCTCGGTGATCGCGTTCCTGAAGCTCGACGGCCGCATGAGCGGCGCGCCCATCCTGCTGCCCATGCGCCATTTCGTGAACCTGGCCTTGGCGGCGCTGCTCGTGCTGCTCGTCGTTGTATTCGTTCTCACCGAGAGTGCCTTCGTCTTCTGGCTGATTACGCTGACCTCGCTGGCGCTCGGGGTGCTGATCATCATCCCGATCGGCGGCGCCGACATGCCGGTCGTCATCTCGATGCTCAACTCCTACTCGGGTTGGGCGGCGGCGGGCATCGGTTTCACGCTCGGCAACACCGCTCTCATCATCACGGGGGCGCTGGTCGGCTCTTCGGGTGCGATCCTCTCTTACATCATGTGCAAGGGGATGAATCGCTCGTTCGTCTCCGTCATTCTCGGAGGGTTCGGAGGAGAGACTGCGGCGGCGGCGGGCGCGCGCGAGACGCGGCCGGTGAAGCAGGGCTCGGCCGAGGACGCCGCTTTCATCATGAAGAACGCCTCGAAGGTGATCGTCGTGCCGGGCTATGGCATGGCGGTTGCGCAGGCGCAGCACGCCTTGCGGGAAATGGCCGACAAGCTCAAAGCGGAGGGGGTCGAGGTGAAATACGCCATCCACCCTGTCGCCGGCCGCATGCCCGGGCACATGAACGTGCTGCTCGCCGAGGCAAACGTGCCCTATGACGAGGTGTTCGAGCTCGAGGACATCAATTCCGAGTTTGCGACCGCCGATGTCGCCTATGTCATCGGCGCAAACGACGTCACCAATCCCGCCGCGAAGACCGATCCGTCCTCCCCGATCTTCGGCATGCCGGTGCTTGATGTCGAAAAGGCCAAGACCGTCCTTTTCGTGAAGCGCGGCATGGGCTCCGGCTATGCCGGCGTCGAGAACGAGCTCTTCTTCCGCGACAACACGATGATGCTCTTCGGCGACGCCAAGAAGATGACCGAAGAGATCGTCAAGGCCCTCTAGCCGTAGCGGCGAATCGACGCCGCATCGTCCGGGCGGCGCGCGCGGGTGGCCTCGGCCCGGCCCCTCCTGTCGGCGGCCGCTCCAAATCCGTTGATGACATGGGCAAAGGGCTCCCGCGAGGCGTCCCGGCCGTCCTCCGGCCTGGCCCTGCGATGCCGCGCGCGAAAGCTGTGGAACTCGCGCATCGGCCGGCGGTTAGAAGTCCAAATCAAGACGCCACGCGCCCCTGGACGGCGTGGCGACACGGCCGGGGAACAACAGATGACAACCGATGAACCTGCCGGGCGGGCTCCGATCGCGTCGGGGCCGTCGGCGCAGCTTTCCACGGGAAACGCGGCAGGCGGCCGCGATTTTCAGCCGCAGCGTTCCGATGACACCCGAGACCGACCGGGCAACCCAGGTGAGGCGGGTGCCTCCGGCGGATCGCCTGAAATGGCCGGGCAGGACGCCTCGCCTGCGTCCGAAGCAGCCGTGGCCGAGGCGGGCAAGACGGCGGGCGTCGTCGGGCGGATGGCTCGGCGCATGGCCGAGGAGCAGAAGAAGGCTGGAGCCGAACGGCTCGACGATGTGGTCCGCGTGATCAACCGGGTGGCCGGAGAGCTTGATCGCGAAATGCCGGCGACGGCCAGTTATGTGCGGGAAGCAGCCTCCGGAATGGAACGCTTCTCTTCCGCCATCCGGGAGCGCAGCGTGGGCGATCTGCTCGACGGCCTCGGCGGCTTCGCGCGGCGCCAGCCGATGGCCTTTTTCGGCGCGAGCGTACTCGCCGGCCTCGCGCTTTCGCGCTTCCTCAAGAGCTCGGCCCAGGAAGGCGAAGCAGGGAGACCGTCATGACAGCCGTACACGAACATCGCCGGACCATTCCGGATGTGGTGAGCGACGTCTTCACGCACCTCACCACCCTGTTCCGCAAGGAAATGCAATTGGCGCGGACCGAGGTGTCCGAGAAATTCGGCCAAGCGCTCTCCGGCATGGTGATGCTGGTGATCGGGGCCGTGCTCCTCATCCCGGCATTGGTCATTCTGCTGATGGCGGGCGTGACCGCCCTCACGGAGGCCGGTCTCGAATCCTATTGGGCCTCGCTCATCGTCGGCGGGATCGCCCTCCTCATCGGCGCAATTCTCGCGCTTGTCGGCCTTTCGCGGCTCAAAGCCGAAAATCTCGCGCCCTCCCGTACGATCGACCAGCTGCAACGCGATGCGGCGATCGCGAAGAACCAGATCGGGGTGAGCCCATGAACGGAAAGAGCTCGACGGCGCTTCAACAGGAAGCAGAATACGCCCGATCGCAGCTCGCTGCGACCCTGGACGAACTGCGCGGCAGCGTGACCCCCGGCCGAATGTTCGACCAGGTGGTCGATTATGCACGGCATTCGGGCGGCGCGGACTTTATGCACAATCTCGGCGAACAGGTGCGGTCCAATCCGCTGCCCGTCGCCTTAATCGGGGCGAGCATCGCCTGGCTGATAATGTCCGGCCGACGCGTCGACGCGAACGGGGCGGGTTCGATGCGTTTCGATGGCCGCTCCCGGCAAACGGCGGACACGGTGATGGACGCCGCACGGCATGGCTCGGGCGCGATAACCGATACGGCCCGCAGCGCCTCCGACGCCGCGGGCGATGCCGCGCGCAAGCTGGGAGGCGCGGCGTCGGCAACGCGCGCCGGCATGGCCGACATGGCATCCGGCTTGTCGCAAAGCGCGTCGAACACGGCAGACTCGCTGCGGCGCGGCATGCACGACGCGCAGGACATGATGGCGTCGGGGGTGGCACGCGCGGGGCAGGGGATGTCCTCGGTCGCCGAAACCGTGGAGACGGCCGGGCGTCGCCTGGCGCAAGGCGGGCGCGTTCGCGGCGGGGCGCTGGTGCAGATGGTGCAGGAACAGCCCCTGTTGCTTGCGGCCTTGGGGGTGGCGGTCGGGGCGGCGCTCGGGGCGAGCCTGCCCAGAACGCGCAGTGAGGATGAATATCTCGGGCCGGCCAGCGATGCGCTCAAGGAGCAGGCGCAGGAAACGGCTCGGCACCAGTACGAGCAGGTCAAAGAAACGGCGAGTTCGACGGCGGGGGCCTTCGAGGAAAGTGCCGCAAACACGGAGAGCACGGACCGAAACTCCAAAGCGGACGCAACCGACATGAAGGCGGCCGCCGGGTCCGTCGCACCTCGACTCGAGGAAGGCGCCCGGGATTCGGGCGACTCGCTTCGGAAAAAGGCGGAGGGTTTCGCCGAGGGCGCTGACAAAGCCGCGAGCGAGGCAGCCGGCAGCGGCGGCTCTTCGGGTCAGGATCGGCGGGGGAGCGCCTAAGGCGGACGAGAGCGATGGGGCGGCAAAGTGGCCGGCGCCCGAAGGCTCAGAACGTCTGGTAGACTTGGCCCGGCTTGCCGCCGACCCGGGCAAAGCCGGTCTTGGCCGGTTCGTAGGACTGACGGAGGGAGAGGGCGCGTGCGTAGGAGCCTGCCGCCTTCTCCTTGTCGCCGAGCTTCTCGTAGGCGAGACCGCGAGCCGTCCAGGCCTGGAGATTTTGCGGCTCGATCTGCACCGCATCGTCGAGGTCTTTGGCCGCAGCCTTGAAATCGCCGACAGCGATGTAGCTCAAGCCCCGCGCCGTCAACGTCTCGGCCTGCTGGGGCGCGAGATTGCGGGCGGTCGTGAAATCCTCGATCGCGTATTCGTGCTGCTTCTGGGTCTGATAGAGCAGCCCCCGATTGTAGTAGGCCTGCGCCAGATCGGGCTTGAGGGAAATGGCCCGGTTGAAATCCTCGAAGGCGGGGATGGACCTGCCCATTTGCCGATTGACGATGCCGCGCCCGAGATAGGCCGTCGCATAGTTCGGATCGATCGCAATCGCCCGGTCGTAGTCGGCCAAAGCGAGATCGTATTTCTTCATCTGGCGATGCACGACGCCGCGGTTGGCATAGGCCTGCGCGTAATTGGGGTCGAGGCCGATCGCCTTGTCGAAGTCCGCGAGCGCCTCCTGGTGGCGCCCGGCACGGCCCAACACGGTGCCGCGCACGTTGTAGCCCTGCGGATCGTTCGGATTCTGCTGAATAACGGCGGTGAGCGAAGCGATGTTGGCGGGCGAAGCCGCCATGCTGGTTTCCTCGTCCAGCGCCGGAGCGGTGGACGCGCCGCCAAGGCCCGCGCAGCCGCTTGCGAGCGAAGACGCCGCGACGGCCGCGAGCAAGGACAAGAGCCACCAAGGCCGGCGCGACAGCGCGTTCATCGCCCACCCCAAGACGGTTCCGCGGGGGCGGCAAGGCGTCCCCGGGCGGCAGCGGTGTTCAATCGGGAATACGGCGATCTTGCGGCCACGCGAAAGCGGGACGCGCTCATCACCACGCTGTCGACGGGCGGTCTCAGCGTGCCGACTTCCCCTTGGCGGGGATGAGACCTTCGCGCTGGGCGCGCTTGCGTGCCAGCTTGCGGGCGCGGCGGACGGCCTCGGCCCTTTCACGTGCACGCTTTTCTGACGGCTTCTCGTAGTGGCCCCGGAGCTTCATTTCGCGGAAAATGCCTTCGCGCTGCATCTTCTTCTTCAGCGCCTTGAGGGCCTGATCGACATTGTTGTCGCGAACGAGAACCTGCACGCAAAATCCTCTCGATTTGTTCGTGGACTTCGGGGAGGGTGCGCAGCACGCCACGGTGTGGCGCAGGCCCCCCGCCAGTCGGACATAGTTATCAGAACAGATCGCGAAAGTCCACTTGCGGCAGGGGTGGTCGCTAGCGCCGGGGCGAGCCGGGCCGCCCGTTCGGGATCACGCGTGTGACGTGGCCCATTTTGCGGCCGGGGCGGGTCGCGGTCTTTCCGTAGAGGTGGACCGAGGTCCCGGGCGTCGCGAGCCAGCGGGCGTACGCGTCGATTTCGGAACCCAGCAGGTTGACCATCTCGACGTCGCCATAGCGGACCGGCCGCGCGAGCGGCCAGCCGGCGATGGCACGGATGTGCTGCTCGAATTGCGAGGCGGATGCGCCGTCGAGCGTCCAATGCCCGGAATTGTGCACCCGCGGGGCGATCTCATTAACCAGCACGGCCGGGCCGTTCGTATCGCCCAAGACAAACATCTCGACCGCGAGCACGCCTACATAGTCGAAGGCCGCGGCGATTCGCTCGGCGATTGCCGTCGCTTCGGCGGCGACCTGCGGGCTGACGGCGGCGGGCACGCGCGACGTCTTGAGGATGTGGTCGGCGTGTTCGTTTTCGGTCACGTCGAAACACACGACGGCTCCGTCGCGCCCGCGGGCGGCCACCACGGAAATCTCCTTCTCGAACGGCACGAATGTCTCGAGAATGGCCGGCTGGCCCCCGATCTCCCGCCAGGCCGCCTCCGGATCGACCGTGTCGCGGATCAGGATCTGCCCCTTGCCGTCATAGCCGAAGCGCCGGGTCTTGAGGACGGCCGGTCGGCCGATGGCATCGAGGGCGGGCAACAAGGCGGAGGCGCCGTCGACTGCCGCATAGCCCGCCGTGGCGATGCCGAGCCGCGTCACGAACTCCTTTTCCTGCAGGCGGTCCTGCGTGGTCGCAAGAACGCGCGGGTCGGGCAGCACGGGCTTGCGGGCCGAGAGAAAGGTTGCGGTTTCGGCGGGAATGTTTTCGAACTCGTAGGTGATGACGTCGACATCCGCGGCAAAGCGGTCGAGGGCCTCGGTGTCGGTATAGTCGTGATTGCTGACGCGGTGCACGACGTCGAAGGCGGGCGAGTCCGGGCTCTGCGCAAACACGTGGCAGCGCAGCCCGAGCTTGGCGGCGGCGAGCGCGAGCATGCGGCCGAGCTGTCCGCCGCCGAGAATTCCAATCGTCGCATCCGGCCCGAGCGCGGGGACATGGCGGGTCATCGTGGGGCCGTCGGCATCGGTCTCGAAGGGAAGGGCGGGAGACGACAAGTTAAGCGTCACCTTCGTCCGTTGGGCGCTCGGCGACGGCCTCGGTCTGCCGCCGGCGATAGGTCTCGAGGCGCTCGGCCGTCGCCGGGTCGGAAAGGGCCAGCACGCTTGCAGCGAGCAGGGCCGCATTAATGGCGCCCGGCTTGCCGATCGCGAGGGTCCCCACCGGAATGCCGGCGGGCATCTGGACGATCGAATGGAGCGAATCGACTCCCGCCAGCGCCTTGGATTCCATCGGCACGCCGAAGACCGGCAGAGGCGTGAGCGCGGCGGTCATTCCGGGCAAGTGCGCCGCGCCGCCCGCGCCCGCGATGATGACCTTGAACCCCGCGGCCCGCGCGCCGCGCGCGAATGCGTAAAGGCGTTCGGGTGTGCGATGGGCGGAAATGATTCGCGTGTCGTGGCCGATGCCCAGTTCGTCGAGCGTCGCGGCCGCGTGCTTCAGCGTCGCCCAGTCCGACTGGCTGCCCATGATGATCGCCACCGGCTTTCCCGCCATCTCTCCCTCGTCGGCCGGCGGCACAATCGCCCGGAAAAAGAGGCGCGGATTATAGGAACCGCGCGCAGGGTGGCAAGCGCGGGCGGGTCGGCTATCTTGGCCGCGCGATTCGTGGCTGGCTACGTCCTATGGCCAAACTGCAAAGCCCGTCTTCCCGTCCCGAACCTTTGCCGCGCGCGGGAAGGCGCCGATCGCTCGGCGCTTTCGCGGAGGAGAGCGGCGGCCGGCACGGCAACGGCGCGGTCCGCGCCCCCTCGCTCACGCAGCGGCTCGCGGCCGAAATCCGGGCCCTCAAGGCTGAACTGGCCGCCGCGCGCGCCGAAATGCGGACGCTCGCCGCGCGGGCGGACACCGACGGGCTGCTCGATATTCTCAACAGGCGCGGTTTCGAACGCGAGCTTGGCCGTGCCATCGCCTATGTCGGGCGTTACGGTACGCAAGCGGCACTCGTTTATCTCGATCTCGATCGCTTCAAGCCGATCAACGACACCTACGGCCATGCTGCGGGGGACGCGGTGCTGCGCGCGGCGGCGTGCGCCCTGACGCGCAGCGTGCGCGCCTCCGACCTCGTGGGGCGGCTTGGCGGCGACGAGTTCGCCCTGCTGCTCTGGAACGCGGGTCCCGAAGCGGCGGCCGTCAAGGCGGAAGCCCTGGAAGTGGCCGTGGCGAATTGTGGGGTTGACTGGGGCGGCGTGCGGCTTTCGGTGGGCGCCTCGGCGGGGTGCGTCATGCTCGCACCCGAGGACGATCCGGCCGGTGCCATCGCGCGGGCCGACCGGGCGATGTATGCACGCAAACGCGCGCGCCGGGCCGGCTCAGGCGATGATGTCGGGCGTTAGCTGATCCTCGATGAATTTGATCCGGTCGCGCAGCGACAATTTGCGCTTCTTAAGTCGCTGCAGTTGGATCACGTCGGCGCCCGGCATTTCGTGCAGCGCCTCGATCGCAGCATCGAGATCGCGGTGCTCCTGCCGGAGGCGCGCCAAGGTGGCCTCGAGATCACGCCGCTCTTCGCCCGTCATGGTCGCCGCACCATGGCGCACCGTCAGATCTGGGCGCGCCGCGCGTCCGGGTCGAGACAGTAGCGCTGGCGAGGAGGCCCCTTCAAGGCCCAGGGGCCGTCGGTCGCGCGGGGCGGGGTGTGTCTTTTGCGTTGCACAAGGAAGTGCGATCGACTCGCCGCCCGCCTGGTGTAGAATTGCAGCGTCTCGATTTGCGGAAGGAGACGTTGCCGATGTCTATCCAAGCGCATCTTGCGGAACTCGAGCGGCGGCACCGGGCCCTGGAAGATGAACTCGCTGAGGCGATGGCACACCCCTCCACGGATGATCTGATGATTGCGCAACTGAAGCGGAAAAAGCTGCAGGTGAAGGACGAGATCGAGCGTCTGAAGCAGGACGCGGCGGGTACCGTCCACTAGAGGTTTCACCGGAAGGCCGAGGCATCCTTCCGGCACTTGGAGCATTTGCCGAAGACCGCCGGCCCTCAGGGGGCACCGGACGAGACGACGTGCTCTGGACATCCCCGTTCCGCGGCGTGTGCGCCGCGTCGGCGTGGCTCATCGCACGCCGGCATCGGGCAGAACGGGGACGATTGGGCCGCTTGGGCTCGGGGGCAGGCGGGGAGTTCTCGTTGGGGGGATCCGGCATGACGTTATCCGCACTCTTGCTCGCGCTGGTTGCGGCGCTGGCGCCCGCGGCCCCCGCGGCCGCGCAGGACTATCCGGTAAGACCCGTGACGCTCGTTGTTCCCTTCCCGCCGGGTGGGGGCGTCGATGTGATGGCACGCATTGTTGCGGAGAAGCTCTCCTCGGCGCTCGGCCAGCAGGTGGTGGTCGATAACCGTGTCGGCGCAGGCGGCGTCGTCGGCACCCGTCTGGTGGCGCGCGCCGCGCCCGACGGGTACACCCTGCTGCTCGGCCACTCGGGTACGATGGCGATCAATCCGACGCTCTACAAGAATGCCGGATACGACCCGCGCAAGGATTTCGCGCCGATCGGCCTCATCGCCACCATGCCGGTGGCGCTACTCGCCCATCCGCGCTTCGCGCCGAAGACCGTCGCCGAAGTGATCGCCTACGCCAAGCAGAACCCCGGCAGGCTGTCGTTCGGCACGTCGGCCGTCGGCACCGGCTCATACATGACGGCGGAACTGTTCAAGGCGGCGGCCGGCCTCGACATGACGCTCATTCCCTACCGCGGCACGGCTCCCTTGATGAACGATCTTCTCGGCGGTCACGTGCCGGTCGCCTTCGGCGTGTTGCCGCAGGCGATGAGCAATCTCGAATCGGGCGCGCTGCGCGCGATCGCGGTCACCGGCGCGAAGCGCTTCAGCCTGCTGCCGGACGTGCCGACAGTGGCGGAATCCGGCCTGCCGGGCTTCGAGGCCGTTCTCTATTACGGGCTGCTGGCCCCCGCCGGAACGCCGAAACCGATCGTCGAGCGCCTGAACGCCGAGCTCAACCGGGCCGTGAGCACCGAGGCGGTGAAGAGCCGCATCAATGCCGAAGGCGGCGATGCCACGACCGGCACGCCGGAAGAGCATGCGGCAACGCTCGACCGCGACGAGACGAAATGGGGCGCGCTCGTGAAGAAACTCGGCCTCAAAGTGGAATAGTCCCACGGTCCCTCCCGTCGCCGCGTCCAGGTCGGCGGGCGGCCGGTCGGCCGCACGGAACATGCTCCGCGGAGCTTTCGGCCATTCCGATCCGCACCTTGCGGTCCCTGCGCTTTCCCCGGCATCATGCGCGCGCAGGAACGGGGGGAGGCGTGGTCGGGGAGCGTTTCGACTATATCGTCGTCGGTGCCGGAAGCGCCGGCTGCGTGCTCGCTAACAGGCTGACGGAATCGGGCGCCTACCGGGTGCTTCTGCTCGAAGCCGGCGGGCACGATCGGCATTTCTGGATCCACGTGCCGCTCGGCTACGGCAAACTGTTCACGGATGCGCGCGTGAACTGGCTGTATCAGACGGAGCCTGAGCCCGAATGCGCGAACCGTCGCATTCTCCAGCCGCGCGGCAAGGTGCTCGGCGGATCAAGCTCGATCAACGGCCTGCTCTATGTCCGCGGCCAGCGCGAGGATTTCGACCATTGGCGCCAGCTCGGCAATGCCGGCTGGAGCTTCGAGGACGTGCTGCCCTATTTCCGCAAGGCGGAAGCGAACGCGCGGGGTGCCGACGCGCTGCACGGCGCCGAAGGTCCGCTCGCCGTCTCGGATGTCAGCGAGCCGCATCCGCTGTGCGATGCCTTCATCGAGGCGGCGGTCCACGCAGGCTTTCCCCGCAACGACGACTTCAACGGTCCGAGCCAGGAGGGCGCGGGCTATTACCAGTTGACCGCAAGGAACGGACGGCGCTGGTCCACGGCGCGCGGCTATCTCCGGCCGGCACGCCGGCGCGCCAACCTCAAGGTCGTTTCCGAGGCGCTCGCGGTGCGGATCCTGTTCGAGGGTCGCCGTGCGGTCGGGGTCGCATATGGTGCGGGGGGCGAGACGAAGGTGGCGCGCGTGGACGGTGAAGTCATCCTCTCGGCCGGCGCCTTCAACTCGCCGCAGCTCCTGCAGCTCTCTGGCGTCGGACCGGCGGATCTGTTGCGGCAGCACGCCATCCCGGTCATTGCCGACATGCCGGGCGTCGGCGCGGACCTGCAGGACCATTTCCAGGTGCGGTTCGGCTATCGCTGCACGGAAGCCTGCACGATCAACGACGCGGTAGGCAGCGTGCGCGGCCGCCTCGCGACGGGCCTGCGCTATGTTCTGTTCCGCAAGGGGTTTCTCAGCATCGGGGCAGGCTATGCGGGCGGTTTCTTTCGCACCGACCCGGCGCTCGCAACCCCCGACGTGCAGGTGCATTTCATCCTCTTTTCCGCCGATGCGGTGGGCGCTGCGCTGCACGACTTCCCGGGCTTCATCGCCTCCGTGTGCCAGTTGCGGCCCGAGAGCCGTGGCACCGTGCGGATCAAGTCGGCCGACCCGCGCGAGCCCCCTGCCATCCAGCCGCGCTATCTTTCGGCACCGCGCGACCGCGAGATTTGCATCGCCGGCATGAAGCTTCTGCGCCGCATCATGGCGGCACCGCCGATCCGGCGCTACATCGCCGAAGAGCGCGAGCCGGGCCCGCACGTGACGGACGAAGCCGATATGCTCGCCTTCGCCCGCGCCAAGGGGACGACGGTCTTCCATCCGACATCGACCTGCCGCATGGGGCAGGACGCGGCCGCGGTCGTGGACGAGCGGCTGCGCGTGCGCGGGCTGGGCCGGCTCAGGGTCGTGGACGGGTCGATCATGCCGAGCCTCGTCTCCGGCAACACGAATGCGGCGATCGTGATGATCGCCGAAAAGGGCGCGGACATGATATTGGCTGACGCGAAGGCGCAGGGCCGCCTCGCAGCGGCCTAGATTGATCGGCGCGGCCGCGCCGCGGCGGCACCGGCCGGACGGGTTCATGATCGAGCGACGAGAGAGACAACGTGCAAGACGCGACATTCGACTACATCATCGTCGGTGCAGGATCGGCCGGCTGTGTTCTCGCCAACCGCCTGACCGCATCGGGACGCGACAAAGTGCTGCTGCTCGAAGCGGGTCCGAAAAATCGCCATCCATGGCTCCACATTCCGCTCGGCTACGGCAAGCTGTTCACCGATAGGCGCTTCAATTGGTGCTACGAGACGGAGCCGCAGCCGGAATGTCACGGCCGCAGGGTGATCGCCCCGCGCGGAAAGGTGCTGGGCGGATCGAGCTCGATCAACGGGCTCATCTATATCCGCGGTCAGCACGAGGACTTCGACCACTGGCGTCAGCTCGGCAATGTCGGCTGGAGCTTCGAAGACGTGCTGCCCTATTTCCGCAAGGCGGAGGCCAACGAGCGCGGCGCGGACGCCTATCACGGCGCGGACGGTCCGCTGGCCGTCTCCAATCCGCGCGATCGCCATCCCCTGGCGGAGGCCTATATCGAGGCGGCCGTCCAGTGCGGCTATCCGCGCAATGATGATTTCAACGGCGCGCGCCAGGAGGGCGCGGGCCACTACCAGACGACGACGCGGAACGGGCTGCGCTGCTCGGCAGCGGTCGGCTATCTCAAGCCGGCGCTCAAGCGGCCGAACCTGACCGTGGTCTCGGAGGCGCTCGCCTCGCGCATTCTGTTCGAGGGGCGCCGCGCCGTCGGCGTGGAATATTTCGTCGGCAACGAGAAGCGTGCCGCCCGCGCCCGCGGTGAGGTCATCGTCTCGGGCGGGGCCTACAACTCGCCGCAGCTGCTCCAGCTCTCCGGTCTCGGCCCCGCCGATCTTCTGCGGGAGCACGGCATTGCCGTGGTCGCCGACATGCCGGGCGTCGGCGACGGCCTCAACGACCATTACGCCGGACGCATCATCCTTCGTGTCAACCAGCCGATCACGCTCAACGACGCGGTGCGCACCTGGCACGGCAAGGTCAAGGCAGGTTTGCGTTACGGCTTCAGCCGGCGCGGTTATCTCACGGTTGCGGCGATTGCCGCGGGCTGCTTCCTCAAGGCCCATCCTTCGTCCGATACGCCGGACTGCCAGTGCTCGATCGCGCTCTATTCGGGCGACGTGATCGGCGGATTGCTGCACGATTTCCCTGGGGTGACGGGCGTGTGTACGCTCCTGCGGCCCGAGAGCCGCGGTTGGCTGCGCATTACATCCGCCGACCCGCGTGTGCCCCCCGCCATCAATCCGAACTATCTCGCCACGCAGAAGGATCGCGACGTCATCGTCGCGGGCGTCAAGGCGCTTCGCCGCATCTTCCAGGCACCGGCGATGGCGCGTTACATCGACCGCGAGATCGAACCAGGTCGTGAGGTGCAGAGCGACGAGGAATTGCTCGACTTCATCCGGCAGCGCGGCTCGACGACCTATCACCCGGTTTCGACCTGTCGCATGGGCCAGGATGCCAAGGCCGTCGTCGACGAGCGGCTGCGTGTCCGCGGCATCGAGGCGCTGCGGGTGATCGATGCGTCGATCATGCCGGCGGTGGTTTCCGGTAACACCAATGCCGCGACGATCATGATCGGCGAAAAGGGCGCCGCCATGGTGCTTGAGGATGCGCGCGCCAAGGGCGGAATGGCCCGCGCTGCGTAAGAGGCAAGCGGTAAAGGCGGCGAGGCGTTCAGGCGTCGAGGGGCACGTGTCCCGGCTGCGCCGCCACGCGCGCGAGCCAGCGCCGAACGCCGGGGTAGGGGGCAAGCGAAAAGCCGCCTTCCTCGGCCGTGTGCGTGTAGGCGTAGAGCGAGATATCGGCGACCGAGAAGGAAGTGCCGGCGAGCCATTCGGCCTCGGCGAGGCGCCGCTCCATGACCCCGAGCGCCTGGTTGCCGCTCGCAAGAAGCTGCGCGAGGCGCTCAGTCGTCGCCCGTGCGCGGCGTTCCTCATAGGTCAGGAGCGCCCGCCGCACCGCGATTGCCGGCTCGTGGCTGTATTGCTCGAAGAACAACCACTCATAGGCCTTCGCGCGATCATAAGCATCGGCAGGGAGAAAGCGCGTGCCTTCCGCAAAGTGCAGGAGGATTGCGTTCGACTCGGCGAGGAAACGCCCGTCCTCGAGCACGATCGTCGGCACTCGGCCGATGGGATTCATGGCCAGAAATTCCGGTTTGCGCGTCGTGCCGTCGCGCGCGGACACTTCCACGGTGCGGAACGGCCGCCCAAGATGTGCGAGGAGGAGCCGTACCTTGTAGCAATTGCCGGACGTGTGCTGTTCGTAGAGCGTGAGCATTTGGCGCTCCTTGCGCGAAGGACCGTCGAACAACCTCCCGCGGCGGACAAGCGACTCTTTTTGATGAGACGCTTCTTCTGCCTGAATGAATGGCAAATTGCGCCGGGACAGGCCACGCCAGTTTCATTCAACGCTGCGCGAAGCCTCACGCCTGTTTGCCTGCAGCGTGAGGGCACGAACGACCGGCCCTCACACGTCCTTTGCCATCTCACGCAGCTTGAATTTCTGGATTTTGCCGGTGGAGGTCTTGGGCAAGTCGGCGAACACGATGTGGCGCGGCACCTTGTAGCGGGCGAGATTGTCGCGGCACCAGCCGATCAATTCCTCGGCGCTCGCTTTCCGGCCCGGTTTGAGTTCCACGAAGGCGCACGGGGTCTCGCCCCATTTCTCGTCCGGCTTGGCCACCACGGCGGCGGCCTGCACCGCGGGATGCTTGTAGAGGGCGTCCTCGACCTCGATCGAGGAAATGTTCTCGCCGCCGGAAATGATGATGTCCTTCGACCGGTCCTTGAGTTGGATATAGCCGTCGGGATGCATGACGCCGAGATCGCCGGAATGGAACCAGCCGCCGGCAAAAGCCTTCTCGGTCGCGGCCTTGTTCTTGAGATAGCCCTTCATGACCACGTTGCCGCGAAACATGACTTCGCCGATGGTCGTGCCGTCGCGCGGCACGGGACGCATGGTTTCCGGATCCATCACTTCGAGCGCCTCGAGCGGCACGTAGCGCACGCCCTGCCGTGCCTTCAATGCCGCCTGTTCGGGGAGCGGCAGGTTGTCCCATTCGTCGTGCCATTCGTTGGTGGTGGCCGGACCATAGGTCTCGGTGAGGCCATAGACATGGGTGACGTTGAAGCCCGCCTGCTTCATGCCGGCGAGCACGGCCTCGGGCGGCGGCGCCGCCGCGGTAAAGAATTCGACCGTATGCGGCAGCGGCTTCTTCTCGGATTCGGACGCGTTGAGCAGGGTCGCCATCACGATCGGGGCGCCACACAGATGCGTCACCTTCTCGCGCGCGATGAGGTCGTAGATCGCCGCTGCCCGGACCTGCCGCAGGCAGACATGCGTGCCGGCGACCACCGAAAGCGTCCACGGAAAGCACCAGCCGTTGCAGTGGAACATCGGCAGCGTCCAGAGATACACGCAATGCCGGGGCATCGAGCCGGTCAAAACATTGCCGATCGCGAGAAGATAGGCGCCGCGGTGATGATAGACGACGCCCTTCGGGTCGCCGGTCGTGCCCGAGGTGTAATTGAGGGTGATCGCGTCCCATTCGTCCTGCGGCATTTTCCAGACGAAGGCGGGGTCGCCTTGCGCAAGGAAGGCCTCGTAGTCGAGGGCGCCGATGCGCTCGCCGGGGCCGGAGTATTCCGGATCGTCATAATCGATGACGAGCGGCTTCGCTTTCGCGCGGGCGAGCGCGTCCTTCATCACGGCCGAGAACTCGCGGTCGACGATGAGGACCTGGGTCTCCGCATGGTCAAGCGTGAAGGCGAGGACCGCGGCATCGAGCCGGGTATTGAGCGTGTTGAGCACGGCGCCGGTCATCGGCACGCCGTAATGGGCTTCGAGCATCGCCGGCGTGTTCGCAAGCATCACCGAAACCGTGTCGCCGCGGCCGATCCCGCGCGCAGCAAGCGCCGAGGCAAGCCGCCGGCAACGCGCGTAGAAGCCGGCATAATCGAGCCGCAGCGCGCCGTGCACCACGGCCGGATGGCGGGGAAAGGTCGAAGCCGCGCGCTCGAGCAGCGTGAGCGGCGTCAGCGGCTGGAAATTCGCGGGGTTCTTGTCGAGATCGGTGTCGTAGGGGCTCGGCATGGGCGTTGTCCTCAGCTCGACCACAGCCTATCGAATTCGTCCCGAAGCCGGCAAATGCGGCAAGCGCGACCCCGCGGGAGAGCCGGCGGTTCCGCACGGCGAACGGGGCAGCCGGACGGGCCGGCGGCGCCGGGCACGCTTGCGTCTGCGCGGGCGTTGGTGGAACGATCGGGGACGATGGAGAGGAAGGCCCCATGAGCACCGCCGTCGGTCTCGGCGACGTCACGATTCACCGGATCATCGAGCAGGACACGCCGATTTTCGACGTGATGCCCTTCTTTCCGGCCCTCACCAAGGAGCTTCTGGACGAGAACCGCCATTGGCTCGAGCCGCGCTATCTCGATCCCGCCTCGCAAAAGCTCGTGCTCTGCATTCAGAGCTATCTCGTGCGCACGCCGCACCACACCATCCTCATCGACTCCTGCGTCGGCAATCACAAGGCGCGGCCCACGCGTCCGGCCTGGCACATGATGAACGCGGACCGCTATCGGAAGAATTTCGCCGCGGCCGGACTTGCGGTCGAGGACATCGACTTCGTGATGTGCACCCATCTGCACACCGATCACGTAGGCTGGAACACGCGGCTCGAAAACGGCCGCTGGGTGCCGACCTTTCCGAACGCGCGCTATCTGTTCTCCGCGCGCGAGCTTGCGCATTGGACTGGGCGCTACCGGGAAAATCCGGAGGCATTTCCGCACGTCGGCGATTCCGTGCTGCCGATCGTTGAGGCACGCCGCGCCGACCTCGTCACGAGCGACCACGCCTTCGACGACCGCGTGCAGCTCATCCCGACGCCCGGACACACGATCGATCATTTTTCGGTGCTGGTGCGCGCGGGCGCGGAGGAGGCGCTCATCACCGGCGACATGGTGCATTCGCCGCTGCAGGCGCGCTATCCTGAGCTCGGCATGATGGCCGATTACGACCCCGGGCAGGCGGGCGAGACGCGCCGGCGCATTTTCGGCCGCTTCTGCGATACGCCAGCGCTTCTCTGCACAGCGCATTTTCCCTCGCCCTCAATTGGGCGCATCACGCGCTGGGGCGACGGGTTCCGGTTCGTGGCAATCTGAGAGGAGCGCCGCCCCGCGGCGAAGGTCGCTGGCGCTCCTGACGCTCTCTATCGCGAAGGCCTGGTGCGCCCCGCAGCATACGTCCGTGACGAACCTGGTATCAGCAGGAGCCCGATGCGCAGCGGAGCCTAGCACATGATCCGCGTCGTTTTCCACGCCGACGCGGTGCGCGCGGCGCTGCGACAGGCCGGCGCGCTGGTCGACGACTTGACACAGGGGGGGCGCACCACTGGAGTCGGGCCGGCATCCTGGCCGGCGCTTTTGGCTGATCGGCGTTGCGCGACTCGTCCCTTGCGGGGCGCGGACGCAGGTGCTCAGAAAAGCCCCCGCCATAAAGATCGGTGATTGCACGAAGCCGCGTCCAAGCTCCCGCCGCGCCCATTAAACGCCGCGCCAGAGCCCGAGCGCGCCGGCGCGCACGAGTTCGAGCGAGACCACGAACACCAGAATATGGGCAATGCGGTAGAACAGGACCGTCGGCGTCCGCCTGACGAGCCACACGCCGAAATAATTGGCAACGATCGCGAGGGGCAGCAGGAGCAGTGTTGCGCGGAAATTCGCCGCCGAGAACTGGCCGAGCGCGAAGTAGGGGACGACCTTGAGAGCGTTCACCACGCCGAAGAACATCACGAAGGTTCCGACATAGGTCATCTTGTCGAGGTTCTGCCGCAGCACGAAGACCTGGAACGGCGGGTTGCCGGCCTGGCAGATGGCGCTCGAAAAGGCCGCGCAGGTGCCCCAGAACAGGCCGGCTGCCGCCCGCGGCCGGCCCGCTCCGGTCGGCACGGGTGCGAACCAGGCATGCAGCACGAAGGCGATCGACACCACCCCGAGCAGCAGGCGGATGAAATCGTCCGACACATGCGCGGCGAGCAACCAGGCAAGGCCCACGCCGATGAAAGCGCCGGGCAGCATGACCTTGAGGTTCCAGGTGCTGAAGGTCCGCCGGAACATCCACATGGCAAGGATGTCCTGCACGATCTGCACCGGCAGCAGCAGGGCCGCGGCTTCGAGCGGGGGCATGGTGAGGGAGACGAGCGGGGTCGCGATCATGCCCGCACCGGCGAATCCGCCTTTGGAGAGGCCGAGGGAGGCCACACCGACGGACGCGAGCAGCCAGAAAAGCGGGTCGGACGTCATGCGGCGGGGTGGTGCGGCGGGTTGCGGACGAAAAGGGGCGCCCGAACCTTGCCCGGCCCGGAAGGCAGGGCGGGCCGCAGGCGGCGGGCGCGGAATCGAGCCTCGGGAAGAAGGCAAATCCCGGCGCGATGCCTAACCGCCGCCGACCGACCTGCCAAGCGCAAATTGCCGGCCTGCCGCTGCAAGGGGCTTGCCGTTCCTGGCCGGTCGGGTTCACAACAAGGCCAAGAACGATCTGAGGGAGGGCCGACATGGACGCCCGCACGAGCCGCTATCATGAGGTCTATGCCCGCGCGCAGCGCGATCCGGAGGGCTTCTGGGGCGAGGCCGCGCAGGCGATCGACTGGTACGAGCCGGCGAAGAAAGTTTTCGATCCGCAGATGGGCATTTACGGACGCTGGTTCGTCGGCGGCGTCTGCAACACCTGCTTCAACGCGGTAGACCGGCACGTGCGGGACGGTCGCGGCGATCAGCCCGCCATCATCTATGATTCGCCGGTCGCCGGCGCCAAGCGCACCCTGAGCTTTGCCGCGCTTCAGCGCGAGGTGCAGGCCTTTGCGACCGTCCTTCAGGACCTGGGAGTCCGCAAAGGCGACCGGGTCGTCATCTACATGCCGATGGTGCCGGAAACGGCGATTGCGATGCTCGCGTGCGCGCGCATCGGGGCGGTCCATTCGGTCGTGTTCGGAGGCTTTGCCGCGCGCGAGCTTGCCACCCGCATCGACGACTGCACGCCGAAACTGATCCTTTCCGCAAGCTGTGGGATCGAGCCGGGCCGCACCGTCGCCTACAAGCCTTTGCTCGACGAGGCGATGGCCTTGGCCGCGCACAAGGCGCAAGCCTGCATCATCCTGCAACGGCCGCAACTGCAGGCGCCGCTTGTTGCCGGTCGGGACCATGACTGGGCGGCGCTGCAAAGCGCCGCCTTGAGCGAAGGGCGGGCGGCCGATTGCGTCCCGGTGCTCGCCACCGATCCGCTCTACATCCTCTACACGTCGGGGACGACCGGCAAGCCGAAGGGCGTCGTGCGCGACAATGGCGGCCACATGGTCGCCCTCGAATGGTCGATGCAATATGTGTACGGCATCGACCCCGGCGAAACCTGGTGGTCCGCGTCGGACGTGGGTTGGGTCGTCGGCCATTCGTACATCGTCTACGCGCCGCTGTTTCACGGCTGCGCCTCGGTGCTCTACGAGGGCAAGCCGGTCGGCACGCCGGATGCGGGCGCGTTCTGGCGGGTGATCGCCGACCACGGGGTCGTCGCACTGTTTACTGCCCCGACGGCTTTCCGCGCGATCCGCAAGGAGGACCCGCAGGCCAAGCTCGTGCGGCAATACGATCTGTCGAAGTTTCGCACCCTCTTCCTCGCGGGCGAGCGGGCCGATCCCGACACGGTGAAATGGGCGGAAGAGGTGCTGCGCGTTCCGGTCATTGACCATTGGTGGCAGACGGAGACCGGCTGGGCGATTGCCGGCAACCCGATGGGGCTCGGCATGCTGCCGGTCAAGCACGGCTCCCCGACGGTGGCGATGCCGGGCTACGATGTGAGAATCGTCGACGAGATGTCGAAGGAGGTGCCGCGCAACCAGATGGGCTCGATCGTCGTCAAACTGCCGCTGCCTCCGGGCTGTTTCCCGACTCTTTGGCAGCAGGACGAGCGATTCCGTGAAGCCTATCTTTCCGAGTTCCCCGGCTACTACAAGACGGCGGATGCCGGCTTCCAGGACGAAGACGGCTATCTCTTCATCATGGGCCGCACCGACGACATCATCAATGTCGCCGGGCACCGGCTATCGACCGGCGGCATGGAGGAAGTGCTCGCGTCGCATCCGGACGTGGCGGAGTGCGCGGTGATCGGCATCGCCGACGCGCTCAAGGGCGAGGTGCCGTGCGGTTTCGTCGTGTTGAAGGCGGGCGTCAACCGTCCGCCGAGCGAGATCGAGAAGGAGATTGTCGCCCTGGTGCGGGAGAAGATCGGTCCCGTCGCCTCCTTCCGCCTCGCCGTGACGGTGGCGCGCCTGCCGAAGACCCGCTCCGGCAAGATCCTGCGCGGGACCATGAAGAAGATCGCCGACGGGGAGCCCTGGACCATGCCGGCGACGATCGACGATCCTGCGATCCTCAGCGAGATCGAGGAAGGTCTGAGGGCGCACGGCGTCGGCAAGTGAGCGGCCGCGGGGCCGCGGCTATTCGGCGGCAAGACTCGTGGGTGCGTGCTCGGGCCTGTATCGCACCACCTTGTTTCGCCCGTCGGCCTTGGCTTGATAAAGGGCGTTGTCCGCGGCGCGCATCAGGGTGGCAACGCCGGACATGCCGAGCGTGGCTTCGGCGACGCCGATGCTCACGGTCAGCGACACGCCTTTTCCGCTCACGTTGAAGGCGGTTTCGGCGATGCGCCTGCGCAGCCGTTCGGCGAGTACCGCGGCTTCTTCGACGCCCGTTTCGGGCAGGAGGATGACGAATTCCTCGCCGCCGAGCCGCGCCAGGACATCCGCGCTCCGCTTTTCGGCGGCGCACAAGCCGGCGAGTTGCTGGAGCGCCTTGTCGCCGGCCTCATGGCCATATTGGTCGTTGATCCGCTTGAAATGATCGATGTCGACGACCATCAGGGAGATTGGCCTTTGATATCTCTGCAGGCGGCTCCAGGCGTTCTCGGCGACCGCAAGAAAATGTCGGCGGTTGAAGATGCCGGTGAGCGAGTCGATCGTCGCGAGGCCTTCGAGCTCCTTCGCATGGCGAACGAGATCGGTCACGTCGTGATAGGTGACCATGCGGCCGCCGCCGGGAAGCGGCGTGCAGCGCGACCGGATCGTGTTTCCGTTCGCGAGCTGAAAGTCGGCGACCTGGGGCATGTCGGACCGGATGAAGGCGACGCGCTGGGCGACGACAGCCTCGATCTGACCCGGCGGGGGCGTGTAAGCGCTCCTTTCGATGGTCTCGCGCAAGAACTGGGGAAATGCCGGCTTCGTTGCGATGTCGGCTTCGGTGATCCCCCAGAACTGCCGCAGAATGCGATTTGCGAATTGCACGTTCAGGTTCGCATCGAGCAGCAGCACGCCGTCGTTGACGTTTTCGAAGGCTTGGCGCAGCACTTCGAGCTCGTCGGCGTGTCGCACGATGGCGGTGACGTCGGTGTAGCACAAGAGGCGCCAACCCCCGGGCAGGGCCGTGCACTGCAGGTGCAAAACATCGCCGTTCGCCATCCGCAGTTCGCGCGGCTGTGCGTCGCCCGATTTGACGGAGGTGACAATCTCCGCGACGAACGCATCGGTCTCGGCCGGCGGAACGACATAGGCCTCCGCCTCGTGCCCGTGATACATCAGCCCCACGAAGGCCGGTTTGCTGTCGGCCTTCACATCCGGCAGCTTCCACATGCGCCGGAACGCGTGGTTGATGAACTGCGCGCGCATGTCGTTGTCGAGCAACACGATCCCGAGATCGACCTGGTCGAACGCGGCGCGCAGACGCAGGATCTCGCTGCGTAGGAGGTCGATATGGCCCGCATGCTCGCCTTCCGCGGAGGAATCATCGGCCGGCGCGGCAGGAGGCTCGGCGGCGTCGGCATGGCCCGGGCAGCCGAGCGGGAAATGCACGCCGACGCTGTTTCGCGCCTGCCACACGCGATGGGACGGAATCGGCACGGGCAGGCCCTCGACAATCAACTCGAAATCGCGCGGAATGCCTTGCGGGCTCTGGACCTGGATGCAAGCCCCCGTGTCGGACAGATTGCGCACGACGCAATCCAGCACGGATTGCTTGTGGTTGAAGATGATCTTCCCCGCTCGCAGCGTTCGCGACCGCGGCGTGGTCCGGCGCTCGTCCATGACGGACCCCATTTGGAGCGCCCGCGAAGATCGCGCTTCCGCCTTTGGGAAAGCCTAGCAGGGTCCGCCTAATTTATAGTCAATTGTCCGAAAGGCGGCGGGCCAGCACGGCTTCCGCCGCCGCCACGCCGGTGCGGTAGGCGCCGTGGGCGGTCGAGAAGTCGTGCGCCGAGCATGCTTCGCCGGCAAAGAAGAGGCGGTCCTCGACCGCGGCGGCAAGCCGCGCACGCGCGTCGCCACAACCCACGCGGCCGTAAGAGTAAGAGCCGCGGGCGAATTCGTCGCGATCCCAGGCCGAAACGGCTGCGAACCGCAGACGCTTGCGCATGGCATTCCCGAACACGCCGGCGAGTTCGTCGATCGCGAATTGGGCGAAGCCCTTTTCCCCTGCGCCCTCGAGGGCACGCGCGTGCGCGCCCCCGAAATAGGCTTCAATCACCGGGAGGCCGAACGGGCGCAGGTGATAGCTCGCGGTCGCAAGCCTATCGATTGCGCCCATCACGCGCGTTTCCGCCGGCAGGTCATCCGGCATTGCGACATGGAGGAAGAGCTTGTCGGCGAGGCCGAGCGGCAAGGCGTCCGCGGCGGCGAGCTTGTCCGGCAGGGCCGGGCGGAAGCGAAGGGACTCGCTGCCGATCACGGAGGTGGGAACGGTCACCACGGCCGCTTCGGCTTCGAGGTCCCCGCGCGAGGTTTCGATGCGCAGTCGCGTGCCGGAATGATCGATGAGCGTTGCGGCGCAGCCGAGCCGCACGTCAAGACCGGTCGCGTGGGCGCAGACGAGTGCGCCGTAACCTTCGGCGACGCGCCAGTTGATACCCGAATCCCGATAGCGCCGGAAATCGTGGGCCGAAATGCGGTCGAGCTCGACCCCGTTCGCGAAGGTGCTGACCGCGTTCAGCAGCGCGTTCCACCGGTTGCCGGGTTCGAGCAGTTCGGAGGCCGCGCAGTCGCGATCCTCGGGCACCCGGTCCACCCGTGCATCGAAGGCGTCGCGCGCGCGGGCGAAATCCTCCTGATCGGGGATCGGAAAATTGATGCTGAGAGAACTGCGGCGCCAGGGCGCGTTCCGCCGGTCGATCGTAAAGCCCCGCATCCGCGCGATCTCGGCCCATTCGTTTTCGCCGGCCGAATGCAGCCAGCCGCAGCCCATATCGAGCGGCAGGCCGTCGACGGTTCGCGTCCAGGCGCGTCCACCGAGCCGCAGGCGCGCTTCCAGAACAACGGTCGACAGGCCCGTACCCTGAAGACGGCGCGCGGCAGCGATTCCGGCGGCACCGGCTCCGATCACCACGACGTCGAAATGACTCATAGGGGCAGCGGCGAAAAGCCAGGCGCGGGCATGCTCTCGCACGCCGAAGGTCGCATCTACTCGCTCTTGCCGCCGAGCTGCTTGAGCTTTGCGAAGACGGCCTCGACGTTGATCTCGTCGGAAGATTTCTCGGATTGCTCCGGCTCCTCGTGAGGGGCGGTCGTCACTTCGGCCGGCAGCAATGTCGCGCCCTGGTGGGCGGCGACGGTCGGCTTCTCCTTGGCGGCGCGCTGAACCTCGAGGTCAAGGTCGAGCTGCGAGCAGAGGCCGAGCGTCACGGGATCGAGGGGCTGCAGATTCGCCGCGTTCCAGTGGGTCCGCTCGCGGATGGACTGGATGGTCGATTTGGTCGTCCCGACCAACCGCATGATCTGGCTGTCCTTCAGCTCGGGGTGGTTGCGGATGAGCCAAAGGATTGCGTTGGGCCGGTCTTGACGGCGCGACACCGGCGTATAGCGCGGTCCGCGCTTCGCCTTCGGCTGCGGCAGCCGCACCTTCGGCGCGGCGATCTTGAGCCGAATGTCCGGGTTCGCCTCCGCTTCGGCGATGTCTTCGCGTGTGAGCTGGCCGGTGAGCACCGGATCAAGGCCCTTGATGCCCTGCGCGGCGTCGCCGTCGGCGATCGCTTTCACTTCGAGGGGGTGCAGCTTGCAGAAATCCGCGATCTGCTCGAACGACAGCGATGTGTTTTCCACGAGCCAGACGGCGGTCGCTTTCGGCATCAATGGCTGCGTCATTGGATAATACCTCTTTGCGCTCCGCCCGCCCGTCGGGCGGAGCCATCACGTCATCGGCGATGACAGGATTTGACACGAAATATAGGTCGGCAATGGGCTTCTGTCCATGATTCGGCGGGTGGGCACAGCATTGCAGAGGCCCCCGGGGTGCCGGCAGCGATGCACTGGGGCCACAGCGCGGCACTCTCTTCATCCGTCGCATCTAGGATAATTTGCAGGCGACCGGGCTTCCCGCTAGGATTTTTCCCGGGAGCAGAGCCATGCGGGTCTTGTTGGCGCTCGTCGGGGCGGTTCTGTTGAGCTATCTGGTCGCTGACCAGATCCGCTATTTGCCCGGCGATTCCGTTGCGGCGATCGTGCAGAGGCCGGTGCCTGTCCTGGCGGCGGTCGCGCGGGCCGATTTGCCGGCCGCGACGCCGGCGGTCTACACCGAGCCCGCCTCGGCGGAGCGGGGGAGCGGAAACCCGATCCTTCTCGTGGCGCTCGATCCGGCCGCCATTCGGTACCCGGCGCAGCCGACCGATCCGATCGGCGAGTTTGCGCTGGTGCTCTCGGGGCAGGATGCGAGGCGAGCGGCGGGTCTGGACTCCTCTCGCGGACTTGGCGATGCGGTGGGCCGTTTGCGGCTGCTCTGGCCGGGCTTCGATCCGGACGCGTTCGCCTCGACAGAGTCGCCGGCTGCGGCCGCACCGGCTGCGAAACTGCCGCAGCAGGCACCGGCCGAGGACGGCGCACGCCCGTCGAATCCACCGTCTGCGGAAATGGCTTCATTTGAGGCGGAGGTGGAACGGGAACCGGAACCTTCGGCCGCGGCGACGGCTTCCGAGCCGGCGCCCGCCGATGCGTTGCCGATCTCGCCGCCCGTACCCTTGGCGCGTTCTTCGGCACCCCCTCGCGCCGGCGCACCGGTTTCGAGAGGGGCGGCGAGAGCCAAGCCGCCGACCGGCCCCGCTCCGGCGCGCCAATTGGCTTCCGTCGCGCCCGACGCCGAGACGCCGGGAGAAAGGCCCGTCCTGGCGTGCGGCGCGAGCGCCTGCGGTCCGCGCCTGCTGCTGCTCGGGGTCGGCTTCTGACCGGCCGCGCTTGACACGGGGTGCCGGGCTCCGCCATCTCGGATCGGAATGTCCGCATCCTCGCCATGCTCACCGCAAAGGCCGCCGCTGCGCATTTACCTCTGTGCGCCGCGGGGCTTCTGCGCGGGCGTCGTGCGGGCGATCGACTCCGTCGAGCAGGCGCTGGCGCTCTATGGACCGCCGGTCTATGTGCGGCACGAGATCGTCCACAACCGCTATGTCGTCGAGGCTCTCAAGGCCAAAGGCGCGGTCTTCGTCGAGGAGCTCGACGAGGTGCCGGACACCCAAGCCCCGGTTATCTTCTCGGCCCACGGCGTACCGCGGGCCGTTCCCGATGAGGCCGCGCGCCGTAACCTTTTCGCGATCGATGCGACCTGCCCCCTGGTGACCAAGGTCCATCGGGAAGCGGAACTTCACTTCCGCCGCGGCCGCGAGATCGCGCTGATCGGTCACGCGGGGCATCCGGAGGTCGTCGGTACGATGGGCCAGTTGCCCGCGGGCGCGGTCGCGCTCATCGAAACGATCGAGTGCGCGGAGGCCTTCTCGCCGCGCGATCCGGAGCGCCTCGCTTATGTGACGCAGACGACGCTCTCGGTCGACGACACGGCGGAGATCGTCGCCTGCCTGAAGCGCCGCTTTCCGGCCATCGTCGGCCCGCACCGGGAGGACATCTGCTACGCCACGACGAACCGGCAGGAAGCCGTAAAGCGGGTCGCCCCGCATGTGGACGCCCTTATCGTAGTGGGCGCCCCCAATTCCTCGAATTCGCAGCGGCTGCGGGAGGTGGCGGAGCGGGCGGGCTGCCGCCGCGCCGTGCTCCTCCAGCGCGCCGCCGACATCGATTGGGCGGCGCTCGGCGCGATCACCACCCTCGGCCTCACGGCCGGCGCCTCCGCGCCCGAGATTCTCGTGGAGGAGATCATCGACGCGTTCGCCGCGCGATTCAGCGTGCAGGTCGAGACGGTTTCGACCGCGCGCGAAGGGGTGTTCTTCCCCTTGCCGCGGCCATTGCGCGAAACCGCCGCGACCGACTAGGCTCTTGCGCCTTTCGCAAGCCGCGCGCACGACCGTGATTTCGCAGGAGATGAAAGCAAGACCCGGTCCGGGCGAATGCCCGGGGCCGACGGGCTGCGGCGCGTTCGGGCGCAAGGGGGGGCATCTGCGCGCCCGCGGCTGCCGCCCGGTCACCGGCACCGCGTCGGCCGCAGGGCCGGCATTGTTGCGAGCGGCGTAAGGCCCATGGCTGTCTACACGGACGTTCAGGCGGAGGAACTCGAGGCGTTCCTGTCCGGCTACGACATCGGCCCGCTCCTGTCCTACAAGGGGATTGCCGAGGGCGTCGAAAATTCCAATTATCTGGTTCACGCCGGCCGCGGCCATTACATCCTCACGCTGTACGAGAAACGCGTCGATCCGGGCGATCTGCCGTTCTTCATCGGGTTGATGGAGCACCTGGCGGCGCGCGGCATCAATTGCCCGCAGCCGGTCAAGAACCGCTCGGGCAAGGCGCTGGGCGTGCTCGCCGGGCGGCCGGCGGCGCTCGTCACCTTCCTGG
>DASTKH010000005.1:0-53018 GCA_035716025.1 Xanthobacteraceae bacterium
GCTTCGCGCTCCGCCCAGGCGAGGTGCTCGTCGAGGTCCTGCGGACGCGCGGCCGCCGCCGGATCATCCTGCGCGGTCGCGGCCGCGCGACTCTCGCCCAACAACAGCAGGGCACGCACAGGCTCGCCCTGTTCATCGTGAGCGAGCACCAGCAATGCCTTTTCCGCGAGCTCAAAGTGGGCACAAATGGCTCGCGCTGCCGCTCTGAGGCCCGCTGCGGCCTCAAGTCGTTCCACCAATTCGCTTGAGGCCTCGATCGCTTGGCCGATGCCTCGCGCGCTCCAGCCTTCGGCTTCCGGCTCGCGCGTGAGCAGCACGCGCAGGCGCCGCCTTTCGTCCCTGTCCCTTGTGGTGAGATCATCCGCCACATCGTAGCGCTGTGTACGCTCCGGATCGGAACGTGCATCGCCCGCCAGCATGCCGCGGGCATCTAGGCCGAGGGCCATCGGCGGCAAGAGAATCGTCGCGTTGCGCAGGGCGGCATCGCGTTCCAGGAGCTCTGACAATGGGCCGACCATCGGATCGTCGGTCACCGGCAGCAGGATCGCGAAAATCGGCTCGTGCGACTCGTCGTCCTTGGGCTTGCGTTTGGCGATGCGCTCGAGCTGGCGCTTGACCTCGCTCAGCGGCCCGCGCAGACGCTCGCGCGCCAGGATCGGGTGCTTGTCGTAGAGCTGCTTAAGGATGCGCGTGCCGGTCCGGCCCGCGTCACGCAGGCATGCCGCGAGTTCGTTCACCTCCTCGCGCCAGGCAACGTAAAGATCGGGTTCTCCCGCTTCGACCCCGTGCAGCCAGCGCTCCGGCATCGGGCGGCCGGGCAGGTCCTTGACGCGCGTAAGCGACCAGTTGTCGAGCAGAATGTCGGTGAGCGGCACGGTGCGTGGGGTCGGCGCGAATGCCTCCCTGCGGTTAGCCAGCGCGCGCAGGCTTTCGGGACTTGCGTCGTGGGCGCCGTCGCGCAGCGGCAGCGTGGCGAGCGCCGCCTTGGTCGCCGCGATGGCTTCGTCGAGCTTGCCGTCGTCCTCGCCCTTGCGCTCCGGCTTCGGCCACTCGACGACATGGATTTCGGCCTCGCGTGCCTCGCCTCCGCCGAGCCGGTTCACGCGCCCCAAACGCTGGATCATCGAGTCGAGCGTGGTGAGGTCACAGACCAAGTGGTCAGCATCGAGATCGACGCCGACTTCGCCCGCGGAGGTTGCGACGAGATATTCCGTCGCGTTGGGCGGTGCGCGGCGGGGATCGCTCCGAAACCCTTTGAACAGGGTCGTCTCGGCGAGCAGATCGCGCTCGTAACCGCGCACGGTGCCCGTGAGCAGCGCGACGCGGGAGTCGGCGGTCGCTCTTGCAAGCTTTTCGGCAATCTCGCAAGCATCACCGGGTTTGCGGACGTAAACGAGCACGCGCTTGCGATCGTCCTTATACCGAAGCGCCAGCTCGACGATCTTGGCGAGGGCGGCGTCCTCGCTGTCGGCGCTCCCCTTGAATCGCAGCCGCTTGACCGCGCGCAGCCGCCTGGCGACCTCGGCCTCGGCTTTTTCCGCATCGGTCAGCGCGAACGGCGCCGCTGCCGTCACATCTTGTTTGCGTTGTGTGGCGGAAAGTTCCGTGACGATGAGCGGGCGCGGCGCCTGCCGCTCAAATTGGCGGGCGGCAAGCTCGCAGATGAGTTTGCCAAAGGGCTCGGACAGGTGAGCCTCGTCGTGGACGATGAGCGTATCCTGTCCGATGAGGCCGGCATGGAACGGCCGCATCCGACGCGAAACGCCATAGCCGGAAAACAACAGCCGCGAGCCGATCATGTCCACGGTGCCGACGATGATCGTCGGCCGCGCGGGATCGGCCTGCCATTCGCGGTTGTCGGCGAACTCGCCGCGCAGCGTGCTGATGGCGAGCGGCGAAGCGTCGTCCTCGCAATCGAGACAAAGGCCGAGCAGGGCTGCTGCGATCCCGCTCGCCGCCGCAGCGTCGGCCGGCTGCCAGCGCGCGATCACCGCATCGTCGTCGGCCCCGACCGCGGCTTTGCCCAGTGCGGTGCGCAGCCGCCGCCGCAACCCTTCCGCCACCGCCGTCGCCTGATCCACCACCGTGCGGCGGTCGACCACATAAACAAGGCGCCGCGGCAGCCGCGGGCCCCCGCTCTGCGCCTGCCAAGCGAGCGCCACCAGCCAAATGATGATCACTGCGGTCTTGCCGAGGCCGGTCGGAATGTCGATCGTCGCCGGCACCTCGCCCCGCGCGAAGTAATCGGAGTAGAGCCGCCGCTGCCAACCGAACGGTGGATGCCCCGTGAGCGCGCGGAAGCTCTCCTCGAAAAACCGCGCCTGGTCGGCCGTCACCGGCGTCATCGGCCTGCGCTCCCCCCGCTGCCATCGGCCTGCGCCCGCCGCACGGCCTCGCCCGGCCCGTTCTCGCGCATTCCGGGCCGCCCCGGCGAATATAACCCTGCGTTGCGCGGACGACGCAAGCCTCGCCGCCAAGCCGCGCCGCCCAGCCGGGCACGGGGGCGCGGCAGGCCGCGCGCGAATCTGCTACAAACGTCCCTCAACACTTTTGACGGTTCCAGTAACTGTATGGTCAATGAAACTAGACGTACAAGCCAGCGCGAGTCAAGGCCCGAGGACGGGCGCCGGGGCAGGCGCGTGGCCGCCGGGCCGGCCGATCGAGCCGGTTCGGCGCTGCGCTGGAGCGTCGAGCAGCGGCTCGCCTTCATCGACGCGCGGCTGTTCTGGCTCGGTGAGGTCAACCGCACCGACCTCGTGCGCCGCTTCGGCGTCTCCATGGGCCAGGCCTCGGTCGACATCGCCCGCTATCTTGCGCGCGCGCCAGCCGGTGTGAGCTACGACAAGCGCGGCAAGCGCTACGTCGCCGAAGCCTCCTTCCGCCCGGCGCTCGCAGAGCCGGACGCGGCACGCTTTCTCGGCGAATTGCGGCTCGTCGAGGCCGGGCTCCTTGCGCCGGAGGACACTTCGGCCGGCGCGGTGCCGCCCTTCGACGCCACGCCGGTGCCCGCGCGCACCATCGACGCCTTCGTCTTGCGGGCGGTGGTCGCGGCCATCCGCAAGCGGCAGGCGCTCGCCGTCACCTACCAGTCGGTGACCCGGCCCGAGCCGCTCACGCGGATCATCGAGCCGCACGCGCTCGCCCACGACGGCTTCCGCTGGCACGCGCGCGCCTTCGACCGCGAGAGCGGGGAGTTCCGCGACTTCGTGCTCGGCCGCATCAGCCGGCCCAAACCGGCCGGGCCCGCGCGCACCGAGCCCAGCGCAGACCGCGACTGGCACGAATTCGTCGCGCTCGAGATCGCGCCGCATCCGCGTCTTTCGCCCACACAGGCCAAAGCGATCGCGCTCGACTACGGCATTTCCAAAGGCACGGCGAAGATCCGCGTGCGGCGCGCGCTCCTTTTCTACGCGCTGCGCCGGCTCGGCCTCGACCTCGACCCCGACGCGCGGTCCCCGCAGGAGCAGCACATCGTCCTCGTCAATCGCGCGGAGATCGAACGCGCCGGCAAGCCACCGTCACCCGCATGATCGTCGGAGTTTGCTCGTGACGCGGCGTTTGACGTTCCGTAACCTCAAGGCAAGGAGTCAGCGGCTCAAGCCGCCCGCGTTGCTGATGAACTCGATCACCTGATCCAGACCAAGGCCGGATCGCAGATTGGTGAACGCAAATGGGCGCCCACCCCGCATGCGGCGGGCGTCGCGCTCCATCACCTCGAGCGAAGCGCCGACGTGCGGCGCAAGATCGATCTTGTTGATGACGAGCAGATCGGAGCGCGTAATTCCCGGGCCGCCCTTGCGCGGAATCTTGTCTCCCGCCGAGACGTCAATGACATAGATCGTGAGATCGGCAAGCTCGGGTGAAAACGTGGCGGCGAGGTTGTCGCCGCCAGATTCGATCAGCACGAGGTCAAGCGCGGGGAAGCGCGCGCGCATCTCCGCGATCGCGGCGAGATTGATGGATGCGTCCTCGCGGATTGCCGTGTGCGGACAGCCGCCTGTTTCCACGCCGATAATACGCTCCGGCGGAAGCGCTCCGGCGCGGGTGAGAATTTCGGCGTCTTCCTTCGTATAAATATCGTTGGTGATGGCACAGATTTCGCAGCGGTCGCGGAAGCGCTTGCAGAGCGCCTCCATGAGCGCTGTCTTGCCGGAACCGACCGGGCCGCCGATGCCGACGCGAAGCGGGTTGGTCATGAGCGGAAGAGCCTCGTGTATTGCGTTTCGTGGCGCATGGAGGCGATGTCCGAACGAAACGCCGCACCGCCGACGTCTCGAAGTGAGGAACTCGCCGCACGGGCCGCCGTTTCGTATACGAGGGGTGCGAGCCGGGCCGAAATGCGCGTGCCGTCAGTCTGGCCGAGCGGAATGAGCCGCACCGCGGCGGACACGAGATTGGATATGAAAGCCGCGAGATAGGCTTGCAGCGTGGGCGCGAGCTGTATGCCGTGCGCGGCGGCAGTAGCGCCGACGACAATGGGAAATGGGGATTGGTCTCCAAGCGCCGCGGCAGCACGATCGAGTGCTGGCGAGGGCCAGGCGCTTCGCACCGCGCGAAGGAATGCCTCGCCCTGATTCAGCGTCTCGACTCGGCGTTCGCGCGACGGCGCGAGCGCGCGCGCAAGCTCGGCGACAGCGGCCAGCGACGCGCGTTGTTCGGTCGAAACCGCGCGATAAGCGCAGGCGAGCAGAACCGCATCGCTCCAACCGCCGCCGTGCGCGACGAGATCGGCAATCCAATCCGCGCAACTGTCGGCGTCATGAATGTCGGCCGCTTCCACCACCCACTCTAGGCCGTGGCTGTAGGCATAGGAGCCGACCGGGAAGGCCGGCGAAAGCCAGATGAAGAGCGGCAATACCCCGCTTGGGTCACTGGTCATGGTCGGAGCCGCGGTGATGCTTGTTGTCGTGCGTATGCGCCTGTGCGTGATCGTGCGCAGCGCGCCCCATGTAGGCGCCCGACTCCGGTTCGAACGGCGCCTCGTTGTGCAATACCTGCGCGCCCAGGCTCTTCGCCATTTTCTCAAGCACGTGATCACGCCCGATGCGGATGCGATCGGGCAAGATCTGCGCGGGCACATGGCGATTGCCGAGATGCCAGGCCACGCGTGCGAGCAGGTGCGGATTTCCGCCAATCTCAACCACCGGCTCGATCGCAGAAACGACACGCACGATCCTGCCGTCGGCCAGCGCAAGGCCGTCGCCATCCCGCAGTATTGTGGCCTCGGGCAAATCGAGGAGAAACACCGTGTCCTTTTTTCCGCGCATCGCGATACGGCGGCGGTGCCGCTCATCATGCGGCAGTTCGACCGTATCGACTTCCTCGGTTCGGTCCCACGTCCCGGCGTGCAATACGTGCGTGGCTCGGATCATCGGTCAGCCCTAATAGAGAAAATAGCGCTGCGCCATGGGCAGGAGCTTGGCGGGTTGGCAAGTCAGCAGCTCGCCGTCGGCACGCACCTCATAGGTCTCCGGATCAACTTCAATCACGGGAAGCGCGTCGTTGTGGATCATATCTTTCTTCGTAAGCGCGCGCGTGTTCTCGGCGGCGATGAGCGGCCGCTCGACCTCGAGCCGCGCTGCGAGCCCCTCTTCGAGCGAAATGCGCGAGACAAAAGTAAGCGCCGAGCGCGGCCGCGCGCGGCCGAAGGCTGCAAACATCGGCCGGTAGTGCACGGGCTGCGGCGTGGGGATCGAGGCGTTCGGATCGCCCATCGCCGCAGCCGCGATGAAGCCCGCTTTGAGCACGAGGTCGGGCTTGACCCCGAAGAACGATGGCGACCAGAGCACAAGATCGGCAAGCTTGCCTTTCTCCACGGAACCGACGTGCTTCGCCACGCCGTGGGCGATGGCGGGATTGATCGTGTATTTTGCCACATAACGTTTGGCGCGCAGGTTATCGTTGCCCTTTTCGCCGGGCAGCGGGCCACGCTGGCGCTTCATCTTGTCGGCAGTCTGCCAGGTGCGGATCACGACTTCTCCGACGCGGCCCATGGCTTGGCTGTCGGACGACATCATCGAAAGCGCCCCGATGTCGTGGAGAATATCCTCGGCGGCGATCGTTTCCTTGCGGATCCGGCTTTCGGCGAAGGCGAGATCCTCGGCAATGCTCGGATCGAGATGGTGGCAGACCATGAGCATGTCGAGATGCTCATCGATGGTGTTGACGGTGAACGGCCGCGTCGGATTGGTGGAGGACGGCAACACGTTCTCGAGGCCCGCAATCTTGATAATGTCCGGCGCATGGCCGCCGCCCGCACCTTCCGTATGAAAGGCGTGGATGGTGCGCCCCTTGAACGCTCGGATCGTGTCCTCAACGAAACCTGACTCGTTCAACGTATCTGTGTGGATCATCACCTGTACGTCGAGCGCGTCGGCGACCGCCAGACAGCAGTCGATGGCGGCAGGTGTGGTTCCCCAATCCTCGTGCAGCTTGAGCGCGCAGGCGCCGCCGCGAACCTGCTCTTCCAGCGCGGAGGGAAGCGAGGCATTGCCCTTGCCGGCGAAACCGAGATTGACGGGAAAGGCATCCGCGGCCTCTATCATGCGGGCGATGTGCCACGGCCCGGGCGTGCAGGTGGTGGCGTTGGTGCCTGTCGCCGGGCCGGTGCCGCCGCCAAGCATCGTCGTGACACCCGACATCAGCGCCTCATCGATCTGCTGCGGCGAAATGAAATGAATATGGCTGTCCACGCCGCCCGCCGTGACGATCTTTCCTTCTCCGGCGATGATCTCCGTGCCCGGACCGATGACGATATCCACGTTCGGTTGTACGTCCGGATTGCCCGCTTTGCCGATTTCGCAAATCCGGCCATCCCGGATGCCGATGTCCGCCTTCACGATGCCCCAATGATCGAGAATCACCGCGTTGGTGATGACGGTGTCCGCTGCGCCTTGCACGCGCGTCGCTTGGCTCTGGCCCATGCCGTCGCGGATCACCTTGCCGCCGCCGAACTTCACCTCCTCGCCATAGGTTGTGAAGTCCTGTTCGACTTCGAGGAGCAGGTCGGTATCCGCGAGCCGGATGCGGTCGCCCTTTGTGGGGCCGAACATGTCGGCATAGAGAGCGCGATCCATTCGCATGGCGGACCTCACAGCCGGCCCATGATCTGCTGCCGAAAGCCGTACACTTCGCGCCTTCCCGCGAAGGGAACCAGCGCGACTTCGCGCGTCTGCCCGGGCTCGAAGCGCACCGCTGTTCCGGCAGGGATCGCCAGCCGCATACCGCGCGCTTTCTCGCGTTCGAAGTGCAGAGCGGGGTTGGTTTCGTAGAAATGATAGTGGCTGCCGACCTGGATGGGGCGATCGCCCGTATTCGCGACTTTGAGCGCAACGATCTCGCGACCCGCATTGAGCTCAATGTCGCCTTCGCCGTGGATAATCTCGCCCGGCACGGACCTCGCCTTTGGTCCGCGGATCGGATTGTGCACGGTGATGAGCTTGGTGCCGTCGGGAAACGTGGCTTCCACCTGCACGTCGTGAATCATCTCGGCGACACCGGGCATGACTTGACTCGGCCTCAACACCTTCGCTCCGAGTGTCGTCAGCTCGGCCACGGACTTGCCGTCGCGTGCGCCCTCCATTACCGCGTCGGTGATCAACGCCACAGCCTCCGGATAGTTCAGCTTCACGCCACGCTTGAGACGGTTGCGTGCCACCATGGCGGCGACGGAAATGAGCAGCTTGTCCTTTTCCCGGGGCGTAAGGTTCATGGGCGGTCTCCCTTGCGTCGCAGCGCGCACAGATCAGCTCAAAGGACGAAGGCGCGCGGCGTAAGCACGCCGAGCGCGGAAAAAGCGGCGCCAAGGCCTGCGCGAAGCTCCAAACCGTCCCGCGCGAGCAAGCGGGCGACGAGTAATCCGTCGAAGGCACTCGCGCCGGCTTCCACATTCGCGGCGGCAAGAACGGTCCGCAAGGGCGCAAGACCGGCTTCGGCATCGGGCGCGATGCGCACCAGGGTTGCCGCGGCACGCGCGCCAGCGGCTACTGCGGGCCGGCCGAGGATCGCGCCGATCGGCCCTTCGAGCCGCAGCGCGTCGGCGAAGACGAGCGTGCCCCCGCGCCGGATGCGCCAGCGATCGGCGATGCAGCCTTCGACCAGTGTCTCGCCCATCGCAGTGCGGCCGAAGACGAGCGCCTCGCAGAGCGTAAGCGCAGCATCCGCGGCGATGTCGGCGCCGATTGTGCGCTCGATGCGCGCGCCATCGTATAGGATCGTCTCCTGTGGGAGCCAGCAGAGCCGCGCACCGCGCGCTGCGGCAAGACTCAGTTCGACACGCGCCGTCGCCCCGTCGGAGCGATAGACCCTCTCCGCGGCTTGGGTCGTCACGGCGAGCGAGGCGCCCTCGTCCGCTTCGAGCGTAAGGCGCAGCCGGTCGCCACCGACTACACCGCCGCCGGTATTGACGAGCACGGCCTCCAGCATGTCATTCGTTGCCGGGCGCGGGAAACACACGCGTAGCGGTCCGGCCTCCTCCACGTCGCGCGCAAAGGTCACGCCCGCCGTGCGTGCGACCGCCAGGCGCAATGCGCCCTCGGCGCGGGGTGGCGCCACGGCGGCAAGGGCGCGCTTAGAGAGCGAGGCGTCGGCGGACATCTTCCGTCTGCATCATCGCGCGGTCGCCGCACAGCACGATCCTTCCGCGCTCCATGACTGCGAAACTGTCGGCGAGCTGGCAGGCGAAGTCGAAGTACTGTTCGACGAGCAGAATTGCGATGTCGCCGCGGTCGCGCAGATAGCGGACGGCATCGGCGATCACCTTGATAATCGAGGGCTGGATGCCCTCGGTCGGCTCGTCGAGCACGATCACTTTGGGCCGCATTACGAGCGCGCGGGCAATGGCGAGTTGCTGCTGTTGGCCGCCGGAAAGGTCCCCGCCCCTCCGGCGCAGCGTGTCCTTGAGCACAGGAAACAGCGCATAGACGTCGTCGGGCACGCGCCGCTCCGCACGCGGGAGTGGCGCGAAGCCTGTCTCCAGATTCTCCTGGACGGTGAGCAGAGGAAAAATTTCCCGACCCTGCGGCACGTAAGCGATGCCGAGGCGCGCGCGCTCGCACGGGGGCGCAGCAGCGATGCTACGGCCGAAAAGCAGGATATCGCCGGCCGAGAGCGGATGCTGGCCCGCGATCGCCCGCAGCAGGCTCGTCTTGCCCACGCCGTTGCGGCCGAGCACGCAAGTCACCTTGCCGGGCGCGGCGACGAGCGAAATGCCGCTCAGGGCCCGCGCGGCGCCGTAATACAGGTCGATGTTCCTCACTTCAAGCATCAGCGCCCTAGATACACTTCGATGACGCGCTCGTCCGCGCTCACCTGATCGAGCGAACCTTCCGCAAGAACCGATCCCTCGTGCAGCACTGTGACGCGCGCGCCGAGTTCGCGCACGAAGCTCATGTCGTGCTCGACGACCATGACGGTCCGTTCTCGGTTGATCTCGCGCAGAAGCTGCGCCGTCTGGCGCGTCTCCGCGTCGGTCATGCCGGCGGCCGGCTCGTCAATGAGCAGCAATTTCGGCTCTTGTGCGAGCAGCATGCCGATCTCGAGCCACTGTTTCTGACCGTGCGAAAGCCCGCCGGCGAGGCGCTCGCGCGCGCCGGCGAGGCGGATGACGGCAAGAATGTCGTCGATGCGCGCGGCGGCCACATCGTCGTCGTGCCGGAGCGCCGCGGCGCGCGCGCGGCGATCGCCGGCCAGGGCAAGGTACAGGTTATCGACCACGGAAAGATTTTCGAAAACCGTGGGCTTCTGGAACTTGCGGCCTATACCGAGATTGGCGATCTCCGTTTCGTCGAGACGCGTGAGGTCGACGTTGCCGGCGAAATAGACTTCACCGGAGTCGGGCCGTGTCCGACCGGTGACGACGTCCATCATGGTGGTCTTGCCGGCGCCGTTCGGACCGATGACGGCGCGCAGTTCGCCCGGCTCGATCACGAGCGATAGGCCGTCGAGCGCCCGGAAACCGTCGAAGCTTACGGTTACGCCGTCGAGATACAGCAGAGCCTGGGTGAGCGCGGCGGGCATTGGGCTACTCCGCCGCTTGGCGTTCCGTTCCGGGAACGGCGCCGGCCGGTGCACGGGAACGGTCGGCGAGCAAGCGGCCGCGAACCAGCCAGTCTTCGGCCGTGCCGACGATCCCCTTCGGAAACAAGAGTGTCACGAGAACGAACATCGCGCCGAGCACGAACAGCCAGTAGGGCGTGAGCGCGCCGGTGGTGAAGTAGGTTTTGGCGTAGTTCACCGCGACGGCGCCGAGCGCGGCGCCGACGAGCGTACCGCGGCCGCCGACGGCAACCCAGATCACAATTTCGATGGAATTGGCCGGAGCGAATTCGCTCGGATTGATGATGCCGACCTGCGGCACGTAGAGTGCCCCTGCGATTCCGGCAAGACAGGCGGATATCACGAAAACAGTCAGCTTGTAGTGCTCGACCCGGTAGCCGAGAAAGCGGACGCGTGCCTCCTGATCGCGAATCGCCACGAGTACACGGCCGAAATGGGAGATGGTGAGCCAGCGGCAAAGAACGAAGGCCAGCGCCAGTGCGAGCGCCGAAGCCGAGAATAGCGCGGCGCGCGTGGCATCGGCCTGTACGTTGAAGCCGAGGATGTCCTTGAAGTCGGTGAGGCCGTTGTTGCCCCCGAAGCCGAGATTGTTTCGGAAGAAACCGAGCATCAAGGCGTAGGTCAGTGCCTGCGTGATGATCGAGAAATAGACCCCGGTGACCCGAGAGCGGAATGCGAACCAGCCGAACACGAAAGCGAGCAGTCCCGGTATCAGCACGACCATCAGCGCCGCATAGGCGAAGTGATTGAAACCGTACCAATAGAGCGGCAGCTCCTGCCAATTCAGGAACACCATGAAATCGGGAAGGACCGGATGAGCATAGACGCCGCGCGTGCCGATCTGGCGCATGAGGTACATGCCCATGGCATAGCCGCCGAGGGCAAAGAACGCGCCGTGGCCGAGCGAGAGAATTCCCGCATACCCCCAGATAAGATCAACCGAAAGCGCAAGCAGTGCGTAGCAAAGAAACTTCCCCCACAGCAGCACTTGGTGATCGGGCACGTGCAGGGGCGACGACGCCGGAACGAGCAGATTCATCACCGGCACAAGCACGCCGATGCTGAGCAAGATGGCAAGGAAGGCCGTCGCGCGGCGGTCAAAGAGGGCGAGCAGCAGCGAGCGTCTCATACCTCCACCGTCCTTCCCTTGAGCGCGAACAGCCCGCGCGGGCGCTTCTGGATGAACAGGATGATGAGTACGAGCAATACGATCTTGCCGAGCACCGCGCCGGCGTAAGGTTCGAGCAGCTTGTTGGCGATGCCGAGCGTGAGCGCGCCGATCAGCGTGCCAAACAGATTGCCGACGCCGCCGAACACGACCACGAGGAAACTGTCAATGATGTAGCCTTGACCGAGATTGGGCGAGACGTTGTCGATCTGCGAGAGCGCAACGCCCGCCATGCCGGCGATCCCGGAGCCGAGGCCGAAGGTTAGCGCATCCACGCGCGCGGTGCGGATGCCCATGGATCCGGCCATGGCGCGGTTCTGCGTCACGGCTCGCATCTCCAGGCCGAAGCGCGTGAAGCGCAGCACGAACAGCAGCGCAAGAAAGACGGCGAGCGCAAAGACCACGATCCAGAGCCGGTTGTAGGTGATTGCGAGCTGGCCGAGCCTTAGCGAGCCTGACATCCATGAGGGCGCTCCCACCTCGCGATTGGTGGGGCCGAAGGCCGTGCGTACCGCCTGCTGCAGGATCAGCGACAGACCCCAGGTTGCGAGCAGCGTTTCGAGAGGGCGACCGTAGAGGAAGCGAATGATCCCGCGTTCGACCAAAATCCCTGCACCGCCCGCAACGGCGAAGGCGAGCGGCAGCGCGAACGCGAGCGACCAATCGAACAGGCCGGGATCGTTCGCGCGAATCCATTCCTGCACGACGAAGGTGGTGTAGGCCCCGAGCATTACCATCTCGCCGTGGGCCATGTTGATGATGCCCATTACGCCGAAGGTTATGGCAAGGCCGATGGCCGCCAGCAGCAGCACCGAGCCGAGCGATACGCCGTACCAGACGTTCTGCGCGCCTTCCCATATCGCGAGCATGCGCTCAATCGAGGCGGCAGCGGAGGCTGCGGCCTCCTTCAAGTCCGCAGGCGCGTCGACGGGCAAGGAACGCAAAAGCGCGAGCGCGTCCTGGTCGCCACGGGCGGCGACGGCCGCCACCGCGGCGCGCCGCTCGGCAGACGGCACATCCGTCTTGACGAGCAAGATCGCGGCTCGCGCCTGTTCTAGCGCGCGCTTTGCGGCGGCATCGGATTCGCGCGCGAGCGCCTTTTCCACATTGGAGAGCGCATTGGCATCACGCGCCTTGAAGACGGCGTCCGCGGCTGCGCGCCTTCGGTCAGGATCGGTCGAAAAGAGGGTAAGCGCTCCGCGCGCGGCGTCGATTGCCCTGCGCACACGGTTGCTGATCCGCACCGGCCTGAGACTTGCGGGATCGGTGGCGAGCGCCGCGCCCGTGGCGGCATCGAGCGTCTTGCCGCCGGGATCGCGGACGATCAAGGCGGGGGGCTCGCCGGCGACAAACAGCCGTCCATCGGCGAGCGCGTCGATCACGGCGGCGGCGCGGGCGTCGCCGCTTGCCGCGAGCTCGCCCACGGCCGCTTCGGTCTCGCCGTAATTGTCCGCTTGAAAGCGGGCGAGCGCATGCTCCAGCGGGCCCGCAAAAGCCGGCTGCGTCAGCAGCCAGCCGACGAACAGCACGACGATCGATCCAGTCAATTGCTTCGGCATGGTGGGCGATCTGCTCGCACTGCGGGCGGGCAACAAGCGACGCGGCCTCGCCCGCTCCGGTTTAGGCTGGGCGGATGCACGGGCTCAGTTCGACGCTTGCCCGCCGCACTTCTTGGTCGCTTTGTTGTAGTTTCCGCATTTCAGCGTGACCCAATCGGCCTCGAGATCCTTCGAGCCCTCCAGATAATCGGACCAAGCGTCGCCGGGTACGAGGCCGTCGGTCTTCCACACCACGTCGAACTGCCCGTCCGCGCGCACTTCACCGATGAAGACAGGCTTGGTGATGTGGTGGTTCGGGAGCATCTCGGAAACGCCGCCGGTGAGATTCGGCACCTTCACGCCGATGACCGCGTCGATCACCTTATCGGGATCGGTGGTGCCGGCCTTCTTCACCGCTTCGACCCACATGTTGAAGCCGATCACGTGCGCTTCCATCGGATCGTTGGTCACGCGCTTCGGATTCTTGATGAAGGCCTTCCACTTGGCGATGAACTCCTTGTTCGCCGGCGTATCGATCGACTGGAAGTAGTTCCAGGCCGCGAGATGACCGACAAGCGGCTTGCTGTCCAGGCCAGCGAGCTCCTCTTCGCCGACGGAAAATGCGACGACGGGAATGTCGGTTGCCTTGATGCCCTTATTGCCGAGCTCTTTGTAGAACGGCACGTTGGCGTCGCCGTTGATGGTCGAGACTACGGCAGTCTTCTTGCCTGCGGAACCGAACTGCTTGATTTCGGCGACGATCGTCTGCCAGTCGGAATGGCCGAACGGCGTGTAGTTGATCATGATGTCCTCGGCCTTCACGCCCTTCTGCGTAAGGTAGGCTTCAAGGATCTTGTTGGTCGTGCGCGGATAGACGTAGTCGGTGCCGGCCAGCACCCAGCGCTGCACCTTCTCCTCCTTCATCAGGTAGTCGACAGCCGGGATCGCCTGCTGGTTGGGCGCCGCGCCAGTGTAGAACACGTTGCGTTCGCTCTCCTCGCCCTCGTACTGCACCGGATAAAACAGGATGCTATTGAGCTCTTTGAACACGGGCAGTACGGATTTGCGTGACACCGATGTCCAACAGCCGAACACGACGGCAACCTTCTCCTTTGTGATGAGCTCGCGCGCCTTTTCGGCAAACAGCGGCCAATTGGAGGCGGGATCGACGACGACCGGTTCGAGCTTCTTGCCGAGCAGCCCGCCCTTCTTGTTTTGCTCATCGATCAGCATCAGCATCACGTCCTTCAGCGTGGTTTCGCTGATGGCCATGGTGCCGGAAAGAGAATGAAGGATGCCGATTTTGATGGTCTCCTGCGCGACGGCGGGCGCGGCGGCCAATGCCAGCGCCAGCGCCGCTCCGCTCGCGAGGCGGCAAACGACGGAGCCCGCCTTCGAAAACAAGCTCATGACTGATCTCCCTGCGGATCGCACGCGCGGAGGAATTCCCGCGCGCTGGACAAGCGGGGTGCAACGCACATGCCAGGGCGGGCTCTGGTGGAATTCGTCAGTTCTTTGAACGGGATGACGGGTGTCCTGTTCTGCCGCGCCGCAAAGCCGGGCGACACGGCGCACGCCCTCTGCCCAATAACCGGGCGAAAGCTCTGAGGTTGCTCAAAATCTGTGCGGGCGAGATCGCATGCGTCCATTCAAACGACAATGAGCATTGAGCCGGCTGCCACTATGGCTTTGCCTGCGAGGCGCGTGGAGAAGCGGGGCTTGGCGCGGGCTCTCCCGACCAGGCCAACGGCCACGCCGCCCACGTGGATGAGCAAAGTCGCCGCGGCGAAACCGACGAAATAGGAGGTTGCATCCGCGCCCGCCGGCAGCGCGGATCCGTGTACATGGCCATGGAAGAAGGCCAACAAGCCCGCATAGGCCATAGCGTGCGGCGTGGGCACGCGGACCGCGAACGCCACCGGCAAGGCCGCAGCCGGCACCGACAGAGCGATCAGATGCTCGGCGAGGGACACTGCCGTCCCCGCAGCGGCGGCGCCAACCAGCATGGAAAAAACGAACGCGGTCGGCAGAAGGACTGTTGCGGTCCCGCCGAGCTGGGCCGCCCACAGTCCGATTGCGGCCATGGCAAGCAAGTGGTCGAAGCCCCCGAACGGGTGCGCGAAGCCGGAAATGAAGCCGAAGGCGGCGGCATCATCCGTGTGGGCGATGGCCGGCCACGACGGAACGGCAAGACAGACAGCCGTGAGAAAAAAGACAAATGTGAACAGGCGATGAGGGACATGCATGGGGCAGGCTCCGTAACGCATAAGGCATGGGGCGAAGGCGGGGCGCCCGCCATGGGCGGGGCCCTCCCCGTGCATGCAATGCATTTGCCAACCGCCGCAGATGCGGTGCGGGAGAAGAGGCATGAGGGGGCAATCTTTCGTTCCGACCATGATTTCGCTCGGCGTCCGAAACGGGTTTGGGCGGGTTTGGCCGGCGAGAAATTTCCCGTCGCGACGGTCGACCACGAGGCCTTCCCGACCGTGCCGCACTGCGAGAAAGACGGTGTCGCCGGTTTCGCGGGCGATGCTGGTGAGGGGCGCCGCTGCAAATCTGGCGCAGATCATGGCGGCGGGCAGCGGCCATCCCGAGGCGGTATATGCCTTCTCCGAGCCCGTAACGCCGGCTGCGCTCGTCGCGGCTGATCAATCGCTCCGGCCCAGGCAAGCGAGAATGCGGTGTAGCGTGGCTCGTTCGATCGGCAGACGCACGCGCTGCGCAGACCGCGCCCGCTAGCATTGCCGAGTTCCTCGACGGAGATAACGCCGTTCCGCCTGCCATAGGCACAGGTTTGGGTGCGCACAGCCGAACGAGACGGCCGAAAGTCGGCCGACGATCGAATTCCGGTGCGAGCGAGGCCGCGCCGGCGAAACGGTCGTGCTGACGTCGGGCGCGGATGCCGCGCTTGCGCGAAGCGAACTGCCGGCTACCGGCTCCTCGGCCCATACCGCTCGTAAAGGGCCTGTGTCAGCTTGCGCAGCGCGGCGTCCGCCCGCTTGCCGGGGAAGTTTGTTGCGATCGCGATCGCAAGATCGTTGGGTGGATCGACCAGGATGGTCGCGAGATTCAGGGAATTCGAGCCGTTGTGCACGAGCACCGGCCGGTTTCCGGTCCACGGATGCGCGACGAGCCCCCAGCCGAGCGCATAGCCGCCGGAGGTCGGCGTGCCGGGCGGGGGATTTTCGATTTTCATCTCCACCACCTGGCGGTGCAGCCGCTTCAGCGTCGCAGGCTTCACCAGCGCGGGCCCGCGCTTTCCTTCTCCGGCGTTCCAGGCGCCCCAGCGGACGAAATCGCGGATCGACATGTGCCCAACCCCGGCGGGGCCCAGGACGGGCGGCACGTCGGCGCCCGGTCCCCAGGGCCGCGGCGTGACCTTGCCGTTCTCGTCGACGTCGTGGCCGACCGGCGCATCGAGCCTGCCCATCGTGGCCTGCGGTCCGAGGCCGGCGGTTTTCAGGCCGAGCGGGACGAACAGCCGCTCGAAGATGAGCTGCTCCCAGGACTCGCCCGCGGCCTTCTCGATCATCGCGCCCGCGGCGATGTAGCCGAGATTGGAATACTGGAACGGCGCGTCCGCCTTCACCACCGGCTCGTGCTTGCCGTAAGCGCGCAGGAGGCGCAGGCGCGAGCCGGGCAGCGTCTCTTCATACGCGTCGCCGCTGATGTAGAGCTCGTAAATCTCCCTGGTATCGGTCGGGATTCCGCCGGTATGCGACAAGAGCCGTTCGAGCGTGATGTCTGCGAATTTCGGATGAAGGCCGGGAAGCTCCGCACCGAGCACCTCGCCGATGGTCGATTCCCAGCGCAGCCTGCCTTCCTCCACCAGCATGGCGGCAAGCGTCGCGGTCATCGCCTTGGTGTCGGAACCGATGTGGAAGCGGTCGTCGAGCGTCACCGGGATGTCGCGCCCGAGCACGCGCGTGCCGACCGCGCCGGCGGCCACGGTGTGTCCGTTCTTGGCGACCGCGGCGGCGAGCGCCGGCAGGCCGTACTGGTTTCGCACCGGCTCGAGGAGCGTGCTCAGAGACTCCTCTGCGCGCGCGGGTGTCGCAGCTATCGTCAAGGCGAGGGCAAAGGCAGCAAGGGGGCGAATGGTCATGGCAATGGCCTCGCTACAGGGTGGCAAGCGCGCAGCCGCGCCCGCAGGCAACGCCTTACAGTAGTCCGGCACCCCAAACCGAGGATGAATGACGTTCAATCAAAGTGCATCATTCATGGTGTCGGCTTGCTCAGGTTCGGTCGCAGGTGAGCGGCCGGCCGATATATCACGGCAGGCCCGCAGTTTAGCGCCAAGCATATAGGCCGGACACGGACTGCATCGGCAACAGCGCGGCGCCGACGGTGAAGGGTGGCCACGAATGCCGGGGCTCCCGACCCCGGCGACCGCCTCGACGGCGGCCTCAAGGCGCAACCGGCCGTCCCGCATCGTTCGGCGGCGGGCGATGTTCTCGACCGCCACGATGAGGGCGTCATCTTCGCAGCTGCGAGAAAAGGACAGATCGGGATTGCCTGGCGCCGTGCGGCGAGCGCACGGATACGCCACAAGTCCGATTGTCATAGCCCATTCTTCGCCAATAAACTGGCCTTATCCGCCGAGCGTCGTCACTCTGCCCGGCGGGCGCCTCGCAAAATCAAACACGACGGAGGAAACATGGTTTACCGCAAGCCTGGTCGACGCGGCTTGACCCGCCGCGAGGTGATCAAGACCGCGACCGCCGTCGGCGTGACGGCGAGCGTCGGCCCGTTCTTTCATGTGAACCCGGCTCGTGCCGCCAAGACGCTGCGCATCCTGCAATGGAGCCACTTTGTCCCTGGCTATGACCGATGGTTCAACAACACCTATACCAAGGAGTGGGGCAAAAAGAACGACACCGAGGTCATCGTCGACAACATCAATCTGGCCCTGATCGAGTCGCGCGCAGCGGCAGAGGTCTCGGCGCAGAAGGGCCACGACCTCGTGATGTTCCTTTCGCCCCCGGCCGTGTTCGAGGACCAGGTCCTCGACATGAAGGACGTCTATGCCGAATGCGAGAAGAAGCACGGCAAGCCGATCGATCTTGCGATCAAGAGCACGTACAACCCGAAGACGAAGAAGTATTTCGCGTTTTCGGACAGCTTCGTGCCCGATCCCGTCAATTTCCGCACGGACCTGTGGGGCGATGTTGGCATGACGCCGAACACCTGGGACGATGTGCGGGTCGGCGGCAAGAAGATCAAGGACAAGCACCGCATTCCGGTCGGTGTCGGCCTTTCCGCCGAGCTCGATACGGCGATGGCGATGCGAGCCATCATGTACTCGTTTGGCGCACATGAGCAGGACGAGTCCGGCAATCTTGCCATCAACTCGAAGAACACGCTCGAGGCGCTGCGCTTCGTGAAAGCGCTGTTCGAAGAGGCCATGACCTCCGAAGTGCTCGCCTGGGATGCCTCCTCGAATAACCGGCAGATCCTGGCCGGGCGTTCGTCGCTCGTGCTCAACGCCATTTCGGTGACGCGCACCGGCGAGAACCAGAAGATGGCGATCCACGAGAAGATCGGCCTCGCCAAGGCGGCGCAGGGCCCCGTGCGCCGGATCGGCCTCGAGCATGTGATGGACTGTTACGCGATCTGGAAGTTTGCCGACAACAAGGAGGGCGCGCAGAAGTTCCTCGTCGACTATATCGACAACTTCAAGCAAGCGTTCATGGCGAGCGAGTTCTACAATTTCCCCTGCTTCGCCAAAACCGTGCCGGACCTCGCCGAGGTAATCTCCAACGATCCGAAGGCGGTGCCGCCGAACAAGTACTCCGTTCTGTCAGACGTGCTCGATTGGGCGACCAATGTCGGCTACCCCGGATACTCGACGGCCGCGGTTGCCGACACGTTCAATACCTGGGTGCTCAACACCATGTTCGCCGAATGCGCGACCGGCGCCGAAAGTCCGGAATCCGCGCTCCAGCGCGCCGAAGCCAAGATGAAGGCGATCTGGGCGAAGTGGAAAGAGCGCGGGATGATTTGATCCTCTTTCCGCGGCTGATGCGGCGCGGTGCTGAAACAGGCGCCGCGCCTTGGCCGCCGAAACGGAATCCCGTCGAATTGGAGTTGGGGGCGTGGTGCCACGCGCAGGTGCGGCACCATTCCGTGGGTTCGGAATCGAGGTGGAGATGGCAACGGTCGAGGCTCGGGGGATAACCAAACAATTCGGTGAAGTGCGCGCCGTCAACGGCATTGATCTCACCGCGAACGAGGGCGAGTTTCTGGTCCTGCTCGGGCCATCCGGCTGCGGCAAGACCACCCTGATGCGCATGATCGCCGGGCTTGAGCGGCCGACCTCCGGCGATATCGTGATCGACGGCACAGTCGTGACCGATCTGCCGCCGCGGGCGCGCAATATCGCGATGGTGTTCCAGAGCTATGCGCTCTATCCTCACCTCACGGTGGAACGGAACATCTCGTTTCCCCTTCGCGCGGTGGGCATGCCCAAGGAGGAGATCCGCAAGAAGGTCGAGTGGGCGGCGCGCATGTTCGGAATCGAACGGTTCCTCGATCGCAAGCCGCGCCAGCTTTCCGGAGGCGAGCGCCAGCGCGTTGCACTCGCGCGTGCGGTGGTGCGCGAACCGGTCGTGTTCCTGCTCGACGAGCCTCTGTCGAACCTCGACGCCAAGCTGCGGAACTCCGCGCGTGACGAGCTCAAGCAGTTTCAGCGTAACCTCGGCACCACCACGATCTACGTTACCCACGATCAGGCCGAGGCGATGGGTCTCGGCGACCGCATCGCGGTGCTCAATCAGGGAAGGGTCTGCCAGGTCGGAACCCCGCACGAAATCTACGGCAGGCCCACCGATACCTTCGTTGCCACCTTCATCGGCTCGCCGCCCATGAACCTCGTCGAAGACGGCGCGACTTATCTCGGGTTCCGCCCCGAAGCCTTCCTTCCGCGCGGTGTAGAGACCGGCGAGGATCTGGTGACTTTCCCCTTCCGTATCACCCGCGTCGAATATCTCGGCGCCGACCGTCTCGTCTATGGAGTGCTCGAAGGGCGCACGCCTGAGGCACATGTAATCTCCAAGATCCCCACCAATATCCGCACCGAAGTTGCGGCGGGCGACGTGCACGACTTCGTGGTGCGACGGCGCGACATAGACCGCTTCGACCGTTCCACCGGCCGGCGCGTCGACGGAGGCGCCTCGTGATGCGCCCACCAAGCCAGGCGGCGCTGCGCAGCTTGCCAAAAGGCCCCCTCGCGCGGCTCGCCGACAACGAGGGCTGGCTCTGGCGCGTGATGCTGGCGCCGGCCATCATTTACATCATGATGCTGGTCGGCGTGCCGTTCGTGCTGTCGCTGTTCTACAGCGTCTCGAACGTAACGGTGGCAAGCCGCGAGATGAGCTTCGTCGGCCTGGAGAATTTCCGTCGAATCATTGAGAGCGGAACGTTCTGGACGGCGCTCCGCAACACGGTGATCTTCACCGTCGTTTCGCAGTTTTTCGTGCTTGTCTTTGCGAACATGCTCGCTCTGGCGCTGTCCGCGAACTTCCGGGGCAAGTGGCTGGTCAGGCTGCTGGTCCTGCTGCCCTGGGTGGCGCCGATCTCGCTCGGCGCGATCGGCTGGCTCTGGATCTACGATTCCATCTACTCGATCATCAATTGGACCGCGCGCGAGGTCGGCATTCTCGGGCCGAATCAGTGGCCGATCTGGCTCGGCGAGCCCAATCTCGCCATGGCCTCGATCATCATCGTGCAGATCTGGCGCATCGTGCCGCTCGCCACCGTGATCATCCTGGCCGGCCTGACCTCGATCCCGCAGGACATCCATGATGCCGCCGCGGTTGACGGGGCGGGGTTCTGGCGTCAGACGCTGGAGATCACCTTCCCCCTGGTGCTGCCGATCACGCTCGTGGCGGTGCTCTTTGGCGTGATCTTCACGTTCACCGACATGATCGTGGTGTTTGTGCTCACGCGTGGCGGGCCCTACGACCAGACTCAGGTGCTTGCCTCCTGGGCCTTCTTCACCGGCATTCAGGGCGGTGACCTGGCCGGGGGTGCGGCCGTATCGCTGTTCCTGTTCCCCGTGCTGGTGGGGGTCGCGATCCTGTTCCTCTATCTCGCCCGTCGTGCCGAGGTGACGTGATGGCCCGTTTCAATCTGCGAAATGCCGGGAAGGAGAGCGCCCGCGCCGCGGTGCTGGTGTTCTTCGTGACGTTCCTTGCGTTTCCGTTCTATTGGATGGTGATCACAACGTTCAAAACGACGAACGACCTGCACGACACCACCAAGAATCCGTACCTCTTCAACGAGCCGCCCACGCTCGAGCACTTGCGCGTGCTGTTCGACGACACCCAGTACCTGCAATGGCTCATCAACACGGGGGTGGTGGGGGTCGCAGTGGTGGCGATCACCCTCGCCCTGGCCGTGCCCGCGGGCTATGCGCTCGCGCGCATGACCGGGCCCTGGGCGCAGACGCTTGGGATTGCGATCTTCCTCACCTATCTGGTGCCGCCCACCATCCTGTTCATCCCATTCGCGCGGATCATCGCGCTGCTGGGCGTGCAGGACTCGCTGTGGTCTCTGGTGCTGGTTTATCCGAGCTTCACGGTGCCGTTCTGTACCTGGTTGCTGATGGGCTTTTACAAGGCGATCCCGCGCGACCTGGAGGACGCGGCCATGATCGACGGCCTTTCACGGCTCGGCGCCTTCGTGAAGGTGGTGATGCCGATCTCGCTTGCCGGGATTCTCACCGCCATCATCTTCGCCTTCACGCTGGTGACGCAGGAATTCGTCTACGGCGTCACATTCATTACCTCCTCGTCGAGCTATACGGTGAGTGTCGGCGTGCCGACCTTCCTGGTGCGCGGCGACGTGTACTTCTGGGGCTCGATGATGGGGGCCTGCCTGATCGCGAGCGTGCCGATCGCGATCATCTACAACCTGTTCGTCGATCGCTTCGTCGCCGGCCTGACCGCCGGCGCGGTGAAGTAGCGCCGGCGTTAACGCACCGGCGCCTTTGCCACCCTACAGTGCGCGGTTGCTCTCCTTCACCTTCTCGGCGTCGATATAGACCTCGCCGCCCATCGATTTGAACTTCTCGCTCATCTGTTTCATCCCCGCCTGCGCGGCATCCGGATAAAGCGCCGCCTTCTCGTTGTCGCCGAGGCTCGCCGCATAGTCCCGCACGTCCTGCGTGATCTTCATCGAGCAGAACTTCGGCCCGCACATCGAGCAGAAATGCGCGACCTTGTGCGCCTCCTTCGGCAGCGTCTCGTCGTGGAAGGCGCGCGCGGTTTCCGGGTCGAGCCCGAGGTTGAACTGGTCCTCCCAGCGGAACTCGAAGCGCGCGCGCGAAAGCGCGTCGTCGCGCAACTGCGCGGCCGGGTGGCCCTTTGCGAGGTCCGCCGCGTGCGCGGCGATCTTGTAGGCGATCACTCCGGCCTTGACGTCGTCGCGGTCGGGGAGCCCCAGATGCTCCTTCGGCGTGACGTAGCAGAGCATCGCGCAGCCGAACCAGCCGATCATCGCGGCGCCGATGCCGCTCGTGATGTGGTCGTAGCCGGGCGCAATGTCGGTTGTCAGCGGCCCGAGCGTGTAGAAGGGCGCCTCGCCGCACGTTTTGAGCTGCTTGTCCATGTTGATCTTGATTTTGTGCATCGGCACGTGGCCGGGGCCCTCGATCATTACCTGGCAGCCCTTCGCCCAGGCGATCTTGGTGAGTTCACCGAGGGTTTCGAGCTCGGCAAACTGCGCGGCGTCGTTGGCGTCCGCGATCGAGCCGGGGCGCAGGCCGTCGCCGAGCGAGAACGACACGTCGTAGCGGCGCATGATGTCGCAGATTTCCTCGAAGCGCTCATAGAGGAAGCTCTCCTTGTGGTGGGCGAGGCACCACTTGGCCATGATCGAGCCGCCGCGCGAGACGATGCCGGTCACGCGGTTCGCGGTGAGCGGCACGTAGGCAAGCCGCACCCCGGCGTGGATCGTGAAGTAGTCGACGCCCTGCTCGCACTGCTCGATGAGGGTATCTTTGTAGACCTCCCAGTCGAGCTTGACGGGATCGCCGTTCACCTTCTCGAGCGCCTGGTAGATCGGCACGGTACCGATCGGCACCGGCGAATTGCGGATGATCCATTCGCGCGTGTTGTGAATGTTGCGGCCGGTGGAGAGGTCCATCACCGTGTCGGCGCCCCAGCGGATCGCCCATACCATCTTCTCCACCTCCTCCTCGACCGAGGAGGTGACCGCCGAGTTGCCGATATTGGCGTTGATCTTGGTGAGGAAGTTCCGCCCGATGATCATCGGCTCGGATTCGGGGTGATTGGTGTTGGCGGGGATGATGGCCCGGCCGCGCGCCACCTCCTGCCGCACGAATTCCGGCGTGATGAAGGGCGGAATCGCGGCGCCGAAGCTCTCGCCGTCGGCGAGCGCGGCCTCGGCGTGCTCCAGCATCCGCTTGCGGCCGAGATTTTCGCGCTCGGCGACGTAAATCATCTCTTTGGTGATAACGCCCGCGCGCGCCCATTCGAGCTGGGTCAGCGGGCGCTGGCCCGCCGGGGTCATGTGCGCGAAATCGAGCGCATTGAAGCGGCCTTCACCCTCCCCTGCAACGGGAGGGTCGGCGCGAAGCGCCGGGGAGGGCTCACCGTCCGCAAACCCCCGCCGGGACGGCTGCGCCGACCGACCTCCCCCTTTCAGCGGGAAGTGAGAGGAAGCGATCGCCCGCAGCGGCTTCGGCGTGTTCGGGAAGGCGCGCGCCAAGTGTTTGCCGCTGACATTGCCGTTGTCGACCGGTTGCACCGGGCGGCCTTCGTATTCCTCGACGCCGCCGCGCTCGCGCACCCAGGCGGCGCGCACGCGCTTTAAGCCCTGCTCCACGTCGATTGCGGCATTGTCATCGGTGTAGGGGCCCGACGTGTCGTAGACCGGCAGCGGCGGCTCGCCCGATGCCTCCGACAGGAGGATTTCGCGGATCGGCACACGCAGGTCGGGCGCGGCCTCCGGCGTGACATAGACCTTGCGGGAGGCGGGCAGGGGGCCGGTCGTCACTTTCGGGGTGGCGAGTTCGGACGGAGCAACGGGCTTGTTCATTCTGATTCTCCCGGAAAGGTCGGGTTATCGGACAAGGCCGAGAAGGCGGACACGGGGAGGGGGCCCGCAGCGGCGGAGCGAAGGCGTGGTCGTCCATGTCCCAACGCGCGTCGGGACCGGGCCGTTCAGCTTCGCGAGAGGGGTCGGCGGCGCCATGTCCTGTCCCTTCGCCGGTATGACCCGGATCAGGTTCAAAGGGTCACCGCGGGTACGCGCGGTATCTCAGCCCCCTTCGGGGCACCCCTCGGAACGTCAACCGTAATGTAGACAGGGCGTCGGGCATGTCAACGCAAGGCGCAAGGCCTTCGCCCGGCCGCGGACGGCGCCGAGAGGCAGGGCGGCTGCGGCACGGGCGACCCTGCGATCTTCGGAAAATCTGCAGGTTTCCTCAAGCCGGGCTGAAAGCTTCGCCGACCGGAACGGCCTAAAGCCTCCGAGCCATGGAGGCCGCGGCGCCGCAACGGGTGTTGGGCGCGTCCGCGGCGCACGAGACGCAAGGAAACCTCAATGGCCCGCTACCGCGAAAATCTTCCGCAACTCGCCGGCCGGCTTTTTCTCACCGACAGCGGCATGGAAACGACGCTGATTTTTCACGAGGGCGTCGATCTACCGTGCTTCGCAAGCTTCGACCTCCTGAAGGACGAGGCGGGACTTTCCCGCACGCGCGCCTACTACGAACGCCATATCGCGCTCGCAAAGCGGCACGACCTCGGCTTCGTTCTCGAGAGTCCTACATGGCGCGCCAATCCGGACTGGGGCGCATGGATCGGCTATTCGCTCGAAGCGCTCGCGCAGGCGAACCGGCGCGCTGTCCGCCTGATGGCGGAGCTGCGCGATGCCCACGAGTCGCCGCAATGCCCGATGGTCATTTCCGGCAATATCGGTCCGCGCGGCGACGGCTACAAAGTCGGAAACGCCATGAGTGCCGCGGAGGCGGAGGACTATCACGCCTGGCAGATCCGGATTTTCCGCGACACGGAAGCCGACATGGTGAGCGCCTTTACGATCAATTATGTCGAGGAGGCGGTCGGCGTCGCGCGCGCCGCCAAAGCGGCCGGCATGCCGTCGGTGATCTCCTTCACGGTTGAGACCGACGGCCGGCTGCCGAGCGGGCAACCGCTGCGCGAAGCGGTCGAGCAGGTGGATCGCGAGACAGGGCGCGCGCCCGCCTATTACATGATCAACTGCGCCCACCCGAAGCATTTCGAGGGGGCGCTGCAGCGCGGCGAAGCCTGGCTTGAACGGCTGCGGGGTATACGCGCCAACGCCTCGAAGCGCAGCCACGCCGAACTCGACGCCGCGGCCGATCTCGACATCGGAAATCCGGTCGAACTCGGCCGGGAGTATCGCAGCCTGCGCGATCGCCTGCGGCAGATCACCGTGTTGGGCGGCTGTTGCGGGACGGATCACCGCCACATCGAGCAGATCTGCCTCGCCTGCACCGAAGTGGCGGCATGAGGGCCGTCGGGGCTTACGGGCCTCAAGCCGGGGGGCTCGGCGTGCGGGCGCGCGCCGCAAGAAGCGCCTCGATGCCGCTTTCGGGCGAAAGCGGAACCCGCAGCGGCGGCGGGGCCGCCGGCCGCGGCAGGCGTTCGAGCAGCAGGGCGCCGTAGACATAACGCAAGAGGCCGTGGGCGCGCAGGCGTGCCGCGCGCGCGGCCGCCTCCGCATCGTCTCCGTCCGCGCCGCGCCGGGCGATTCCCGCCATGACCTCCGCGAGGCTGCGGGTGTGCAGCATGCCGAACACGATTGCGAACTCCGCCGCCGCGGCGCCGAGCCAAGCCTGCACGCGCCGCTCGAACGGGGCGTCGACGCCGTCGCCGCCGAGCGTGGCGATGAGGCAAAGGCCCCCGGGGCGCAGATGCGCCGGCAGGCCTTCGATCGTCCGGCGCGTGATGGCTTCGCCGGTCTCGCCGCCGTCGCGCGCAAGCGAGACGTCCCCGCCGGCCGGAAGATAAGGCGGGTGGCAGGAAATCAGGTCGAACTGTCGCCCGCGGACGGTTTCGTAAAGGTCTCCGCATAGGCTCTCGACGGCTGCGCCATTGAGCCGCGCATTGAAGGCCGCGAAATGCGCCGCCCGCGCGTTCACGTCGGAAGTGACCGCGCGGCGCGCGGTGCGGGAGAGATGCAGCGCGCCGATCCCGGTGCCGCCGCAGAGATCGAGCGCCTCGCCCTTCTGCGCGCACGGCAAGAGCCGCAGGAAATGCAGCGTGCCTTCGAAGCAGGCCGCAAACACCGCATCCGGCGTCGGCGCGATCGGTCGGCCCGCCGGATCGCAATGCCGGTCGGACACGATCAGGAATCCGTCCACCGGATAGAGCCAGACAGGTGAGACCAGCGCGCCGGCCTCCTCGCGCAGCAGCCCGAGGGCGCGGAAGGCGTCGAAGACCGCTTCCCCGCCCGCCGCCCGGCTCTCTCGCGCCGTCGCGCGCGCGCCTTGAACGAAGACGCGGATCGCGAAAGCGAGCGCCGGCGGCAGCGCGTCGAGGTAGAGGCCGTCGCGCGCGGGCTCGATGAGTTGCCCAATATGGTCGAGCTTGAGGGCGGCGCAGACATGCGGCTCGTCGAACGAGGCCTGCGCGAGAAACTCGCGCACCGTCGCGAAGGCCGCCGGCGCGCCGAGGCAGAGGGGAAACGGGTTTTGCATCGTTGAAACACCGCGCACGTCCTCGCCGGCCGTGCAACGCTTCAAGGCCGAAGGCGAACATGTCGATTTGACGTGTGCGCGCGACTGTCGCCCGAAAATCCTGAGAAACTCAAGCAGACATGAAATCCTTGGTGCCCCTGGCCGGACTCGAACCAGCACGGCTTTTGGCCACCTGATTTTGAGTCAGGCGCGTCTACCAATTCCGCCACAGGGGCACGCGAACCGGATATAACGGAGCCGGTTCGCCGCTTCAATGGCGACCCAGGACAGAACGGCTGTGGCTTCCCCAAGGGCTTCGAGCGGAACACATGGCGGCACTCGCGGACACACGAAAGGTCATTGCACAGGATCCCGTCTTCACGATCGCCTGGTTGATCGCGCTCGCGGGGGCGGCGACCATCGCAGGCGCCTGGTACTTCCAATACGGACTGGGGCTTGCGCCGTGTCCGCTCTGCCTCGAGCAGCGCTGGCCGTATTACGGCGCGATTCCGCTCGCGCTTCTGATTGCCGTCGGCGCGCGCTCCGGGCTGAACCGAAGGCTGCTGATCGCCGGACTCGGACTCATCGCGCTTGCCATGCTGTGGGGTGCGGGCCTCGGCGTCTATCACGCAGGGGTCGAATGGAAATGGTGGGCAGGCCCGCAAGATTGCTCCGGCGCCGGTTTTTCCGCAGGGCCGGCCGGAAACCTGCTGCGGCAGATGCAGACGGCGCGCGTCGTGCGTTGCGATGAAGCGCCCTGGCGCTTGCTCGGACTTTCTCTCGCCGGCTACAACGTGCTGATCTCGCTCGCGCTCGCCGCGCTGGCGGCACTCGGCGTGGGCTTGGGCCTGCGCCGTTACGGATCGAGTTCCGTATCCCAGTAAAGATAGTCGAGCCAGCTCTGGTGCAGATAATTGGGCGGAAACAGTCGCCCGTTGCGGTGCAGATGCTGCACGGTCGGCTGGAAGGGCATTTGTGCCGGCCACATGCCGGCCTCTTCGGCGGTCTTGTTGCCCTTGCGCAGATTGCACGGCGAGCAGGCGGCGACGACGTTGTTCCACGTCGTATGCCCGCCGCGCGAACGCGGGACGAGATGATCAAAGGTCAGGTCCTCGCGCGCGCCGCAATACTGGCAGGAGAACCGGTCGCGCAGGAACACGTTGAAGCGCGTGAAGGCCGGCCTGGTGGCTGGTTTCACGAAGGTCTTGAGCGACACGACGCTCGGCAGCTGCATCTCGAAGTTCGGCGAGCGCACCGCCTTGTCATAGCGCGCGACGATGTTCACGCGCTCCAGGAACACCGCTTTGATGGCGTCCTGCCATGACCAGAGCGACAGCGGGTAATAGCTGAGGGGACGAAAATCGGCGTTCAGCACCAGCACGGGCCATCCGCCGGGCGAGACATGGGCATTCAAGGCGGCGATTCCTCAAAAACCTCCTGCCGCTGCTCGCACCACAGCCTGGCGCCACAATCTACAGGATGGATGACCCTATTGTGAAGCCTACCAGCCGTGGCGTCATGAAGGCCGTGCCGCGGCCACAAAACGGCGCGTCAGAAAGGCGCCGCCGTGCCGTAGCCCCTCCTCGTCGATGCCGTGCCCGATGCCGGGCGAGAGGTGCCACTCGACCGGCAATCCGAGCGCGGCAAGCGCTTGGCTTGCCTGGAACAGCGCCTGCGCCGGGATCACGTCGTCGCTGTCGCCGTGGATCAGCAGAACCGGAGGCCGGCTCCGGATTTCTTGCCCGAGAGGCCGTGGGTCGAAGCCGTCGGGCATCGGCAAGAGACCCGAATAGCCCACAATCGCCGCGGGCGGCACGAGGCGGCGCAGGCCGACATGCAGGGCCATCATGGTGCCCTGAGAAAAGCCCACCAGGGCGAGCGCCTCGGGCGGCAGCTTGCGGCGCTTCAACTCCTCGTCGAGGAAGCGCTCGAGCCGGGGGGCGGCGGCGTTCACGCCCCGCCAGCGTTCCTCGGGGCTGCGCGTCAGGAGCGGGAACCACTGCCGGCCCATCGGCGCCTGCGCACACGGCTCGGGTGCATGCGGCGCCACGAAAGCGGCGTCCGGCAGCAGCGGGCGCCACGCCGCGCCGAGATCGATCAGATCATGGCCATCGGCGCCATAGCCGTGCAGCAGCACGACGAGACGCCGCGCCGGGCCGGACTGCGGCTCGAGCCGCGGCCCGTCGAGTTCAGGCATGAGAGTCTCCGCCTTTTCGCCGTCCTAGACCGGCGCGGCTTCGCGCCGTTTGACGGCGCGATAGTAGGCCCACAGGAGCCGCGCCGCCACAGCCCGCCACGGCCGCCAGGGTTCGGCGATAAGAACCATCTCTTTCGCCACAGGCCTTGCGGCAAGCCCGAAGGCGAGCCGGGCCGCCTCCTGCAGCGCGAGGTCACCCGCTGGCCAGGCGTCGGCGTGTCCGAGACAGCTCAGGAGATAGAGATCGGCCGTCCACGGGCCGATGCCGTGGTGGGCAACGAGCGCCGCGTGCGCGGCGTCGGCCGGCAGCGCGGCAAGCGCCGCCAGGTCGAGCGTGCCGGTCTCGACCGCCTTGGCGAGCGACTTGAGCGTCCTGATCTTGGCGGCCGAAAGCCCGAGCCGCGCGAGCCTCGGCGCGCGGGCGCGCAACAGGGCGACGTGATCGAGCGGATCGTAGGCGGCCGAGAGGCGAGCCCAAATAGCGCCGGCGCTGGCCGTCGAAAGCTGTTGCCCGGTGACGATCCAGGCGAGGCCCTTGAAGCCGTCGGGCCGCCGGCGCAACGGCGGTAGGCCCGCAACCTCCAGGAGCGGGGCAAGGCGCGCATCGGCGGCAAGAAGGGCTTTGAGGCCCCTCTCGAGATCGGCCTCGGTGTGGATGAAGGACATGGCGCGACGAAGATAAGCGCCGGCGTGATAAGTCAAAAGCCATGGCTTTGCCTGTCTTTCGCTTCGCTCCGAGCCCGAACGGCTATCTCCATCTGGGGCATGCCCTGTCCGCGCTTCTGAATTTCGACATGGCGCGCACCGCGGGCGGACGGTTCCTGCTGCGCATCGAGGACATCGACCGCACGCGCTGCCGCCCGGAATTCGAGGCGGCGATCTACGAGGATCTTGCCTGGCTCGGTATCCAATGGGAACAGCCGGTGCGTCGGCAGTCCGCGCACATGGCCGAATACGCGGCCGCGCTCGCCAAGCTTGAGGCGCAGGGCCTGCTCTATCCAAGTTTCGAGAGCCGCGCGGAGATCGCCCGCCTCATCGCCGATCGCGAGCGGGTCTCAGGCCCCTGGCCGCGCGACCCCGACGGTGCGCCGCTTTATCCCGGGACCGCCGCCACGATGAGCGAAGCGGAGCGGAGCCGCCGCATGGCCGCGGGCGAAGACTACGCGCTCCGCCTGCGCATAGAGGCAGCCGTCGCCCGCGTCGGGCCGCTCCGCTGGCGCGAGGACGGCCGCGAGATCGAGGCCGCGCCGCGCGCCTGGGGCGACGTCGTGCTGGCGCGAAAGGAGATACCGACGAGCTATCATTTATCTGTCGTGGTGGACGATGCCGCGCAGGGCGTCACCCACATCGTGCGCGGCAGCGACCTCTTTGCTGCGACAAGCGTCCATCGCCTGCTGCAGGCGCTCCTCGGCCTGCCGGCCCCGGTTTATCGTCACCACCGGCTGATCCTCGGTCCGGACGGTCGCAAACTGTCGAAGTCCACGCAAGCGACCGCGCTGCGCGCGCTGCGGGCCGGCGGCGCCACGCCGGCCGACATTCGCCGCCTGGTCGGTCTCGGGTAAGGTCAGTCGGCCGGCGCGGGAGGCGGCGCGGGCGGGTCGGGCTCGCGCAGGCTCTGCTGCAGCACCCGGTTGAGCTCTCCGCCGAAAATGAAGATCGCCCCGACGAGATACAGGAAGGCGAGCGCGATCATCGAAGAGGCAAGGCCCGCATAGTAGGTGGAATAGGTGAAGGCGAATTCCGCGAGATAGCGGCCGAACAGCGCTCCCGCACCGAGCCAGAGCAGAAGGGTGGCAGCAATCCCCGGTGCGATCTCGCGCAGGCGGCGGCGCCCCGCCGGCAACCAGAGGTGAACCACGAACAGGGCGAACACCAGCACGATGGCCGCAACCAGGAGCCGCACCACCGTGACGGCAGCGCCAAGCGGTTCGAGGCGCGGCAGATATTTCAGCGCCGCCGTCCACAGCAGCGGGGCGAGGAAGACCAGGAACGACAAGGCGAGCAACGCGAGCGCGCCGACGATCACATAGGCGATCGATTCGATGCGAAGGATCCACCACGGCCGGGTATCGACGCAGCCATAGGCGCGGTTGAGGCCCACGCGCAGGCTCTCCACCCCCGACGACGCAAAAAAGAGCGCGAGCAGCGCGCCGAGGGTGAGCACGCCGCCATGCGCGCTCGCGAGCACGCTGTGGACTTCGAGCGCGAGCGGCCCGGCAACTTCCGGAGGCCAGGTTTCGAGGAGGATGCGTGCCGCCTCGTCCGCGAGATTCTTCGACCCGAAAAGCGCGGCAACCGCCGTGACGACAAGCAGAAACGGGAACATCGCCATGAGGCTCGAAAGCGCGATGTGGCTGGCGATCGCCCAGCCGTCATCGGCGACAAACCGACGAAACGCCTCCGCGATGACAAAAGGAGCGCGGCGCATGGGACGGGCACGCAGTTCGGCGCGAGAGCTCCCCGCGCGAAATCGTTTCAAGGACGAAGGACAGACTTCGCCACGCCGACGCACCAAGTCAAACCCGCAAAGGCGGCCGGTCATGCCGCCTGTACGGCTTCGAGGAAGCGGCGCACTTCCGCGTCGAGACCTTCCGCCTCGCTCGCGAGAACCTCTGCCAAGGCCTTGACGCCGGCGGCCGTGGCCCGCGCGTCCTGGCTGCGCTCCGCGACCCGGCTCATCGCCTCTGCGCCGGAACGCGCATCGTTCGACGCGAGATTGACGCCCTCGGCGATCATGGCCACGGCCGCGTTCTGCTGCTCGACGGAGGCGGCCACGGAGGCGGCGATGCCCGACATGTCCTGGATGATGCTGCTGACCTGTTCGATCGCCTGCCCGGCATCCTGGGCGGCCGTCTGGATCGCGTGAATCTGCGCGGCGATGTCGTCCGTCGCGCGGGCGGTCTGGGCGGCGAGCGACTTGACTTCCGCCGCCACAACGGCAAATCCACGTCCCGCTTCACCGGCCCGGGCCGCCTCGATGGTCGCATTGAGGGCCAGCAGATTGGTCTGTCCGGCGATCGCCTGGATGAGGCCCACGACTTCGCCGATCCGCGAGGCTGCTGCGCCGAGATCGGACATGGTGGCGACCGTGCGTTTCACCTCCGCCACCGCGTGGCCCGCAACCCTCCTCGATTTTTCCGCCTGATTTGCGATCTCGCCGATCGATCCCGCCAGCTCTTCGGCCGATCCGGCGGCGGATGTCACGTTTTCGGAGGCTGCGCCTGCCCGCTCCTCGGCCGAACGGGCTTCGAGCGAAACGGCATCGGCGGCGCTGTTGAGCGCGGTCGCGGTCGTCTCGAGCCGCTGCGAGGCGCCCCGGAGGTTGCCCAGCGCCTGCGCGACCGAGCTCTCGAAACTGCGGATCGTCTCGGCGATTATCTGCCCGCGCCGCTCGCGCATGCGGGCGTTCTCGTCCTGGATGCTGCGCAGCCGCTCCCGCTCGATCGCATTGTCGCGGAAGACGATGACGGAGCGCGCCATGCGGCCGATTTCGTCCCTGTCGGCCACCGCGGGGATCGCAACCGACGTGTCCCCGTCGGCGAGCCGCTGCATCGCCCGCGCGAGGCCCGTCAGCGGACGCGTGATGCCGCGGCCGATGAGCCAGCTCAGCAGCAGTCCCAAGCCGACTACGGCAAATCCCACCGCTATGATGATGTGTCGGGTCAGCGCCTGCGATTTTTGCAGGGCAGCCCGCGCCGCGGCGGCCCGCTCGCGCGCGCTGGCGATGATGGCATCGGCGGCGGGAAGCAGCTCTTGCGTGTCCATATTAATGACGGCGAGGGCGGGGCGCAGATCGCCCGTGCTCGCGATCCAATCGTTGAACACCCCCACATAGGCCTTTACCTCGCGGTTCAGCTCTTCTTTCACCCCGTCCGGCGCGGTGATGGCGGCGAGAATTCCATTGAACCGTTCGTAGGCCTGCGAAAAGAGGAGCTTAGCGAGCTCCGTCCTCTCCAGGCGGTATTCCGTCTCGTGACGCCGCATATCGAGCAGCGACACGGCGAGATCGCTTCGGTCGGTCTTGGTTATCCCGGGTAGGTCGGCGTTCAGAATGCGCTCGACCGCGGCGCCGGCGCGGCGCAGCCGCCCGCGAATGCCGTCGCCGTCCGTCGCTCCGAGCCGTTGTTGTTCACGGACGAGAAACGTGAAGCGCTCGAGCAGCTCATCGAGCTTGCGGCGCGGCACTCCGAATTCCTCGGCCGAGGCGGACCCGAGAATGCTTTCAACGACGTCCAGATTGTAGACCGCGCTCTGATGATTGGCCGTGAATTGCGTGTTCAACTGTTCCGTCGGCCGGTTTGCGAATTCGGTTGCGGCGCCGCGCATCGCGGACAGCGCGGCCTTGAAGTTCTGACTCGCCTCGGTCAGGGCTCCGGCCTGATGCACCACTTCGAAGGCGGCGGCAACCTCCTGCTCGCTCGACATATAGGTGAGCGCGTTGGCACCGAATCCGACCACCGGAATGAGCGCAAGAGCGGCGATGCGCGCCCGCACCGACAGCGCGGGGATGAAAAAGGCAAAAGCCATAGCGCTGCCCACCGTGACGGAATCCCGGCGAGAGACGAATCAGTCGATCTGCAAAATGCCCCCGGGGATCCCGCCCCAGAAAACCGCAAAATGCTTAACAAATTCGAAGCAATCTCCGGGTTCTCGGCGGGAGGGCTCGCGTTTTGACGCGCCGCTCAGGATTCGAGCAGTTCGGAGATCTGGCGCGCGAGCGCGAACTGCTCGAAGGGCTTCTGCAGCGTGGGCCGCTCCTGATAGGCGGCCGGCAAAGCGCGCTCTCCGTAGCCGGTCGCAAAGACGAACGGAATCGAGCGGCCGGCCAGCACGTCGGCGACCGGGAACACCTCCTGGCCGTTAAGGTTCACGTCGAGGATGGCGGCGTGAATCTGCGCGCTACGGGCAAGCGCCAGCGCCTCCTCGACGCGCGATGCGGTTCCCGCCACTTCGTAGCCGAGATCCGTCAACATGTCTTCGAGAAGCATGCTGATGAGAATCTCGTCTTCAACCACCAGGATGCGACGGGGACCCGCAGGGCCGTGCTGCAACGTCATCGACGTGGCCTCCGTTGGCCGACCCTTTCCCGGCCCTGAGGTTTGAACGTCCTCGATTCCGGCGCACCCTTATGTCCTCTCTCACGCGAACGGTTCCGGATCAAGCACGAGCATTAACCGTTGACGGTGCGGTGGGACGCGAGCAGGGGCATTTTGTGGCGGCGCCGTCCTGCCGCGGCTTCGGCCGGCTTTCTTGTCGCGGCGCTGCCTCTTCGCGGCCCCAAAAAAGCCGCAAAAAAATATGGCGGGAAGCGGAACCGGGGAATTTGGGTCGCGTTGTTTTGGTGTCCGAGGTCGATCTCCAGCCCCCGACCGATCTCAGGACGAGTTGGACGTGGCGCGACCCCGGCTTGCCGGCCCCCTGGCAGCCGGGGTCATTCTTTTCAGGAGAGGAAGAGACCGCTCAGCGGGACAGGATTCGTCCGCGGCTCGTGACGACCATCCAGCGCCCGTCTTCGCGCCGGATCTCGTGGATGCGGCCGAGGCCGCGCACCACATCGCCCGGAAAGACCTCGACGAGACCGCGGCTTCCCTCGATCAGGGCGGCGCCGTCGTAGACGCGGCGCAAGGTCCAGCCTTCCAACACATTCGGTTTCGGCGGGGTGCCCTCCGGCGGACGCGGCGCGGGCGTCGGGATCGAGCCCGTGATTTCCGCCCCCGGCGTCGAGTGCCGCTCCAGCGCCGCCGCGGCGCGATCGAGCGTGGTCGGAAAATGCTGCGGTCCGGCGGTCTGTCGCGTCTGGCGGGGGCGATCGTTTTCTTGCAGCTTCGTGACCTCGTCGTGGAGCTTGCCGAGATGATCTTGCACCTTGGCATAGGCGGCGGCGCTGGCCTTTCCCGCCGTCTCGACGCTGCCGCGCAACCCGGCAACCTGGTCCGAGAGGGTGCGGACGCTGCCCCGCAATCGGCCGATCGCTTCTCTCAGTGCCTTGACGTCTTGCGCAAGCGTCGGGGCCGCGGCGCCAACCGGCGCCTCCGCGGGGCCGAGCCATCGGGTCAGACCGGCATAGCCGAAGGCGCCGCCGGCGATCCCCACCGCCGCCGCGATCCCGAGGAGGCCGGCCAACGAGGCAGGCCGAACGGCGCGCGTCGGACCCCCCGCCGCAGCCGCTCGAGCGGAAGCCTTCTCCCGCCACGAGGCCAGGCGGTGGCATGTCTGCCGGCCGGCTTCCAGCACCCTGTCGCAAACCCATTGCGACAAACCGGTCCACAGGGCAACGAGCCGTACGCGCCAGCCGGCCGAGTCCGCCTCGGAAAAATCGGGCGTCGGGCGCAGGACCGGCGGCTCCGGCGGCGGGATATGCGCCTCTGGCGGCAGCGTGTCGGCGATGGGCGGCGCATCGCGCACCGTCTGCACGGCGGGAGCGAGGTGGGGATGAAGGCCATCGGGAGCAGACGCCGAGACGGCCTCGGATGGTCTGGATGCGGGCTCGGATTGCATGGGGTGCGGCCCTCGCATGCCTTCACCCCTTGGTAACCATCGGCGATTACCAATTGGTTTATTTCCCGGAAAATCGGCTCAGACCGGCAGCCCGTTCTCGGCGGCGCGATCGCGCAGCGCGCATTCCGGACGCGCCCCGAGATGCTGGATGATTTCCGCCGCCGCGAGGTTGCCGAGCCGCGCCGCGGTCTCGAGGTCGCGTCCGCGGGCGAGCCCGAACAGGAAGCCGGCGGCGAAGAGATCGCCCGCCCCAGTCGTGTCGACGACGCGCTCGACCGGAAACGCCGGCACCGCCTGCGTATGCTCTCGGGTGACGACCACGCAACCCTTTTCGCTGCGGGTCACGACGGCCAGTGCGGCGTCCTCGCGCAGAGCCCGCAGGGCGGTGTCGAAATCCGCGGTCTCGTAGAGGGACTTCAACTCCGATTCATTGGCGAACAGCAAATCGACCGTACCGGAGCGCACAAGCGCGAGAAACTCCTCGCGGAAGCGATCGACGCAAAACGAATCCGACAGCGTGAGTGCCACCACGCGGCCCGCCGCATGCGCCTTTTCGGCGGCCTTGCGGAACGCATGCTTGGCGCGTTCGGGGTCCCACAGATAGCCCTCGAGATAGACGATCGCGGAGGCCGCCACGAGCGCCTCGTCCACGTCCTCGGGTCCGAGATCCTGCGCGGCCCCGAGATAGGTGTTCATCGTGCGCTCGCCGTCGGGCGTCACCAGAATGTAGGAGCGCGCCGTGGCCGGCCCGTCGCTTGCCGGAGGCGTCCGGAAAGTCACGCCGGCCGCGCGGATATCATGGGTGAACGTGTCGCCCAGCGCGTCGCGCTTGACCTTTCCGCAGAAGGCGGCCCGCCCCCCGAAGCCCGCGACCCCCACGATCGTGTTCGCGGCCGACCCGCCCGAGACCTCCACGGCCGGTCCCATCGCCTCGTAAATCGCGTGCGCGCGTGCCTCGTCGATCAGCGCCATCGCGCCCTTCTGCATCTTGTGCCGGAGAAGAAAATCGTCCTCCGCGTGGGCGAGGATGTCGACGATCGCATTGCCGATTCCCAGCACGTCATAGGTCGCTTGGGTCATGGTGCCCCCTGGGTGAAGGCGCGCACTATAGCGTTCCGCAGCCGCCCCGCCAGACGGCTTCGGGGCTTGCGCGGCGGGCAGGCGCATGGCATGTCGCGGCCCGCGGCAAGAGGGCCTCATGTCGTTTCAGGAACGCGTTTTCTCGGGCGTGCAGCCCACCGGGAACCTGCATCTCGGCAATTATCTCGGAGCGATCAAGCGCTTCGTCGCGCTGCAGGAGCATTACGACTGCCTCTATTGCGTGGTCGACATGCACGCGATCACGCTGTGGCAGGACCCGGACGAGCTTGCCCGCAACACGCGCGAGGTCACCGCGGCTTTTATCGCCTGCGGGATCGATCCGGTGAAGCAGATCGTGTTCAACCAAAGCCAGGTCGCCGAGCACGCGGAACTCGCCTGGGTCCTCAACTGCGTGGCGCGCGTCGGTTGGCTCAACCGGATGACGCAATTCAAGGAGAAGGCCGGCAAGGACCGGGAGAACGCCTCCGTCGGCTTGTATGCCTACCCGGTGCTGATGGCATCGGACATTCTGGTCTATCGGGCAACCCATGTCCCGGTGGGCGAAGATCAGAAGCAGCACCTCGAACTCGCCCGGGACATCGCGCAGAAGTTCAACAACGACTATGGCGCCTGGATCAGCAGAGGCGGCTTCGGCGACCGCCTTTTCCCGCTGCCCGAGCCCCTGATCCAGGGGCCGGCGACGCGCGTAATGAGCCTGCGCGACGGTACCAAAAAGATGTCGAAATCCGATCCTTCGGACTATTCGCGCATCAATTTGACGGACGATGCCGACGCGATTGCGCAGAAGATTCGCAAGGCAAAGACCGATCCCGAACCGCTGCCCTATGATGAGGCTAGCCTCGCGCGCCGACCGGAGGCCGACAACCTCGTCGGCATCTACGCGGCGCTGAAGGACGTGACCAAAGCCGACGTTCTGGCCGAGTTTGGCGGTGCGCAATTCTCGACCTTCAAGGCCGCGCTGGTCGAGCTTGCGGTCTCGACGCTGGGGCCAATCGGCACGCAAATGAAGCGGCTCGTCGCCGATCCTTCCTATATCGATTCCGTGCTCGCGAAGGGTGCCGAGCGGGCGCGGGCGATTGCCGGCGAGACGATGCGGGCCGTCCGCGAGATCGTCGGCTTCGTGGGCCGTTGACGCCGCCGTCCGCCTCGCTTGTCGCCCCCCGGAGCGCCGTGCCACCATGCCGGAGGCGGGGTCATGCCATGCGAGACCGTGCGGAAGGCAGCCGCATTTTGGGGCGGATCGTGCGGAAGCTCGACTCTTGCACGATGATTCGCCGGTTCCTCTCATGCTCCGGCGCTGTCGTCGCGCGAAAGCCGGAGGACCGTGAATGACGTCAAGGCGCCGCAGCTATGAAACCGGCCACAAGCCGAAATACCTCGTCGTGATCGACGACACGCCCGAATGCGACCGTGCGGTGTATTGGGCCGCGCGCCGGGCGGCCCGCACCGAGGCCGGCGTCATCATGCTGCACGTCATCGAGCCGCGCGATCGCAACCAGCAATGGCTCGGCGTCGCCGACATCATGCGCGCCGAAGCCCACGAGGCGGCGAACACGATGTTGACACGGTTCGCCGGACGCGTGAACGGCATTGCCGGCATCACCCCGGACCGCGCCATCCGCGAAGGCGACAAGGTCAAGGAAATTCTGGCGCTCATCGAAGAGGACCAGGACATCGCCATTCTCGTTCTTGCGGCCGGGACCGGCAAGGAGGGACCGGGGCCGATCGTCTCGAGCCTCGCCAAGATCATCGGCGCCTTCCCGGTCCCGGTTGCGATCGTTCCCGGCAGCCTGAGCGACGAGGAGCTCGATTCTCTGGCTTGAGGCCGCCCGACGAGCGCCGGCGCGGGCGTCCGGGCCAAGTTGACATCGTCCGCCGCCGCCACCAGTTATGAAGGCCAGGAGCGGCGGCGCAGCCGCGGAGCAAACGGCGATGTTCATTCAGACCGAGACCACCCCCAACCCGGCCACTCTGAAGTTCTTGCCCGGCCGAATCGTGATGGCGGAGGGCACCCTCGATCTGCGGGACCGGACCGAGGCTGCAAAATCGCCCCTCGCGCAGCGGCTTTTCGATATTCCGGGCGTTTCAGGCGTGTTCTTCGGAGCGGACTTCGTGGCCGTCACGAAGGACGAAGGGGAATGGTCGCACCTCAAGCCCGCGGTGCTCGGAGCGATCATGGAGCACTATCTCTCCGGGGCGCCGCTTCTTGCCGACGACGCGGAACAGGCGGACGGGGAAGAGTTCTACGACGCGGCCGACAGCGAAACGGTCGCAACCATCAAGGAACTGATCGAGACTCGTGTTCGTCCGGCCGTTGCCAATGACGGGGGAGACATCACCTTCAAAGGGTACAAGGACGGGGTGGTGTTCCTCTCCATGCGGGGCGCCTGCTCCGGCTGCCCGTCCTCGACCGCGACGCTGCGGCACGGCATCCAGAACCTGCTGCGACATTTTGTTCCCGACGTAACCGAGGTGCGGCCGGTCTGATCCGACCGGCAGGCGCAACCAAGGCCCGACCGCAAGTTGTTGCGGCGGGGCGTTCTTCATGCTTTCTGGCACCGTCATTGGCGAGCGGGCTCGGCTTCGCTACAAGGCGCCATGCGCATTCTGGCGATCGATACCGCATTGTCTGCCTGTTCCGCCGGCGTGCTGGATTCGCAGGCCGGTCTCCTCGGCACCGAAAGCCTGCCGATGGAACGCGGACAAGCGGAAGCCTTGATGCCGCTGATTGCCCGGGTGATGGACCAGGCCGAAACGGATTTCACCGACATTGACCGCATTGCCGTCACGGTCGGTCCGGGCAGTTTCACGGGATTGCGGGTCGGGATTGCCGCAGCGCGGGGAATCGCCCTCGCGGCCTCGCGGGAGGCGGTGGGGGTTTCCACGCTCGCGGCGTTTGCCGCCCCCTTGATTGCGCGGGACGGCGCCGACGTGGTCATCGCCGCGATCGATGCGCGGCACGGGCACCTTTACATGCAAGTGTTCGGAGGGCCCCATCGCGCGTTGCGGGGCGGTGCCTATGTCGATCTTGCGACCGCGAAGCGGGCGATCGACGAGGCCGAAGGCAACGTGTTCCTTGCGGGACCCGCCGCCGAAATTCTCGCCCGCCTGTGGCCCGAGGACCGACCGGCGCCGTTTGTTGCCCGGGCGGAGGCTGCGCCGGACATCGAATGGGTCGCCCGTCTGGGTATGGTGGCCGATGTCGAGACGGCGCCGGCCAAGCCGCTCTATCTGCGTCCGGCCGATGCGCGGCCGCAGGACGCGGCCCGTCTGCCGCGACAATGATCGCCTTTCTTCCCCGTTTGTTCGGGCCTACGGATCCGGTCATCGCAGAGGCAAGCCCCGCGGATGCCGCTGTTTTCAGCCGCCTCCATGCGCTCTCTTTCCGGCGCGGCTGGAGCGAGCCCGAGATGGAACAGCTCCTTCTCGATCCGACGGTCGTGGCGCACGGCGCGCGGTTCGGACGCCGCACGATCGGCTTCATTCTTTCGCGGCGGGCCGCCGACGAAGCCGAGATCTTGTCGGTCGCGATCGATCCCCGCCACCGCGGAAAGGGGTGCGGGCACGCCCTGCTCGAGCTGCACCTGCGCCGGCTGGCCGGGCTCGGTGTGCTGAAAGTTTTCCTGGAAGTGGACGAAGCCAATTTGCCCGCGCGGCGACTGTATGCGCGCGCGGGTTTTGCGCCCGTCGGAAGTCGGCAAAGCTATTACCCGCAGGCCGATGGCACCCGTTCCGCCGCTCTCGTGCTGCGGCGAAACCTGTGAGGCCGATTGACCCTCTGGGCGAGCGTCAGGTCAGCGGGACGGCGGCAACGTGGTCCTGGAAGGCCTTGCGGCTCGCAATCGCCGCGTACCACCGTTCAAGATTGGGAAGGCTCGGGCGATCGGGCACGAGCTGCCGATAGCGATAGACCATGATGCCCACCGGAATGTCACCGTAGGAGAAGGCGTTGCCGGCGACATATCCGGTCTTGGCGAGCTGCGCGTCCAGGATGCGGGCAGCCTCCGTCGACTTCTCCTGTGAGGCCTTGATGGCGGCGTGATCCCGCTTCTCCGGCGGTGTGCGGACAAGCCCCCAGAAAGCCGGCGTGATGGCCGGCCCGAAAACGGACAGCTGCCAATCCATCCACTGGCTTGCCAGCGCCCGCATTCGCGGATCGGTCGGTTCGAGCGCCCCGCCGTGCTTTCCCGCGAGATACCGGACGATGGAATTCGACTCCCAGAGCAGAAAGCCGTCGTCCTCTTCGAGCGTCGGCACGAGGCCGTTGGGGTTCATTGCGAGATAGGCCGGTTCACGATTTTTCCCGAACGGGCCCCCGATATCGATGCGCTCGTGCGGAAGGCCGAGCTCGCCCACCGCCCACATGACCTTTTGCACGTTCGACGAAGTCTTTCGCCCCCAGATTTTCAGCATGATGTCCTCCTGGCGGAAAGGCTGTTTCGCGGTTGCGGCGATCGCGCGAAGACCGGCCGCGCCGTACGGGGCCCGGTGACGCGCGGGCGCGGGGTCAGTCGAGCCGCCGCGCTTCCTCGGGCAGCATGATCGGAATGCCGTCGCGGATCGGATAGGCGAGCTTGGCGGCGCGGGAGATCAGTTCCTGGCGTTCCGCGTCGTATTCGAGGGTGGTCTTGGTGATGGGGCAGACAAGGATTTCGAGAAGCTTCGGATCAACGCTGGCAGCCGGGCGTTCGGGCGTTTCCATGAGGCACCTCGCGGGCCCGATCTATAGCACCGGACGCGGCGGATGCCACGCCGCCTATTGCAGCGGCGTCTCCCCGGACGCGCGCTTCTTGGCGAGCTCGATCTCGGTGACGGCGACGAGGATTTCCGCGCGGGTCTTCAGGTCCGGCGCCTCGAGCAGGGCCTGCTTCTCGGCCGGCCCATAGGGTGACATCATCGAAAGCGCGTTGACCAAAGCCTCGTTGGGCGCGCCTTCGATCCCGGCCCAGTCGGCCTTGAGGTGGTTCGCGCGCAGGAACGCGGAGAGCGCCTCGAGCACGGCCTTGCGGTCGACCAGCTCCTCCCCCCGCCGGGCGACGAAGTCATCGGCATAGGGGGCGTAAGTGACGCGGCATTGCCGGTAGGCCGTGCCCACGGTCAGTTCTTCGACGACACGGAAACGCGCAATGCCGGTGAGCTGGATGAGATAGCGGCCGTCGCCGGTCTCCGCGAGCTGCGTGATGCGCCCGACGCCGCCCACCGCGTAAAGCGGCGGCCTTTCGCTGGGCTCGGAGCCGTTCGGCTGGATCATTCCGATCAGTCGATGGCGGTCCGCCATCGCGTCGTCGACCATCGCCAGATAGCGCGGCTCAAAAATGTTGAGCGGCATCTGGCCGCGCGGCAGCAGCAGCGCGCCGGGCAGCGGAAAGACGGGAATGATCTCGGGAAGATCGGACGGACCGCGATACACCGTGTTCATCGGCATGGCGAGCACCCGAGAAGGAACGGTCGGCTCTGCCCCACGCGTACGGCGCGGGCCGGCGCCTCACGAGAACAGAACTACGAGAACAGGATCGAGGACAGCCGGCGGCGGCCCGCCACCGTCGCCTCGTCGGTCGGGCCCCATGCCTCGAAGAATTGCACGAGCTGCTTGCGCGCTGCGTCGTCGTTCCATTGACGGTTGCGCCGGACGATCTCCAGGAGGTGCTCCACCGCTTCGCTGCGCCGGCCCTTGGCATTTAGCGCAATCGCGAGATCGAACCGGGTCTGGTGATCGAGGGGATCGGCCGCAAGTCTGCGTTCGAGATCGGTAACAGGGCCGATGCTGTTTGCCTGTTCGGCAAGCTCGAGCGCGGCACGCGCTGCCGCGACGGCGCTGTCGTTGCGCTTGTTCTCGGGCACGAGGGCAAGCGTCTGCTTGGCCTGCTCCAGCGCGCCGGTTTCGACATAGCAGCGGGCGAGCCCCGCGAGCGCCGGGATGTTCGCGGAATCCTGAGCGAGCAGTTGGGCATAGATCTGCGCTGCCCCGGGAGCGTCCCCTTGCGCAAGCGCGGCATCCGCGGCGGCCAAGATGTCTTTTTCCTCCCCGCCCACGCGATCCTTGATCAGTCGCTCGACGAAACCGGTGACCTGACTTTCCGGCAGCGCCCCCATGAAGCCGTCAATCGGCTGTCCGTTGACGAAGGCGATCACGGCCGGGATCGACTGGATCCCCATCTGTCCGGCAACCGCCGGATGCTCGTCGATGTTCATCTTGACGAGCTTGACCTTTCCCTTCGCGGCCCGGACGACTTTTTCGAGAACCGGGGTGAGCTGCTTGCACGGGCCGCACCAAGGCGCCCAGAAGTCGACGAGAACGGGCTGTCTGCGGGACGCCTCGATGACGTCCTTCATGAAGGCCTGCGTGGTCGTTTCCCTGATGAGGTCATCCGCCGCCGCGGCCGTTCCCGCTCCCCCGATGTCCTGTAGCATGTCGCGCCTCGTCCGATCACGGTTTGTCGGGCTTACATGGGCCGGTCGGCGGGGGATTGCAATTGTCCCGTCAGGCTGCCGGCGGGCGGGCCGTGGCTTCGGCGACGGGCTCGATGCGCGGCTCGTGTCCCGTTGCGCGGAGAAACCGGATCAAATCCTCTCGTGCAATGGTCGTCGTCATCGTGTTGACCAGCGGATGATAGTTGAGCGTCGGATGCCGCATCATGGCGGCATCGAGCACGACCGTCACCCGTCCCGCGACGTCGTTGATGGCGCCGAAGGGAGTGACCGCGCCCGGCTCGACGCCCCAGATGTCGCGCAGCAGCGCGGGCGGCCCGAAGGAGAAACGACCTGCGCCGAGCCGTCGGTGAAGACCCTTGAGGTCGATCACCGCATCCTCGAGGGCCGTGACCAGGAACAGGGCGCCGCGTTTGTCCTGCAGGAACAAATTCTTGCTATGCCCCCCCGGCACGGACCCGCGAAGCCGGCGGGCCTCTTCGACCGTGAACAGCGGCGGATGCGAGACCGTCCGGTGCTTTACGCCAAGCCGGTCGAGATAAGCGAACAGATCCTCGGGGGTGGCGGGCATGGGAGAGACGCTGGAAAACGCGGCCTTGTTTAGGGGAGCGGGGCGGGGCCGGCAACCTTGCGGCCGTCCCGCGCCCTCCCCATCTCGGCTTTGTTGCAAATCGCGGCCATGTTTGGCATAGAGTGGCCGAGCGCCACGCGGCGCAGGCGCAAGCGGATGCGGGTGTAGCTCAGGGGTAGAGCACAACCTTGCCAAGGTTGGGGTCGAGGGTTCGAATCCCTTCGCCCGCTCCAATTTCTCAAAAATCCCAGAGATCAGAAGACGAGGACGTCGCGAAGCCGTTCAGGGCTATTCCGCCCCGCGTTGCGACCGGCAGCCCGGCGCAGCGGAATGGGCGCGCGAAGGCATGCGGGTTACCGACGTGGCAACGCAAAGACCAACGCTGCGCGGGGCTTTGAACGACTCGCGCCTGTCCGCTTTGCAGACGCCGCCTTCGATCGATCTTTCCCACATGCCCACGCGCAATCGTTGTGCGATCTCCGCCATTGTTTCCATGGTGCGTTGCGTTTTGGTCGATGACGGAAAAGTTCCGCGCAAGCCTGACCGCACTCTTGCCATCGGTTCTCTGCCTAGCGTGAAATTGATCGGCTGGGACAACCGCGCACATTGCAGACGCTCGGACGCGGTGTGATGCTGCCGAGCCGCGACGCGGAGCAGGGAGCAGGCGCCATGGCGAAGCGAATTAGCCGAAGAGAGTTTCTCAATCACGCGGCCGCGACAGGGCTGGCTGCGCCGGCGGTGCCGGCTCTCGTCGCCGCATCAAGCGGCGTTTTGTCCGTCGGGACCGCAGCGGCTGCCGAAGAGCTCGGCGCACTGATTCCAACGCTGTCGATCGTCAGTTACGCCACCGACAGCGGGCCGCAATACCAGCAGAGCGCCCGCGTGCTCGCCGAGACGTTCAAGAAGCTCGGCCTCGACGTGAAGCTTGCGCCGATGCAGCAGTCGACAATGGTCAAGCGTATCCACGTCGGCGGCGGATTGGAGGATCTCGCGCTCGGCTCCTGGGGCGGCGATCCGGATCGACTGGACCCGAACTTCTGGATCAACGATCTCAGCGCCTGCGGTTCCAAGCGCAACGCCGTCAAATGGTGCGACAAGACCTATTCCGAACTCGCGCAGAAACAATTGCGCACGCTTGACGAGGAAAAGCGGCTCGAGCTCGTCTGGCAGGCGCAGAAATATTTTCACGAGCATGCGCCTTGGTGGCAGGTGTCGCACGCGACGGTCGGCATTCTCTACAACAAGTCCCGCTGGGAGAACGTCACCAATCCGGCGCCTGTGCCTCCTCACGAGACGGTCGTTCATCCCTGGTTGCGCATCAAACCGAAAAGCAGCGACCGGATCCTCAAATGGGCGCATTACGAGGATGTGAGCACCTACAATCCGATCGGCGAGCTCACGTCGCAGGGATGGATTCGCTTCGTCTACGATTCGTATTTGCGCTTCGACGGCAACAAGATCGTGCCTTGGGCCGCCGAGTCCTGGAAAGTCGTTGACGACACCACGCTGGAGCTGCGGCTGCGGAGCGGCATGACATTCCACGACGGCAAGCCGGTAACCGCGGAGGACGCGGTGTTCAGCTTCAACCTGATGGTGAAGCACCAGCCGCCCGTGATTGCCGATGCGCTGCGGAGCATCAAGGGCGCGGAGCGCATCGACGACATGGGTTTCCGGCTGAAGCTGTCCGAGCCGAATGCCGCGATCTTCCGTCACGCGCTCACCAAGCTGGTCATCCTGCCGAAACACGTCTGGGAGAAGATCGCCGATCCCGTGGCCTGGGACCCGATCCCGGACAAGGGCGTCATCGGCAGCGGTCCGTTCGTGTTCGAAAGCTGGTCGCCCAATCAGGTTCACGTTCTGCGCACCCACAAGAAGCACTGGGCGGCGCCGGCCTATGACGGCATCCGGCGGCTTTCCCTGGGTCAGGCGGACGCCATCCGCGCCGCGATGATGGACGGCAGCGCCGACATCGCCACGGCCGTTTTGCCCGCCGCGACCATGAAAGAACTCTCCGAGAGTGAGGACAGCCTGGGGTTCTTGACGGCCCAGACGATCAACACCACCACGGTTTGGGTGAACCATCAGAAGGCGCCGTTCAACGACCTCGCCTTCCGCAAGGCGCTGCGGCTCGCCACCGACCGGGAGCGGGTTGCGCTCGAGGCATGGCTCGGTTTCGCGATTCCGGCCGGCGAAGGCAATGTGCCGATCGGCCTCGGAAAGTGGCACAACGCCGACCTCGAAAAGATTCCGTTCGACGTCCAGAAGGCGCGCCAAGTCCTGAAGGAAGCGGGCTACGGCTGGGATTCCAGCGGCCGGCTGCACATGCCCGCAAAGAAGGGATGACGGTGCCGCGGCCGTTCGCCCATGCTGGCGAGCGGCCGCACCGCAACTCCGATGACAGATTCTCTCCTCACCATCGACCGTTTCGTCCCGCATATCTCCACCGTTCCTGCAAACAAGGGGCAGACGGTCGGGCTCTTTCTGCGCGAGAAGATTTCCGCCCGCACCCATGCCGACCTCGGCAGGACGAGCCCTCCGGTCGTGCTGTTCGTCCATGGCGGCTTTGCGCCTGCGGTGGTGGCGTTCGACCTCGCCTACAAGGACGGCCGCTTCAGCTACATGGCGGCGCTTGCCCGGAAGGGCTTCGACGTCTTTGCCATCACCCATACAGGCTACGGATCGTCTCCGAAGCCGATGATGGATGATCCCTGCAACATCGACGCGGCGTTTCAGCACCTCGTCATCCCGCACGTGCTCAATCGGCCGATGCCGCCACGCTATCCATTCAAGCTGGTAAGCAGCCGCACGGAATGGGACGAGATCGAGACGGTCGTGCGTTTCATCCGCGAACTGCGGGGCGTCGAGCGGATCAGTTTCGTCGCCTGGTCGACGGGCGTGCCGCGCGCCGGCGGCTTCGCAGCCCTGTACCCGGACGAGGTCGATAAACTGGTCTTCTTCGGCCCCGCTCCGTATCAGCCGAACGATGCGCCGCCCGTACCCATGCCGGAGCCCGGCGCGCCCACGATTCTGCAGACCCGGGAATTCCTGCTGCAGAACCGCTGGGGCGCCGACGTGCGCTGTGACGGCCAACTCGACGATCCGGGCGTGCAGGACGCCGTGTGGCGCGCGCTTATGGAACAGGACGGGCTGGGCGCAAGCTGGGGTGCGGACGGGCGGGGAATCATGCGCGCGCCCAACCGCATGAATTTCGGCTGGCGGCAAAATGTCGGCAAGATCCGCGCGCCTACTCTTTTCATGCTCGGCGAGTTCGACAACTATGAACGGCGGCTCGATGCTTGGCACGGCCTGCGCGTCGAACACAAGGCGTTCGTCAAGATCCGCTGCGCGTCGCATTTTGTGCAGTTCGAGCAGGGTCGCCATCTGCTTCATCGGCTGACGGCTGAGTGGCTGAGCCATGGCACCGTGGACGGCAAGACGCGCGGCGAGTTCGTCTCCGACGGACAGGAAGCACTGCAACCGCTCGGAACGGAGGCGATCCCTGGATAGGTTCCCGCAGTCTCCCTCCCGCCCGCGCCGCGTCCGACGCGGCCTCCTTCCCGAGCCGACAGCGATCGCCGCGCCTGCGCGACCCGCCTGCGGCGCGACAATCGCGACAGCCGGCCGGCCGGTCTGACGAGGAGAGGCGAAACCATGCGCGCCTATATCGCCCGTCGGCTTCTGCAGGCCGCGCTCGTCGTGTTCGGCGTCATCACCATGATGTTCTTCCTGTTCCGCCTGATGCCGGCGGACCCGACCACGATGCTGGTGCAGGCTGGGCTTCCGGACGAGGCACGTCAGCAGCTTCTCGAACGCTGGGGTCTCACGGGTTCGCTTAGTGCCCAGTACTGGCGATATCTCGCCAACATTGCGACTGGCGAGTTCGGCTCCTCATTCTTCTATCAGAGGCCGGCGGGAGAGGTGCTGCTGCCGCGTATCCTGAACACCGCCTGGATCGCCATTCCCGGCATTCTGCTGGGCACGCTCTTCGGCTGCACGCTCGGCGTCGCCGTCGGCTGGGCGCGGCGCGGCAGTGTGCTCGAACGTGCGGGCATTTTTCTCGCCACGATCGTGCGGGGCGTTCCGAGCTTCGTGCTCGGAATTTTCATGCTGATGATTTTCTCCACCTGGCTGCGTTGGCTTCCGGGATTCGGGATCGGCCAGCTCGGGTCCGGCAGCGGCATCGAGCGGTTCTTCACTTGGTCCTTCCTTCATCACCTGATCCTGCCGACCCTGACGCTCGCCATCTTCTTCATTCCGGAAAATCTTCTGCTGATGCGCGCCGGAATCGTCGAAAGCCGCGGAGAGGACTATCTCGAGCTTGTGCGCGCCAAGGGCGTGAGCGAGGCGCGCGTCGCCTGGCACGCTGCCCGCAATTCCCTGTTGCCTGTGATCACCTGGCTGTTTCCCGCGCTGGCCGAGACGGTCGCCGGCATCGTGGTCATCGAGGTGGTGTTCAGTTGGCCGGGGGTCGGGCGCGAGCTCGTGCTCGCCGTTAACCGGCAGGACTATCCGATCGCGCAGGCTGCCTTCTTCATGCTTGCCGTGATGATCGTTCTTGCCAATCTCCTGGCCGACTTGGTTTACGCCAAGCTCGATCCGCGCGTCACCTACACGTGAGCCGCGGGGAGCTGACGCCATGACATTGGCCATCGACCGCGCGGCGCAACGGCAAAGAGCGCTCGAGATCTGGTCTCGGGGAAAGGGGACTTCCTTCTTCGCTCCGGTCGTCGAGATGGGACGGATTCTCGTCCGCGACCGGCTCGCCTTGGCCGGTCTCATCATCATCGGCATTTTTCTCGCCATCGCCGTTTTCGGCGATCTGATCGCGCCCTATGACCCGTTTCAAACGCTGCGCTCGCCGAAGGGGGGCCTTGCGCGGCTGGAACGGCCGTCTGCGCTACACTGGCTCGGCACCACAGCCTACGCGAAAGACGTGTTTTCCGAGCTGATCCTCGGCACGCGGGTCGCCTTCATCGTCGGGCTTTCCGCGGCGATCGTGGTCGGCTTCGTGAGCACACTGCTCGGGCTGATTTCCGGATATTTCGGCCGCTACGTCGACGACGCGATCATGCGCGTCACGGACTTCGCGCTGAGCATTCCGACGCTGCCGATCGCGATCGTCGCCGTGGCGATCCTCGGCCCGAGCCTGCGCAACATCATCATCGTGATCGCGCTCTTGTTCTGGCGCAACGGCGCCCGCATTGTTCGTTCCGTGGTCTTGACCGAGAAGGAAAAGGTTTACGTTCAGGCGGCGCGCGCGGCCGGCGCTTCGCATTTCTACATCATGCGCGTCCACATCCTGCCGAACGTGATGCCTGTGGCGTTTTTGTGGATGACGATGTCGGTCGCCTTTGCGGTGCTCGCCGAAGCGAGCCTGAGCTTCCTCGGGCTGGGCGATCCCAACACCGTGAGCTGGGGGCAGATGCTCAATCTCGCCTTCACGACCGGCTCCATCCGCACTGCGTGGTGGTGGGTTCTGCCGCCGTCGCTGTGTCTCGTGCTGCTGATCTCCTCGATCTATGTCATCGGTCGGGCCTACGAGGAGAAGACCAATCCGCGACTGCGAAGGGCCTAGCATGTCCGTGCCCGCCGTTAAGGCCGCCGCGCTCGTCGACCGAAAGCCGCCGGTCCACATGCGCATCGACGAGCTCAGGGTGAATTACCGCGTCGCGGCCGGCTATCTCAAAGCCGTCGACGGCGTGAGCCTCGAGGTCCGCCCGGGGGAGACGATCGGGCTCGTCGGCGAGTCGGGCTGCGGCAAGAGCACGGTTGCCAAGGCCATTCTCCGGCTCCTGCCCGAAGATGCACGGGTCGAAGGCCGCATCCTGCTCGATGGCGAGGATGTGTTGCGCATGTCGAACAAGGAGCTGCGCCGCATCCGCTGGACGAAGCTTGCCTTCATCACCCAGAGCGCGATGAATTCGCTCGATCCGGTGTACCGGATCGGCGACCAGATCGTCGAGTCGATCCTTGCTCACGAGAATGTCGGCAAGGAACAGGCCTGGCGCCGCGCCGAGGAACTGTTCACGCTCGTCGGGATCAAGCCCGCGCGGCTGAAGGACTATCCGCACCAGTTCAGCGGCGGAATGCGCCAGCGGGCGGTCATCGCCATGGCGCTGAGTCTCAACGCCGGGCTCCTGCTCGCGGACGAGCCGACGACCGCGCTCGACTCCATCATGCAGGACCAGGTTCTCGCCCGCATCCGCCGGCTGCAGGAGGAGCTCAGCCGGTCCATGATCCTGGTCACACACGACATGGCGGTGGTTGCCGAGACCTGCCAGACGCTTGCGGTGATGTACGCCGGAAAGATCATCGAGACGGGCCCGGTCGCGGATGTTCTGACCAATCCGTTCCATCCCTATACGATGGGCCTGCGCAATGCGTTTCCAAGAATCGACGACGAACGGCGGCAGCTCATTTCGATTCCCGGCAACCTGCCGAGCCTCCTCGATCCGCCCCGGGGTTGTCGGTTCGCTTCCCGCTGCCCGTTCCGCACGGAGCGCTGCACGCGCGAGGAACCTGCGCTACTGAAGGTCGGCGAGCGGCAGTTTTCCGCCTGCCATTATCCCGACCAGGCGGGCGAGTTTCGCGCGCGAGCGGAGGAGCGGCGAACCTGGGACCGGGTCGATCCGATGCTCAGGGCGGCCAGCGCCGCGGGCGGTGGACCGTGATGGCCCCCATGCGCAAAAAAACGCATTCGCCGGCCGCGAACACCGGCCCGCGGCCGGCGGGTTCGCCAACCGACTTCGTGATCGCCGCAACCGGTCTCAAGAAGCATTTCACGATCGGGGGCGGCATCATTGCGAGCCTGCTGGGGCGACCCGCCCGCGTGGTCAAGGCGGTGGACGGTGTCGATATCGCAATTCGGCGCGGCGAGGTCTTCGGCCTCGTCGGCGAAAGCGGATCCGGCAAGTCCACCTTGGGCATGACGCTGGTCCGCGTGCACCGACCGACCTCTGGAACGATCCGCTTCCGCGGCGAGGAGGTGACGAACGCCAAGGGCAAGGCCCTCAAGGCCTATCGGCGCCACGCCCAGGTGATCTTCCAGGATCCTTACGGCTCGTTGAACCCGCGGCTCACCGTCGCGCAACTCGTCGAGGAACCGCTGAAAATTCACGGCCTTCGCGACCAGGGCGAGCGCGCCATGAGGGTCATCGAGGCGCTCGAACGGGTGCTGATGCCTCCGGCGGACTACCTCCACCGCTTTCCGCATGAGCTGTCCGGAGGACAGCGCCAGCGCATCGCGATCGCGCGCGCGATCGTGCTCGAGCCGCAGTTCATCGTGGCGGACGAGCCGGTCTCGATGCTCGATGTGTCGGTTCAGGCCGGCATCCTCGAACTGCTCAAGCGTCTTTCGGACGAACTCGGACTCGCCGTCCTTTATGTGTCGCACGACATCGCGACGGTCCGCTACATCTGCAACCGGGTCGCGGTGATGCATTACGGTCGCTTCGTGGAGCACGGCGACGTCCGCAAGGTGACCGCGCGCCCTGCGCATCCTTACACGAAGCGGCTGATGGCCGCGGTGCCGTCCGTCGATCCGACGACGAAGCGCAAACGCGTCACCCTGTCCGAAGAAGAGGTGCCGGGCGAAGAGGCGCTTCAAGCGGAGCGGCAATGGGTAGAAATCGAAGCGGATCATTTCGTCGCTTCGACACCATAGAGGCGTTCGTCGCGTCCAACCGGTCGCAAGGGAGGGAAGGATCATGAATGTGATGACCAAGCCGCAGCCGCGCTCGTTGGCAAAGAATTTCGAGGCGCTGAAGCGATATGAGCGCGGACCGGTGACGGACGACTATGTGCTCATCCGCGACGTCATGGTGCCGATGCGGGACGGCGTGCGGCTTGCGACCGACATCTATCTGCCGGCGAAAGACGGCAAGCCGCTGCCGGGCCGGTTTCCGGCCATCCTCGATCGCACGCCTTATGACAAGATCCCGCGCGCCTGGCTTGCGAACGACCCGGAATTTTTCGCGCGCAGAGGCTACGCCTTCGTGTTCCAGGACAGCCGCGGCCACGGCGGATCGGAAGGCGAGTTTTCGATCTATGTGGACGAAGGTCGGGACGGATACGACACCGTCGAATGGATTGCGCGGCAGGATTGGTGCAACGGCGACGTCGGCACCAGCGGCTATTCATACGACGCCGCCACCCAGAATGCGCTCGCCCGTGAGGCGCCGCCGCATCTCAAGGCCATGTTCCCGGCCTTTGGAACGTCGAACTACCATAACGACTGCGAAGGCCACGGCGGCGCCTTCCCCTTGCCCACAATCTCAACTACACGCTGCACCATGCCGAGATGGACCGGCGCGCGCGGAACGATCCGGCGGTTGCGGCCGCCATTCACAAGGCGCGGGAGCAGCTCGCCGCATGGCTGACGCGTCCCTTGTCCGAGCACTTCCGGCTTCTTCGCGAAGTTCCCATGGCGGAAGCCTGGTACCGTGCGTGGGTCGATCACGCGGATCTCGACGACTACTGGAAGCAGAACGGCTATTATTTCGAGGGATTCTACGACCGCTATCCCGATGTGCCCGTCTTCCACATGGGCGGCTACTACGATTTCCTCACGCTCGGGACCGTGAAGAATTACCGCGGCCTGAAGGCACTCAAGACATCGCCGCAATTCCTGCTCCTGGGCCCGTGGACGCACGGGCCGCTGCGCGCCCGCTCCTCATGGCAGGGGGCCGTGGCGTTCGACGCAGGAGTCGACTGGACGCCGATCCGCCTCGCTTTTTTCGATCAGTTCCTCATGGGCATCGAGACGGGCCTGTTCAAACCCGAAAGCTCTGTCGTCGTCTTTATCGGCGGTGGTGGCAGCGGCCGGAAGAACGCCGACGGCCGGCTCGACCACGGCGGCTACTGGATCGAAGCGCCGGAATGGCCGCTGCCCGACGCGAAAGTGACGCCCCTCTATCTGCACGAAGGTGGCCGGCTTTCCGAAGAGCCTGCGGCATCCGAAGACAGTCGTTCGAGCTTCGCCTATGATCCGACGAGACCCTGCCCGCAGGTGGGCGGCGACTACAATTTCGCCTTCACCCAGCGCGACTTCTCCAATATGGGTCCGCAGGACCAGGTGGCTCATCCGAGGCACCCTGGCTGCACCGACGAACTGCCGCTTGCGAGCCGCAGCGACGTTCTCGTGTTCGAAACCGAACCACTCGATCACGATGTCGAGGTCGCCGGGCCGTTGAGCGTCGAGCTTTATGTGAGCACGGACGCACCCGATACGGATTTCACTGCGAAGCTGATCGACCAATACCCGCCTTCGCCGGACTATCCTTACGGCTTCGCGCTCCTCCTGCGCGACTCGATCATCCGTTTGCGATACCGCAACGGTCTGGAGAAAGCGGAATTCGTCGAGCCGGGAACCGTCGTGCCGATCACCATCGATCTTTGGATGACGGGCAACCGCTTCCTCAAGGGCCATCGGATAAGGCTCGACATTTCGAGCAGCAATTTCCCCAATTTCGATCCCAACCCGAATACCGGCGAGCCGATCGGCTACCACACGCATACGCGTGTTGCGCGGAATATTGTCTACCACGACCGAGACCGCCGCTCGCGTCTGCTGCTGCCGATCCTGTCGCGCTGACCGCTGCGCCGCCGGATACGCGGCCGCGTTGCGCTTTCCGCTCGGCCGTGCCCACGGAACCGGGCACGCGCCTTGATGCGCCGCTTGGGCGGCGATGCGGCTTCAAAATGATACCTAGGAATCTGCTGCAGGGCTGACCTGCGGAAGATGCGTGAACCAACTCGACTCCCGCGGTTGTCTT
>DASTKH010000006.1:0-22927 GCA_035716025.1 Xanthobacteraceae bacterium
GTCCGCCGGCACCCCCGAGAGAGTTGGCCCGGTTTCGTCACGGCGCTGGTCGAGGCTTGCGGGCGCCGCCAACTCCCCGAGCGCGAGGACGCCAATGCCGATTTCGTCGACGGCACCTTCCCGACTCCGTTCGCCAACACCCCGGAGGGGCGGGTTTCGAGCGCGATCGGCTATCTCGACGCGCGGGCGCGGGCGCGGCCCAACCTCCAAATCCTGGCCGGTGCGACCGCAACGCGCCTTCTCTTCGAGGGAGCGCGCGCGGTCGGTGCCGAATTTCGCCGCGGCGCGGCAAGTGAAACGATTCTCGCGGCGGAGACGATCGTTGCCGCGGGCGCGATCCATTCTCCCGCGCTTCTTCTGCGCTCGGGCATCGGACCGGCCGAGGAGCTGAAACGGCTCGGGATCGCTCCCGTGATCGACCGGCCGGCAGTGGGACGCGGGCTGCAGAACCATTTCGTCGTCAACCTCGCGACCTGGCTTGCGCCGGATGCGCGGCAGGACGCGGCGTTGCGCACCTACGGCGTCGCTTGCGCCCGCATCTCCTCCAAGCTCGACGGCACGCGCCCGGCGGATATTCATCTGCAATTCATGGCCAAGCTCAGCGCCTATCCGCACGGGGATCGGCTGGGCATGGTGGGCGCTGCGCTCTATGCGCCGCGTTCCCGCGGTTCGGTGACGCTCGCGAGCGCGGATCCGGCCGTCCCGCCGGTGGTCGATTTTCGCTTCCTGTCGGACCCGCTCGACCGAGTGCGCATGCACAAGGCGGTCAATCTCGGGCTCGATCTGCTGGAAGATCCGGCGGTCGCGCCGACGCATGGCGAGGTGTTCATCGTGGTGCCGTCTTCGCTCGCGCGCCGGCTCAACCGGCCGAGCCTGCGCAACCGCATCCTGTCGACGGCCATCGCCGCCATGTTGGACGGCCCTGCGCCTCTGCGCCGGTTCGCGCTCGGCCAGGTGGGGCGGCGGATCGATCCCGCAGACCGTTCCGCCGAGGCGATCGACGCTCTGATCGAGCACGTGATGCCGGTGTTCCACCCGACCGGAACCTGCCGGATGGGGCGCACGGACGACCCACAGGCGGTCACCGATGCAAATTGCCGGGTCCTTGGGCTGGACGGTCTGAGGGTCGTCGACGCCTCGATCATGCCGGTGATCCCGACCGCCAACACCTGCCTTCCCACCATGATGGTGGCGGAGCAAGCGGCTGCCAGAATCAAGGCGGCGCGAAGGGAGGGCGCCTCGCGCGGCGAGCGCGTCGCTTGAGTACGGCCATGTCGCGCAATCCGATACGGCGCCCCGGAACCGTGCGGCTCCCGTGGCGGGCGCGGCCCGCTACTCGGCGGGCGTCGCGGAAGGCCGAGCCGACGACGGAGGGACGGCAGCCCGCGACTGCTCCTTCTCGAGCCAGAGCGCGTGGTGTTCCTTGGCCCAGTTCACATCGACCGTGCCGGTTCCCATCGCCTCGAAGGCGCCCTCCATCCCGATCGTGCCGATATAGATGTGCCCAAGCATCGCGGCGATGAAGAGCACCGCGACGACGCCGTGGACGATGGTGGCAGCCTGCATGTTGTGGATGTCGGTGCCATAGAAGGGGAACATGAGAATGTAACCCGTCACCGCGACCGCGGTCCCGCCGAGAACGACGATCCAGTAGATCGCCTTTTGACCGGCGTTGAAGCGATAGGCGGGCGGATGGTCGTGGCCGAAAAGTCCGCCGCCTCGTTTGAACCATTCCACGTCGACCTTGTTGGGGATATTCCCGCCGATCCACATCAGGAAGATGGCGATCACTCCGAGGGTGAAGGGAAAGCTCAAATAGTTGTGCGCATACTTTGCCCATTCCGACCAGGCCGAGAAGGCTTCCGGTCCGATCAGCGGCAGAAGCAACGGCTTGCCGAAGGTGATGTTGAGGCCGGAGATGGCAAGAATGATGAAGCAGGTGGCGGTCATCCAGTGGATGAACCGCTCGAAGGCGTTGAAGCGCACGATGGTGCGTCCGGAGCGGCCGCTTTCCAGCCGGATCATGCCGCGCCACAGATAGAAGGCGACGATAGCGGCGAGCACGCCGAAAATGACGATGCCGCCGATCCAACGCAGCGTCACCTCGTGAAAGTGACGCCAGTCGCGCCCCGCCGGCTGCTCGAGCGTATAGGCCTTCACGTCCGGAATGCTGCCGCGGCCGCGTATCGTCTTGAGCTGATCGAGCAACTGCTCCTCGGTGACGGCACTCGCCTGCGGGTTGACGGACGAAGGCTGCTGGGCGACGGCGGGGTGTGCGGCGAAGCACAGCAGGACGAGCGCAAGCGTTCCGACGAAATGGCGGAATGGCGCGACCGACAGCGTCATGGCTTTCCTCCGATGGTCTCGCATGATCCGGCCGCCCGTCCGCCGCGGCCGGAAGGCGCGCATTTTAGGTCGCGATCGTTTCGCGATAAGCCGTTTTCCAACCCCAGGCGCCCGAGCCGTAGCCACGGCGGAGCACCCGCTCCTTGTAGATCTGCGCAATGATCTCCCCGTCGCCGGCAAGCAGCGACTTGGTGGAACACATTTCGGCGCAAAGCGGCAGCTTGCCTTCGGCGAGGCGGTTCGAGCCGTATTTTTCGTATTCCGCGGGGCTGCCGTCGGCCTCCGGGCCGCCGGCGCAGAAGGTGCATTTGTCCATCTTGCCGCGGGAGCCGAAATTGCCGACGCGCGGATATTGCGGCGCGCCGAACGGACAGGCGTAGAAACAATAGCCGCAGCCGATGCACAGATCCTTCGAGTGCAGCACTACGGAATCGGCCGTCGTGTAAATGCAGTTCACAGGGCACACGGCCGCGCAAGGCGCGTCCGTGCAGTGCATGCAGGCCATCGACACCGATTTCTCGCCGGGCTTGCCATCGTTGATGGTGACGACCCGGCGTCGGTTGATGCCCCAGGGGACCTCGTGCTCGTTCTTACACGCCGTGACGCAGGCATTGCATTCGATGCAACGATCCGCATCGCAGAGAAACTTCATGCGGGCCATGACGTCACCTCTCAGGCGGCCATGATTTGACAGAGCGTGACCTTCGGCTCCTGCATCCCGGTCGCCGGATCGTAGCCGTAGGTCGTGATCGTGTTCGCGCTTTCGCCAAGCACGAACGGGTCGGTGCCCTCGGGATAGTTGGCGCGCAGATCCTCTCCCGCGAACCAGCCGCCGAAGTGGAACGGCATCCAGGCGACGCCCTTGCCGACACGCTCGGTGACCAGCGCCTTGACCTTTGCCCGGGCGCTGTTCTCCGCGCCGGTGACCCACACCCAGGAGCCATCCTTGATGCCGCGCTCGGAGGCGTCGGCCGGATTAATCTCGACGAACATGTCCTGTTGCAGCTCGGCGAGCCACGGATTCGAGCGCGTCTCCTCGCCGCCGCCCTCATATTCCACCAAGCGCCCCGTCGAGAGGATGAGCGGGAAGGACTTGGCGATGCCCTTCTCGACCGCCGCCTTCTGCACCGAAAAGCCAATGTTCGGCAGCCGGAACTGTATGGCGTCGGGCAGGGTCGGATATTTGGCGATAAGCTCGACTCGCGGGCTGTAAATCGGCTCGCGATGCACGGGGATCGGGTCCGGCAGGTTCCAGGCGATGGCGCGGGCCTTGCCGTTGCCGTAGGGCGCGCAACCATGTTTGAGGGCGACGCGCTGGATGCCGCCCGACAGATCGGTGGACCAGGAAACCGTGTCGATCTTGTCGGGGCCGCCGGCGACCCTTTCGATGGTCGCGAGCTCGTCCGGCGTGAGATCCGCGTCCCAGCCGAGCTTCTTCAGCACCGCCATCGTGAATTCGGGATACCCGTCCTGAATCTCCGAGCCAGGCGGATAGGAGCCTTCCGCCAGCAGGGTCTGGCCGTTGCGCTCGACGCCGAAGCGGGCGCGGAAGCCCGAGCCGCCGTCCATCGCCGGAACGCCCGCGTTGTAGAGGATCGGGGTGCCCGGATGCCGCACCTCCGGTTTGCCCCAGCACGGCCAGGGCAGCCCGTAATAGTCACCGCCGACCTCCGGATCGTCCTTCGGGGCACGCAGCGTCACCAGATCGAATTTCGCCTGGTTGCGCATGTGCGCCTTCAGCCGCTCGGGAGACTGGCCGCAATAGCCGGTCGACCAGCTGCCGCGATTCATCTCACGCAGCACGTCCTCCGGCACGGGCCGGTCGTTTTCGACCTTGATGTTCTTGAACATCAACTCGGCGAGGCCGAGCTTCTTCGCCATCAGATAGACGACCTGGTAGTCGTCCTTCGTCTCGAAGCTCGGCGGGACGATCATCTCGCCCCATTGCAGCGAACGGTTCGAGGCCACGCGCGAGCCGGACGTCTCGAATTGCGTGCACACGGGCAGAAGATAGGTGCCGTCCTTGCGCCCGGCCTTGACGGCGAGCGAGGCCCAGGTCGTGGGGTGCGGGTCGGCGATCACCAAGAGATCGAGCTTGGCGAGCCCTTTGATCGATTCGGGAATGCGCGTGATGCTGTTGCTCGCGTGCCCCTGCACGAACATCGCGCGCAGATTGTCCTTCTGCTGCACCTGCTCCTTCGGCAACAGGACCGCATCGAACCAGCGCGTCAGCGGGATGCCGGGCGTCTCCATCATCTTCTTCGATTCGAAGCGGGAGAGCAGGTAGTCATAATCGACTTCCCACACGCGCGACCAATGTTTCCACGCGCCCTCGGCAAGCCCGTAGTAGAAGGGCAGGGTCACCACGTCGAGTCCGATGTCGGTCGCGCCCTGCACGTTGTCGTGGCCGCGGAAAATGTTGGCGCCGGTGCCGGGCTTGCCGACATTGCCGGTGGCGAGCAAGAGGAGGCAGCTTGCGCGCACATTGGCGGTGCCGACCGTGTGCTGGGTCTGCCCCATGCACCAGATCAAGGTCGAGGGCTTCTCGGTCGCGAACAGCCTGGCCACCCGCTCGAGCTGGGCCCCCGGCACGCCGCTCACGCGCTCCACCTCATCGGGCGTCCACTTGTCGATCTCCTTGCGAACCTCGTCGAAGCCGTAGACGCGTTGCTTGATGAACTCCTTGTCCTCCCAGCCGTTCTTGAAAATATGCCACAGCATGCCCATGAGCACCGGAATGTCGGTGCCGGGGCGGATGCGCACATATTCGTTGGCGTGCGCCGCCGTGCGCGTCATGCGCGGGTCGATGACGATGAAATTCGCCTTGTTGAGCTCCTTGCCTTCGAGCAGATGCTGCAGCGACACCGGATGTGCTTCCGCCGGGTTGCCGCCCATGATGATCATGGTTTTGGCGTTGCGGATGTCGTTGTAGCTGTTCGTCATCGCGCCGTAGCCCCAGGTATTGGCTACGCCGGTGACGGTCGTCGAATGGCAAATGCGCGCCTGGTGGTCCTGGTTGTTGGTGCCCCAGAACGCCGCGAGCTTGCGGAAAAGATAGGTGCCTTCGTTCGAGAATTTCGCCGAACCGAGCCAGTAGACGGAATCCGGCCCGGACTTCTCGCGGATCTCGATCATCTTGTCGCCGATCTCGTTGATCGCCTGGTCCCACTTGATGCGGGTCCATTTGCCGTCCGTGAGCTTCAGCGGATATTTGAGACGGCGCTCGCTGTGGACGAGTTCGCGGACGGAAGCGCCCTTGGCGCAGTGCGACCCGCGATTGAGCGGACTCTCCCAGCTCGGCTCCTGGCCGACCCACACCCCGTTCACCACTTCGGCCGTGACGGTGCAGCCGACGGAGCAATGGGTGCAGATGTTCTTGCGGATCGTGGCACCGGTGGTCATCGAGCCGGCCGCCTCGGCCTTTCGTACGCTGGTGAGCGGCAGCGCACCGAGCGCGGCCAAGCCCCCGGTCGCGAGCCCGGAGCGGCGCAGGAACGTGCGGCGATCCATTCCGCGGTCCGACTGCCCCGCGAATGCCGCGAGGCTCGCGCGCCGCGCTTGCCCTTCGGTTCTCTTGATCAGCACGGCTTCCTCCCTTCAGCCCGGGTAGCGATTGACGCGGTAATACGTCTTGACGTGCTCGGTCTCCCGATAGCGGGGTTTTCGCTTCTCGTCGTTCGTTTCGCTGTCGGCTTCGGCCCGCTCGGCCAGTGGAAGGGCGGCCGCGCCGACAGCGACACTGCCGCCGAGCGCCCGCAGGAAATCGCGGCGGCCGACCGAACCCTTGCTTTCCTTCGCCATGGTCGTTCCTCCCGGATCGCGTTCCGGTTGCCTCACTCACGCCGGAAGCGCGAAGCCTTGCGTTTCGATCTCCGTAAACACGCGGCCGAGCGCTCCCACCTTGCGGTAGAAGCGGGCAGCGCCCGCGCCCTCGAGATCGGCGAAGAAACGTCCGATCCAAGGGGCGAGATGACGCTCGAACATTCGTTGCTGCGCCTCGGCCGGCGCAGCGAGCCGGCCGTCCGCAAAGCCCGCCATGATCTCGCAGAGAATTGCCGCGTGATCCTCGGGTTCGCACTGCCCCTCGGCCCGCGCGATCCCGAGCGCGTGCAAGTCCTCGCGCAGCCGGGCGAGCGGGCGTTCGTTGAGAAAGCCCGTGAGATAATACGAGGCGTAAGGCAGCAGTTCGCCGCGACCGACGCCGACGAACAGATCGAAATATTCGCGCTCGACGTCCGCCGCTTCCGCGGCGGCCGCAGCGTCGGCAAGGGCCGCATGGGCGAGGCCGAGCGGGGATGCATCGCCGCGCACACGGGCGAGCCGCGCCAGGAAATCGGCGTCCGGCGCGCGTGCCAGCAGTGCGGCGAGCAGCGCGTATTCGCTCGCGCGGGCCAGGTCGATGTCGTCGATCGCACGGCCGGCCGATGAAGAAGGGGCGGGGCCGTCGTCGGCCAACATCGCCGGCAGGTCTGGCCTGCCCGGGATCGGGCGGCGATCCGGAAGGGAAGACACAAAGGCCGCGCTCCGCTGCCCGGCTTCTGCGGGGCCGTGCACAACTGCGTGCTTTGGGCCGGGGCCGTTCATCCCAGCGCTTCTTCCCTTCGCTCCAGACGTCCTGGAACCGTTCGAAAGAATGGACCTCGGCAGAAAGGGGGTCAATATCGGGCGGGGCGAAGATGTTCACGACTTTGGTATCGCACTGCCGTGGCGGCGGGCAGACTTTTCCCCGCCTTTCGCCCTCGGCGGCTCCTCGTGACCGGCTACCGTGTCGTCGTTCCCGAGCGCCGTTTCGCTCGCGCCCGTGGACATGCCGGGCTCGTCGGGAGACGCGCGAACGTCCGATTCGGTCCGCTGCTCTTGTTGGGCCGGCGGCTCGTCCACCTGTCCGGTCGCCTGCGCAAGAAGCTTCTTCGCGGCCTCCCCGCTCAAGGCGCCGAAACCGGCGAGACTTTCGGGCGCGTTAAAATCCCAGGCGTTCTCGGACAACCCGACGAAATCGCGGATGGCGGGATCGGCCTCCCATGCGCGGCGCAGCGCGGCGCGCTTGAGCTCCGCGGGAACGCCCTCGGCCAGGAAGGCCCGGACATCCGATAGGGCCGAAATCGAATCGAGAGGGGGAAGACGTGCCGGGTCCGAAGCCGCCTGGTCTTCGGGCGGCGGTCGAGTCTGCGCGGGAGGGGACGTTTTGGCCTCCAGCGGCTCGGACGCAGCCCCGTGGGCCGCCGCGCGTTTGCGCGCCGACCACCGCGCCAGAAAACCGCGATCTTTAGGGTTCATCGTCGTTGTCCCGATGCGGCCCGCGCCTTGCCAGCGCCTCGGGGTCGGCGCGATCGCGCCGGCGCTTTTCGAAGGGCCGCTCGACATGGTGTCTGGCCACGAAGGCGGAAATCACCTGGCGGATGGTTTCGGGCATCGGCACGGCTTCGACCAATCCCTGTCCCGACTCGGTCAGTCCTTCGCCTTCCGCGGGATCGGCCGTGACCGCCGCAATCCGGTACGGCGGATCGCCATAGGTTTCATCCAACGCGACCCACAGCTTGGCGACGTCGGAGACGAGGTTGATCCGATAATGCTCCGTCTCCGAACGGTAGAGTTGGATCTCGGCGGCTCCTGCGTAAAAGGTGGCCGCATCCGGGGCCGTGACAAGGGGTGTCCAGGGGGGTGTCTCCGGAATGCCGTCCAGCACGGCCGAAGGACGCCAGACGAAATCCGCCCAAGGCGATGTGGCGCGCCGCCTTTCGACGATCACGCCGACGGGAATCCGCAGGACCGGCTGCACTGCGGTCAACTCGCCGCCTCCAATTGCCGCAGCGGCAGACCGGTCAGCAGGTTCTGGGGCTTCATACGCAGCCTGCTGTCCGCCGTCATGGTCAGAAGAAGATAGACCGGCTCGCCCCGGATCGTCTCGATCATTCTCGTCTCGTCCCGGCACAGCAGCCGGAACAGCCCGATCAGGCTCGTCCGCTCGGCCTCGTCGATCTCCTCGCCGCGCCACAGCCGGTCGCCGATCCGGGTCGCCTGCGCGTCAAGTCCGACATACCAGGTCCATCGCGCGTCGCGCACCGCGGTCAGCGGCTCGATGGCGACGTCGAGGGCGAGGAGGTGACGCACCCATTGGGTCATCGCCTCCGCGAGGGCCAGCGCGCCGCGGCCGCCGGCGGTCAGGTCCAGGGCCAGGTCGAACCGGTCGCTCCGGCCCCAATAGGTGTGCGCGTTGCCCTCGGAAAGGACTTCGACCTCGGTGCTCACCCCGAGGCCGAGCAGTGACACAAGCGGCGAGAGCGGGCGGCCCGTCGGACCGGCGATCGTTTCCTCGTCGATCGCCAGCAGCATGCCGTCCTGCAGCATCATGCGCTGGGGACGAAAGAAGAGCTCGGCGGCGCGCAGCACGAACGGATCGGCGCTTTCGTCAAGCGCGTTGCGCAGGATCACGTGGACGAGATGGTCGATGAAGAGCGGCGGCGTGTGGCCGACTCCGTCGCGCACCAGCGCGAGATAGGCCTCTTCCAGCGTGCGATGTCGCAGGAGGCGGTCGCGAAAGCCGATCATCAACTCCCAGTTCTCGCGCGCATCGGCGTCGCCAAGCGCGGCGATGTCCGCTGCTTCGACGCGGCGACGCGGATCGGCGAGCAGGTCTGCGTGAAGCGCCTTCTCGGCGGCATCGGCATCGGCCGGCGGTCTCAGTTCCGGGCGCGCAAAATAGACCTTGAGGAAATCGTCCGTGACGAGCAGGCGGCCCTGCGCGTCGCGGTCGGTGAGATGGTGTCCGCAGGAAAGCCAGAAGTCGTTCATCGCGGCTCACCGCGCGCAAGCGCTGCAAGGTCGATCGTGTCCGCGCCGTCCGCCTCCTCGTCCACCTCGACGAATTCAAAGACCCTCTGCGGCCGCACGCCCTGCGCGGGCAGCAAAGTCCGAAACGTCTCGCGCACCGCTCCGTCCTCGGACGTGCGATGGACCGCGATCAGCGTTCCGGGCGGATGCTGGCAGAGCGAGGCGGCAAAGGCGATTTCCTCCTCGGCCGCGACCTCGGCGGCCCTCCGGTCCGGCGCGCCGAAGCGGTCGATCAGGCCTTGTGCAAGCCGCGCGACGGCGTCCGCGCGCCCGGCCGCGTCTGTTTCGACAATCTGGGCGAGCGTCGAGAAGCCAAACGACGGAATGCCCAGAAAGCCGCCGCGGAACGCGGCGCGCGCGGCGCCCTCGAGCGCGGCGGGATCGCAGTCGGCGAACATGAAGGCGCCGGAGATCGCCCACTCGCCGGGCTCCGCCGCCACGGGGAAAATGAACGTATCGGACGGATCGAGCCGGATGGTCTTGAGCAGCTTCATGGGTTTCATCCGCCGGATGCCGCCTCGCGCCAGGACGGCGTCTCGATGGCCGGCAAAAAGGCCTTTCGGCTCTGCCGCCCGTCGTCCTCGCGGATCAGCAGATCGCCGTTTTCGTCGATCGAAAAGCGGCCGGGCCGACGATCGAGCCAGTTCGCATAATCGCGCGCAAGCGGCGCGAATCCGCGTTCGCGCCAGCGGTCCGCCTGCACCATGAAGTGCCTGGCGAAGCCCGCGGCCAGCCGTTCGGGATCGGCATCGCGAAAGCCCTCCTCCTCGAGGGCGGTCACGAGCGGACGTAATCCGGGCTCGCGGTCCGACATGGACACGGTCCGGATCGTTGCGCCGAACACGAGCCAGTCCGGAACCGCCCCTTCTCCGGCGCCCTGCGGCCATGCGAGCTGGCCGCCGCCGACGACGGCTCCGTCGACCGCGATGCCGTCCGGCCAGATGATCGCGATCGGCTTTTCCGGCGGCGCAAGCGCCGACAGGGCGTCGGTGAGCGCGAGCATGCCGGTGTAGAATGCGGTGCGGCGGGCGAGGACGAGGGGCTCTTCGGGTTCGAGCACAAGAGCAAGCTCCGCAAGGTCGAAGCGGCCGACGAGAAACAGCGCGCCGGCGCCGCGCTCGCGCGCCTGCGCGCAGGCCGCGGCGAAAGCATCCCCCACCTCGCGCAGTTTGATGAGCTCGAAAGGCGGCGGCAGGTCGAGGTGCTCTGCGTCTCTCACAAACCCTCCGTGGCCCAGTGCGAAATCCCGCCGCATCGTGCCCTGACATTTCGAACCGGAACGATTATAAGCTTGATGGCGCAGGCGGTCAGCCTGCGGGGAGGGCGGCGATCGGAGACGGAATGGCGGATCGACGCACAGTCCTCGTATGCTCGTGCGAAGACACGATGCCGCTCGACGGCGAGACGCTGCGCCGCGGCTGCCGCGATGTCGAGATCGTCCAGGGGCGGCAGTTCTGCCGCGCCGAGCTTGATCGGGCGCGCGCGGCGCTCGCCGCCGGATCGCCCGTGACGATCGGCTGCACGCAGGAGGCGCCACTCTTTCGCGAGATCGCCCCCGAGGGCGCAGACCTGACTTTCGTCAATCTGCGGGAAACGGGCGGATGGTCGACCGAGGCGCGGGAGGCCGGCGCCAAAATGGCTGCCCTGATCGCCGCCGCCGCTGTGTCCACGCCCGACTTCCCCTTTGTCACCCTTCGGAGCGAAGGGGTGGTGCTCATCTACGGGCGCGACGAAACGGCCATCGAGGCGGCCGGTCTCCTCAAGGATCATCTCGACGTCACCGTGATGATCACCCAACCGCGCGCGCTTGTGCCGCCGCGTACGACCGAGTTTCCCGTCGTGAAGGGCACGATCCGGCACGCAAAGGGACATCTCGGCGCCTTCGAGATCACCGTCGACGATTTTGCGCTTCCTTCGCCGTCCTCGCGCGGGGCTGCCGTTTTCGAGCCTGCGCGTGACGGCGCCGTCTCGCGCTGCGACGTTCTCCTCGATCTCTCGGGCCGTCCCGCGCTGTTTCCGGCCGCCGATCTACGCGACGGCTATGTGCGGGCGGACCCGGGCGATCCCGCGGCCGTGCTTCGCGCGGTCCTGCGCACGCGCGATCTCGTGGGCGACTTCGACAAGCCGCGCTATGTGGCGTTCACCGATGATCTCTGCGCGCATGCGCGCTCCGGGATCGTGGGCTGCCACCGCTGCCTCGACCTCTGCCCAACCGGTGCCATCACGCCGGCGGGAGATCATGTGACGATCGACCCGGGGGTTTGTGCGGGTTGCGGCCAATGTGCGGCGGCCTGTCCGACCGGGGCGGCAAGCTACGTCCTGCCGCCCGCCGACGCGCTGATGCGGCGGCTGCGTGCTCTGCTGACGGTGTACCGTTCGGCGGGCGGGCGGGCGCCGGTCGTCCTCTTCCACGACGAAGACCATGGCGCCGCGTTGATCGACGCCCTGGCGCGCCACGGCGAGGGGTTGCCGGCAAACGTGCTGCCGGTCGCGGTGAACGAGGTCACGCAGGTCGGCCTGGAGTCGATTGCCGCGGCCTTCGCCTATGGCGCCTCTGCCGTGCGCTTCCTGCTGCGGGCGCGCCCACGCCATGACGTGGCCGGTCTTGCGAAGACCTTGAGCCTCGCCGAGCCCATTCTGGCCGGGCTGGGGCTGGCCGGTCTCCGGGTCGCTTCGATCGAAACCGACGATCCGTTCACCCTCGGCGAAGGGCTGCGCGCAATGCCCGCGGCTGAGCCGGTGCCACGCCCGGCGACGTTCCAGCCGGTCGGCCGCAAGCGCGAGGTGCTCCTTTTTGCGCTGCACGAGCTGCATCGGGCCGCCCCCGCGCCGGTTGATACGATTGTGCTGCCGCCGGGCGCGCCATTCGGAGCCGTGTCGCTTGACGTCGAGGGGTGCACGCTCTGTCTGTCCTGCGTCTCGGCCTGTCCGACCGGCGCGCTCGCCGCGGACCCGGACCGGCCGCTGCTGCGCTTTACCGAATCGGCCTGCGTTCAATGCGGACTTTGCGCGGCGACCTGCCCGGAGAAGGTCATCAGCCTCGTGCCCCGCATCGATTTCCGGCCGGAGGGTGCGGGTCGCGTGCTCAAAGAGGAGGAACCGTTCTGTTGCATTCGCTGCGGCAAGCCGTTCGGCGTCAAAAGCAGCATCGACCGGGTGATCGCGAAGCTCGAAGGCAAACACTGGATGTATCAGGGCTCCGCGGAGCGACTGGACATGATCCGAATGTGCGAGGACTGCCGGGTCGTGGCGGTGACGCGCGACGGGCTCGATCCCTACGGCGCGTCGCCGCGTCCGGCGCCGCGGACGACCGACGACTATCTGCGCGAGCGCGAGGCCGTACGCGAGGCCAAGCCCGACGCGTGAGTGTGCGCCGCCTCAGCGCGTCGCCTTCTTGAGAAACTCGATGAGGGCCGCCCGGTCGTCCGGGCCCACGTGCTGCTCCGGCATTTTCGTGCCCGGCGTGTAGCGGGCCGGGCCGAGCTCGAACAGCTTTGAGAGCGTTTCCGGCGTCCAGACTATGTCGAGGCGCTTCAGCGCTTCGGAGAAATTGTACCCGGGAAGGCTCGCGATGCGGCGCCCGAAAATGCCGTGCAGGCTCGGGCCCGCACGATGGCCGTCGTCCGGCTTCAGGCTGTGGCAGGCGATGCACGCCCGATAGACCTGCGCGCCCGGGTCGCCGGCATAGGCGGCAAGCGGATCCTCCGGGCCAGCGGCCGAGAGGGCCGCGATCGGCTCTCCGGTTCGCGTATCCCAGCGGCGGATCGCGTTGTCGGCGCCGCCGGTGATCAGCGTGCGATTGTCGGGCAGAAAGGCGGCGGACCAGACCGGAAGGCCCGGGCCGACGAGAACCCGCAAAACGATCCGTTGGCCGCGATCGAGGATCGCGACCGAGCCGCGAATGCTTGCGGCCGCAATCAGGGTGCCGTCGCGGGAGAGCGCGAGCGCGACGAGCGGCGCTTGCGCGACTTCCGTTCGGCCCTCCGCTGCGCCGGCGGCGGAAAAGAACGAGACGGCCCCGTCCGCACCCGCCGTTATGATTTCGCCGTCGGGCGCGACCGCGACGGCATTGAGGGGAGCGGATGCGGCCGCGATTTTTGGTGCCTCCGCCCCCCGCAGGGGCCAGATTCGTAGCGTCGCGTCGTAGCCTGCGCTGACGAGCGCCTCGCCGTCGGGCGTGAAGGCTACGGCATTGACGTTCTGCCGATGACCCTCGAAGACCCGAGGAGGGCCGCCCGCGAGCGGCCAGAGCCTCACCGTCCGGTCCCAGGAAGCGGAGGCGAGCGCGTTTCCGTCCGGCGCGACGACAAGACCGACGATCGGCCCTCCGTGACCTTGGAGCACCCGCGCGGGCGCGGATTGTCCCGGCTGCCAGAGCGCGATCCGCGCATCCTCCCCGGCGGTTGCGACCCGGCCGTCCGGCAAGATGGCGACGGCGTTGACCGCGCTCTCGTGAAATCTCAGGACTTGGTCGGCTTGATTGTGCTCGAGGGACCAGCGAATCGCCGCGGCATCGAAGCTCCCGGAAACGAGGGTGCGTCCGTCGTGCGCAATGGCAATCGTTCGCACCGGCCCGCCGTGGCCGCGCAACTGCGCCGCAGCCGGGCCAAGCGCGAGCGTGCCGGCCATCAGCAGAACGGAAAGTCGCGCGGTGCCCTTTCGAACGGCCGCCGGGATCGTTTGAAAAGCTTTCCGGCCAAGTCCTATATTCTGCGTGCCGATTTTGCGCACCGATGTTGCAGGGGGAGTTGAGATGCGAAGCTTTCTTGCGGCCTGTGTGGCGGCGGTCATCATCGCGCTCATTGCCGCCTTCGTCCTGGAACGGGTTCAGGAGCCCGCCAGCCGGGCGTTCGCGACGTCGTCGGTCCGCATCTGATTCAGCAAGGGCTGTTCTATCCCGCTTTGCGGTCGCGCCGACGGCGGACCGGCCTTATTTCCGTCCGCGAATGCGACCTTCTCGCGGCACGCACCCGAAAATGTCGCGAGACGCGGCGCGAAGGGGGTTCCCTTGGCCTTGAAAAAGCGTTTCGCCCGAGCCTGTCACCCATGTCTGAGGGACGTTCCGTCACCCATGCGTCCGGGCTGGACACAAGTCGGACTCGGTGCCGGCTGAGGGATTCGAACCCCCGACCCCTTGATTACAAATCAAGTGCTCTACCAGCTGAGCTAAGCCGGCGATCAGCGTCCCTCGTGCCTATCAGTGCATCCCGGCGCTGACAAGCGCCGGCGCCGCGGCGGTGCGGTGCCCGGCGGCCGGTTAAGCTTACTGCGCGATTTGCCTTGCGAGAGCCGCTCCGGAACGACCGCCTCCGATATGATGCGGGGCAGGAGCCCTCCCGTGTTTCGCACGATCCGCATCTGCAAGCCTTTCGGTTGGCGCGCCCTCCTCGGCGCGGCCTTCGCGGCGGCGATCGGACTGCCGGCCGCGCATGCGCAATTCGAGCCGGTGATCGCCGTTCCCGGGCGCCCGGACGTGCCGGTCATCATCAACGGATATGACGCAACCGGCGCCGTCGTTCTCGGCGACTGGGGCCTCGCTCGGCCGGGCGCGCCCGTCACCGTCATCGACCCCGGCCCGGTGCTGCGCCCGCTGCCGTCGCGCGGTGCCTATTTCCCGGCGACCGGAAGGCGTCCGCTCTACGGCCGGCGGGAGGTGGATTTTCCCGCGCGCACGGCGCCCGCCGAGCGCTATCATCGATCATGGTCTGCCGAAAGCGACATGACCCCGCTCGCCGCGCCGCCGCCCGTGCCGGCTCTCGACGGCCTGTATCCGTTCCGACCCCCGCGGGAGCCTGCGCGGCACCGCGCCCGAACGAAGTAAGGTGCTCCTGCGTTCAGCGTGTCCGATGGCGCCGTCGGCTGCCCGTCAACCCAGCGGAGATTGCCCCATGATCGCCCGTGCCCGTCCCTTCTGGCTTGCCCTTGCCGTCATCACGCTGGCCCAGCCGGCCGTTTCGGCCGAACTGCGCGCCGTCGGCGGCGCCTGTTTTGCGGACGGCGCGCCGGGTTGCCGGCCGCTGCGTGAGGCAAGCCGCGTGCGCGTCACCTATGGGCCGGCCGTTCCCCTTCATGTCGCGCCCGGGCCGTCCTATGTCGTGGACCACGGGCCGGGCCGCGTTCCAGGCAGCGAACCCGTCGTCTACGTCCGCACCTACGGTCTGGACGACGTTCCCGTCTACGCACCGGGGTTCTTCTACGGAAGCGAGCCGCGCCGTTTCCATCGCCATCATTTTCGGGCGCCGCACCGCGTTCACGGGGCGTTTCGCGGCCATCGCCGGATGGGACGTCACGCCGCCGGCCATACGGGACCACGTGCCGCCGGGCCGCGACGCTTCATGGGCGGCCGTGTGGGGCGCGCGCGCTGATCCCGGCGCGGCAGCCTAAACCCCGGCGGGCTCGTGCGTCGCGATGTAGAGTGCAAGGGCCGCGGCGTTCGACACGTTGAGACTCTTGATGGCGCCCGGCAGGTCGAGCCGCGCCACGATATCGCAGTTCGCCCGGGTTGATTGACGCAGGCCCTTCCCCTCGGCGCCGAGAACCAGAGCGAGCGGGGCGCCCAGGGAGGCCTCGGCAAGCTCCCGTTCGCCGCCGCTGTCGAGCCCGATGATTCGGAACCCCCGCTCGCGCAAGGCGGTGAGCGCCCGGGCGAGATTCTGCACCGTGACGATCGGCACGTGTTCGAGCGCTCCGGATGCGGACTTGGCGAGCACCCCCGTGGCCTCCGGACTGTGCCGCGCCGTCGTGACCACGGCACGCACGGCAAACGCAGCGGCGGAGCGCAGGATCGCGCCGACATTGTGCGGATCGGTGATCTGGTCGAGGGCGAGCACGATGCCGTCCGGCGCGAGCGTCTCGATCTCGGGGGCGGCGAGGGGGTCGGCCTCCGCAAGCAGCCCCTGATGCACCGCGTCGGGGCCGAGCCGCGCCGCGATTTCGTCCGGACGTACGCGCTCGGGTTCGACCGGCAGCCGGATTCCCGCCGCGGCGAGGCGGCGCAAGGCGTTGTCCGTGACTTTCAGGTTGCGGATGCGGCGCCGGGGATTCTCGAGGGCGGAGATCACCGTGTGCCAGCCGTAGAGCAGCACGGTCTCGCCCGCCCGCGTGCGTGCGCCGTGAGGACCGGCGGCGAAGCGGGGCGGACGGGGTTTTCCGCCGCGGAGCAAACCGCGGTCCCTGCCGCGCGAACGTGGCTTCGGCCGCCCGTACGCCATCCATGTCCTCTCATTGGCAGCCCCTTTCGGTGCCGCGCGACGGATTGAGGTTGACACTGCAACACCCCGTCACCATAACACGGGCCGCGTCGGAATCCCTGCCTGTCGGGGCTCTTCCCGCCGTCCGCGGCGCGCGCTATTGAAGGGCGCGGAGGGGTGCCCGAGTGGTTAAAGGGGACGGACTGTAAATCCGTTGGCTTAGCCTACGTTGGTTCGAATCCAACCCCCTCCACCAGCCCGAATCTCATGGTTGCGCGCGACGTGTCGCCTCGGCAAATTGTCGTCGCGTCCGGATGCGGGTGTAGCTCAATGGTAGAGCAACAGCCTTCCAAGCTGATGACGGGGGTTCGATTCCCCTCACCCGCTCCAATCCGACGTCCTGGTCGGGAGACAAGGTCGCGCGATGGAACATTCCCCGAGTTGACAGCCGGGGGCGTCCTGTCGTCTTTCCTGTCGGCCGAAGGAGTGTAGCTCAACTGGTTAGAGCACCGGTCTCCAAAACCGGGGGTTGGGGGTTCGAGTCCCTCCACTCCTGCCACCCCTTTGTAAGCCGTTGCACACGCTTTGCGGGACATTGCGGTGGCTCGTTGGCCCGGAATGGCCCCGGGGCGTGGCTCAAGAAGAATCGTCTTTTATGCGGCGGTTGCGGCGGTTCGCCCCTCGCCTTGACGGCCATCGTGGGGGTTGCCTTGATTTTGTCCCGCGGCCACAGTAGGTAGTGATACTCGCGAGAGCGGCCCGGTGTCGGATTTCCGCCGCGAGTTTTCCCACGAACAGGCCGAATCCGGCCTCATCCCCAAGAGCGGGGACTGGGGCCCCGGGCCTGTGTGCGAATTCGGAATTCCGGTTCATTCGAGCGGCAGATGGCGAAGACGAGCCCATTCAAGTTCTTGCAGGAGGTGCGTGCCGAGACCGAAAAGGTCACTTGGCCGACCCGGCGCGAGACATTGATTACGACCGCCATGGTGTTCGTCATGTCGGCGCTTGCCGCGCTGTTTTTTCTCGTTGCCGACCAGTTGATCCGAATCGTGGTCACTTTCGCGCTCGGCATCGGTTCTTGAACGGATTGGCGGCAGCATGGCCAAGCGCTGGTATATCGTTCACGCCTACTCGAATTTCGAGAACAAGGTCGCCGAGTCCATTCGCGAGCAGGCGAAGCAGCGTGGACTTTCGCATCTGTTCGACGAAATCCTCGTGCCCAAAGAAAAGGTGACCGAGGTGCGGCGCGGCCGCAAGGTCGATGCCGAGCGCAAGTTCTTTCCCGGCTATGTGCTGGTGAAAATGGAACTGACCGACGAGGCCTATCACCTCATCAAGAACACGCCGAAGGTGACGGGCTTTCTCGGTTCCGACAACAAGCCGATGCCGATTTCGGACGAGGAGGCCGGTCGCATCCTGCACCAGGTGCAGGAAGGGATTGAGCGGCCGAAGCCTTCGGTTTCGTTCGAGATCGGCGAGCAGGTGCGTGTCTCCGATGGCCCGTTCGCGTCTTTCAACGGCGTCGTCGAAGAGGTGGACGAGGCCCGCTCGCGGGTGAAGGTCGCGGTGTCAATCTTCGGCCGCGCGACACCCGTCGAGCTGGAATTCGGTCAGGTGGAGAAGCTATAAGGACGGCCCTTGCCCCGCCCGAGCGGGGCGAGACCCGGACCGCGCCGCGGTCCCGGGCGGGAGGCGGGGGCCGAATTCCCCGGCGTTCCTGCCCGAAACGACATTCCTTCGCGCCCTTCGTGAAGGAACAACCGCGTGGGAGGGAGTCCGGTTGCCAGCCGGGGCGCTTCCGCAACCACGATACCCGAAAGGCCGCGCCGCGGCCCGTGGAGTGAAACATGGCGAAGAAGATCACCGGTTACGTCAAGCTGCAGGTGCCTGCCGGCAGCGCCAATCCGTCGCCGCCGATCGGGCCGGCGCTCGGCCAGCGCGGCCTCAACATCATGGAGTTCTGCAAGGCCTTCAACGCGCAGACGCAGAACATGGAGAAGGGTGCGCCGATCCCCGTGGTCATAACGGTGTACCAGGACCGCTCCTTCACCTTTGAAATGAAGACGCCGCCGGTCTCCTATTTCCTCAAGAAGGCCGCCAACATCCAGAGCGGCGCCAAGACGCCGGGCCGCGGCGCCGTCGGCTCCGTGAGCCGGGAACAGGTCAAGGAGATCGCGCAGAAGAAGATGAAGGATCTCAACTGCGAAACGATCGAAGCTGCGATGAAGATGATCGAAGGCTCCGCACGCTCGATGGGCCTCGAGGTGAGGGAGTGACGGCCATGGCAAAGATCGGAAAGCGCACGCGGGCCGCGCGCCAAGGCATCGACCGCAACAAGCTCTATCCGCTGTCCGAGGCGGTGAAGCTGGTGAAGGAACGGGCGAAGGCGAAATTCGACGAGACGATCGAAGTCGCGATGAATCTCGGCGTCGACCCGCGCCATGCGGACCAGATGGTGCGCGGCGTATGCAATTTGCCCAACGGCTCGGGCCGCACGGTGCGGGTCGCGGTTTTTGCGCGAGGCGCCAAGGCCGACGAGGCGAAGGCCGCCGGCGCCGACATCGTCGGAGCGGAGGACCTTTTCGAGGCCGTCAACGGCGGCACGATCGAGTTCGACCGCTGCATCGCCACCCCCGACATGATGGGACTCGTCGGCCGGCTCGGAAAGGTGCTGGGCCCGCGCGGCCTGATGCCGAACCCGCGCGTCGGCACCGTCACGATGGACGTCGCGGGCGCGGTCAAGGCCGCCAAGGGCGGTGCGGTCGAGTTCCGCGTCGAGAAGGCCGGCATCGTGCATGCCGGTGTCGGCAAGGCGTCCTTCCCCGAGGACAAGCTTGTGGAAAACATTCGCGCCTTCGCGGACGCGGTCCAAAAGGCGAGACCGGCCGGCGCCAAGGGCACCTATGTTCAGCGCATGGCCGTCTCGTCCACCATGGGACCGGGCGTGAAGGTCGATCTGGGCTCGGTCATCGGCGGGGCGGGCGCGTCCGCCTCCTGAAAGCGGCGCCTTCCGTCCGCCACGTGCGCTCTTTGTCGCAAGCCCGCCCCGAAAGGGGCGGGCTTGGCATTTCGCGTACGGAACCGCTCGCCTTGGCAGGTGCCGCCCCCGCGCATCAGATCAGCGCGGCGACTGCCGCAAGCCCCATGCTGCAGGCGAGCGCGCGGGCGGCATCCTTCTGCGAGTCGCGCAGGCTCATCACCAGGGGCCCGGCCATCCAGTAGATCGTCTGCATGTGCTCGACGGAGAGGAGCTCGCGCCCGCGCTTGGCGTCGGCGTTTCCTTTTTCAAAATGGCGCGCGATCTCCATGAGCGCCCGCTCCACGGGACGCCAAAGCTTTTCCTGCTCGGGGGACAACCGGAGCGAAGCCTGAATCTGCGCGATCTGATCGACCGTCGGCGGCCCCTTCGCGGCGGGGGTGCCGCGCGGACATCGGTAGGGTTTTCGCGGGTCGCGCCGGGTCTGCGGTTCGCCGGTCGGCGGCGCCGGCGTGGCGGGAACGCTTGCGAAGCGCACATGCGGATCGAACAAGGCGGAGTCGAGCGCTCCGTCGAAGCGGCGGAACGTCAGGGTCGGCACCCGCCTCGGAGCGGGCGCGTCCGCTTCGGCGGGTTCGCTCCTCGCCGCAAGCCGGTCGCCTTTTATCTCCTTGGCGGTGCCGAGCGGCTGGACCGGCGCAATCGCCCATCCGGCGAGCGCAAAGCCGCCGAAGACGAGAAGGCCGGCAAAGAGGACGCGGAGCAACATCTCGGGGCCTGCCGGTCCGTTCGCGTCGCCTTTCCGGTCGTCCGGCGACGCATTGCTCTGCTCGGGGCCGAACTCACATGACACGGAACATGCAACAATACGATGCAGGAGGCGGAAACATGATCCGCCTCCCGTGGACAAGACTTGTTCTATTCTAGAGAGAACGGCGGGCGAGGGAAACCCGGCCGACGGGTCCGCCCGGGCGAAGCGCCGCCGATGGCCCGAGGTCTTACGGCGCGATGTCCGTCAGAGTTTCGGGCGCCCCGGTCTTGATCGCGACCAGCAAGGGCCGAGGATCGAGGGCTGCACGCTCCGCCGTCGTGTCGGGCTGTGGGGACAGCGCGAAGAGCTCATTGAAGGTCTGCTCGACGACGCAGGCCGAATTCGGCGGCGAGATCTGCTCGTGCATCGTGGGGGCAAGGCGGAGACTCATCGCGAGCGCCGGACCCGGGCCGAGCAGGAATTGCGCAAGATCGGTCCCGGCTTCCGTCTGCGCTTCCGGTTCGCGCTTTTCCGCCGGCGCGACCGTCGTTTCCTTGGCTTGGACTGCGAAGGCGGCCGGCGGTTTGTGCGTGGAAACGCGGCGTCGCGGCGCCGGACGGGGTTGCTGGACCGCGACGAGGATCGCTTCGGCGACCGGCTCGGCCGGGCGCATCGCTTCCGCTTCCGGGCCGAAGAGGCAAACGAAGGGGAAAAGGTCCGCGCAAGCCGCCGCCTTGGCGGGCGGCGACGACAGGGCAGCGAAAAAGGCAAAGCCGAGGGAGGCGCAAACGACACCGATGGGCCGCATTTCAACTCTCCGCCGCAAAACGAATTAACCGCAAAGTAACAAAAAACTAAAGGCTTGTTAACAACATCTAACAAATGTAGTTAATAAGATAACCTAATAATCTGTAAATATTACAATTTATTGATTAATCATACGCGTGTCGGGCGGCGGGAGGGCAGGGGGTCTCGTGGACCTTCCGCTGACCGGAGATCCGCCAATGCCGCCGGTCGTTGGGCGGCGAGCGTCACGGCATCGGAATGTCGTTGACCTTCTTCGGGACGTGATAGCCGCGCGCGACCGCCGGGCGCGCCGCAATCGCGGTGTACCAGCGCTTCACGTTCGGAAAGGCGGAAAGGTCGATCGTCTGCCACTCGAAACGGGAGATCCACGGCCAGATCGCAATGTCGGCGATCGAGTAGTCGTCGGCCACATATTCGTGGTCGGCAAGCCGCCGGTCGAGCACGCCGTAAAGACGCTTGGCTTCCTTGAGATAGCGCGCCTCCGCATAAGGCGCTTTGCCGGAATTGTATTTCACGAAGTGATGCACCTGCCCGAGCATCGGGCCGATGCCTCCCATCTGCCACATCAGCCATTCGATGACGCGCGCGCGGCGGAAACGGTCCGTCGGCAGCAGCGGCGAGCCCACCTTGTCGGCGAGATAGATCAGGATCGCGCCCGATTCCATCAGCGAGAAATCGTTCGCGTCCCGGTCGACGATTGCGGGAATGCGGTTGTTCGGGCTGATGGCGAGAAATTCCGGCTTGAATTGTTCGTCCTTCGAGATGTCGACGGCATGGACGCGGTAGGGCAGGCCGAGCTCTTCGAGCGCGATGGAGGCCTTGCGGCCGTTGGGCGTGGTCCAGGTGTAAAGATCGATCACGGCACTCTTGTCCTCGTTGCGAAAACCGGCGCAGGAGAGACGAAAGCGCGGCGCAGGTCAAAGCGAGAAGTCGAAGTCAGGCCTTTCCGCCCGGCGGAGCGCTGCGCGGCACGAACAGTTTCCCGCGTTCGGCCCAGGTCACTACCGCAAGGCAGCACAGGCTGAGCGTGACGAATCCGGCGGCAAGCGGCGTCACGGTGCCGTCGAAAGCCTGGCCGACCGCAAGGCCGCACAGCGCGCCCGCAAGCGTGGTATAGGCGCCGATCAGAGAGGAGGCGGTGCCGGCGACGGCCCCGAGCGGTTCCATCGCCATGGCGTTGAAATTCGGCACCGTCAGGCTGAACAGCATCAGGTTGAGGGCGACCGTCGCCACGAACCAGGCGAGCGGTGGGTGTCCGGCAAAGACGATCGCGCCGCCGAGCTGGGCGAAGGAGACGAGCACGAAGCCGCAAAGCCCGGCATGCCCCATGCGGCGCATGCCAACGCGCCGCACCAGGCGGGAGTTGACGAGCGAGCCGACCCCCATGAGCGCCGCAATGAGCCCGAAATAGAGGGTGAAAACCGGGCCGAGCCCGTAAACGGTCGTCTCCAGGATCTGTTGCGCCGAGCCGATATAGGCCATGAGACAGCCCATCATCAGGCCGACGGCCGTGGCGTAGCCGATCGAAACGCGGGTCGAGACCGTGAGAGTGACCGCCGCGCCGACGCGGGCGAACGAAAGCGGAAACCGATATTCGGGATGCAGCGTCTCCGGCATGCGCGCCGCGAACCAGACGGCGAGCACGAGGCCGAGCCCGAGGGTTGCGGCGAAGATCGTGCGCCAGCCGCCGAGCACCAGCAGCAGGCTGCCGATCGTGGGCGCGAAAATCGGCACGATGAGGAAGACCATCATGGTAAGCGACATCACGCGGGCCATCTCGCGCCCGGCGAAACGGTCGCGCACGATGGTGACGGCGAGGACCCGGGCCGCCGCGCTGCCGATGCCCTGCACCGCGCGCGCTGCAAGCAGCATGTTGAAGCTCGTCGCCGCGAGTCCGGCGACGGAACCGGCGGCGAAAATCGCCAGTCCGACGAGCAGCGCGGGCCGACGTCCCACCATGTCGGAAATCGGTCCGTAGGCGATCTGCGCCAGCGCGAAGGCGATCATGTAGACATAGACCGTAAG
>DASTKH010000007.1:0-62718 GCA_035716025.1 Xanthobacteraceae bacterium
GCGATCGAAAGTCACTTATAAACCTTAAAGGCGGACTGAGAGAGGTGGTTAACGAAAGCTTGGGATGCGCGCGGTAGGCCAAAAGCGCTGCGGACCCGCGTGGTGAACGGACCCATGAGGCAGCCGGCACGCATCTTTGTCACCTGGGGGCTGGTCGCGGCGGCTTTGGCTATCGCCGCCGCCCGGTATTCCGAGAGGGGCGGCGAGGTGATTACCGGTGCCGCCCGCGCGATCGATGGCGACAGCCTCTGGGTCGGCGAGCGCGAGATCCGCCTGTGCGGGATCGATGCGCCGGAATTCCGACAGACCTGCGAGCGCGCAGGCCGAAGCTGGGCTTGCGGGCGCGAAGCCGCCGATGCGCTGCGTGCCGCGATCGCCGGGCGGCAAGTGGAATGCCGCGCCCGCGATCGCGACCGGTACGGACGCATCGTCGCCGTATGCAGCACCGGAGGCGTCGATCTCGGCGCGGCGATGGTCAAGAGCGGGCTTGCGACAAGCTATGGGGCCTATGCGGCGGACGAGCGCGAGGCGCGAGATGCCCGGCGCGGTCTATGGAGTTCCCGTTTCGAGAGGCCCGCGGACTGGCGCGCGCACCACCCGCGGCCTGCCGGCCCGATGTAGCGGGGCCGCTTGACCCCTCGAAGGTCGGCATGTTCGAGTGACGCCGGGCTGCGCCCAAGGGGCGACGGGAGGGGTGAACGATCATGAAGCTCTACGACTATGCGCGCGCACCGAACCCGCGCCGCGTGCGCATCTTCCTCGCGGAAAAGGGCATGACGATCCCGACCGAGCAGGTCGATATCGTCGCGATGCAGCACAAGTCGCCGGAATTCACGGCGATCAACCCGCTCCAGCGTGTGCCCGTTCTCGTGCTCGACGACGGGACGGTGATCACCGAGTCGGTCGCCATTTGCCGTTACATCGAAGCGCTGCGGCCGGAACCCCCGCTGTTCGGACGCGGCGCCAAGGAGGTCGCTCTCGTCGAGATGTGGAACCGGCGCATGGAGCTCAATCTGCTCGCCGCCGTTGCAGCCGTCTTTCGGCATCTGCACCCGGCGATGAAGGAGATGGAGCAACCGCAGGTCGCCGCCTGGGGCGAGGCCAACAAGCCGCGGGTGATCGAGTTTCTGGGAATTCTCGACCAGGCGCTCAAGGATCAGCTTTACGTGGCGGGCGACCATTTTTCGATCGCCGACATCTCCGGTCTCGTTGCGGTGGATTTCCTCAAGCCTGCAAGGATCGCGATTCCGGAGGAGCTCACCAATGTACGCCGCTGGCACGCGCTGGTGGCGGCACGTCCCAGCGCGCGCGCCTGACCCGCAGGAAACACGATGACCTATACAACCATTCGCTACGGCGTCGACGACGGCGTTGCCACCATCACGTTGGCGCGTCCCGACAAGCTGAACGCCTTTACGGCCGCGATGCATGCCGATCTGCGCGCTGCGCTCGATGCGGCCGAAAGCGACGACTCCGCGCGGTGCCTGGTGCTGACCGGCGAGGGCAGGGGGTTCTCGTCGGGGCAGGACCTCACGGAGCCTCGTCTCACCAATCCCGATGGGACCGCGGATGTCGGCGGCCGGCTCGACCGCGATTACAATCCGCTGGTGCAACGCCTCTTCGAGTTCCCGAAGGTCACGATCGCGGCCCTGAACGGGCCCGCGGTCGGCGCCGCCGCCAACATTGCGCTCGCCTGCGATATCCTGCTTGCGGCGCGCTCCGCATATCTGCAGGAGGCCTTCGCGCGCATTGCGCTCGTGCCGGACGCAGGCGGCACCTGGTTTCTGCCGCGCATCGTGGGCGCCAAGCGGGCGCTGGCCCTGATGCTTACCGCCGATCAGGTGCCGGCCGACAAGCTCGAACAGATGGGCATTGTCTACCGGGTGTTCGATGATGCAGCCTTTGCGGAGGAAGTGGGCGCGTTTGCGCGCCGTCTCGCCGCGGGACCGAGCGCCACCTACCGGCTCATCAAGGAGGCGGCGCGCGCGAGCCTGACGAACGATCTTCCTGCGCAACTTGCTTTCGAGCGGGATCTGCAGCGGGTTGCCGGCACAAGCCGCGATTTTCACGAGGGGGTGGCGGCGTTCAGGCAGAAGCGGCCGCCCCGCTTCGAGGGCCGCTGATCCAGGCGGCGAGCGACGCAAAGCAATCCCCGGTCGGACCCGTCGGCGCCGCTCAACTGCACTTGCGGTCCACCAGGCATTTGAGGATCGCCTTGCGCAGCTCGGCGTTGATCGCGGTCGGGATCTCCGGCGAAGGCCAGTAACCGCCGCCGGACAGCGCCGGCATGATCTGCCGCATCAGGGTCGAGTCCTGCCGCAGCGCCGTGACGAAGTCCTGCAAGGCGGCCTCCGATTTGCCGAGTTCGAGGTTGACGCGCGCGCGCATCCGGTACGCAGCCGGAAACGGCGATTGCAGCTTGACGGCTTCATCGAACGCCTTGGCGGCTTCCGCATAACGCCGCAAATTCGTGAGCGCGACGCCGCGCGCATAATGGGCGCGCGGCGCGCTTGCTTCGGCGCGAATGGCTGCGTCGAGGTCGCGCAGCGCGGCCGCCTCCTTGCCGGGACGGCCGGCGAGGAACTCGCCGCGCTCGAGCAGGGCAAAAGGCGAAGACTTGTAGGCGACCGCCGCGTCGAAGTCGGACTCGGCGAGGTCGTAATTGCCCATCGATTCGTGCAAGCCCGCGCGATGCGTGAGCGCGACGAGATGGAAGTCGCGCTGGCGGCCCTCGTTGTCGAGGAAGGCGTTGCGGTTGATCTCGTCGGGCGGAATGGCGACGAGCGCATCCGCATCGGCGAGCGCCCGCTCGTAGTCGCGCTTCTGGGCATAGATCTGGCTGCGAAGCAGGAGCGCATAGGGCTCCTTGGAGTCGATCCGTAGCGCGGAATTCAGGAACCGCAAGGCGCTGTCGGCCTGGCCCGCGCTCGAAAACACCGCTCCGATGGAGCGCAGCACCCTGGGGCTCGCCGGATTGATGGCGATCGCCTTCTGGATCCGCTCGAGCGCCTGCGTGTCTTGGCCGCGTCGGAAATCGATATTGGCGAGCGCGAGATAGATTTCCTCGTTCTCGGGCACCAACTTGAGTGCCGCCTCGTAGTCTTCCTCGGCGAGGTCGAGATTGCCGGTACGGTGGTGGGCGCGGCCGCGCACGAACAGCAGTTCGGCGCGCTTCTCGGCGGACAGATCGGAGGCGCGCAAGGCCGCCGTGCACGGTTCGATGACCGTGAGCGGCGCGGCTTCCATCCGGTCGGCCGTGCAGCCCGGCGCGGCCGGGTCGGCCGCCACGGGGTCGCCGGCCGCGCCTGCGGCGATGCCGAACGCACACAGGGCTAGCGCAAGACGGCGCACGGAATCGTCCCCTCGGTTCTGCCGAAGCCGCCGCTTCGGATGTTGGACAATACCCCACGATGCGCGAACGCGCCTAAGGTCTGCGTCGCAATTTCGGCAGGAAACGGGCGGTCGTGCAAGGCGGCCATGGCGCCCGCGCCGCCCGCCGTCAGCGCTCGAGCCGCGCGAGCAGGCTCGACGTGTCCCAGCGTCCCCCGCCCATTTTCTGAACCTCGGAGTAGAACTGGTCGACAAGCGCCGTGAGCGGCAGGTTCGCCCCGTTCTTGCGCGCTTCGTCGAGGCAAATCGCCAAGTCCTTGCGCATCCAGTCGACCGCAAAGCCGAAATCGTATTTCCCGGCCTTCATGGTCTTGTAACGGTTCTCCATCTGCCAAGACTGCGCGGCGCCCTTGGAAATGGTCTCGATCAGAGCATCGATGTCGAGCCCCGCCCGGGCTGCAAAGTGGAGCCCCTCGGAGAGCCCCTGCACGATACCGGCGATGCAGATCTGGTTGACCATCTTGGCGAGCTGCCCGGAGCCTGCATGGCCGAGCCGTTTGCACATCCGCGCATAAGCCGCGATGACCGGCTCGGCGCGGGCGAAAGGCGCCACCTCGCCGCCGCACATGACGGTCAGCACGCCGTTCTCGGCGCCGGCCTGTCCGCCCGAGACCGGCGCATCGATGAAGTCGAACCCCCGTTCTTTCGCGGCCGCGAAAAGCTCGCGGGCAATTCCCGCAGAGGCCGTGGTGTGGTCGATGAAGAGCGCGCCCGGGGTCATGCCCGCAAAGGCGCCGTGCTCGCCGAGCGTGACCTCGCGAACGTCGTTGTCGTTGCCGACGCACATCATCACAAAATCCTGGCCGGACGCGGCTTCTCGGGGAGTCCGGGCGAGCCTTCCGCCGTTTTCGGACACCCATTTTTCGGCCTTGGCGGTGGTGCGATTGTAGACGGTGACCTCGTGTCCGCCCTTCTGCTTGAGGTGCCGCGCCATGGGATAGCCCATGACTCCGAGACCGAGAAAAGCCACCTTCGCCATCGCCTTGTCCTCCACCCTCGACCGATGCTTGCGTGAGATTGCGCCCTGTGCGGACGACGTCAACTCTCGCCTTCGCTCCGGTTGACCGGAAGGGGGATGGGGATATCTAAAGGATGAAGCCGCCGGCCGGCGCGCCGGCTTTCCGTCGAGGTTTGCCAATGCCGCTACGCAAGGAAGACATTCTCGCAAGCCTTGCCGCGGTTGCGACGCCGGATGGGTCGAGCCTGCCGCGGAGCGGACGGCTTTCCGAAATTGTGCTGTCGGACGGCAAGGTCTTTTTTTCCATAAGCGCGGATGCCGGCGCGGTGCCGCAATGGGAGCCGGTCCGCAGGGCCGCCGAGGCTGCGGTCAAGGCGCTTCCCGGCGTGGCCTCGGTGATGGTGGCGCTGACGGCCGAGCGGCCTGCAGCGGCCGGCCCGGCGCGTCCGCAGGCGCGCCGGCCGCCGGCGGGGGGGCCGTCCGGCGTTCCCGGCGTGAAGTCCATCATCGCGGTCGCCTCGGGCAAGGGCGGAGTCGGCAAATCGACGACCGCGGTCAATCTGGCGCTCGGCTTGCGCGATCTCGGGCTCACGGTCGGCATGCTCGACGCGGATATTTACGGGCCGTCGATCCCCAAGCTGCTGGCGGTGCGCGAGAAACCGCAGACGCTCGGGGGGACGCGCCTCAAGCCCATCAGCACCCATGGCCTCTCGGTCATGTCCATCGGCTTTCTCGTGGACGAAGAAACGCCGATGATCTGGCGTGGCCCCATGGTCATATCGGCCCTGACGCAGATGCTGCGCGAGGTCGAGTGGGGCACGCTCGACGTGATGGTCGTGGATATGCCGCCCGGGACGGGCGACGCTCAGCTCACCATGGCGCAACAGGTGCCGCTCGCAGGCGCGGTGATCGTTTCGACTCCGCAGGATCTCGCGCTCATCGATGCTCGACGCGGCATTGCCATGTTCCGCCGCGTCGACGTGCCGGTTCTCGGCGTTGTCGAGAACATGAGCTATTTCGTGTGCCCGCACTGCGGCGGTCGCTCGGACATTTTCGGCCATGGCGGGGCGCGGCACGAAGCTGAGCGGCTCGGCGTTCCGTTCCTCGGGGAAATCCCGCTGCATCTCGCGATCCGGGAGGCTTCGGATTCCGGCCGGCCGGTGGTCGCAAGCGAGCCGGACGGCCCCCACGCGGGCGCGTACCGGCGGGTGGCCGAGGCGGTGTGGAGCGAGCTTCAGGCGAAAACGGCGAGCAGGCCCGCGCCGAGGATCGTCATCGAAGCGTAGGCGTTTCACGCCTCGGATATTGCGCTTTTGCCGTTTTCGACCACGAAGCTGCGCCGCGTAGAGACGGTGCCGTTCGGCGTGCTGACCCTGTCGAGCACCCGATAGTCGGTGCGCCAGCGCTCCGGCGTTACGACGAATCGCACATAACCGCGCTGATTGTTGAAGAATTTCAGGTGCGGATTTTGTGCGACCACGGCGCTCGTGCGTTCGTTGGTGTCGAAGCCGTCCCCGCCCGAGGAAATGGACGTGCCGACGAATTCCACGCCCACCGCCGAGCGAGCATCGTCGAATTTGCGCCGCAGCTCTCCGGCCCAGTTGTTGTGGATGTCCCCGGTCAGGACCACGAGATTGCGCAGCTGCGATTGCGCGACGGCTTCGAAGAGCCGATCGCGCGCCGCGACGGCTCCGTCCCACTTGTCCATATGAGTGAGAAAGACTTCCGGGTTGGGATCGCGGTCGGTGTGCATCATCATGACTTGCTGGCCCAGCACGTGCCAACGCGTCCGCGCTTGTCTGAACCCATCGTAGAGCCAGCGTTCCTGCGCTTCGCCCAGCATCGTGTGCTCGGGCGCGAGCGCCTCCTTGCAGTCGGCATGAAAGCCGTCGCCGCAGGCCTGGTCGGAACGATAAAGGCGCGTGTCGAGCACGTTGAGCGTCAGAAGCTCGCCGACATGGAAGCGGCGATAGGCGAGGAGGTCCGGTCCGCGCGGCATGAGGGCGCGACGCACGGGCATGTGCTCGTACCAGGCCTGAAAGGCGGCTGCGCGGCGCAGCAGGAATATTTCGGGCGGCACCACATGCTCGGGAACGTCGCCCGCCCAGTTGTTGGAAATTTCATGGTCATCGTAGCTCACGACGAAGGGCGTCGAGGCGTGCGCGGCCTGCAAATCGGGATCGAGCTTGTAGAGCGCGTAACGATGCCGGTATTCCTCGAGCGTGAAGATTTCGTCCGGCTCGTCCGGCATCGTGCGCACGACCGGAAGCGGCCGCTCGCCGGGCCGCAGAACCCGGTACTCGTAGATGTAGTCGCCGTAGTGGAAGACGAAGTCGAAATTCTCGGCGGCAATGTCCCGATAGGCGGTGAAAAAGCCGTCCTCGTAACGCTGACACCCGGCAAGACCGAAGCGCAGCTCCGCAAGCCGCTCGCCGGCCGGGGGCAGCGTTTTGGTGCGGGCGATCCGGCTTGCTTCGCCGCCGACTGTGAAGCGGTAATAATAGTCGCGCCCCGCCTCGAGTCCGCCGACCTCGACATGCACCGCATGACCGAGTTCGGCGAAGGCCGTGGCCGTGCCCTTCCGCACCACGGTGCGCATGCGCGGATCGGTTGCGACCGACCATTCCACTTCGACCGGTTTGTTGGGCATGCCGCCGCCGCGGGCCAGCGGCTTCGGCGCGATCTTGGTCCAGATCACGAATCCGTCGGAGGTCGGATCGCCGGATGCCACGCCGAGCGAAAACGGATAGGCGGAAAACACGGGGTTCGCCCAGACGGAGCGGGAGAAGACGCTTGCCCCGGCGGTGATCAGGCTCGACGCGGCAAGGCCGCGCAAAAGCTCGCGACGGTTGATCGTGACAAAGTCGTTGATGTCGAAGCAGGCTGGAAAGCGGCGTGGCATGTCGACCCCCGTGGCACGACGTTCCGGTAGCACCGATTGATGACATCGCAACGACGGGCGTTGGGCTTCGCCGACGGGAAAGTGCCGCGCCGGACGTGGTCCCTCCCGCACGCCGCCGCCTCAAGATCGCGCGATCCAGCCGGTCGGAACGGCCCCGCCCTCTGGATTTCGCCGGTGTGCTCCGGCATACGAGCTTGGTGGCCCGGGAGGAGGGCTATGGACGGTCCGATTTTTCGGACCAGAGAGGGGGATTTCCATGAAACGACGTGAGTTTCTAGCAGCCGGCGTCGGCCTTGGAGCAACGGCCGTTGCCATGCCGGCGGTCGCGCAATCCATGCCGGAGTTGAAGTGGCGCATGACGACGAGCTGGCCGAAATCGCTCGATACGATTTACGGGGCCTGCGAAGTGTTCGCCAAGGCGGTGCAGGAGGGCACGGACAACAAGTTCCAGATCCAGGTCTTTGCCGGCGGCGAGATCGTCCCGGGGCTGCAGGCGCTCGATGCGACGAGCTCCGGCTCGGTCGAGATGTGCAACACCGCATCGTATTATTACGTCGGCAAGGATCCGACCTTTGCCTTCGGCACCTCCATTCCGTTCGGCCTCAACAAACGCATGAACGACGCTTGGATGCTGGTCGGCGGCGGCATGGAACTGCTCAATGCCTTCTACAAGAAGTACAACGTCTATGCGATTCCCGCCGGAAACACGGGCTGCCAGATGGGCGGCTGGTTCCGAAAGGAGATCAAGGAGCCCGCCGATCTCAACGGGTTGAAGATGCGCATCGGCGGATTTGCCGGACGCATCCTGGCCAAGCTCGGCGTCGTGCCGCAGCAGCTTGCCGGCGGCGACATCTATCCGGCGCTGGAAAAGGGCACGCTCGACGCATGCGAATGGGTCGGCCCCTACGACGATGAGAAGCTCGGCTTTCAAAAGGTCGCGCAATATTACTACTACCCCGGCTGGTGGGAAGGCGGACCCGTCCTCCACAATTTCATCAACCTCAACAAGTGGAACGAGTTGCCGAAGCATTATCAGTCGGTGATCGAATCGGCTTCCGCGGTCGCCAATACGTGGATGACCGCGAAATACGATGCCCAGAACCCGGCCGCGCTCAAGCGCCTGGTCGCGGGCGGCGCGCAGTTGCGTCCGTTCTCGCAATCGGTGATGGAGGCCTGCTACAAGGCGGCGAACGAGGTCTATGCCGAGACGTCGGCAGCCAATGCCGATTTCAAGAAGGTCTATGATGCGATGCTGCCGTTCCGCAATGACCAGTATCTTTGGTGGCAGGTCGCGGAATACACCTACGACACGTTCCTGATCCGGGCGCGGGCCCGCGGCTGACCGGATCGGCCGGTCGGAACGCCTCGGCCGCCCTGTCCCGAATCTGGATCGGATCGGACAGGGCGGCGGCTTCCGAGCGGACGCGGCGAAGCGCCAAGCGACGGCCGCCGAAATCCGCGAAAAAATCGACCTATCCCACGAAAGTCGCAACGGTTTCTGTTTGCGAGCGTTCGCCCTCGGCCTAGAATGAAAGCTCAAAATTCATCATCTACCGGTATGGCGCGAGCGCGCCCGAAGCCGGGCCGTCGAGCAGGAGGAGCCCTGACATGAAACGTCGCGAATTCTTGAAAACCGCTGGGGCAGGTCTTGCCGCCAGTGCGGTCGCCGCGCCGGCGGTGGCCCAATCAATGCCCGAGATCAAATGGCGACTGACCTCGAGCTTTCCGAAATCGCTCGACACCCTTTGGGGCGCGGCGGAGACCTTCTCCAAATATCTCGCCGAAGCCAGCGACAACAAGTTCCAGGTGCAACCCTTCGCGGCGGGGGAGATCGTCCCCGGCCTGCAGGCGTTGGACGCGGTAAGCAACGCCACCGTCGAGTGCTGTCACACCGCGACCTACTATTACGTCGGCAAGGATCCGACCTTCCCGCTTTTCTGCGCCATTCCGTTCGGCCTGAACGCGCGCCAGCAGAACGCCTGGTTCTATGACGGCGGCGCGCAGAAGCTGATGGACGACTTCACCAAGAAGTACAATGTCGTGAGCCTGCTCGGCGGCAACACCAACTGTCAGATGGGCGGCTGGTTCCGCAAGGAGATCCGGGAGGTGGGAGATCTCTCTGGTCTCAAGATGCGGATCGCCGGTCTTGCCGGACAAGTCATGTCCAAGCTCGGCGTCGTGCCGCAGCAGATTGCCGGGGGCGACATCTATCCGGCTCTGGAGAAGGGAACCGTCGATGCCGCCGAGTGGGTCGGCCCCTACGACGACGAGAAGCTCGGTTTCTACAAGGTCGCCCAGTACTATTACTATCCCGGTTGGTGGGAGGGCGGAACGACCAACCATTTCATGTTCAACATCCAGAAATTCGAAGAGCTTCCGAAGACCTACAAGGCCATGATCCGCGCCGCGGCCGCGGCGGCCAACGTGGAGGAGCAAGCCAAGTACGACGCGCGCAATCCCGCAGCGCTGAAGCGGCTCGTGGCAAACGGCGCCCAGTTGCGACCCTACAGCCAAGCGATCATGGAAGCGGCGTACAAAGCTTCGCAAGAGGTCTATGCCGAAATTTCGGCGAAGAACCCCGATTTCAAAAAGGTCTATGACGCGATGGTGAGCTTCCGCAACGACGAGTATCTGTGGTGGCAGGTCGCGGAATACACCTACGACAGCTTCATGATCCGCGTGCGCGCGCGGGGCTGAAGACGCCGACATTCGGTTGCTGAACCCGGGCGCTTTTGGGCGCCCGGGTTTTTTTGTTCCTTCGCGCGGCGGAATGGCCTAGCATTTCCAGGTCGCACGGCGGCAGGGGAGGCTCTGCGCGGTTGTGACGACGAGCCTTCGCCGCTCGTTCGCGCGACACAAAGAAACGGGCCGGGAGTTCGAGAATCCCGGCTGGAATTGACCAGAAATCGAAATCAAGCGGTGCGAGAGACCGGACGACGGCAAGACGCCGTCGCCTGCCTCGCGCCTGCCACAGGGGGAAACGCCATGAAACGTCGCGAATTTCTGAAGGCTGCGGGAGCCGGCTTGACGGCGACTGCGGTTGCCGCGCCGGCGGTTGCACAATCGAATCCGCAGATCAAATGGCGGCTTGCCGCGAGCTGGCCGAAGTCGCTCGACACCTTGTTCGGCGGGTGCGAGTACTTCTGCAAGCGTGTTGCGGAGGCGACGGACAACAATTTCCAGATTCAGCCGTTCGCGGCGGGCGAAATCGTTCCGGGCCTGCAGGTCTTGGATGCCGTTCAGAACGGCACGGTCGAGATGGGCAACACGGCGATGTACTATTATTGGGGCAAGGACCCCGCGATGACGTTCGGGACGGCGCTGCCGTTCGGACTCAACAGCCGGCAGATGATCGCCTGGATCAGGCACGCCGGCGGCGAGCAACTCCTTAACGACCTGCTCAAGAACTACAACTGCATCGGATTTGCCGCCGGCAACACGGGCGCCCAGATGGGCGGCTGGTACCGGAAGGAGATCAAGACGGTCGACGACCTCAGAGGGCTGAAGTTCCGCGTCGGCGGATTTGCCGGGACCATCCTCGCAAAGGTGGGTGCGGTGCCGCAGCAGCTCGCCGCGGGTGACATCTATCCCTCGTTGGAGAAGGGGACGCTGGACGCCGCGGAGTGGGTCGGGCCCTATGACGACGAGAAGCTGGGGTTCGTGAAGGTTGCGAAATACTATTACTACCCCGGCTGGTGGGAGGGCTGCGGCCAGGGGCATAATCTGATCAATCTCGCCAAATGGAATGAACTTCCCAAGCCGTACCAGGCTCTGCTGATCACGGCGTGCAACGACACGTGGGTCTGGACTCTTTCCAAATACGATGCCCTCAATGCCGCCGCGCTCAAGCGGCTCATCGCCGCGGGCGCGCAACTGCGCGGCTTTTCGCCCGAAATCCTGGAGGCCTGTTACAAGGCGGCCGGAGAAATCTATGCCGACCTCGCCAAGACCAACACGCATTTCAGGAAGCTCTATGACAGCGTGACCGCGTTCCGAAGCGACGGCTATGCGTGGTTCCAGGTCGCCGAGCTCGGATTTGATGCCTTCCAGATGCGGATGCGTACGCGCACGTGAGACTTTCCGCAGAAAGGCCCGGGCGGGCAGTCGCCTGGGCCTTTCCGTTGCCGATGAAGCGGTTGCGCCCGCTCGCGACCGCCGGGCTTCGCTCGCATCCGGGAAGGCTCAAGCCCTTACTGAATCCTCGGCGGTCCGAGATCGAGCGGCGGCAATTCGATTTGCGGGATCTCGATCTTGATCTTCGAAGGATCGATCTGGGTTCCGGCGCCCTTGTAATGCATCACCATCGCCGGAAACAGGATGACGAGGACGACCATCACGCACTGAATGATAACGAACGGAACCGCGCCCCAATAGATCTGTCCCGTGGTGACGGGCTGCGTGAGTTTGCCGGTGACTCGGTCGAGATAGGGGACGCGCGGTGCAACGGAGCGCAGATAGAACAGGGCGAACCCGAACGGGGGATGCATGAACGACGTCTGCATGTTGACGCCGAGAATGACCCCGAACCAGATGAGATCGATGCCGAGGCGTTCTGCAGCGGGTCCGAGCAGCGGGATGACGATGAAGGCGATCTCGAAGAAATCGAGGAAGAAGGCGAGGACGAAGACGAAGGCATTGACGAAAAGCAGGAACCCGATTTGCCCGCCGGGCAGCGACACCAACATCTCCTCGACCCAGCGATGGCCGTCGACGCCGTAAAAGGTCAGGGAGAAGACGCGCGCCCCGATCAGGATGAAGATCACGAAGGCGGACAGCTTCGCGGTTGATTCCGTCGCCTGCCGCAGCAGATCCCAGGTCAAGCGGCGTTTGAGGAGTGCCAGCACGACGGCGCCGCTCGCCCCCATGGCGCCTCCCTCGGTCGGCGTTGCGACCCCGATGAAGATCGTGCCCAGCACCAGGAAGATCAGGGCGAGCGGAGGCACCATCACGAACGTGGTCTGCTCGGCAATGGCGGTGATGAGCCGGCGTCCGCTCAGGCGTTCGATCGCGCCTGCGACCAACGCGTAAAGCGCGCCGGCTCCGAGCGCCTCGGCGAAGAGGGCCCAGTTCGGATAATTGTTCTGATTGAACCAGTACCATGCCGCGCCGAGGCCGAGCAGTATCAAGGCGGTGGCCGCCAATCGTCGGCTTCCGAACACGCGATTGAAGCTCGCGGCCATGAACGCGACGACGACGCCGATGGACATTGTGAGGACGACGAAATCCGCCCCGCCGCGAACATTGGTCTGGCTCATCTCGTAATAGGCCACGAGACCGGAAAAGCCGACCAGCACCCCGAGCTGCCACACCCCGCGCGAGCCGTCGGGCTCGCGGTAGCCGATGTCCTGCACCGGAAGCCCGGGCGCCGCGGCGGGAAAAAATGTGGCGATGAGGAACACATAGGCGGCATACAGCAGCGACAGCACCAGACCGGGGATGAAGGCGCCCTCGTACATGTCGCCGACGGACCGACCGAGCTGGTCGGCCATCACAATGAGGACGATGGAAGGTGGAATGATTTGCGCAAGCGTGCCGGAGGCCGCGATCACCCCCGTCGCAACCCGGCGATCGTAGCCGTAGCGCAGCATGATGGGCAGTGAAATCAGCCCCATCGAAATCACCGAGGCGGCGACCACCCCGGTGGTCGCCGCAAGCAGCGCGCCGACGAACACCACGGCATAGGCGAGCCCGCCGCGCACCGTCCCGAACAGCTGGCCGATCGTGTCGAGCAGGTCCTCGGCCATGCCCGATCTTTCGAGAATGAGGCCCATGAACGTGAAGAACGGCACGGCAAGCAGCGTGTCGTTGTTCATCACGCCGTAGACGCGCTCCGGCAGGGCCTGCAGGAATTCCGGACGGAAGAGCCCGAGCTCGATGCCGAGCAGACCGTAGATCAGCCCGATCGCGGCGAGCGAGAAGGCCGCCGGGTATCCCACCAGCAGGAACACGACCAGCGACGCGAACATGATCGGCGCCATGTAATGGATCAGCAGGTCCACCATGGTGTTCGTCCAATCTACCGGCCGGCGTTAGCGGGGTTCGGAGGTCATTTCGGCGAGCAGCCGCTCGGCTTCCGCTTCGGCCGGATGGTGCGGGGCTGCCGCATGAGGGTCGGCCATGAGGCCGCGCAGCACCGCGACCGACTTTATGATTTCGGAAATCGCCTGCATGAACAGCAGGAAGAAACCGATGAATATGACGGCCTTGGAGGGCCACTGCGGCAGGCCGCCGGCATTGGTCGACTGCTCATTGATCTCATAGGACCGCATGAAAAACGGTCCTGCCGTGATGATCATGATGACGGTCAGCGGCAGGAGAAAAAGCGTGTGCCCGACCAGATCGATCCATTGCCGCAGCCGCTGCGGCAGCATGTTATTCACGATGTCGATCCGGATGTGCTCGTTGACAATGAGCGTCCAGGGCGAGCACAGCAGAAAGACAATCCCAAACAGCACCCATTGCAGTTCGAGCCAAGCATTCGATGAAGTATCGAAAGCCTTGCGAATGACGGCGTTGGTTGCCGAAACGAGCACCGCCAGCACGATCAACCAGCTGATCGCCTTGCCGATGTGAAGGTTAACCGCGTCGATTCCGCGGCTTAAAGCCAATAGTCCCCGCAAAAAGTCCCCCTCTCTTTGTCATTGGCGGATTCTCGGTTCCGCCTTGGGCTCGGGGTGCCGGTCCCCGCCATGCCTGGCACGCCAAGGACAGTTAATCCGCAGGCTTGCCCGCTCGTCAATTGGAACTTCCGTGAGGGCGGTGGAAGGGAAGGGCGGCCCGGGCGAGTTCGAGTGCCTCGCGCAGGACCGAGAGATCGCCGATGTGGTTGGCGAGAAGCAGAGCGACGCGCGCGTTGAAGAGCGCGCTCGCCTCGGCGTCGAGGCCGTGCTGGGCGGCCGCGAATGCTTCGTAGGCCGCATCGGGATTCTCGAAACGCGAGGCGGTCATCAGGGCTCCCATAGGCGCCTCCCTGCGATCTGCTCCGCAACGTTCGGCGGAACCCGGCGGGCCGAGCTTTGTTGATGAGCGTCATCCTTCCCGCCGGAGCGTCTCATGACAATGCTTTCGCCTCTGCTCGAAGCCCATCCTCGCCCCTCATCACATCCGGGCGATATGGCGCGGTGCGCCGAACGGTGTTTCGCCTGTGTGGAGGCATGCCTCGCCTGCGCGGATGCTTGCCTCTCCGAAGGACAAGTCGACAGGCTCACCTCTTGCATCCGCTTCAACCTGGACTGCGCCGACGTGTGCGCCGCAACCGGTTCCCTTGTCCTGCGGATCGGTCGGAGCGATCCGCAGCCCTTGCAGGCTCAGCTCGCGGCCTGCGTCGAAGCGTGCCGCACCTGCGCGCAGGAATGCCGACGCCACGCCGGCATGCACGCCCATTGTCGCATCTGCGCCGAAGTTTGCGAAACCTGTCAGCGCGCCTGCGAAGACATGATGATCTCGATGCGGCACGCAGGCGAGAGCGAATCGAGCCGCCACTGACGGCTCAGCGGCCGAGCGCCCGCCGCATGGCGGCTGCGACCTTGTCGGCATCGGGCCGTCGCCAGCGGGCGCAGAGGTGCTGGTCGGGCCGCAGCAGATAGGCCGAGCCGGGCGTTGCGTCGTAGCGGCGGCAAAAAACGCCACTTTCGTCCAGCAGGTCGCGGTTGATCACCCGAACCGCCGCGCCCTGCGGAGGGGGCGGTTCGCCCTCCCCGTCGACGAACAAGAGCGTGAACCCCTGCGAGAGTCGCTCGAGCAGAAAGCCGCCCTCGCCGCTCGGGGTCGACAGCGGCGCATCCGGCGCCGGTGCACCGAGCCGGGCCGTGCCTGAGAAGGCGTCCTCGTCGGGGGTGGAGAGCGGCGTGTCATAGACGGTTGGGGTCGACAGGCGCCCCGAATTGACCATCCGGCGCGCGAACTCGGCCGTCGGCGCGAGCGACAGGACGGCGTTCCGCAATATCCGGCACCCTTCGGACCGCGGCGCGATAAATTCGGTCGCGCGGGCGGAATGGGCGATATTCTCGTCGGCTGCCTGGATGCGTTCCGTGTCGTAACTCTCAATGAGGCGGAAGTCCGCCTCTCCCTTGAGGACCGCAGCAAGCTTCCAGGCGAGGTTTTCCGCGTCCTGCACGCCGGAATTGCCGCCGCGTGCCCCGAACGGGGAGACCTGGTGTGCCGCGTCGCCGGCGAAGACGACGCGACCATGAACGAAGCGCTCCAACCGCCGGCACAGGAACGTGTAGACGGAGATCCATTCGAGGGAGAACGCGCGTCCTTCAAGCATGCGCTCGAGGCGTGCCACGACCCGCTCGGGCCTGCGCTCCTCGGCCGGATCGGCATCGGGTCCGAGATGCAGGTCGATACGCCAAACATTGTCCGGCTGCCGATGCATCAGCGCCGATTCGCCGGAATGAAATGTCGGGCTGAACCAGAAACGGCGTTCCGTGGGCAGATCGGCGGCCATGCGGACGTCGGCGATCAGGAATTTGTCCTCGAACGACACGCCCGAGAAGGAAAGTTCCAAGAGGCTCCGCAGGGTCGAGCGTGCGCCGTCGGCCGCGACCACCCAATCCGCCTCGAGGGAATAGGGGCCTTCGGGCGTTTCCACGGTCAGACGGACACCCTCGTTTCCTTGCACGAGGCCGACGACCCGGTTCCGCCAGCGCAGATCGATCCCCGGAATTTCCCCGGCTCGTTCGATCAGGACCTCTTCCAGCCGGTACTGCTGGAGGTTGATAAAGGCCGGCATCTTGTGACCTTCCTCCGGCAGCAGGTCGAAGGCGAAGACGAGCGCATCGCCGAGAAAGACCTTGCCGAGCTTCCACGTCACCCCCATGTCGCGGAGCCGCTCGCCGACGCCGAGCCGGTCCCAAATCTCGAGGGACCGCTTGGCGTAGCAGATGCCGCGGGAGCCTTCGCCGATACGGTCCGAATCGTCGAGCAGCACGACCGGCACATTGCGCAGCGCGAGGTCGAGCGCGGCGGTAAGCCCCACGGGTCCGGCGCCGACGACGATGACGGGGTGGCGGACCGGTCGCGCGGAATCCTGATCCGGCGATCGCCGGTAGGCGTATCGGGCCGCCGTTCTCCGCTCGTGGTTCGCCATTTCCGGGCTCTCGATCCCGTGCCGGCTCAGCCCTGCAGCTGGTTCCACATTTCCCGGTCGCGCTCGGCCGTCCAGATCACCGGCCAGTCGATCCCGCGCGCTTCGTCATAGGCGCGCGAAACGTTGAACGGCAGGCAGTGCTCATAGATCGCGAAATCCGCGAATTTCGGGTCCATCACGGCACGGGCGGCTTCGAACGCCTCCTTAAGCGAATGGCCCTTGGCCACGCTCGCCCGTGCCGAGGCATAGAGCGTCGACAGGAAGTCGCGCGTCATGGCAATTCCCTCGGCGACCTCGTCGGGGGTCGTCAGCGCGGCGCCGCGTCCGGGCACGAGGGCGCGCGGCCCCAATGCCGCGAGCGCATCGAGCGTCCCCGGCCAGTCGGTAAAGTGCGCGTCTCCGCAATAGCAGGCCGAACGATATTCGACGAGGTCGCCCGAGAAGACCACGCCGGCATCCGGCACATGCGCAATAACGTCGCCGGCGGTGTGGGCGCGGCCGAGATGTTTGAGGTGGACTTCGCGTTTGCCGAGCCAGACGCGCATCTCGGTCGGGAAGGTGAGAGTGGGCCAAGTCAGGCCCGGCGGGACGGATTCGGCTGCGCGGAACAACCGGGGAAAGCGTCCCATCTCGGATTCCTTGTCCTGCTGGCCGCGCTCCATGATGAGGCGGCGCGTCATGTCGGAGGCGAAGATTTCCGCGTTCTTGAAGGCCGAGGCTCCGAAGACCCGCACCGCATGGTAATGCGTGAGCAGGACGTAGCGGATCGGTTTGTCGGTCACCTGTCGGACCCGGGCGATCACGTCCTCGGCCATCACCGGGGTCGCCTGCGCGTCGATGATCATCACGGCGTCGTCGCCGACAATGACTCCGGTGTTGGGGTCGCCCTCGGCCGTGTAGGCATAAAGACCGGGACCGATCTCGTCGAACGACACCGTCTTGTCGGCGAGGTCGGCGGCGGAGGCAAAGGCTTTCGCGGTCATGGGCGCATCCGTCTGCAACGCGTAAGAACAGCGTAGCAGAAGTTGCGGCCGATCCATGTGCCGATATGCCTCTGTCCTGCGAATCCGGGCAGGTCGGGGGCCGGCCCCGAAGCCTCACCGAGAGCCGCATGTCCATGCGCCGGAAGGGCTTTGGACGCCGCAAGGCCGGTATGTCTCGCGGCCTGAGGGGCCTGCAGTGCATGGCGCTCGCCCTCATAATCGGGCATTCTGCGGCCGACCGCGCGCAGCCTTGGGACGGCACGCCGGCAACGACAAAAGAGGCTTCGATGACCCTGAGAAGACGACAGTTTCTGACAGGCGCCGCGACGGCGATGGCCGGCGGCGCGCTGGCTGCGCCCGCGATCGCGCAGTCGCAGCCCGAGATCAAGTGGCGATTGACGTCGAGTTTCCCCCGCGTGCTCGACACGATCTACGGGACGGCGCAGACCTTGGCGAAATACATCGCCGAGGCGACCGACAACAAGTTCCAGATTCAGACCTTTCCGGCAGGCGAGATCGTGCCGGGTCTCGCGGCGCTCGACTCGGTTTCCAACGCTACCGTCGAATGCGCCCAGACCCCGGTTTACTTCTACATCGGCAAGGACCCGACCCTCGGCTTCGGGACCGGCATTCCCTTCGGGCTCAATGCGCGACTGCAGCATTCGTGGTGGCATTTTGCGGACGGCGCGGAAATCATCAACGGCGTGCTCGCGAAATTCAACGTGGTCGGCTTTCCGTGCGGCAATTCGGGCTGCCAGATGGGCGGCTTCTTCCGCAAGGAACTGAAAGAGGTGGACGACCTCAAGGGTCTCAAGTTCCGCATCGGCGGAATGGGGGGACAGGTACTCGCCAAACTCGGCGTCGTGCCGCAGCAGATCGCTCCGGGCGACGTTTACCCGGCCCTCGAACGCGGAACGATCGACGCCGCCGAATTCGTGGGCCCCTATGACGACGAGAAGCTCGGCCTGCATCGCGTCGCCCGCTACTATTATTATCCCGGCTGGTGGGAAGGCGGTGCGATGATGCACCTCATCGTCAACACGGAGCACTGGAACCGACTGCCGAAGACCTATCAGCGCATCGTCCAGGACGCCTGCGAGGCTGCGGACAACTGGATGCTGGCGAAGTACGACGCCGTCAACGCGCCCGCGCTGCGCCGGTTGGTTGCGACCGGCGCGCAACTCCGGCCTTTCCCGCTGCCGATCCTGGAAGCGGCCTACAAGGCCGCACAGGATCTGTATGCGGAGATCGCCGGCACCAATGCGGCGTTCAAGCGGGCACTCGAGTCTACGAATGCCTTCCGCAGCGAGCAGCTGCAGTGGTGGCAGGTCGGCGAATATTCGTTCGACTCGTTCATGATCCGCATGCGCAACCGCAACTGAGGAGCAGCCCCTGCGGCATGAACCGTCGCGGGGGCCATCTTGCAATCGTGACAGGCAAGGACATCGGCCGGGTCCTCTTGTGGATGACCGGCGCGCTCTTATCGTTTACCACGATGGCGGTCTCGGTGCGCGAGCTTGCGAGCGCGCTCAACGTCTTCGAAATGCTCAGCATTCGCAGCGCGTTCGGGCTGAGCGTGTTGCTCTGTCTCGCGCTGCTGCGACCCTCGCTGCGGCACCTGCTGCGGACGCGACGGTTGCCGCTGCACGGGCTGCGCAACGTGATTCATTTCGGCGCCCAGGTCGGCTGGGCGCAGGGTGTCGTGCTGCTGCCGCTCGCAACGGTGTTCGCGCTTGAATTCACGACGCCGATCTGGGTCGCGGTGCTGGCGGTTCTCATCCTGGGAGAGCAAATGACGGCGAGCCGCGCCGGCACGGTATTGCTCGGCTTCCTTGGCGTCCTTGTCATCCTGCGGCCGGGAATGGGAAATTTCGATCCGGCCGCGCTGCTTGTCCTCGGCGCCGCGCTCGGATTTGCGGCGACCTCCGTCGCCACGAAGGCGCTGACCGGCACCGACGCGACCTACACGATCCTTCTTTACATGAACCTCTTCCAGCTCCCGTTGAACCTGATGTTCAGCGATCCGCTATTTCCCCTGAAGCTCGGCAGCGAACAGGCCTTGCCGGTTCTCGGCATGGCCGTGTCGGGTCTCGCTTCGCATTACTGCCTTACCAATGCTTTCCGCTCCGGCGATGCCCTCATCGTCATTCCCCTCGACTTCCTCCGCATTCCGCTCATCGCCGTCGTCGGCTGGCTTTTCTATGGCGAGGGGCTCGAAGTTTTCGTTTTTCTCGGCGCCGGACTGATTGTCGCCGGGATTCTCTGGAATCTGCTTGCGGAAGCACGGACCACCCGCGCCGCGCGCCCCGTTGCCGCCGCAAACGATTGATTGCAACGACCTGCAACGGATAATCTGCCTCGCGTGGGGGATGCTTCGGGCCTTGCGTGGCAAACGACCGGCGCCGTGGTCCGGCAATGAGGACTGGGACATTGATCTGGAAGGTGGTTGCGGGCTTGCGGGCCGCGAGGCCACCCCGGCTCGGCGAAGTGCTGGGGGGAGGCGCGCTGCTTCTCGTATTCGGGGCTGCGACGGCCCTCGCGCAGGGTGCGCCCTGGTACGGTCGCGCCCCGCAGCGGGATCCTGTTTGCGTGCGCCTGGAAGCGCAGCTCGCCGCGCTTGACCGCACCGCTTCCGAGGCGAATGCCGAGCAGGCGAGGCGCGCCGAGGAGGCCGTCAATCGCCAGCAGGCCGAGCTCGATCGCCTCGTCGCCTCTTCGCGGCGGATGGGATGCGAGCGCACGGGTTTCTTTCTGTTCGGGGGCGGCCAGCCGCCGCAGTGCGATCAGGTGCGGGGGCAGATCGATCGGACGCGCGCCGATCTCGACCGCGCCATTACGATGCTCGAGCAGGCGCGCGGCGGCGGTGTCGATCGCGGAGAACAGCGCCAGGCAATCCTGATTGCCCTCGCGCAGAATGCCTGCGGGCCGCAATACCAGAATGTCCGGCGCCCGCGCGGCTTCTTCGAATCCTTGTTCGGGAACGCCGCGCCGGAGGCACCGGCCTATCCGGGAACCGAAGGAATGCCCGGCGAAACGCAGCCCTCGGGCCTTTACCGCACCGTGTGCGTCCGCAAATGCGACGGCTCCTTCTTCCCGATTTCGTACGCCACCACGCCGGCGCGTTTCGGCGAGGATGAGCAGGCATGCCACAGGGCGTGTCCGGCAACCGAAGTGGAGCTCTACGCGTATCGCAATCCCGGCGAAGACATCGCGCAGGCCACTTCGATCAGCGGTCGGCCGTATACCGAGCTGCCGAACGCGTTTCGCTATCGCCGCGAATACGATCCGGCCTGCACCTGCAAACGGCCCGGCGAAAGCTGGGCTGCGGCCGTGCGCGAGGATCCGACCATCGCCCGCGGCGACATCGTCGTCACCGACGAAACCGCGAAGGCGATGTCGCAACCGAAGGCGCCCCCCGCTTCCAAGCCTGCGCGCAGCGAGCGGCCGCGGGGCGGCGCGCCACCTGCGCCCCGCTGAAGCCCTAGCGTCCTACAGATCGACCGGCGCCGTCCGGCCCGGGCGGGGCAACAGCGTGGTGTCCGGGGAGGGAAGGGGTTCACCGTTGTCACGAAAGCGGTTCGCGATCGGGTAGCGGCGGTCGCGGCCGAAATTCTTCATCGTTACTTTGACGCCCGGCGGCGCCTGGCGGCGCTTGTACTCGGCCGCCGCGAGCATGCGCTCGACTCGCAAGACCGTGTCGCGATCGAAGCCGTCGGCGACGATGTCGGCCACCGGCTGTTCGCGCTCGACGAGCCTTTCGAGAACGGCGTCGAGCACGTCGTAAGGCGGCAACGTATCCTGGTCGCGCTGGTCTTCACGCAGTTCCGCCGTCGGAGGCCGCGCCAGGATGCTCGCAGGGATCACCGGCCCGTCAGGACCGCGCGCCCCCGGCGGCTTCCAGGCATTGCGCAGCCCGGCGAGGCGGTAGACCTCGGTCTTGTAGAGGTCCTTCAGGGGGTTGAAGCCGCCGTTCATGTCGCCGTAAAGCGTCGCGTAGCCGGTCGACATCTCCGACTTGTTGCCGGTCGTCAGCAGCATCAACCCGGATTTGTTGGAGAGCGCCATCAGGATGGTGCCGCGCGCCCGCGCCTGCAGGTTTTCTTCGGTGGCGTCGCGTGCATAACCGGCCAGGGCAGGAGCAAGGGCCGTCTCCAACCCCTGCACGGCAGCCTCGATCGAGAGCGTTTCGAGCTTGATGCCAAGCGCCTTCGCCAGTGTCGCCGCATCGGCAATCGACTGCGGTGCCGTGTAGCGATACGGCAGCATCACCGCGCGCACTCGCGTGGCGCCGAGCGCATCCGTCGCCATCGCCGCGCAGAGAGCCGAGTCGATTCCGCCCGAAAGGCCCAGCACCACGCCGGGAAAGCCGCACTTTTCGACATAGTCTCGCAGCCCCAGCACACAGGCCGCATAATCGGCCTTGTCGTTGTCGTCCCACGCTATCGCCTGTGGCGCGGCGATGCAGCGCCAGCCGTGTTCGGAACGGTGCCAGCGCGTGGTGACGACGGTCTCCTCGAAGGCCGGAAGCTGCAGGGCAAGGGTGCGGTCTGCGTGCAGCGCGAAGGACGCGCCGTCGAACACCAGTTCGTCCTGGCCGCCCACCTGGTTGAGGTAGACGAGCGGCAAGCCCGTCTCGGTGACGCGCGCGACGGCCACGTTCAGGCGAAGGTCGTTCTTGCCCCGCCAATAAGGCGAGCCGTTCGGGACGATTAGAAGTTCGGCCCCGGTCTCGGCGAGACATTCGACGACGTCCTGCGCCCAGATGTCCTCGCAGACGGGAACGCCGATGCGGACGCCCCGCAGGTTCACCGGCCCGGGCATCGGGCCGGCGCTGAACACGCGCGCCTCGTCGAAAACGCCATAGTTCGGCAGATTGACCTTGAGGCGGACCGCAGCAATGCGGCCTCCCGCGAGCAGCAGCGCGGCGTTGTAGAGCTTGCCGTTTTCTACCCATGGGCAACCGATCAGTGCGGCAGGCCCGCCATCGGCGGTCTCGCGCGCAAGCGTCTCGGCGGCGGCCCGGCAGGCTGCCTGGAACGTCGGCCGCAGGACGAGGTCCTCCGGCGGGTAGCCGGACAGGAACAATTCCGGAAAAACGACGAGGTCGGCGCCCTCGGCGCCCGCGCGCTCGCGTGCGGTGCGCGCCTTGGCGAGGTTGCCGGCAAGGTCGCCGACGGTCGGATTGAACTGGGCGAGCGCAATGGCGAGCGCGTCGGCAGGGCTTGGGCTCATGAACCTGATCTAGGCCCTGCGTCCCTTCGCGGCAAATGGCGACCCGGCGACCGCTAACGTCCCGCAACCGGAGGGGAGGGGCCGCAAGCGGCCTCAGAGACCGGCTGCGGCGGCCAAGGGTCGGGCCTTCGCCGTGCGCTCGGCCTTGAGCAGGTCGGCGAGCAGGAAAGCCAGCTCGATCGACTGCTCGGCATTGAGCCGCGGATCGCAGTAGGTGTGATAGCGGTCGTTGAGGTCCTGGTCCGAGATTGCGCGGGCACCGCCCGTGCACTCGGTGACGTTCTTTCCGGTCATCTCCAGGTGAACGCCGCCGGCATAGCTTCCCTCCGCGGCGTGAACGGCAAAGAAGCTCTTGACCTCCTGGATGATGCGGTCGAACGGCCGTGTCTTGTAACCGGTCGCGCTCGTGATCGTGTTGCCGTGCATGGGGTCGCACGACCACACGACGTTGCGGCCTTCGCGCTGCACGGCCCGAATGAGGGGCGGCAGGTGCTCGGCGATCTTGTCGGCCCCGAAGCGGCAGATGAGCGTGAGGCGCCCGGGTTCGTTGTCGGGGCTGAGCAGATCGATCAGCCGCAGCAGATCGTCCGGCTTCAGCGTGGGGCCGCATTTCAGACCCAGCGGGTTCTTCACGCCGCGGCAGAACTCGACATGGGCGTGATCGTGCTGTCGCGTGCGGTCGCCGATCCAGATCATGTGGCCGGACGTGCAGTACCAGTCGCCCGAGGTCGAGTCGATCCGCGTCATGGCCTGCTCGTAGCCGAGCAGCAGCGCCTCGTGACTGACATAGAGCTCGGTGGTGCGCAGCTCCGGGTGGCTCTCGGGGTCGAGCCCGCAGGCGCGCATGAAGTTCAGCGATTCGGTGATGCGGTCGGCGAGTTCCTCATAGTCCTGGGAGCGCGGGGCGTCCTTGACGAAGCCCAACATCCATTCGTGCACGCGCGCGAGACTGGCATAGCCGCCGCCTGCGAAGGCCCGCAGCAGATTGAGGGTCGCAGCCGACTGGCGATAGGCGTCGATCTGCCGGCGCGGGTCGGGTCTGCGCGCCTCCTCCGTAAAGGCGATGTCGTTGATGATGTCCCCGCGATAGCTGGGCAGCTCCTGGTCCCCCCGCCGCTCGACCGGCGACGAGCGCGGCTTTGCGAACTGGCCGGCGATGCGGCCCACTTTCACGATGGGCGAGGCGGCCGCATAGGTCAGCACCACCGCCATTTGCAGGAACACGCGGAAAAAGTCGCGGATATTGTCCGGATGGTGCTCGGCAAAGCTCTCGGCGCAGTCTCCGCCTTGGAGCAGGAAAGCCTCTCCGGCCGCCACCCTGGCAAGCTGCCGCTTCAAAGCGCGCGCCTCGCCGGCAAAGACCAGCGGCGGAAAGGTCGCAAGCTGCTTCTCGACCGCGGACAGTTCGGCCTTGTCCGGATAGTCGGGCGCCTGCTGGATCGGGCGGGTTCGCCAGCTATCCGGGGTCCAGCGCTCCGGCATGCGACATTCCTCCAATTCGACGCGTACAAGCCCGGCGCGAGCACGGGGCGTCTTCGCTTATACACACCTGCCGCGGCGAACTGAATGCCAATTTCCCGACCGATCTCAAGGACGTCAACCCATGGCGGGACAGCCGGCGGCAGCCCTACCGACCCGTCCCCCGCCTCCCAGGCGGCCGAGTCATCACGCTATTCGGCTGCGGTCGCTCGTTCGTAGACGGCTGAGGGTTGCCGCATGGTGACGAGTTCTTCGGCCGCCGTGGGATGCACCGCCATTGTGGCGTCGAAATCGGCCTTGGTGGCCCCCATCGTCACCGCGATCCCGACGAGTTGGATGAGCTCGCCCGCGTCCGGACCGACGATGTGGCAGCCGACCACCCGGTCGGTTTGGCCATCGACCACGAGCTTGAGGAGCGCCCGCGTTGCGCGGCCCGTCATGGTGACTTTCATCGGCCGGAAGGCGGATCGGAAGATCTTCACCTGCGCAAGCTGCTCGCGGGCTTGCGCCTCGGTCAAGCCGATGGCGCCGACCTCGGGTTCGGAAAAGACGGCAGTCGGAACCTTGGTGTGGTCCACGCGCGTCGGCTTGCCGCCGAACACCGTGTCGGCGAAGGCGTGGCCTTCGCGGATGGCGACCGGCGTGAGGTTGACTCGGTTGGTCACGTCCCCGACCGCGTAAATATTCGGGACCGAGGTCTGCGAATAGGCATCGACGGCGATTCCGCCGTTCTCGGCGATGCGGACGCCGGCCCGTTCGAGGCCGAGTCCCGCAATGTTGGGCCGCCGCCCGGTCGCGAACATCACCTTATCGGCGGCGACGACCGAACCCTTTGACAGCGTGGCGACATAATGATCGGAGTTTTTGAACACGTGCGTCACCGTGCGCGAGCACTGCACGTCGATGCCGCGTGCCATCATTTCGTCCTGGACATGCGTGCGGACGTCGTCGTCGAACCCGCGCAGGATCTTTTCGCCGCGGTAGATCAACGTTACTTCGGAGCCGAGGCCTGCGAAGATGCAGGCGAACTCGACCGCGATATAACCGCCGCCCTGGATCAGAACGCGCCTCGGCAGTTCGGGCAGGTGAAATGCCTCGTTCGAGGAGATGACGTGCTCAATTCCCGGAATGCTCGGGCCGGGATACGGACTGCCGCCGGTGGCGATCAAGATGTGGCCGGCCCGCACCCGCTCTCCCGTGGCCAGGAGATGCACCGTATGCGCATCCTCGATCACCGCACGGGATTTGGCGATGACAACGCCTGCGTTTTCGAGATTGGCAGTGTACGCCGTTTCTAGTCGCGCGATCTCGCGATCCTTGTTGGCGACGAGCGTGCGCCAGTCGAAGCTTGGCTTGGAAAGGCTCCAGCCGTAGCCCGCAGCGTCCTCGAAATCCTGCGAGAAACGCGAGGCGTAGACGAACAGCTTTTTGGGCACGCAACCGCGGATCACGCAGGTGCCGCCCATGCGGTATTCCTCGGCAACCATGACCCGCGCGCCGTAGCCCGCGGCGATGCGGGCGGCGCGCACGCCCCCCGAGCCCCCGCCGATCACGAAAAGATCCACTTCGCGCGCGGTCATGGCGCCATTGTCCCGGCAGGCTCGAGCCCGATCGGCCGTCTCACATCTTGTGCCCGCGTTTGGTCATTTCCGCCCGAAAGCGGGCCATGATCTCCTCCTGGAAGTTTTCGCCCCAGCTCTGAACCTGGCTCATGCTCTGTTCGAGTACCACCGGCTCCTGTTGAATGAGCTTCTGTCCGAGCGGAGTCTTGTAGAAGGCAAGGGCCTGCTTGATCTCGGCTTCCGTAAAGTGCTGGGCGTAGATGCGCGCGATCAGATTGGTGATCTCCAACTTCTTGTTGGCGTATTCGTTGCGGAGCTGGGCTGCGACGTCGTTGAGGTCCTTCGCGAGATTCGGACTCGTGCGGAGGATCACGTTCTTCGCCGTCTCGATCACGCCCGGCACGACCGGGTCGAACATGTGCGATGCGCCTTTGATCTCGATCAGCTCTTTCGCCGCGGCCATCGCGGCGGCGCTCGGCTGCTGCTGGGCCTGCGCCGATCCGCTCCAGGCGAGGCCAAGGGCGAACAGGAGGGCGACGGGCAGGGATTTCACATGCGGACACGCGGCGCGGAAACCGAAAATCATCACGATATGCTCCTCTGCGAGCCGGGCTGCGGCCGCGGACGCTCGATCGTTCTTACACCCTGTGATCCGGCCACAATGGCAAGGTCGGCCATTTTGATAAAGAGCCCGTGCCCCGCCACCCCGGGGATTTCGTGCAGGCGTGCGGCGAGGCCGGCCGGATCGTCAATGCAGGCAAGCTGCGCATCGAGGATCAGGTGGCCGCTGTCCGTGACGAAAGCATGGCCGTCCCGGCCGGTGCGGAGCCTGCACGCGCCGGGCGCGCCGGCCGCCGCTTCGACCGCGCGGCGCGTGGCTCCAAGGCCGAACCGCACGACCTCGACGGGAAGCGGGAAGCGGCCGAGACAAGGCACGAGTTTCGACTCGTCGGCGATGACGATCATCTTCCGCGAGGCCGCGGCGACGATTTTCTCCCGCAACAAGGCGCCGCCGCCTCCCTTGATAAGGGAGAGGTCGGGCGCGATCTCGTCGGCACCGTCGACGGTCAGGTCGAGCTCGGGCGTTTCGTCGAGGGTGGTAAGCGGAATGCCGAGGGCCTCCGCCTGCGCCCGGGTCGCCTCCGAGGTGGGCACGCCGATGACCGCAAGCCCCTGCCGGACCCGATCGCCCAGCGCGGCCACGAAATGCGCGGCGGTCGATCCGGTGCCGAGCCCCAGCCGCATGCCGGGCTCCACGAAATCAAGGGCCGCCAGGGCGGCGGCACGCTTCTGGTCATCGATGGTCATGGCCGAGAGGAACCGGGGACGGTGCATGCGCTTTCAACCACGGATCGAGCGTCGGTTCAAACCGCCGCTTGTGAAAAGGCCCGCCGGAGGCTAGCCATGCAGACCCATGCCCGCTCCGGTTATCGCCTTCGATCTCGACGGCACGCTGGTCGACACCGCGCCCGACCTCATCGCCACCCTTAATGCCGTGTTCAAGGACCACGGGGTGCCCCCGGTCGACTACGCGGAGGCCCGCACGATGATCGGCGGCGGGGTCAAGGCGCTGCTCGAACGCGGACTCAAGGCGCAAGGCCTTGCACTCGGTCCGGCCGACCTCGACAGGCTGTTCCGGGATTATCTTGACCGGTACGCCGCCCATATTGCCGATCTCTCCCGACCTTTCGACGGGCTCTGCAGCGCGCTCGACCGTCTGGAGCGCCAGGGGTTTCGCTTTGCGGTTTGCACCAACAAACTCGAACGGCTTTCGGTGCGCCTGCTCGACGCGCTCGATCTCTCGCGCCGGTTTGCCGCGATCTGCGGCCAGGACACGTTCGGCACGCCGAAGCCCGATCCCGAAATGCTCCGCCGGACCGTCCTCCGGGCGGGCGGCGACCCCGCGGCCGCGCTGATGGTGGGCGATTCGGCAACCGACATCGACACCGCGCGGGCGGCCGGCATTCCGGTCATTGCCGTCGACTTCGGCTACACGGCAACGCCGGTCGTGTTGCTCAATCCGGATCGGGTCATCAGCCACTTCGAGGCTCTTCCCGCGGCGATTGAATCGCTCAGCTTGCGCGCTTGAGCGTTACCCGCCGCCGCGCTGCGGCTCCGTCGGGACGTTCCAAATGTCGGCTGCGTATTCGGCGATCGTCCGGTCCGAAGAGAACCAGGCCATATGGGCGATGTTCAAGGCGCTCCGTCGGTTCCACTCAGAGACATTGAGCCAGAGGGCGTCGACCTTGCGCTGCGTCTCGAAATAGGAATCGAAATCCGAGCACAGCATGTAATAATCGGCATGGCGCAGGGCATGCGCGATCGGCAGAAAGCGGCTGACCTCGTCCCGGCAAAAGGTGCCGTTGCCGATCGCCTCGACCACCTGCGCAAGGCGCGGCGAGGCCGCGATCAGTTCGCCGGTGTCGAGACCGCGCTTGCGATGCTCCTCCACTTCGTGCGCGCGAAGGCCGAAGATGAAGATGTTGTCCTCGCCGACCCGCTCGCGAATCTCGATATTGGCGCCGTCCAGGGTGCCGATGGTGAGCGCCCCATTGAGTGCGAACTTCATGTTTCCCGTTCCGGACGCCTCCATCCCCGCGGTCGAAATCTGTTCGGAAAGCTCCGCGGCCGGGATGATGATTTCGGCGAGGCTCACATTGTAGTTCGGCAGGAACACGACCTTCAGCAGGCCGCCGATGTCCGGGTCGGAATTGATGGCATTGGCAACATCGTTGATGAGCTTGATGATCAGCTTGGCGCGCTCGTAGCTCGCGGCGGCCTTTCCGGCGAAGATCTTCACACGCGGCACCCAGCTGCGCGACGGCTCCGCGCGGATCGCCTGATAGAGCGCGATCGCCTCCATCAAATTCAGGAGCTGGCGCTTGTATTCGTGAATGCGCTTGACCTGGATATCGAACAAGGCCTCGGGATCGACGCTGATCCCGGTGAACCTCTGGATCGCGCGGGCGAGCGCATTCTTGTTCGCGCGCTTGATGCGGCCGAGCCGCTCCTGCATTGCGCTGTCGTTGGCGTGGCGCGCGAGCGCAACGATGCGCTCCGGCTCGTCAAGCACCGCGGCGCCGCAGACCTCGCACAGCAGTTCGGTGAGAGCCGGATTGGCCTGAAACAGCCAGCGGCGAAACGTGATGCCATTGGTCTTGTTGACGATCCGGTCCGGATAGAGCGCATGCAGGTCGCGAAAGACCGTCTCGCGCATCAACTTGGTATGGAGCGCCGAAACGCCGTTCACCCGGTGCGAACCGACGAAGGCGAGGTGGCCCATGCGCACGCGTCGGCCGTGCTGCTCCTCGATCAGCGACAGGGCGGCGACCGCATCGGGGGCGGTGATCCCGCGCCCGCGCGCCTGATCGAGGTGGCCTGCATTGATTCGATAGATGATCTGCAGGTGGCGCGGCAGGATCCGCTCGAACAGCGGGACGGGCCAACTTTCGAGCGCCTCGGGCAGCAGCGTGTGATTCGTGTAGGAGAGGGTGCGAGTCGTGATGTCCCAGGCCTCGCCCCACGGCAGGTTATGAACGTCGACGAGGAGCCGCATCAGTTCGGCCACCGCGATCGCCGGGTGCGTGTCGTTGAGCTGGATGGCGGCATGATCGGGAAGCAGCCGCAGATCGCCGTCGGCTCGCAGATGCCGGCCGACGAGATCCTGCAGCGAGGCCGAAACGAAGAAATATTCCTGCCGCAGGCGCAGCTCGCGGCCGGCCGGCGTTTCGTCGCTCGGATAGAGCACCTTTGAGATCACCTCGGCCTTCGTGCGCTCCGACAGCGCGCCGACATGGTCGCCGGTGTTGAAAATATCGAGACGCAGTGGGTCGGGCGCGCGCGCCGACCACAGGCGCAGCGGGTTCACGTGCCTGCCGCGCCAGCCGACGATCGGCGTGTCATAGGCGACCGCTTCCACGATCTCGGCGGCATGCCACACGAAGCGCGGCGGAGCGCCCTCCCGCCGCACCTGCTCGACCCAGCCGCCGAACTGCACGTCGTAGGTCGCCTCGGGCCGCGCGAATTCCCACGGGTTGCCGAACGAGAGCCAGTCCTCCGGGTATTCCTGCTGCCAGCCGTTTCTCAGCACCTGCCGGAAGAGCCCGTGATCATAGCGGATGCCATAACCGCAGGCGTTGATTCCAAGCGTCGCCATGCTTTCGAGAAAGCAGGCGGCAAGGCGCCCAAGGCCGCCATTGCCCAGGGCCGCGTCGGGCTCGGCCTCGCGCAGCCCCGCGAGATCGACGCCGAGGTCCCCGAGCGCGGCAGCGAAACGGTCCGCAAGGCCGACATTGCTCAGCATGTCGAACAGAAGGCGGCCGACGAGGAATTCGAGGGAGAGATAGTAGACCCGTTTGCGGCCGAGGCCGTAGTCCGTTCGTTCGCAGGACAACCAGCGGTGCACGATCCGGTCGCGCACGGCGAGCGCACACGCGACGAACCAGTCGCGCCGCGTGGCGCAACCGACATTCTTGCCGCACGCCAGCGTCAGCTTCGCCAGGACGGCGCTCTTGATGTCCGAAAGGTCGCTTTCGTCGAAGAGAGCGCTCAATGCATCACTGCCGGAATCGAGGCTGGAGGAAGCCGCATAAGCCAAGCAAGCGTTTCGAGGCAACCGGTCGGCGTGCACTTGCCCGGCCGACTATGGTGTTCCCGATGGCCCGATTCAACGGCACACCTGAACAAAACCGCGACATGCCGAACGGGCCCGGACGACACGCCGGAGGGTCCGGCATTCGTGGGGGCGGCGGGACGGCGCGGTGCTCCTGGTCGGCGGAGATTCAGGCCACACACTCGAAGGCGCTGCGGTGCAGCGTGCGGACAAGCTCCGCCCCGCAGCCCTGGCATGCATAGGTCATGTCCGCGAGATCTTGCGAGAGCGGCTGGGCCGACCGGAAGGCCATCCGTTGCAGGCAGTTCGGGCACGGGATGAGCAAAGAGGGGAGGGAACTCTGACGGGCGCGCATGGTGCCACCTCCGGGTCGAGCGCCCTGGATTCAGCGCGCGTGGGGCCGCGAGTCAACCGATTTTTTGCGATGCAATAACAATCCTGTCGCGCTGCGGTAACAGACCACAGCCATTTGGCGCCCGAAAGGAGCCGGACGATTCCGATCCCGGGGACCGCGGCCCCGCTTCCAGGCGGGTGGTGCCCGGGCCGACCCGACGCCTGCGCCCGCGGTCCGGCTCGAGCCGTGACGCGGGACGGCGCGGTGCCGCGCCGCGCCTTCTCGTATCGACGGCCACCCGAGCCGAGGGGGTGGACCGTGCGGGCAAAAACCCCTATATGGCCGAGCCGCAGCGAAGCTTCGTTGCCGTGCGGCTTCCTGCCGGCCCGCCGGCGCCGACTGGCGCGCCTTGGGGGATAGTTCAACGGTAGAACAGCGGACTCTGACTCCGTTAATCTAGGTTCGAATCCTAGTCCCCCAGCCAAATCGTCTTTGAAGACGTTTGCGTGATCGCGCTGACGAGCCCGGCGCATTGGCGAGCGAGAAGCGGAAGGCGGCCGAGGCGCGCGGAAGCGCGGAAGCCGCTTGGCGGTCTTCGACCCACCCCCCGGAGCCTCCGTTCCGGCAGAGCCGCGGTCCGTGAACCTTCCCGGCCGCCCTTGCGACCAATGACACGAGGCAGCCGGCACGACCGGCGAGGCCCGCGTCCGCCGCCGCGGTATTGGCATCCGCTCCGCGGGCGCGCCCTGGTTTCGCTTGGGGGGCCGGATTATCATGGGGGCCGCATCGTCGATGCTGCATCTTGAACGATCCGAACCGGGCAGGACTCCGATGCTTCCGCTGCGTTGCTTGCGCGCGGTCGCGCGTCGGCCGGAGGCTGCCGGCGCAGCCGGCCGGGCGCTCGCGCTCGCCTTGCTTGTCGCCGCCGTCCCGGCCGAGGCCGCCGATTGCCAGAAGCTCGTCGCCGATTTCAACAAGGCCATCGACACGGGGCACGAGGCCGACGCCCAACAGCTCGCGGACAAAATCGCGACCGATGCCGCATGCGGCCGGTTCCAGGTTCCGGTCCAGCGCCGTCTTGCCGCATTCCGGCTCTCGGCCGTGCAGTATCTGATGGCGCGCGGCCGCCCGGCGGCCGATTTCGAGCGTCTCCTCGTTGCGGCCGACAAGCCGCGGGTGCTCTGGCAATCGGCCGCCACGCTTGCGGAAGTCCGCTTCGGCGAGCGGCGCTTCGCGGAGGCCGCGCGCGCCTACGACCGCGCGATCGAGATCATCAAGAACGAGTCGCTTACGCCCACCGCTCCCTCGGCGTTCGAGATCCAGGGTCTCATCGCCCGTGCTGCGCAGGCCCGCATTCTTGCGGCGAACAACACCCAGGGCGAAAAGGGCGCGACTTTCGTGAAGACCGCACGCAATGAGCGCGACGGTACGCTCGGCGGGTTTTATTCCGAAAGCGTGCGGGGCATCGTGCCCCGCGCCGTGCCGGTTCCCATCACCTTCGAATACGACCAGACGGCCTTTACGCCCATCGGCCGGCAAGCGGCCGAGGAACTTCTCTCCGTCCTTCAGGAACAGCGCCCGTCGCGGATCACGCTCGTCGGTCACACGGACGTGCGGGGCACGCCCGAGTACAACATGAAACTGTCGAAGGATCGCGCCGCCGCCGTGGCGGGCTTCCTGCGGGAGCATGGGTTGCAGACCGCGGTGGAGGTGATCGGCAAGGGCGAAACCGAGCCGATGAAGATCATCGACGCGTCGGGCCTGACGCAGGAAGATATTTACGCTCTCAATCGCCGCGTCGAATGGCGGCGCGAATGAGCGACAGGGTGATGCGATGAGCCGATTCCGCCCCGCAACATGCGTCATCGTGGCCTTGGCGCTCGCCTTTGCCCTGGGGCTGACGGGTTTCGCGACGGCCTGGGCGGCGACCCTGCGCGGCCCCGACGGCGGGGAAGTGCGCAGCCTCGTGATCGGCATCGATGCCTACAAGCACGTTCGCCCGCTTAAAGGGGCCGTGGCGGACGCGCAAGACATCGAGGGCGCGCTGCGGCACGTCGGCGTGCGGGACATCACGACTCTCCTCAACGACCAGGCCGATCGCGCATCCCTGATGCGGGCGCTGGAAAAGCTGGTTGAGCGCACGCAGCGCAACGATCTCGTCATCCTGTCGATCGCGGGTCATGGGACGCAGGAGCCGGAACGGGTCAAGGGTTCGCAACCCGACGGGATGGACAGCGTGTTCCTCCTGCCCGACTTCGAGACCACCCGCGGAGGCTCGGTCCAGCGCGTCATCGGCAGCGAATTCAATCACTTCATCAAGAAGCTCGAAGCGAAGGGCGCGCGCGTGCTGTTCATCGCCGATACCTGCCACGGCGGCGGCATGGCGCGCGACATCGACCCGCGCGCGGAGGAGATGAGTTTCCGGCAGGTCACGCGCTATACCATTCCCGTCGACGATCTGAAGCCGGTGTCCACGCCCCAGGAGGCCTTTCTCACCGAGCTCGACTTCGAGCGCACCGCTTTCCTCGCCGCGGTCGACCGCAAGACGAAGGCGCCCGAAGTGCGTGTTCCGGGGATCGAGGGCTTCCGGGGCGCGTTGAGCTACGCCGTCGCGCGCGCCTTCGAAGGCAACGCCGACATGGACAAGAACGGCCGGGTGACCCTCGAAGAGCTGTTCACGAATGTGCGCGAGATCGTCTACCAACTCTCCGATCAGCGGCAGAGCCCGATCACGGTGGCCTCGCCCAATCGCAACATCGAAAAGGACGTGGCCTTCGTCCTGACCCGCGGCGTGACGGTGATGGCGTCCCCGCAGCAGGGGGGCGGCGGCACGGCGGTCGCCTCCGCCGCGCCGACGACACCTCCGCAGCCCGCCGCCGCCACGCCGATGCCGAAGATCGAGCCCGCGCCCGTCGCGGATGCCGGGGCGCGTGCGCTGCCGGCCGTGCGCATCGCCTCGCTCGACGGCCAGGGCGGCAAATTGCGCGGCCTCACGGTCCTGCAGGCACCTTATGAGATTGTTTCTCCCAACGACAATCCCGATCTCGTGTGGGATCCGCAGACGGGCGACGTGATCGTGGGGGGCGATGTAATCGCCTTCCGGATGGACAAGAACGACCTGCCGAGCGTGATCGATCGCGCCGCTGCCGTGCGCGGCTTGAAGAAGCTCGCCGTGAAGTCTCCGCAGGCGATCAAGCTCAATCCGAACGACAAGCGCCATCATCGCGACAACGAAGTCGAAATCACGGTGTCGGACGTGGCCTCGCGCGCGCTCATCCTCGTCAACATCGCCGGAGACGGGACCGTCCAGGCGCTCTATCCGATCGGGTCCGATCCGCCGCTGATGCGCACGAGCGAATATCGCCTGCCGTTGCGCGTGCGTGAGCCTTTCGGGGCCGATCAGGTGATCGCCATCACGTCGAAGCAGCGCATGACCGAGCTCGAAACGGCCTTGAAGCAATTGAACCAGCGCCGGACGGCCGTGCAGCTCCTGCGGACGATCGAACGTTATGCGCCGGCGGATGCACGCATCGGCACGCTCGGCCTGTTCACGGCGCCCTGACCGATGGTGAGGACCATGCTTCAACGCAAAGCCATTCTCCTCGCAGGCCTTGCCGCCGCGTTCGTCCTTGGCGTTGCGGACGGCGTCGCGCGCGCCGGAGACAGGGCCGCCGGCACGGACGCCGCCGCGGCGGCAATGCGTGCAGGCTCCTCGTTCGACCCGCGACTGCCGGCGCCCGACCTCGAAGAGGAAGAGAACACGCGTTCGGTGCGCATCATCGACGAAGCGCCGTTCCCGCCGGCCGCGCCTGCCGCGCCGGCGCCGGTTCTGGCGACGCCCGGCAGGCCCGCCGCGCAGACGGCGGACATCGGCGCCATCGATCTGAAGTCCGACAACACGGCGGGTCTGTCGATCCAGATCGTGCCGGGACAGTATCTCGACGTCGGAACGAAAATCGCCTTCAAGGTGACGACCAAGCGCCCGGGCTATCTGCTGCTCGTCGATGTCGACGCGACCGGCAAGCTCACGCAAATCTATCCCAATCAGCAATCGCTCCTCGGGGCGCGGAGCCGGCAAGCCACCAACCGCATCCGTCCGGGCCGCACGGTCACGATCCCCGATCCGGGCGATCCGCTCGCCGGTTTCGAGTTCGTCGCCGCGCCGCCCAGCGGAGTCGCAATGGTGGTCGCGATCCTGAGCGACAAGCCCGTGCAACTGATCGATCTTCCCGACGTTCCGAGGCAGTTCGCGGGTCAGCAGGCCGCGCTGAAATATCTCACGGATTTCGCGGGGACGCTGAAGATCGCGGACAACGACACAGGCGCACTGGAAGACGCCAAATGGTCGTTCGACGCCAAGCTCTATGTCATCAGGTAGGGGCGGCGCAGGCCCAGCGGAGAGCACCGATGCCGATCGCGACGAGACTGTTCGTGGCTGCGGGCGCTGCCGCCGCGGCGCTTTGCGCGCCCGCCTTCGCCGGGCCCCCGGACTCCGAAGCCTTTCGCGAACGCCTGGCGGCGGCGCAGGGTAAGCTGACCGTCCAACTGGTCGAGCAACTCGCCTCCAGCAAGAAGCCGATGATCGTGGTGTCGCCGGCGAGTATTGCCGGCGCGGCCGCAACGCTTGATCTCGGAGCCTCGGGGCCGCTGCGGACGTCGCTTCATGCGGTGCTCGGGTTCGATGGGAGCGCGGACGTCGGAGACGATCTCTCCGCTTTGCGGCGCGCAATCGACAGCCTCGGCGCGGGCCATTCCGGAGCGTCCTCGCCTCTGAAATTCGCCAACGCGGTGGTGTTTGACCAAGGTGTTGCCGTCAAGGCCGACGCTACGCGCTCGCTCGCGGAGGCGGGTATCGACTCCAGCGTCGCCGATCTCCGCTCCGCCGAGAGCGTCAAGACCGTCAACAGGCGGGTCAGCGAACGGACGGGCGGAATGATTCCGGAAATCATCGACCGTCCCCCGGCCGGCGCTTCCCTCGTGGTGCTCAGCGCGCTGCATTTCAAGGACCGGTGGAAGACGGCCTTTGACCGTGCGGTCACGCGCCCGGCCGCGTTCAAGCGCCTTTCGGGCGGGCCGGCCACGGTCGCGACCATGCACCTGCCGCCCGGGCGCTATCTGTTCCGCCAGGACGCCAAATTCGTGGGGATCGAGCTGCCCTATGCGCAGGATCGCTTCAGCATGGTGGTGGTCACGACACGCGGGGAGCGTCCCGCCCCGCCGCGGGCATTCGCCGGTGTCGGCGAATGGCTGACGGGAAAGAACTTCGCCGCCGCGCAGGGCGAGCTTGCGCTGCCGCACTTCGACGTGTCGGAAGGTCTGGACCTCACGCCGGTGCTCGACCGCCTCGGCCTGCACACGGCGCGGGTTGCTCCAGGCTCGCTCGCCGGCTTTTCGGCAGACCCGATGAACGTCACCCGAATCGTGCAACGCCTGGAGCTGCGGTTGAACGAGGAAGGCACGCAGGCGGCCGGCGCCACCGCGGTCATCGCCGAACGCGGGGTCGATCCGAATTACATACGGATGGCGGCCGACAAGCCGTTCGTGTTCGCGCTGCGCGACAAGGCGACCGGCCTCATCCTGATGGCGGGTTACGTGGGCGAACCGACGAGCCTTGCGACCGCCGCCCGATGAAGCGCGGTCTTGCCTCGCGACGCGCGGCCGCCCGAGTTTCGACGGTTCCAGCGCGCTGGCGCGACATGGGCGCTCCTTACGGCTTCAGCAGCAACCGCTCGTCGAAGGGGGCCCGCGACATGACGTGGGGTCCGTCCTCGGTGACGAGGACCATTTCTTCGAGCCGGACGCCGCCGCCGCCGCGGATACCTTCGACCCAGATCAGCGGCTCGATCGCGAACACCATGCCGGGCTGGAATTCGTACACGGGCGCGCCGGGAAGCGTCTCGCCGACATAGGGCGGCTCGTTGGCGCCGATGCCGACGCCGTGGCCGATGAACAGGGAGAGGAAGCGGTCGCCGAGGCCGAACCGTTCCGCGCCGCGGCGGAAACCGTCGGCCGAGTCCTTGTTCGTGCGCCCTGGGCGCATTTCGGCGATGCCCTCGTGAAGGGCGTGGTAGACGGCGCTGAACACACGCTTCTGTTCGTCCGAGGCCTTGTCCCCGCACAGAACGGTGCGGGCCATGTCGCCGAAATAACCGTTCCAGGCCGCGCCGATATCGATGAACACGAGGTCGCCCGTGCGGATGAGCTTGTCCGAGCAGATGCGGTGGGGCGGGGCCATGTGCTCGCCCGAGGCCACGAAGGGCGTCATCACATGCGCATATTCGCCGCCCAGGCGAAACAGCGTCCGCATGGCTTCGCCCGCGACTTCGCACTCGCGCACGCCGTCCGCCACCGCGGCGGTGGCGGTGGCGCAGACCGCGTCGGCGATCGCGGTCGCCTCCTCGAGCATGACGATCTCCTCGGGCAGCTTGATCATGCGGGCAAGCTGCATCGGCGTGTCGCCGTCCTCGATCTTGACCTTGGGGAAGTATTTTTCGAGCGCCTTGACGAACACCATATTGCCTTCGTCGAGCCCGATCCTGGCGTCCGTGAGGCCGTATTTCTTGAGAACGGGACCGAGAATATCCCGGACGAGGCCCTCGACCAGCGCCTTCTCCTCGATGATCGGGATGGTATGCACCTCTTTGATCCATGGCATCGTGCGGTCGACGCGGTCGCGCTCGCCGCCCGAGCAGAACATGATGGGCGCGTGACCTTCGATGAGCAGCGCGCCGTTCAGTGCCGTCGTCTTGCCCGCGATGAGCTGCGGGCGCAAATCCGTCAAATAACGGCCGTTCTCGTCCTTCCAGACCAGCAGTGCGTCGAGGCCGGCCTTCTTGCGCTCCGCGTCCGCCTTGGCGATGCGCTTCGCGCGCAATGCCTCGAGGTCCACGCGCCGCTCGTAGCCCACATGGAAGGGTCCGCGCGCAAAGCGATCCATCAGCTTCCTCCTCGCCGAAATGGGGATTGGGGCATGCGGCGTCCGCATCCCGAACGGGATGCGCACAGGCCTGTCAGCCCCGACCGCGCCCCGCCGGTCGCGCTTTGCAGCCGCGATGGTAGAGCATGACCCCTAGTATCGCGTGCACGGTCCGTTATCAACATGGCGCGGGCCGGGGCGCGCCCGCCACCGACAGGAAGAACCATGCCGGAAAAGCGCGAAATTCGTCTCAACGCCTTCGTCATGAACACGGTCGGGCACCAGTCGCCAGGGCTATGGGCGCATCCGCGCGACCGCTCCGACCGCTATGTCGACCTCGAACATTGGAAAGATCTCGCCCGCCTGCTCGAACGTGGCCGTTTTGACGGCGTGTTCTTCGCCGACGTGCTCGGCGTCTATGATGTCTATGGCGGCACTGTCGAAGCCGCCCTGCGGCATGCCGTGCAGGTGCCGGTCAACGACCCGATGCTGCTCGTTCCGGCCATGGCTGATGTGACGGAGCATCTCGGCTTCGGCATCACCGGGACGCTGTCCTACGAGCCGCCTTATCCCTTCGCGCGCCGCTTTTCGACCCTCGACCACCTCACCAAAGGCCGGGTGGGATGGAACATCGTCACCGGCTACCTCGACAGTGCGGCAAAGGCGATGGGGCTGTCCGGCCAGTACCCCCATGCCCGTCGTTACGACGTCGCCGAAGAGTATATGCAGGTGGTCTACAAGCTGTGGGAAGGCTCCTGGGAAGGCGACGCCGCGTCTCACGACCGGGTCCGGCGCATTTACGCGGACCCGAAAAAGGTCCACCGCGTGCGGCATCAGGGGGAATTCTATTCGCTCGATGCAATCCATGTCTGCGAGCCCTCGCCGCAGCGGACGCCCGTGCTCTATCAGGCAGGCGCCTCGGGCCGCGGACGCGAATTCGCCGCGGCCCATGCCGAGTGTGTGTTCATCAACGGGCCGTCGACCAAGGTCGTCGCACCCTATGTCGCAGACATTCGCGGCCGTGCGCTGACGTTTGGGCGTGCGGCCGAGGACATCAAGATTTTCACGCTCGCGACCGTCATCACCGGACGCGATGAAGCGGAGGCGAGAGCCAAGTACGAGGACTATCGGCGATTCATCGATGTCGAGGCCTCGCTCACACTTTTTTCCGGCTGGACCGGCGTCGATTTTTCCCGCTACCGCCTCGACGAACCGCTCCGCGCGGTGACGACCGACGCGATGCGCTCGGCGCTCTCCTCCTTCACTTCGGAGGACCCGGACCGCATCTGGACCGTGCGGGAGATCGCGCAGCATGTCGGCATTGGCGGCCGGGGGCCGGTGATGATCGGCTCGCCCGCACAGGTCGCCGACGCGTTGGAGCACTGGGTCGATACGACCGGCATCGACGGCTTCAACCTGGCCTATGCGGTCATGCCGGAGACGTTCGAGGACTTCGTGAATTTCGTCGTGCCCGAATTGCAGCGGAGGGGACGCTTCAAGCGCGAGTACCGCACCGGCACCTTGCGGCAGAAGCTCACCGGCGCCGCGAATCCCTATCTTCCCGCTACCCATCCGGGTGCGAAATTCCGGGTCTGAGGGCGGGCGGAGAGCTACCGCCACATGCGGCGCATGCGGGCGGAGAGGTCGACCACCGGCCGTGGCCGCGGCCCGTCGGTCCTCTCATCCGGGAAAGCCTGCGGCCAACTCGTCTCCTCGAAGAGCGGCAAGAGATCGTGCGGAATGAATCGCGTCCGCGCAGCATAAAGGTGGCGATCGCCGTTGAACGTCTGCTGCTGCACGTAAAAGCGCTGCGGGACGACGAGCGTGAGCTGATCCTTGGCCCGGGTCATCGCGACATAGAGCAGCCGGCGCTCCTCTTCGATTTCCTCCGGGCGACCGGTTGCAAGATCGGAGGGAATGCACCCGTCGACTGCGTTGAGAATGAAGACGCTGCGCCACTCCTGGCCCTTTGCGGAGTGGATGGTGGAGAGGACGAGATAGTCCTCGTCACGTGACGGCGGGCCGGCCTCCTCGCTCGTGGACTCCGGCGGATCGAGGGTGAGCTCGGTGAGAAACCGTTCGCGCGAGCGATGCGTTGCGGCGATCTGCTCGAGTTGCACGAGATCGGCCAGGCGCATCGCGGCGTCGTCGTAGAGACGTTCGAGGTGCGGCCGGTACCATTCGCGGATCCGGGCGAGTTCGCCTGGCCAACCAGCTTCCGCCCCCGCAAGGCTGCGCGCCAGATGGGCAAAGCCGGTCCAGGACTCGCGGGCCCGCGCCGGCGGATCGAGCTCCGCCAGAGCGCGAATTGAGGGCGCTTGCGCGATCTCTTCTAGAAGGCGGCCGGCGGTTGCCGGTCCGATGCCAGGCATGAGCCGCAGAACGCGAAAGCCTGCGATCCGGTCGCGCGGATTCTCGGCGAGCCGCAGCACCGCCAACACGTCCTTGACGTGGGCAGCCTCGAGGAACTTGAGCCCGCCGAATTTCACGAAGGGGATGTTGCGCCGCGCAAGCTCGATCTCGAGCGCGGCGCTGTGGTGGGAGGCGCGAAAGAGCACGGCCTGCGCTTTGAGCGCCGTTCCGCTCTCGCGGTTGTCGAGCACGCGCCCGGCGACATAGCTTGCCTGCGCGGTCTCGTCCGTCACCACGACGAGGCGCGGCCGCTCGCTGGAAGGACGTTCGGAACGCAAGGCCTTCGCGTAGCCTTCCTTGGCGAGGGCTATCACGGCGTTCGCCGCCGCCAGGATGGGCTGCGTCGAGCGATAATTGCGCTCGAGCGTCACGATCGTCGCGGGCGGTGTGAAGTGGCGCGGGAAGTCGAGAATATTGCGCACCGTCGCGGCACGGAAGGAATAGATGGCCTGCGCATCGTCGCCGACGACCGTGAGGCCTCGGCCGTCGGGCTTGAGGCCGAGAAGGATTCGCGCCTGAAGCCGGTTCGTATCCTGATATTCGTCGACGAGCACATGGTCGAACCGGCCGGCGACCTCCGCAGCGAGCGCGGGCTCCGCCATCATTTGCGCCCAGTAGAGCAGGAGATCGTCGTAGTCGAGCACGTGTTGGCGCTGTTTGGCCTCGACATAGGCAGCGAACAGGCCGCGCAGCTCGTCCTCCCACCCCGCGCACCAGGAAAAATGCTCGGCGAGGATCTGCTGCAGCGGGGTCTCCGCATTGACGACCCGCGAATAGATCGCAAGGCACGTGCCCTTGGCGGGGAAGCGACTCGCGGTCTGCGAAAGTCCGCGCTCGTGCCGCACGAGATTCATGAGATCGGCGGCGTCTTCGCGGTCGTGGATCGTGAAGGCGGCATCGAGCCCGATCATCGGCGCGTATTCGCGCAGCAGGCGGGCTGCGATGCCATGGAACGTTCCGGCCCAGGGCAGACGCGCGGCGTCTGCGGTGCGCGATTGCAGGTGCCGTGCGACGATGCGGGCGACCCGCCGTTCCATTTCGGCGGCCGCGCGCCGCGAAAACGTCATCAGCAGGATGCGCTGCGGGTCGGCACCGCAGGCGATGAGGTGGGCGACGCGATGGGCGAGCGTGCTGGTCTTGCCGGAGCCGGCCCCCGCGATCACAAGCAGCGGCCCGCTCTCGGCGTGCGCGCCGGGCCGCACGCCGAATTCCGCGGCGCGGCGCTGCTCGGCATTGAGCGGATCGAGGAGGGGGGACGACATCGCGAATCACCGGCCCGGACGAGCCTCCACCAATCATGTTTACCGATCCGGCCGCAAATCGCATGTTCCGGAGGCGTCTTCGGCCCTAAGGTCGGAGCAAGAAAGGGTCTATTCGGAGGAAAGGCGGTCATGCGGCTCAAGGACAAGATTGCGGTCGTCATCGGCGCCGGGCAGGGGCCTGGCGAGGGCATGGGGAACGGCCGGGCGACGGTGCTGCGTTTCGTCGAGGAAGGTGCAAAGGTCCTTGCGGTCGACAACCGCATGGACTCGGCCCGGGAGACCGCTGCCATGGCGCAGGCGCGGGGCGGCGTCTGTATCGCGCACGAGGCCGATGTCACCAAAGGCGCATCGATGGCCGCAACCATGGCCGCCGCGCGCGAGCGCTTTGGGCGTCTCGACATCCTCCACTACAATGTCGGCGTGAGCCTCGCCGGAGGGGATGCTCCGCTCGCGGACATTACGGAAGAGGCCCTTGATCGGATCTGGGCCGTCAATTTCCGCGGCGCCGTGATGGCCGCGAAACATGCGGTGCCGATCATGCGCGAGCAGAGGTCGGGGGTGATCATCATGATCTCTTCGCTCGCGGCGATCGAGAACTATCCCTATGTGGCCTACAAGGCGACCAAATCCGCGATGATCGCCTTTACGCAGCAGCTCGCGATTCAGAATGCGGAATTCGGTGTCCGCGCGAACGTGATCCTTCCCGGACTCATGGACACGCCGATGGCGGTCGACACGCGGGCGCGCGTGCGCGGCAGGTCGCGAGCCGAGGTCGCGGCCGAACGCGACGCGCGCGTGCCGCTGCGCCGGAAAATGGGAACGGCTTGGGACGTTGCGAATGCCGCGCTGTTTCTCGCCTCGGACGAGGCGAATTTCATCACCGGCGCGGCCTTGCCGGTCGACGGCGGCGCACACGTGAAGGTCGGCTGATCCGGCGGCGTGCGCCGGTGGACCTCGCTGCGTTCTCCGATGCTGTCTGCGCGAGGACGTCGGAAAATCGGCGCATCCGGTGGCGGACCGGCCGCGGCCTCCCTCTTGCGACGCTGGACGAGAGCGTCGATGTTTCGTTCGAGAACGGGCGCCAAGCCATGAGGTCCGGCCGGCTTGTGCTCAGGCCGGTCGATGGGGGCACCGTGCCGTTCGGCCTCTGTCATGGTGCGCTCCTTGTGCGGAGAGCAATCCCGCCACCCGATAGCGGGTTCCGAGCGCGAGTTCGGTGCGATGCCTACCTGCTCACTGTGCGACGGGAAGGAAGGCAGACGGCGCGGGGGAGACCCGAACGGCGCCGTCGCGCCGCGGCAAAAGCCACACAAATGCGGCGGCGGCCTCAAGAGCCGAGGCAGGCTCTCAGCTCGACGGTTCGTGGGAGCCCCCGCAACGCGGGGCGCGCTTCGTGAGGCCTCGTGCGCGTTAACGATTCCCGCCGTCGCACGGCCGTGTGCGGCCGTAACCGAGGTCGATCACGCAGGAGTGGTAGACTTGACCACTATAGCGATTGTACGCGTAACCCGGGCCGTGCGGCGTCATGACAATGGCTGCCACCGGATCGAACGGCGCGCTGCGAGCGACAGCTTTCGCGCGCCCTTCCTGTCCGGCAAGCGCAGCGGTCACCGCGCCCACAATCGACAGCGCGAGGCCAAGCCCTACTGAAAAGCGATTCATGGCGGATCCTTTCAAAATAACGGTGTCTGCGGCATGACACGGCACGGGCAATGCGTGCCCCGCCGGTCCTCGAATCGGAACGGCTGTCAAGATCGGCCGCGTGCGCACGCCGCGATGCGGCCGACAATCCTAAGTCGCCCGAGCACGCCGCCCGGTTCGACCGTAGGGCAGGGCGTGCCCGCACCCGGGACATTCGGTCCGTCTTGGAACGACTTAGGTCCGGCCAGCAGGCGAAAATGCCGGAGGCTCAAGCGGCCTGCGGTTGTGCTTCCTGATTGATCGCGGATTCCGCCAGTTTCGTGAGGGCTTCGTCGGTGGCTTCCTCCTCGCGCAGCGTGGTCTGGAGAAGACCCACCGCGTTTTGCATTCCGAGCAGGCGGGCCCAGGTGCGGAGCGTGCCGTAACGGCAAATTTCGTAATGCTCCACGGCCTGCGCGGCCGCGACGAGGCCGGCATCGAGGGCTGCCGTCCGTCTGTATTCCTTCATGACCTCGGCGCCTTCCTCAAGGATGCCGAGGATAGCGGGACACTTCTTCCCCTTTGGGCTTTCCTCCATGAGATTGAAAATTTCTTCGAGCCTTTCGATATGGCCTTCGGTCTCCTGGCGGTGCTTTTCGAATGCGGCACTCAGTTCCTCGGACTGCGCGGCTTTCATCATTTTCGGCAACGCGGCGAGGATCTTCTTCTCAGCGAAGTACATGTCCTTCAGCGCGTCGTGGAAGAGATCTTCGAGGGTCTTCTCCGTTTTGGGCATGGCAGCCTCCCGAAAGTTGCAGCGTCGACAACGCCTCAGGGGAGCCACAGTTCCGCCAAGCTCGGCGTTCAGAGCAGACGTCCACGGTTTGCCGGGAACAATCCTTCCGGTTCGCACTTCACAGGCGGGAGAGGAGGCGTCTCATGTCGCAGCGCGAGCGCACCGACCGGCACGACGGCGGAATCGGTTTTGCTGCCCGGCAAGACCGGCAAGAACCGTTCGACGCGATGCAGACGAGACGTTCTCTGGAGCCGAATCGGGCGAAGCGGAAGGGCCGGGCCACGGGCCGCGCCGCCTGTGGGCTTTCTCCGCGTTCTTGATTTGCCACCCCCGAGCGCATCCGTGACGATCTTCGAGCGAGAGATGCATCCGGCCATGCCGCGCGTGCAGTGCCCGGAATGCGGCGGCAAGATGCGCCTCGCGCGGATCGATCCCGATACGAACCCGCATCGGCGGGCCGACGTGACGACATTCCAGTGTTCCTGCGGCTTCACCTATCGCCCGATCATCGAGCGCATCGAACGCAGGCCGAAGCGCGAGGAGTAAACGGTCGGTCGCGCGGGTCGGGCTCCGCCATCTTGGCTGGGCATTGTCTTTCGTACAAAGGGCCGCGGCGAGAGCGCCAGAATGCCGCTCCGGCGAAAAGCGCCGCACCTTTCGGAACGGCTCATGCGACCTGCGTGGCCTTGCTCTCCTTGAAGGCCGGCATCACCTCGCGCGCGAAGACGCGCAGCGCATCGATCGAGGACGTCACGTCGAGGAGCAAGAGATATTCGATTCCCATCGCCTCGAGCACCTTGATGCGAGCAATGATCTCTTCGGGCGTGCCGATCAGCGCCGCCTCTTCGGTGGCAATGCGCACGTCCGCGAGCGAGGTCGGAGGCTTGATCGCGGACGGGGGGGCATTCGGATTGGACGAGAGCTGGTGCACCGTGAGGAGGAACTTCGCCCGCATCTCGTAGGCCCATTCGCGCTCGCGCTGGGTCATCGCGACATGGAGGGCCCGGGTCACCCCCAGCGTTCGCGGGTCGAAGGCCTGACCCATCTTGGCCAGGGCGTCGCGGTAATAACCGACGCGCTCCCCAAGCATCTGCGGCGTCGCGAGCTGGTCCAACAGCAGGTTGAAGCCGCCTTCCGCGGCGGCCCGGATCGAGCGCTCGCTCGCGGCGCCGACCCAGAGCGGGGGGTGCGGCTTCTGCACGGGCGGCGGCTCGACGATAATGTTGTCGAAATTCCAGTACTTGCCGTGATGGGAGAAGCGCTCGGTGGAGGTCCAGGCCTTGCGGATCACTTCGATGGATTCTGCGTACCGTTCGCTGCCTTCGTCGAACGGCATGCAGAAGCCGGCATATTCCGAGTAGCGATAGCCGCGGCCGATTCCGAGATCGAGGCGTCCGCCTGAAACGAGGTCGACAGTCGCGGCCTGTTCGGCAAGCAACACAGGATTGTGCCAAGGCAGCACGGTCACGGCGGTGCCGAGACGCATTTTCTTCGTTCGGGCCGCGAGATAGGCGAGGAAGGTAAGGGTCGCTGACACCTGGGCCATGCCGGTGAAATGGTGCTCGACCAGGAAGACGCTCTCGAATCCCAGTTCCTCCGCCTCGACCACGTAGTCGATGAATTCGCTGTAGATTTGGCTGTCATTGCCTTGGGTGGCCTTCGCGGTCGCGCCCCCGAACAGACCAAAGCGCATCGTCCTCTCCTCACTGGTCGCGCCTCGCGCGTTCCGCGCCCTTTGTAACTTCATTTGGCAAGACCGCGAAGCCGCGGCGCTGCGGAACCCCGGGGCCAAATCGCCGCGCCGCGGCCTCGACCGTGTTTCGGGACGTGCGCAATGCGTCGTCGCCTTGCGCGCGCGGAATCCGCCACTGACACGAAAAATCGCTTCGCATTTGAAGGCTTTCGCTAACGTCCTGATTAAATCAAGAGTTGCAATATGTCCATGCACAAGCAAAGCGAGTTTGCTTTGAGCCCTTATTGAAAACCGCGCATAGGAGAAATGCATGCCGCGTTTGTTGGGTGGATTGGGCGGTCTCGGCGGGTTGCTCGGACGTGGCGGCCAAGGAAACGGGGCCGGTCCGGCGCAGCTCCTGGGTCAGGTGCTCGATGCGGTTTCCGGCGCCGGGGATGGCATTCGCGCTGTCCTTCCCCAGGCCGATGCGGGCATTGACGTCGTGGACAATGTGCTTCGCGCCACGACGTCGGAGCTTCCGCTGTCCAATGCTTTGTCGCTCGAGGACGTTCTGAACGATCCCCTCGGCCAGGTTCCCGACAGCGTGCCGGGACTGGACCTCAGGCCGAGCGAGACGGTGGCCGACGTGGTGGACCGCCTCGGAGTCGTGGGCGATTCGCTGCCTGTCGGCCCCGGGGAACTGCCGATGTTGCTGGATGAAGTTGGGGACCGGCTCACGCTCGCCGGCGCAGAGATTCTGGGCAGTGGCATCCCGGGAGACGGCACGTCGAACGGCCTGTTCAACGGTCATACGACGAACGACGTGGCGCGAAGCGAACCCCTGTCGCTCGACTCCGGCGCGGACGGAACCGACCTCGCAGTCTTCAGTGGCGGCGGTGGCGACAGCGATGCCCTGTTCGACGCGCGCGTGCTCAGTTTCCAGGCCCCGTCGGACGCGGCGCCTCCCGTCGCGCTCGAACTGGGTCCGATCGACGGCGACACGTTCGACATCTCCCTGCTGAGCGGCAAGGCCGGCAGCCAGGGCGTCGGCGACATTCTCGTCGGGCCCGATCTCTGGTCGCAATCGCCGCTCGTCATCAATGTGCTGCAGGATCCGGATCATCCGACCGCCCACGCGATCGAAATCAACGGCGGTCTACTCGACCCGATCACCGACGGCACGCTCGCTGACGCGCTCGTCTGGCACCTGTCGGAAGTCGATCTTTTCGGCTGAACCCTTGTCCGAGCCCGCAAGGCCCGCCGCGATCGCCGTTCGCGGCGGGCGCTCTCTCATCCGGCGCTTGCCCGCTCCGCCGTCACCGCCGGAGCAAAAAAGCGGTTTTCCGGTCGCGGCAACCCCAAATTCTCCCGCAACGTGGCGCCTTCGTATTCGCGGCGGAAAATGCCGCGGCGCTGCAGCTCCGGCACAACCTTGGAGCAGAAGTCCTCGAGCCCTCCGGGCAGATAGGGGAACATGATCGTGAAGCCGTCGGAGCCGCCGGTCTCCAGCCATTCCTGCATCTCGTCCGCGATGGTCTGCGGAGTGCCGACCATGGCGAGCCCGGCATAGCCGCCCAGGCGTTGCGCGAGCTGGCGGACGGTGAGGTTCTCGCGCCTGGCGAGGGCGATCGCGCGCTCGCGTCCGCTCTTCGAGGCGTTCGTCTCGGGGATTTCCGGGAGCGGCCCGTCAGGATCGAATTTCGAAGCGTCCGTGCCGAGCGCGATCGAGAGCGAGCCGATGGCGTTCGCATAATCGACGAGGCTGTCGAGCCGGGCACGCTTTTCCCGTGCTTCCTCCACGGTGTCGCCGACCACCACGAAGCACCCGGGCATGATCTTCATATGGTCGGGGTGGCGTCCGATCTTCGCCATCCGTCCTTTCACGTCGGCATAGAAGGCGCGGCCCGCCTCGAGGTTCGCCTGCGCCGTGAAGACTGCCTCGGCGGTCTCGGCAGCGAGTTGCCGCCCCGCTTCCGAGGCTCCCGCCTGCACGATCACCGGCCAGCCCTGCACCGGCCGAGCGATGTGGAGCGGGCCGCGCACGGAGAAGTATTTTCCCTTGTGGTCGAGCACGTGCAGCTTTTCGGGATCGAAATAGATGCCGCGCTCGGCGTCGCGGATGAAGGCGTCGTCGGCCCAGGAATCCCAGAGCCCTGTCACCACGTCGTAGAACTCGCGCGCTCGTCGATAGCGCTCGCCGTGCTCCATGTGCTCCTCAAGCCCGAAGTTGAGCGCGGCGTCCGGGTTCGAGGTGGTGACGATGTTCCAGCCCGCGCGCCCGCTGCTGATATGGTCGAGCGAGGCGAACCGGCGTGCCACATGAAAGGGCGCATCGAAAGTCGTCGAAGCGGTCGCAATCAGTCCGAGCCGCTGCGTCGCCATCGCAAGGGCGGCGAGCAGCGTGAACGGCTCGAACGAGGTGACCGTATGGCTGCGCTTGAGCGCGTCCATCGGCATGTTCAGCACCGCGAGATGGTCGGCCATGAAAAAGGCGTCGAACTTCGCGCGTTCCAGCGTCTGTGCGAAGCGCACGAGATGCGTCAGGTTGAAGTTGGCATCGGGGTAGGCACCCGGGTAACGCCATGCTCCCGTGTGGATGCTGGCCGGGCGCATGAAGGCGCACAGTTTGAGTTGCTTCGGCATGGTGCCCTCGATTGACTTGGCGGGCGATCGGCGGCGATGCGTCGCCTCCCGAGGCGGCGCGCCGGGATTGTCATCCACCCGGTAGGTAGGAGCAAACGGCATGCCCGCCAATGGCCAGGTATTGGGGTCCTGCAAGCGCAAGCGTACGCTACCGCGCTTTCGTTCGGCTGCTTGATTCGGCAACAGGAGAGACGAATGCGCAGGGGAGTCCTCGTGGGCGGGCTTTTCGCCGCCATAGTAACCTTCGGCTTCGGAATGGGGAGTGCCGGCGCCTTCGTGGCGGATGGGCATCTTTCGCGGCTCGGCGGCACAAAGCCGATACCGGTCGCGATGTGCGGGCATCGCTGTGCGGGTGGGGGTCGCTACATTCCGGGGCCTCCCGCCGTCTGCCGGGAGCATGGTCTGCGCTACTGCGGTCCCTCCCGTGGCCCAACGGTCGTCTCGCCCATTCCCGGTGTTGGCGTTGTCATCGATCGGCCCCGACGCCGCGAGCATTGTCGCACCGTGACGGTGCGGCGGCCGAACGGGACGGTCCGCACCACGACCGAGTGCCGCTAAGGACAACGCCGCCGCGCTTGTTCTTCGGCGCAGGGACGTTCATCCTCTCCGCAAGCCTCCGCGGCGCGCGGGGAGGGCGTCGGTTTGCGTTCTCCGGCCGGGGGCGTGGCGCGCCATGGCGGTTGCCCGGGCGCCGGCGCCGGGCCGCGCGGGGGTCTGAAACGACGGGCTTTGCCACTGTCCAAGAGAACATGATGAGCGAAACCGCACCAGTGAGGTCACGTCCGGCCGCCGAGGAACTGACGCGCATGGAGGCCCGTGCGGTGGTTGCGCGTCTGCGCAGCGGGGAGCTGACTCCGCATGATCTGCTTGACGCGCTGCAACAGCGGATCGCTCGCGTCGACCCAACCGTGAATGCCCTGCCGACGCTCTGCTTTGAGCGTGCGCGGGCGCAGGCCGACCGGCTCGTCGCACGACCGCCGGCCGAGCGCGGGCCGCTCGCAGGCCTGCCGGTCCCGATCAAGGATCTCACCGACGTCGCAGGCGTGCGGACCACCTACGGCTCGCCGATCTTCGCCGATCACGTGCCGGAAAAATCCAACATCCTCGTCGAGCGGCTGGAGGCGAACGGCGGCATCGTCTACGCCAAGTCCAACACGCCGGAATTCGGCGCCGGCGCCAACACCTTCAACGAGGTTTTCGGCGCGACGCGCAATCCATGGAACACGTCGCGCTCGGCCGCCGGCTCTTCGGGCGGTGCCGCGGTCGCGCTTGCGACCGGCATGGCTTGGGTCGCCCACGGCTCCGACATGGGCGGCTCGCTGCGCAACCCGGCAAGCTTCTGCGGCGTCGTCGGGCTGCGCCCGAGCGTCGGGCGCGTGGCCAAGACGCCCGGGGCTCAGATCGACGGAACCCTGAGCGTCGAAGGCCCGATGGCGCGCGATGTGGAGGATCTGGCCCTGCTTCTCGACGCAATGTCGGGGGAGCATCCGGCCGATCCGCTTTCGCTGCCGAGCCCGCCCACGTGCTTCCAGGAGGCGGTGCGGTCCGGCTGGAAGCCGCGTCGCGTCGCTTATTCGCCCGATCTTGGCATTACCCCGGTCGATCCGCAGGTCCGGGCCGTCACGCGCGCCGCCGCCGAGCGATTGTCACGGGAAGGCATCGCGGTCGAAGAGGCGCACCCGGACTTCTCCGAGGCACACGAATGCTTTCAGACCCTGCGCGCGCTCTCCTTCGCGGTCTCCCGGGTTAAGCTGCTGCGGCATCATCGCGATTTGCTGAAGCCGGAGGTCGTCTGGAACATTGAGAAAGGGCTTGCGCTGACCGCGGAAGAGATCGCGCGGGCGCAGGCGCAGCGCGTGACTCTCATGCAGCGCGCGCTTGCCTTTTTCGAGCGCTACGACCTTCTGCTCTGTCCTGCGACGATCGTCACGGCCTTTCCGGTCGGCGACCGCTATTTGGCGGCCTGCGACGGCCACACATTCGAGACCTATATCGACTGGCTCGCGATCGTTTATGCGATCACCCTCGTATGCTGCCCGGCCCTTTCACTCCCTTGCGGCTTCGATGGCGAGAAGCTTCCGGTCGGGCTGCAGATCGTCGCGCCTCCGCGCGCGGAAGCCCGCCTTCTTGCGGGCGCGAAACTGATCGAAGACCTGCTCGGACTGCGAGGCATGACGCCGATCGAGCCCCGGGCGAGGCCCGCCTGAGGCGCACCCGACGGCTCACGGCAAGTTCCACTGGCAGATGCGATAGCCGGAGGGCCGCAGGAGCACGTCGAGATGGACATGATGCTCGTGGTAACCGTCGGAACCCGGTCCCAGCACGGTCGCGAATCGGGCGCAGGCGGTTTTCCGCAAGAATTCGCGCAGCCTGCGATCGGAACTTCCGTCGGCCAGCTCCAGTCGTCGGCCATCCGCGAAGATGAAGGCGGTCACATCGAGCGCCTCGCCGCGGGCGTGCTGGCTGAGCTTGCCCCCCGCTTGACGGTTGCGGGGGCGGCATTCGAACGAGGCCGCAACTGACACTTCCGCAACTTGCGGGCGCTCGGATGGTCTCGCGGGCAGCACGTCCTCCCGAAGCCACAGCGCCACAGTTTCCGCAGCGGAACAGCTCAGCAGCGCCGGGGGGCGAATGGCAATGGGGCGACGGTCCCGCGTCAGCACCGCGGTCAACCGTACCGGGTCGGCGATTCCGCAGCCGGACGGTTCCTGGAACGCCGGAAGCGCTTCCGCAACGGCGAGAGCCGGCAAGAGCCGGGAGCGGCAGAGACCGTCGGTCCGCGTCGCCGATCCCTCTCGGGCCGGCTCGGGCGCAACCGCATGCGGGCGCGGTCGCGGCCAGGGAAGCGGCTTCCGCGGCTTTGCCGGCATGCTTCGGGCGTTGGCAGGCGCCGAACGCGCCATGGACAAGGCTGTGCCCGAAAAGGCTGCGGCGCCCGCGAGCGCGAGGGCCAGGAGGAGGACCCTGCGGGGGAACTTGCGTCCCGTTGGCCACACAGTAAAAGCTTGACGCGGCCGTGGTGCCGCGCGGCGCCGGCCCAAGAGTTGCGGAGGAGACAAACCATGCAGGGTTTGATGCAGGATTGGCCGCTTCTGTGCCACCGGGTCATCGACCACGCCGCCATCCAGCACGGAGCGCGTGAAATCGTATCGCGATCGGTGGAAGGCCCGCTGCACCGGACGACTTACGCCGAGGCGCGCAAACGAGCGCTCAAGGTCGCCCAACGCCTCGCCCGGGACGGCATCAAGGCCGGTGACCGTGTCGCCACACTCGCCTGGAACACGTGGCGGCACTTCGAAACCTGGTACGGAATCACGGGCCTCGGAGCCGTCTACCACACCATCAACCCACGGCTGTTTTCCGAGCAGATCATCTATATCGTGAATCACGCCGAGGATCAGATCCTGTTTCTCGATCTGACCTTTGTGCCGATGGTCGAGAACCTGCAGGCGCGACTGCCGAGCATACGCCGTTACGTGATCCTCACCGACTCGGCCCACATGCCGCAAACCTCGCTGCGCGACGCCGTTTCCTACGAGGATTGGATCGCCGAAGTGGACGGCGATTTTCGCTGGGCGCGCTTCGACGAAAGCACGGCGGCCGGGATGTGCTACACGTCGGGAACGACCGGGAACCCGAAGGGCGTCGTCTATTCGCACCGTTCCAATGTCCTGCACTCGATGATGGCCGTGGCGCCCGATGCATTCGGCCTCTCGGTGCGCGACACGATCATGCCGGTGGTTCCCTTTTTCCACGCGAACGGGTGGTCGATCGTGTTTTCCGCGCCTATGGCCGGTTCCAGGCTGGTTCTGCCCGGGCCGAAGCTCGACGGCGCCTCCCTTTACGAACTTCTGGAAGGCGAGCGCGTGACGATCACCGCGGCCGTGCCGACCGTGTGGCTTGCCCTGCTTGCTCACATGGAAGCCAACAATTTGCGACTTTCGTCCCTCAACCGCGTGCTGATCGGTGGTTCCGCCTGCCCGCGGGCGATGATCGACAAGTTCGAGAACGTGTACGGGGTCAAGGTGTCGCACGCCTGGGGCATGACCGAAATGAACCCGATCGGGTCGATCTGCGCAATCAAGCCCGATTACGCGGCAACCGATCGCGAGTCGATCCTCGACATCAAGGTGAAACAGGGCTCGGCGCCTTTCACGGTCGAGATGAAGATCGTGGACGATGCCGACAAAGAGCTTCCGTGGGACGGCAAGACCTTCGGGCGCCTGAAGGTTCGTGGCGTCTGCGTCGCCAAGTCCTATTTCAAGGGGGAGGGTGGCGAAATCCTGGATCGGGACGGCTTTTTCGATACCGGAGACGTGGCCACCATCGATCCGTATGGTGCGATGCAGATCACCGACCGCGCCAAGGACGTCATCAAGTCGGGCGGCGAATGGATCTCTTCGATCGAGCTTGAAAATCTCGCAGTCGGCCATCCGAAGGTCGCCGAGGCCGCGGTCATCGGCGTGCCGCATCCCAAATGGGGCGAGCGGCCCTTGCTGATCATCGTTCCCAAGAAGGATCAGGCGGTCACCAAGAACGATCTCATCGCCTTCATGCAGGACAAGGTCGCGAAATGGTGGCTGCCGGACGATGTCGTGTTCGTGGACGAAATTCCCCACACGGCGACCGGGAAAATCCAGAAAATGACCCTGCGTGAGCAGTTTAGGAATTATGCTCTTCCGTCGCCGGCCGCGGCGGAGTAGCGGCGAAGCGTTCAGGGGACGCCATGAACGTCGTCGCCGGTTCCGGGGCGTCTCCTCTCGCCGCCGTCCCCTCGATTCCGCCGGCTTCCGCGCCGCCCGCGGACAGCGGAACCGGCCGCTTCCACGGCCGAGAAGGCGCCTTTTTCGCCCTCCTGGTTCGCGGATCGCTCTTTCTGATGCTGACCCTCGGCATCTATCGCTTCTGGCTGGCGACCGACGTACGGCGCTTCCTGTGGGGCAATACCGAGATCGCGGGTGACGCCCTGGAATATACCGGGACGGCCAAGGAACTGCTGATCGGCTTCCTCATGGCGGTCGTGCTCCTGCTGCCGGTCAATGCGCTCATTTTCCTCGCGACTTTCACACCCGGGCTTCTGAAGTTCTCGGGTCTCATCGGGTTCCTGCTGCTCGCGGTCCTAGGGCAGTTCGCGGTGTTTCGCGCGCGTCGCTATCGGCTCACGCGAACGGTTTTTCGCGGCGTGCGCCTGCATCAGACCGGCTCCGCTTGGGCCTATGCCTTCCGCTCGGTCGTCTGGTGGCTCGCGATTCTCCTCACGGCGGGGCTCGCTTATCCCTGGGCGACCGCCAATCTCGAACGCTTCAAGATGCGCCATACCCATTACGGCGATCTGACCGGGCGCTTCGAGGGATCGGGCACGCGGCTCTTTCTGCGCGGGGTGCTGCTGTGGCTGGTCGTGGTGGTTCCGTTTCTCGCCGCGCTCGTTGCGGCGGTTGCCGCCGTGGATTGGGAGGCGCTTGCCCGCACCCTCGCCGCGAGCGGCGCCAACGCGCGGCAGCTTTTCGACGAGGCAAGCCCGAGCCTGGCCGCCGCGATCGTGTTCGCAAGCGCGGGGATCGGCTGGGCGGTCCTCGCCGCGGCGCTGCTGTACCCGCTGTTCCGCGCGATGACGTTGCGGTGGTGGCTGTCCGGCTTGCGGCTCGGCGGTGTCCGGGCGGAATCCTGTCTGCGGACCGGCCAAGTCTATGCGCTTTATTTGCGATTTGTCGGTTTTGCGGTGCTGTTTGCAATGGCCGCAATGATTTTCGCAGGGCTCGTGTTCGGCTTTCTTTCGGCGGCTTCGAAATCGTTTGGAGATTCGCAGACGATCGAAATTCTCTCGACGGCCCTCGGGCTCGGGGCCTATGTGGCAGTCATGCTGGGCTATTCGGCGATCTATCAGGCGACCGTCGTTATCCGCTTCTGGCGCTTGAGCTTCGAGACCACGGAGCTGTTCGGCCTGCGCGCGCTCGAGAACGTGAAGGCAGTTGCCGGACCGAGCTCTCCGCTCGGGGAAGGGCTCGCCGACGCGCTCGATGTCGGTGGCCTGTGAGCGCCCTCGTCATGAACCGCTCCGGGGCGGCGATCTATTTCGACGGCGAGACGAGCCTCCGTCATTCGGTCGTCCTCGAGCTCGAACAATCCGCTCTGGTGGTGCGAGCAAGCGGCGGCAACGTGTTGGCGCGTTGGCCCTACAACGAGCTGGAGGAGGTTTCCGCGCCGGACGGCGTCTTGCGGCTGGCGCGCGCGGGCAACCCGCGGCTCGAGCGGATCGAGGTGCGCGACGCCGATCTTGCACGGATCATCGACGAACTTTCGCTTCCGGTGGACCGTACGGGCACACGCACGCGGCGCAGCCGCCGGCGGGTCTTTCTCTGGAGCGCTGCCGCCACCATCTCGCTGCTTCTCGTTGGAATTTACGGCGTGCCGCTGCTTGCCGGCCGGATCGCTCCCTTCATCCCTCTGTCGGTCGAGCGCAAGCTGGGGGAGGCGGTGGAGACGCAGGTCCGCGCCATGCTCGATCCTGCCGAGCAGGGGGATAATTTCCTGTGTGGCTGGAAGCCGGCCGAAACGCCGGGCCGCCTCGCCCTCGACCGCATGGTCGGCCGGCTTCAACAGGCCGCCGATCTGCCCATTCCTTTGAGCCTCTCGGTGGTCCGCCGTCAGGAGGCGAACGCGATCGCGCTTCCGGGCGGCCACGTTTATGTCTTCCAGGGGCTGATCGACAAGGCGCATTCGGCCGACGAGGTCGCCGGTGTCATCGCCCATGAGATCGGACACGTGGCGCATCGCGACGGAACCCGCGCGATGCTTCAGGCCGCGGGATTGTCGTTTCTGTTCGGCCTCGTGCTGGGGGATTTCGTGGGCGGCGGCGCCGTGATCATTGCGGCAAAGACCGTGCTCCAGCTCGCCTATTCGCGCGAGGTCGAAGCCGCCGCCGATCTTTACGCCGTCGAGCTGATGGGGAAAGCCGGCGGCGACCCGCGCTCGCTTGCCGGCATTCTTTCGCGCATTGCGGGCAACATCGAACCCGGCGCGAAGCTTCTCTTGAATCACCCCGAGACCAAGGACCGCGTCGCGGCGATTATCCGCGCTGCCGGCAGTCTCCCGGCCGCTCCGATTCTCGACACGGGCCAATGGGCCGCCCTCAAGCGCATCTGCGCAGGATCCTGAACGCGTCATGGTCAAACGTCTGCCGCTCGAAGAGCCGCCGTCGCGCCTGGCCATCTGGTCGCGGCGCCTGGCGCTGTTTGCGCTGGCGGTCGCGCTCCTGTCGGTGATCCTGGTGCGCGGCAGTTTCGTCGAGACCGTGCCGGGGCTCGCCGTCCTGCTCGGTGCGCTGGCGTTGGCCGCCTTGGCGATCCTGGCGGCCCTCGCGGCCTTCGCGGTGATCTGGGTCAACGGCAATCCGGGCTTTGGCCGGGCGATGCTGGGCTTCGTGCTTGGGATTGCGCTGCTCGTCTATCCGGCCTTCATCCTGGCAAGCAGCTATAAGCTGCCGCCGATCGCCGACGTGACGACCGATCCCGCCGATCCGCCGCAGTTCGAGGTGATCGCCCGCGTGCGCCCGCGCGCCGCCAATCCGATCGTCTATCCGGGCTCTGCGGTGGCGGCGCAGCAGCGCGCCGCCTATCCCGATATCCAGCCCCTGCGGTATGAAGAGCCGGCGCCCGCCGTGTATCGCGCGGTCCTGGCGGCCCTGCGCAAGAACAAGTCGCTGCTGATCCTCGACGAGCGAAGCCCGGTACCGGGGCGACGGGATGGGCGCATCGAAGCCGTGGCCCGCACCACAATCATGGGTTTTCGGGATGACGTCGTGGTTCGGGTCCGAGGGACGGCATCCGGCACCACGATCGATATCCGCTCGGCGTCCCGCTACGGCAGCCGGGACTTCGGCAGCAACGCCCGCCGCATACGCGCTCTTGCGGAGGCGATCGAGGAGGAAATCAGCAATCAGCCGCCGCTGCCGGCAGCCGCCCGGTAGCGGCCGGAAAGAGAAGGCTCGCCCTCCGTCTCGGCCCGCCCTCGGGCCACAAGATCCTCGAGATGAGCGAGGACCGACAACCCGGCCGCGCCGGTCAGGCGCGGATCGAGCCCGACATAGATGGTCTTCACGAGCGTCGGAATGTCGGCCTCGCCCTTGGCGAGCGCGGCAAGGATCGCCGCCTCGCGCGCCTCGCGGTGACGCACAAGGTGCGCGACATAGGCAGAAGCATCGCGGATGGCCGGGCCGTGCCCGGGCAAATAGACCTGTTCGGGCCGCGCCTGCAGTTTGGCAAGTGAATTCATGTAGTCGCGCATCGACCCGTCGGGCGGCGCCACGATGGTCGTCGACCAGCCCATGACATGGTCGCCCGAGAAAAGAATGTCGGTCCCCCCGAGCCCATAGGCCATATGGTTGCGGGTATGCCCCGGGGTCGCGACCGCCTCGAGCCGCCAGCCGTCGCCGGCGATGACGTCGCCGTCCGCAACGGCGTGATCCGGGCAGAAATCCTGATCGCCGCCGGCGTCGAGTCGCTTCGCTTCGCCAAGGTGCAGTGGCCGGGACGGCCGATGCGGCCCTTCGCCATAAAGAGGCGCGCCGGTCGCAGCCTTGATCTTCGCGGCCGCGGGGGAATGGTCGCGGTGCGTGTGGGTGACCAAAATATGCGTCACCGTCTCGTTCCTCACGGCTTTGAGCACGGCGGCCACATGGCTGTCGTCGTCCGGGCCCGGATCGATGATCCCGACCTTTCCGCGGCCGACGATATAGGTGACGGTCCCGGTGAACGTGAACGGGCTTGGGTTCCCGCAGAGCACACGGCGCAGCCCCGGCATCACCTCGTCCACCGTGCCGGGAGCGAGGGAGAAGTCGCGGTTGAAGGGAACGTCGTCGCTCATCGCGTTGCTCGGAGTAAGGGCCTCTCGGGAGGGGCGGGGTAAACGGCGGGCCGATCGCCCCAGGGATGTAGCCTTCGCAGGCCGGGAAGGCCATAGGGGTCCGTCAGACCGTTCCCGCGCCGGGGGCCGAGGTCGCGGTGCTGCGTGTTTTCGATGGCAGGCCAGGGCGAGGGTCTGCTTCCGCCTGCGGCGATCCTGTCCTAGGCTCCCGCAAAACGGGGAGGGAGCCGGGGATGGGAAGAAGAATTGCGATCGTCGGCGCGGGCGCCGTCGGGGGCTATACGGGCGCGCATATGGTGCGGGCCGGCGAGGATGTCACCTTCATCGACCCGTGGCCCGAGCATGTGGAGCATATCCGCAAGCACGGGCTGCGCGTGACGCACGCGATGGAGGTCCCCGAATTCACCGTTGAGGCGCGTGCGCTGCACCTGACCGATGTGCAGCAGCTTGCCAAGGAAAAGCCGATCGACATCGCTTTCGTGTGCCTGAAGTCGTACGACACGGCCTGGGCGACGATGCTCATCAGCCAGTATCTCGCGCCCGACGGCTATATCGTTTCGCTCCAGAATTGCATGAACGAGGCGACCGTTGCCTCCGTCGTCGGTTGGGGCAAGACGCTCGGCTGCGTTGCGAGCGCGATCACCGTCAATCTTTCGGCCCCCGGCCATGTCCATCGCGGGGCGGGAAAGGGCGGCGCAAGGCACACGGTCTATCGCACCGGCGAGGTGCACGGCCGGATCACGCCCCGCGCTGAAGAAGTCTGTCGCCTGGTCGGCCATGCCGACAGTGCCATGGTGACGACCAATCTCTGGGGCGAGCGCTGGTCCAAGCTCGTTGCCAACGTCATGCAGAACGGCCTGTCCGCCTGCACCGGCCTGCCGGGCCGGGCCGTGCTCGCGAACGATGCGCTGCGGCGGTTCTCGGCGCGGCTCGGCAGCGAGGCCATTCGGGTCGGCCAGGCGCACGGCTACAAGCTCGAAGAGATCCTGCATCTCGACCCCGAAATCATCGCCCGCGCCGGGGAGGGCGACGAAGCGGCCATGCGTGTCCATGACGAGCAGCGCTTCAAGGACGCCAAGCACACGGCCGAGGGCCAGCGCCCTTCGATGGGCCAGGATATGGTGAAGGGCCGCCGCACCGAAATCGAGTTTCTCAACGGGTTGGTGGTGCGCGAGGGCGAGAAGGTCGGCATTGCGTGCCGCGCCAACGCCGCGCTCACCGACATCGTCAAGCGGGTGGAACGCGGCGAAATCGCGCCCGACCCGCGTCACATCGTCGATCTCCGCCTGAACTAGGCGTGGCGGATGCGCACGGCGCGCTCTGCCGAGCGGTTCGCCAGTCGGTTTGCCGCGCGCCTGTTGCCGCTATGCTGTCTTCCGTCGCCCGCCGCGGGCGAACTGCGCACGAGGGTCAAGACATGTCGAAGCCGATTCAGCTGATGTGGTATGTGAACCCCCATGACGGTCCGTTCCCGTGGAGTCCCGACGGGGCGTTCAAGCCGGATCTCATGCGCTCCCGCGAGATCGCGGTGCAACTCGACGGCGACGGCTATTTCGGGACGCTTGTCGTCGGCAAGAACCCGCTGCTCGAGACCACGAGCTGGATTCCGCTGACGCAGCGGCTGCGATTTCTTATTCCAATATACCCCGGCGTGATCCCGGTCGGCTTCTTCGCCCACCAGGCGCAGCTTTTCGATTCGATTTCCGGCGGGCGACTTCTCATCAACCAGGTCAACGGAACGGACCAGGTCGTGCGCCACTACGGCGTCGAAGTGCCGAGCGACGAGCGCTATGCGCTCAGCATCGAATACTGGAACGCATTCAAGCGCCTCTATGCCGGGGATACGACCCCGTTCCGGGGCAAGTACATCCAGTATGGGCCCCCGCCGCAGAGCAAGAACACGATCGCGGTGCCCGGGCTCAACCTGCAGGACCCGCACACGCCCATCTGGGGCTCGGGCACCTCGCCCGCCGGCATCCGGCAGGCCGGGGCGGTGCTGGACACCTATCTTTGCTACCTGCATCGGCCGGACCGGCTGGCGAAACAGATTAATGCCGCGCGGGCGGCGGCGGCCGAGCACGGCCGCACCCTAAAGGCCGGCATTCTCTGCAACATCATCGTCCGCGAGACCGAGGAGGAGGCCTGGGCGCATGCGCAATGGGTGCTCGAGAAGACCGGCGCCGCGCAGATCGCGCGCATGATCGAGGGGCGGCTGAAGACCGGCCGCTACCAGCCGCACACCGGTTCCCGCGCGCCTGCGCCGTTTGAATCGCTTGCGAGCCAGGATCCGCGGCGGCAGGCCAATATCGAAGCGCTTCGCGCCGGCCGTCTGCCCGAGGTGCGGGCGCTCGAATCCTACCCGAACATCTGGTCGGGGCCGAACCCCTGGGGCGCCGTCGACATTCTGGACGAAGGCTGGGGCGGCTATTTCGTCGGCAGCGCCGAGAACGTCGCCGCGCGCATGCGGGAACTGCAGGAGACGATCGGCATCGACACGTTCATCCTTGCCGGCTGGCCGTCGAAGGAGGAGGCCAAGCGCGTGGCACAGATTCTGATGCCGCTCATCGAACTCGACGATGCGCGGCCGCGCCTGCGCGTTGCGGCCTGAAGCGAAGCGGCGCGGGGCGTCCTTTCGCGGCCTTCCGCCCGTGGGGGGCGGCCGCACGCGTTACGCTTGCGGCCCTTGGGGGCTGCGACTATATAGCCCCGCGGCGGAGTGTAGCGCAGTCTGGTAGCGCACCTCGTTCGGGACGAGGGGGTCGCAGGTTCAAATCCTGCCACTCCGACCATTTTTCCTTCGGGATAGGCGGTCTCCGGAGCTTGCTGCGGCGTCGCGATTATGGCGGAGATCGTCCGAACGAACTTTGGATAACCCGGCGGTGAGCGGAGTGGACGCCTGGGCAGGAAGCGCGGTCGTGTGGGTTCCGAAAGGGGCTTTGCCACCTAGATGCGTGCCGGAATTGTCGCCCTGATCGTGTTTTTGGCAGATTTCGCGTCTGCCCAAGCCGCCGCTTTCTTCGAGTGCGTAATCAAGCAAACACCGGGTCTGCTGGACAACGGGATTATTGAACCGAACTCGACGCACGTATGGTACAGGAACGCGAGCCGAAAACTGGTAATCGACAAGCAGAGTGGTCACGTCGTTCATGAGCGGTTTGCCGGTTGGTCATGGACTTTGGTCCAACGAGGCTCGTCCGAGAACGCTCTCATCGCTTTGGGAAGAACGGTGGTGGGCACTCCCGATGCGATGGTGTTTGTTTATCAGTATCGGGCAAGTCCCGAAGTCCCGTTTCTTATATTCAGCATCACTGGCGTGTTTGAAATGGTGACGGGCACGTGCCGATAAGGCTCTCAGTCTTCACACCCTCCTACTCGCGTTCTGCCAACTGCACGGGTTCGCTCGAAGGAGCGCCGTTCCAGACAACATCAGGAGCAAGGGTCGTTGATCGCGGCCTGAGCCGCCGGTATGGTCCCGCGCGGGCCGCGGCCTTGCGTCCGCGCATTGGGGCGTAGCCAAGTGGTAAGGCAGCGGATTTTGATTCCGCCATTCCCAGGTTCGAATCCTGGCGCCCCAGCCATTTTCGCAGTTTGTTGCCGGGAGAGACGCCCGCGACCGGCCTGCCGCGGGCGCAAGTGCCCCGCAAGGTCCGTAAGACAGCCGATCCTCGGGCTCTGCCAACCGCGGCCTCAAACGGCCGCTCCGCCGTCCCGTTTGCGGCAGCAGGCCGCGCCCCGCCGGCGGGCGAAGCGCGGGGCGGGGATCACATGTTCTTCGCCCGCCATGCCTTCAGGTCGGCGGCGATGGCGTTGCGGTCGAAATCGTTGGCCGCATCGATCATCGATCCGTCGAGAAAGGTCTTGGGATCATAGCGCTTGTTCAGTTCGCCGATCTTGATCATCTGCTCCTGAACGCGGCCCCAGACGTCGGGCTGCATGTCGCCGGTCTTTTTCGTGATCGGCGTGTTGACGGCGATGGATTGAGCAAGGAATTGCTTGCCGAATTCGGCGTTCTCCCATTCCTCCGGAACGACCTTCTTGCACATGGCTGCGACCGCTTCGCGATCGATGTCGGCGGCGACCCGTCCCTTCTCCCAGGCCCGCAGGAAGCCGCTGATCAACTTTCGCTTCTTGTCGATCTGGCTTGCCAGCATGACGAAGGAATTGGCCGGCGTCTCGGCGACTTCCGGCGGCGTGATCATCCGGATCTTGATGCCGTTGGCCTGCAGGGCCATCCAGTCGGGAGTTGCGCCGGCGATCGCCGCCACCGTCTTCTTGCGGAAGGCGTTGGCGAGAGTCGGTCCGGCCTCGCCCACCACGACCGTCGTCACTTCGTCGATTTTGATGCCTTTCGTATCGAGGGCGATGGCGAGCGTGGCGCGATCGCGGTCGCTGACGAGGCCCACGGTCTTTCCCTTGAGCTCGACGATCGACCGGATGGGGCTGTCCGCCGGCACCGCGATGCCTTCCGGCGCCCGCTGCATGACTTCATAGATCACCTTGATCGGCACCTGGGCCTGAACGGCCTGGAAAGTCTGCTGCGCGTCGAGCATGGCCAGGTCGGCCTGACCGTTCTGTACGAACGCGACATAGGGAATCGTCGTGGCTTGCGGCAGAACGTCCACCTTGACGCCCTCCTTGGCGAAATAGCCGAGCGCCTCGCCCGCAATCAGCGCGAACCCGCTGGTCGTCCGCTCGAACGGCATGATGACGGTGACCGTCTGCAGGTCTGCCGCCAAGGCGTTCGGAGCAGGCGGCAGGGCAAGCGCCAGCGCGACGGAGGCCGCCGCGGCGGCGTTGTGCCAGGATTTCGGGATGGGGCGCATCAGGGTCCTCCCTTGGGTTGGCGGCGCAGGGGCCGTTTTGCAGACCTGGGTTACCGGCGGGAGCCGCGCCATCCGCCGGTCAGGCTGCCGGCAGGGGCCATTTGCGGGCGCGGCGCCGGCTCACGGCGGAAAGCCGCGCATCGTGGCGCCAGAACACGATCGTGTTGTCGAGGAACTCCATGAGCAGAAACAGGATGTATCCCATGACGGTCAGCATCAGCAGCACCGCGAAGGACGACGGCATGTTCAATGCGAAGGTATAGCGTTGCATCATGATGCCGAGCCCCGCGCTCGCGGTGATGAACTCGCCCACGATGGCACCGATCAATGCCAGCGAGATCGACGTCTTGAGCCCCGCCATGATGATCGGAACCGCGCTCGGAAGCATGAGGCTCCAGAAGATCTGACTCTTGCGGGCACCGAGAGAGCGAAACATCTCATGCGCGTCCTCATCAACGTTGAGGAGGCCGGTCAGCGTGTTGATGAAAGGAGCGAAGAAACAGACCATCGCCGCGATGCCGATCTTCGGCAACACGCCGAATCCAAGCCAGGCAATCACGATCGGGGCGAGCGCGATGCGGGGGGTGACCTGCAACGCCACGATATAGGGCGAGATATAGCGCCGGAACGTCTCGTTCAGCCCGGCTGCGATGGCAAGCGCGATGCCGATCGCGGCGCCGACGAGAAATCCTACCACCGCCTCGAACAGTGTGATGGCGAAATGCGGCCACACATTGCCTTGCACAACCGTCATGTTGAACAGCGACACAAGGATGTCGCTCGGCCGCGGCAAGATCAGGCGGTCGATGAGGCCGGCGGCCGTTACGGCCTCCCAGACCCCGACCAGCGCAACGAACAACAGCGTGTGCCGGGCGGCGCGTCCGCAGGTCGCAGCGAGCACGCCATTGGCGAATTGTCCCGGAAATCCGGTCCTTCGAGCCTCCGCGGTCACAGTCATGTCAATGGCTCCCGAAGACAGAGCGAACTTCCGACACGAGCGCGTTGAACGCCGGACTTTGCATGAGGGAAATTTCGCGCGGCCGCGGAAACGGCACCTCGACGGTGCGGGCGAGCCGCCCGGGGCGGGGCGTCATGACCATCACCTTGTCGGCAAGGAAGATGGCCTCGACGATATTATGCGTGACGAACATGACGGTTGCGCCGACTTC
>DASTKH010000008.1:0-32070 GCA_035716025.1 Xanthobacteraceae bacterium
CTCGAAAAGATCATTTCGGCACGCGGCCGGTCGACCTCCATCGGTTTCGGCGCGAAGGTGACCGCGCCGGAGGACCGCCGCACCGGCGAGATTTTCCGCCAGGTGGAGCCGGAAGACCTGCTGCGCTACGGCCTCATTCCGGAATTCGTCGGTCGGCTGCCCGTGGTCGCCACGCTCGAGGATCTCGACGAGGCCGCATTGAAGCGGATCTTGACCGAGCCGAAGAACGCGCTCGTCAAGCAGTATCAGCGGCTGTTCGAGATGGAGACGGTGGACCTCACCCTCACCGACGAGGCCTTGACGGCGATCTCGCGCAAGGCAATCGAACGCAAGACGGGTGCGCGCGGACTGCGCTCGATCATGGAGGGCATTCTGCTCGATACCATGTTCGACCTGCCGAGCCTCGAAGGCGTGGAGGAGGTCGTGATCTCCAAGGAGGTGGTCGAGGCGACGGCGCGACCGCTGTACATCTACGCCGACCGTTCGAGCGACACCGGCTCGGCGAGTGCGTGATCGTCAGGTGGATGACGGACCGGGGCGGTGCGACTACCGAGGGCCCCGGTGCCTGCCCGCGTCGCAGGGCTACCCGGTCGAGCGGCCGTAAGGGTGCGTTACTTGACACCCCTTTGCGGCATCGCCACCTATACGTCCGTAATCGAGTACGAATGATTCCGGGCAGGGTTCGTACCCGCCTCGTCGATCCGCGAGCCGCCCGAAGCGGGGCTCTCGGCTCCCCTCCCGGCCCAACCGCGCTTCTCCCGATTGCCCGTGTTGGATCGCGGCGAAGCGGCTAAAACGATAAGGAGCTGGGCGATATGACCAGTCCAAAGCCACGTCCTCTGCCGCCGTCCGGTGAAGTCCGGACCTATCCGGTGCTGCCGCTGCGCGACATCGTGGTCTTTCCTCACATGATCGTGCCACTTTTCGTCGGCCGCGAGAAGTCCGTCAAGGCGCTCGAGGAGGTGATCAAGAACGACACCTTCATTCTGCTCGTCACGCAGAAGAATGCCGCGGACGACGATCCCTCGACAGATTCGATCTACCAGACCGGGACGCTCGCGAGCGTCCTGCAGCTTCTCAAGCTGCCCGACAACACCGTCAAGGTGCTTGTCGAAGGCGTCGAGCGCGCGAAGATCAAGCGCTATACGGACCGCGCAGACTACTACGAAGCGGAAGCGGTGACGCTCGAGGATGCGCTCGGCGAGCGCGTCGAGGCGGAGGCGTTGGCGCGTTCCGTCGTCAACGAATTCGAGAGCTATGTGAAGCTGAACAAGAAAGTGTCGCCCGAGGTCATCGGCGTCGTTCAGCAGATCGAGGACTATGCCAAGCTGGCTGACACAGTCGCCTCGCATCTCGCGGTGAAGATCGCCGACAAGCAGGCGATCCTCGAAACGCCGAGTGTCGTCCAGCGGCTCGAGAAGGTGCTCGGCCTGATGGAGAGCGAAATCTCCGTGCTGCAGGTCGAGAAGCGGATTCGGACTCGCGTCAAGCGGCAGATGGAGAAGACCCAACGCGAGTACTACCTCAACGAGCAGATGAAGGCGATCCAGAAGGAGCTCGGCGACGAAGACGGTCGCGACGAGCTGCAGGAGATCGAAGAGAAGATCAAGAAGACCAAGCTGTCGAAGGAGGCGCGGGAGAAGGCGCAGCACGAGCTCAAGAAGCTGCGGCAGATGTCACCGATGTCGGCCGAAGCGACCGTCGTGCGCAACTATCTCGATTGGCTCTTGTCGATCCCGTGGGGCAAGAAGTCGAAGGTCAAGCACGACCTCGTGCACGCCCAGGAGATCCTCGACAACGACCATTACGGGCTCGAAAAGGTCAAGGAGCGCATTGTCGAATATCTCGCGGTGCAGAGCCGCGCGAACAAGCTGACCGGGCCCATCCTCTGCCTCGTCGGTCCTCCCGGCGTGGGCAAGACGTCGCTCGGCAAGTCGATCGCCAAGGCGACCGGGCGTGAATTCGTCCGGCTGTCCCTCGGCGGCGTGCGCGACGAGGCCGAAATCCGCGGGCACCGGCGGACCTATATCGGCTCGATGCCCGGAAAGATCGTCCAGTCGATGCGGAAGGCCAAGGCGTCGAACCCGCTGTTCCTGCTCGACGAGATCGACAAGATGGGATCCGACTTTCGTGGCGATCCGTCGTCGGCGCTGCTCGAAGTCCTCGACCCCGAGCAGAACCACGCCTTCAACGATCATTACCTCGAAGTGGATTACGATCTCTCGAACGTGATGTTCGTGACGACGGCGAACACGCTCAACATCCCGGCGCCGCTGATGGACCGCATGGAGATCATCCGCATTGCCGGCTACACGGAAGACGAAAAGGTCGAGATCGCCCGCCGTCATCTGATCCCCAACTCGATCGCCAAGCACGGCCTCGATCCGAAGGAGTGGTCGATCGACGACGACGCCTTGCTCGCGATCATCCGCCGCTACACGCGTGAGGCGGGAGTGCGCAACCTGGAGCGCGAGCTTTCGACCCTGATCCGCAAGGCGGTGAAGGAGCTGACGCTCGACAAGAAGAAGAAGACGATCCGCGTCACGACGGAAAATATTTCCGACTATCTCGGCGTGCCGAAGTACCGGTACGGGGAGGTGGAGGACGAGGATCGGGTCGGCGTCGTCACCGGGCTCGCGTGGACGGAGGTAGGCGGCGAGCTGCTCACCATCGAGGCTGCGATGATGCCCGGCAAGGGCAAGATGACGGTCACGGGCAATCTGCGGGACGTCATGAAGGAATCGATTTCGGCCGCGGCGTCCTACGTGCGTTCGCGAGCTGTCGATTTCGGCATCGAACCGCCGCTGTTCGAGAAGAAGGACATCCACGTGCACGTGCCGGAAGGCGCGACGCCGAAGGACGGCCCTTCCGCCGGCGTCGCCATGGTGACGGCGATCGTCTCCGTCCTATCCGGCATTCCGGTGCGACGTGATGTTGCCATGACCGGCGAGATCACGCTGCGCGGCCGCGTGCTGCCGATCGGCGGCCTCAAGGAGAAGCTCCTTGCAGCCTTGCGCGGAGGTATCAAGACGGTGCTGATCCCGGAAGAAAATGCGAAGGATCTGACCGAGATCGGCGACAATGTGAAGTCGACGCTCGAGATCATTCCCGTCACACGGATGGACGAGGTGTTGGGCTATGCGCTCGTGCGCAAGCCGGAGCCGATCCAGTGGGACGAGGAGAACGCGAAGCGCGTTGACATTCCGCCGACCGAGGGCGAGGCCGAAGTCGGCCCACCGCTCACGGCGCATTGATCGGGACGCAACACACCAAACGGGCCGCCGCCCCCCTTGCGGGCGGCGGCTTTTTTTTTGCGCGCATCCGTCGCGCGGACGCAGCCCCACAAATCCGCTTGCATTCGTCCGCAATCCGGCAAAACCTCGCGCGTCCTGCGTCGGACGTTCGCGTCTCAATTTCCGTTCAAGCCACAAGAGGGATCGTCTCATGACGAAGAACGAGCTCATTGCAGCGGTCGCCGAGCGTGCCAGTCTCACACGGGCCGCTGCGACCATGGCTGTCGAGGCAACGTTCGAGACGATCGCCGGAACCTTGCGCAAGGGCGGCGAGGTCAAGATCGCCGGTTTCGGAAACTTCAAGGTGTCCAAGCGCGCGGCGCGGGAGGGGCGCGATCCGCGCACCGGCGAAACGGTTCAGATCGCAGCCGCGAAGCGGCCGAAATTCACCGCCGGCAAGGCTCTCAAGGACGCCGTGAACGATTAGCTGACCGGGCGGCCTCCGCGGAGACCGTCCGCACGGAGCGGCGAAGGCTTTTTCCTCCGCAGGCAAAATTCACGGGGGCAATGCGGCTTGCGCTGTCTTGCGGCCCGGCCCGGCATTGACCTCCCGGCGAAGGCGGCCCTCTTGCTCGCCCGGGGATTGGGCGAGCGCCCGGGCGCGCTTGCCAGTCCGGCGCGGCGGGGATATCGAAACGGGACGGGCGGTTAGCTCAGCTGGTAGAGCATCTCGTTTACACCGAGAGGGTCGGCGGTTCGAGCCCGTCACCGCCCACCAAAATTGCATACCCGGTCGGCGACTGGGGGGCCACCATGGCCGGCCCGGCGCGGCGGACTCCCAAAGGCAGCCCCTGCGAGGCCTTCAGCGGGATGCTCCGCATTCCGCAGGCGGGACAAACCAGTAGCGGTACGTGTAAAGGCGCGGTCGGAGCGCCAGTCCGCGCTGCGGGAGGGTCAGTGTTCGCGGGGCGACTGTCGGATCGAAGCCGATCGCTTGAAAGGCGCCGGGCGGCATCTTGCGCGTCCCCTCGACGACGATGCTGCCGAAGGCGCGTGCGCGATCCGGATGGACCCAAGGGGAGAAGCGCAGGTCATCCGGAGAGGCACCGATGACCTTCCCCCCGAAATAAAGACCGATCGCATGCGCGCTGATCTTGTCGCCGAAGACGTAGGCAGGGCCGCAGGCAAAGTGCCGTTCCCACTCTTGCCGCAGGTCGAGGGCCGCCCCGTTTGACGGCTCTTGCGTGGGCAGATGGCCGATCGTCGCGGCATAGCCCGCCGCGCCGCAGAGGAAGAGGATCATTTTGAGGGCGGCCAGGCGAGCGAAAGCGGGAATGGCCTGAGGCCGGACGCGCACACGGGTGATCGCGCTCAGAAGGAGCAGCGGCAGGAGCGGAGCCGTGAAGCGGATTTGGTAACGCAGGCCGAGAAGCAGGATCATCGCAAGCAGGATTCCCGCGGTGATCATCGCCACGGCGACCACGGGTCGGGCGCTGCTCGGCGGCGTGCGCCATTCGAGACCATCCCGCGCGGCAGCCACGATCAGAACGAACCCATACGGCGCAGCGCAGAGAAGCCCGAAAGCGAGCGCGACAAGCGCCTCGGCGCGATCGACGAGCGCGGCACGGGGAGCCACGAAGTCCAGGCTGTATTCGAGATTTCCCGGTTCCTGCAGGGTCAGCCAAACGAAGGGAAGGGCGGTGGACGCGATCGCGGCCGCGACATAGGGCCCAGGCCGGAGGAGGCACGCCCGGTGTGATCGCAAAGTGAGGAACACCGCGCCCAGCGCCACCAACAGGACGAAACCGAAAAACTTGGCCAGCATGGCTGCGGCCGCAAACGCACCGGCCGCCACCCAGTCGCGCCAGCGATCCTCCGCGGCGGCGGCCAGAGCATGGTGGAGGAGGCCGAGCCAAAGCGGAATCTGGATCTGGTCGGCGTTCAGCCCGGCCTTGAACGGGTAAATGAGGGTGAACACCGTGCCGCAGAATGCGACAGCGGCTTCGACGGCGGCATCGCGGTCGATGAACCGCCGCGTGATCTGCACCATGTACCAAAGGCCGACCAGATTCAGCGCCTGCGCGGCAAGCGTGAAAGCCCAGCCGTCTCGGCCGCCGGCAGCCGCGACCATGCCGGTGAGCCAGGTTTGAAGCGGCGGATGCTTCCAGGTCGCCAGCGGGAACTGCAGTCCCCAATTGGCGTGCTCCCGCATGTCCACGTTGGGCGTGGGAAAGAACAGCGTCGCGAGGATCAGCGGGGCTGCGAAACTCGCGATGATGAGAACCGCCGTGGATGCGCCTGTGCTTGGAACACGCGTGTTGGCCAAGCTTTGCGCCTTCGGCCAGGAAAAGCCGATCCGTCCGCGATGGGAGACATGCCAGTGGGCCATGTTGGGTGGGCGGCTCTGATCGCCGGAAGAAACGGGCACGGAAGGAACTCGGGGGCCCGAGCGGAGGAAAGCTTCGGGTTTCGCAGCACCCGCCGGCCTTGCGGCGGGAACTCAGGGGCGTCTCGTACAGGCGGCCGCGCGGGAATGGAAGGCGGTCCGAACGTCGTCGACAGCCATTCCCAAATCCTTTGGCTTTCGGCGCCGTTGGGCCAGGGTCGAAGGTGAGTGAACGGGCGCCGACCTTGCCCGCTCTTGCGGCTCAGCCGAGGAACGCGCGGCGTGCTGATTGGGACCTAGTCCGAAGGCTGATCGCCTGGGTCGATCCGCGCGTCGGCCCGCGACGCCTGAACCGACCGGAACGGCTTGCTTAGGAAGGGCGAGCCGCGCAAGCCATAGCGCCAGGGAAGCTCGGCCGCCTTGCTGATGCCGATGCGCGGACCTCTGGCGAGTTCCAGCGCACCGATGCCGTCCCGTCGGCCCAGCAGGCGAAAGGGCGCCCGGTCGAGCGGAAGCCCGCTGTGGGCGATCGTGACGCCCAACGCCTGACAAAGCTTGCCCGGGCCGGAGCAGAGGGCGCGCGGATCGTCGAGACCTCGCCGCGCCCGCATGGTGTCGATCCCCGCCGCGGGCTCCAGCGCGCGGATCAGGACGGCACTCGCCGAGCCGGCCGGCTCGCAGACGAAATTGAGGCACCAGTGGATGCCGTAGGAGCGATAGACATAGGCGTGTCCCGGCGGACCGAACATGACGGCGTTTCGCGCCGTGCGTCCCCTGTAGGAGTGCGCCGCCGGGTCCGTTTGGTGATACGCCTCGACCTCCACGATGATTCCCCCGACCCCGTCGAACAGCAGCAGCGTGCCGATCAGGTCGGGAGCGACTTCGTGCACGCTGCGATCGAAAAAGTCGCGACGGAGGAGAGGGCGGGACATGGCCTGATCGCGCGGTCGGCGAAGCGGAAATGAACCCAAGCGCCGCGGCAGAGTTAATCCACGGTGTCGGATTAGTGGATATGTTGCAACGGTTGTGTCATGCCGGCAACAGTTGCATGCAATCTAAACCAATGTCGGCAGCTCCGCCTGACTGCGCCACGATTTCGCCACGGCCGTCACGGCTTCTGGAGTCAAGCCAAAAGCTGCTGCAACGCTTCCGGTTTTCCCCAGAAGCAAAAGCGCTTTCCGGACCATTCGCGAGGCAGGGGGCTGCGCGCGAAGTGGCGCGAAGTGTTGGCTGGTTTGCGGCGTGATCCAAGTGAAGCCCTAGAACCAGGGGCATGAAGGGGGCGAAAGTCGTCGATGGACGCCAAAAGCAATCTGAAAGGCCGTTTGCCCAGCCGCCACGTTACCGAAGGTCCCGAACGAGCGCCTCACCGGTCCTACTACTACGCGATGGGTCTGACCACGGAGCAGATCCATCAGCCCTTCGTGGGCGTGGCAACCTGCTGGAACGAGGCGGCCCCCTGCAACATCGCGCTGATGCGCCAGGCGCAGGTGGTGAAGAAGGGCGTTGCCGCGGCCGGCGGAACGCCCCGCGAGTTCTGCACCATCACGGTGACGGACGGCATCGCCATGGGGCACGGCGGCATGAAGGCCTCGCTGCCCTCGCGCGAGGTGATCGCCGATTCCGTCGAACTGACGATGCGCGGCCACGGCTACGATGCTCTCATCGGGCTTGCCGGATGCGACAAGTCCCTGCCCGGCATGATGATGGCCATGTGCCGGCTCAACGTGCCCTCGATCTTCATCTATGGCGGCTCCATCCTGCCCGGCACCTTCAAGGGACGCCCGGTGACCGTGCAGGACGTGTTCGAGGCCGTGGGCAAGCACTCCGTCGGCGAGATGTCCGATGAGGATCTTGAGGAGCTGGAGCAGGTGGCCTGCCCGTCGGCAGGCGCCTGCGGCGCGCAATTCACCGCCAACACGATGGCAACCGTCTCGGAGGCGATCGGCCTCGCGCTGCCCTACTCGGCGGGGGCGCCCGCCCCATACGAGCTGCGCGATAGGTTCTGCGCCGCCGCCGGCGAGCAGATCATGGACCTCATCACCGCCAACATTCGACCCCGCGACATCGTGACCCGCAAGGCCCTCGAGAACGCCGCAACCGTCGTTGCCGCGTCCGGCGGGTCCACCAATGCCGGCCTGCATCTTCCCGCGATCGCCCACGAATGCGGGATCGAATTCAGCCTGTTCGATGTCGCAGAAGTGATGCGGCGCACACCCTATATCGCAGATTTGAAGCCGGGCGGCCGTTATGTCGCCAAGGATTTGTTCGAAGCTGGCGGCGTGCCGCTCTTGATGAAGACCTTGCTCGATCATGGTTACCTGCACGGCGATTGCCTGACGGTAACGGGGCGGACAATTGCCGAGAACTTGCGGTCGGTGCGGTGGAACGACGCCCAGGACGTCGTTCGGCCCGCCAACCGGCCGCTCAGCCCGACCGGGGGCGTCGTCGGCCTGCGCGGCAATCTCGCGCCCGAAGGCGCGATCGTGAAGGTTGCCGGCATGCAGCACCTGCGCTTCCGCGGTCCGGCCCGTTGCTTCGACGGCGAGGAAGCCTGCTTCGAAGCGGTGACGCATCGGAAGTACAAGGAAGGCGATGTTCTGGTGATCCGCTATGAGGGGCCGAAGGGCGGCCCCGGCATGCGGGAAATGCTGTCCACCACGGCCGCGCTCTATGGCCAGGGAATGGGCGATAAAGTGGCGCTGATCACAGACGGGCGGTTTTCCGGAGCGACCCGCGGGTTCTGCATCGGTCATGTCGGTCCGGAGGCGGCGGTCGGAGGGCCGATCGGACTCCTCCGCGACGGCGACATCATTTCGATCGATGCGGAGGCGGGCACCATCTCGGTCGAGCTTTCGGATGAAGAGCTGGCCCGCCGCCGCCAGGAATGGAGGCCGCGCGATTCCGAATTCGGCTCCGGCTATCTGTGGAAGTACGCGCAGCAAGTGGGGCCGGCGGTGAACGGCGCCGTGACCCATCCGGGCGGCGCGGCCGAAAAGCAGTGCTATGCGGACCTTTGATTGCATCGCTCTCGGCTTCATGTTGGCGGCGGGTCTCGCGGCCGCGCCGGCCTTCGCGCTCGACGGGCCGCAGCCCTCCAAGCCGCTGACCGGTCAGGCGCTGGCGCTCGACGGCCGCCCGGCCCCCGCGAATGCGCCCCTGACGGCCTTCGAGGCGTTCCGGTCGGGGGCACAGGCCCTGCGGGCGGGGGATACCAAGAAAGGGATCACGGCTCTCGAATATGCCGCCGAACGGGGCCACACGGCCGCGCAATGGAAGCTCGGCCGCATCTACGCCGAGGGCGACGGCGTCGCCCGGGACGATCTGCGCGCCTTCGAATATTTTAGCCGCGTCGCCAATGCCCATGCAGAGGACAATCCGGAGGCGCCGCAGTCGCGCTATGTCGCCAACGCCTTCGTGGCGCTCGGCAACTATTACCTCGGCGGCATTCCGAATTCGCCCGTGAAAGCGGATCCGGGACGCGCGCGCGAAATGTACGCCTATGCGGCCTCTTATTTCGGAGACCCCGACGCGCAGTACAATCTTGCGCGAATGTATCTCGAAGGGCGCGGCATCTCGAAGGATCCGCGTCAGGCCGCGCGGTGGCTCGGTCTTGCGGCCCATAAGGGCCACTATCAGGCACAAGCCATGCTCGGCCACATGCTCTTCAAGGGTGAGTACGTGCCGCGGCAAGCGGCGCGGGGCCTCATGTGGCTCACGCTCGCGCGGGATTCCGCGGGGCCGGACGAGCAATGGATCGTCGACCTGCACAACGCCGCCTTTCGCCTCGCGAGCGAGGACGAGCGGGCCATGGCGCTGGTCTATCTCGAACGCTATCTGAAAGGGCGTCGCTAGAGCCGATTGAGGGTCGGCAGGCGCACCGTTGCGGTCGGCGCTGCGGCCGAAACAGCCTGCGCCGATCGAGGGAGCAAGGGAGCCGGCCTCCGCTATGGAACGTCCTGCGGCCGTGGCTTCGACGCCGCTCTCCCGCCTTACTCTGAAAGCCTACCTGCTGCTGACGCTCGCCGCGCTCGCTTGGGGCGGCAATGTAGTCGCGAGCCGCTTCGCCATCGGCGAGGTATCGCCGATGGCGCTCACCTGCTTGCGCTGGGCGGTGGTGGTCGCGTTTTTCCTTGGGCTGGGGCCGGGCCGGCTGGCTGCCGACTGGCAGCTTCTGCGTCCGCATTGGCGCTTCGCCGTGATCATGGGCGCGGGCGGCTACACCGTGTTCAGCGCCATGCTTTTCATAGCCGCCTATTTCACGCCGGCCGTGAACCTCGCGATTCTGCAGGGCGCGTTGCCCGCCATGGTTCTGGCGGGAGCACTCATCGCCCATGGCACGCGCGCGCGTCCCGTTCAGCTCATCGGCTGCGTGGTCACGCTTGTCGGAATTCTCGTGGTCGCCTCGCGGGGAGATCCCGAGGTCCTTGCGCAATTGCGTTTCAACACGGGCGATCTTCTGATGCTGGTCGGCTGCCTCAGCTATGCCGCCTATACGATCGGTCTGCGCCACCGGCCGGAGGTTCCGCCGATGAGCTTCTTTTTCCTCATGGCCGCCGGCGCTTGCCTCTCGTCGCTTCCGCTCCTCGGCGTCGAGATGGCCCTCGGCAAGGTGCAATGGCCGACCCCGGTGGGCTGGCTGATCGTCGGTTTCGTCGGGCTTTTTCCGTCCCTCATTGCGCAACGAGCCTTTATGCGCGGCGTGGAGCTGATCGGGCCCGGGCGCGCCGGGCTATTCGTCAATCTGGTGCCGGTGTTCGGCGCGTTTCTATCGGTCGCCATTCTCGGCGAAGCCTTCGCCGCCTATCACGCCATGGCGCTCGCGCTGGTTCTCGGCGGCATCTTTCTTGCCGAGTTCGCGGTGATCACTCGTCCCCAGGGGGAGCGTTCCCAGCGGCCATAACGGCCCAAGGAAAAACGGTCCGAAAGAAAATGCCCGGTCGGAGACCGGGCATTCTCGAAAGAGCGGCTGCGCGCGCCGAAGGTCAGATCGCCTCCTTGAGTTCCTTGGAAGGGCGGAAAGCGACCTTCTTCGACGCCTTGATCTTGATCTGCTCGCCGGTCGCTGGGTTGCGGCCCATACGGGCGGCCCGCTTGCGCACCTGAAGAATGCCGAGCCCGCCGATGCGGATGCGTTCGCCCTTTTTCAGGCTCTTGACCACCAGCCCGACCATGTCGTTGAGCACGGCCTCAGCCGCCTTTTTCGACATGTCGTGACTCTCGGCGAGCTTCGCGGCGAGATGCTTCAGAGTGACAGTGGTGGGCGTCGCGCTTTTTGCGGTTGCTGCCATGACGAACGTGCTCCTCTCTGTTGCCGGCGAAACCTGCGTCGCGATTGCGAAATATGTCTGATTCTACGCGATTCGCGAGCCCTGACCACGCAGAATTCCGCTGTTTGCAGGCACTTTTGAGACATGCAACACGAGCATATCCAAGAAACCGCTGCCGGAAGCGGCGAATCCGGAAGAGGGCAGGGTGACTTGGGAGGGCTGGCGGGAGTGACGGGGCTCGAACCCGCGACCTCCGGCGTGACAGGCCGGCGCTCTAACCAACTGAGCTACACCCCCGCGAGGCGGCGCCGTGCGCGCCCAAGGTGCGCGCGTGAGATACGGAAGGCCCGGCCGCAAGTCAAGCAAACGCCCCCCGCGACGGCTCTTCCGCCGGGGGGGAGGCCGCGTGAGCCGAGACTGGACGAAACCTCGGCGAGCCGTGCTACGAAACACGCATGACGGACGGCAGGACCGACACGACATGTCCCCTCGAAGGGGTGCGGGTGCTCGACCTCTCCCGGCTCGTGGCGGGTAACATGTTGAGCCTTCAACTCGCCGACTTCGGCGCCGAAGTCGTCAAGATCGAAGACCCCGCCAAAGGAGATCCGCTGCGGGATTGGCGGGTGGAGGGGGTGAGCGCCTACTGGAAGGTCTATGCCCGCAACAAGAAAAGTCTCACCCTCAATCTGCGGGCGCGCGAAGGCTGCGATCTGTTCAAGCAGCTTGCCGCCGGGGCGCAGGTGGTGATCGAAAATTTCCGCCCGGGCACGCTCGAGGAGATGGGTCTCGGCCCCGATGTGCTGCTCGGAGCAAATCCAAGGCTCGTGCTGGTGCGCATTTCCGGCTGGGGGCAGGACGGCCCGTATCGCGACCGGCCCGGCTTCGGCACGCTGGTTGAAGGCATGTCCGGCTTTGCGGCCATGAACGGGTATCCGGACCGTCCGCCCGTTCTCCCGCCGCTGGCGCTGGCCGATATGATCGCCGGGCTCTACGGCACGGCAGCCGTGCTTACGGCGCTGCGCCATGTGGAAGTAAGCGGGGGCAGGGGGCAGGTGATCGATCTGCCGCTTCTTGACCCATTGTTCTCGATCCTCGGGCCGGAGCCTGCCATCTACAAGCTCACGGGCCGGATCAAGCCGCGCACCGGGAGCCGCTCGCTCACGGCGGCGCCTCGCAACGTCTTCGAGACCAGCGACGGACGCTGGATCGCGATCTCGGCGTCGATCCAGGCCATGGCCGAGCGTCTTTACCGCGCCGTTGGGCGACCCGACATGACCGCCGATCCGCGCTTTCGCACCAATGCCGACCGCGTGCGCCATGCCGAGGAAGCCGAGGCGCCGATCCGCGCCTTCATCAGCGCCCGCACGCTCGCCGAGAATCTTGCGATCTTTGAAAAGGCCGAGGTGACGGCTGCGCCGGTTTACGACATCGACCAGTTCGTGAACGACCCCCACGTCCGGGCGCGCCAAATCGTCGTCGAGCGTCCCGACCCGGAGATGGGCACTCTGCCGATGCATGCGGTGGTACCGCGGCTTTCGGAAACGCCGGGCGCGATCCGCACGCCCGCCCCCGCCCTCGGCGAGCACACCGATGAGATCCTTGCCGGGCTCGGCTTGGGCGGCGATGATGTCGCCGCCCTCCGCAAACGGAACATCGTATGAGCCCCGACGCTGGTTCGCGTGAATGGCCGGTCTGGCGTTCGCTGCTCTATGTGCCGGCGAATGTGCCGCGCTTCATCGAAGGTGCGCACAAGCGCGGCGCCGATGCCATCATTCTCGATCTCGAAGACAGTGTGCCTGCCGCCGAGCGGCCGCGGGCGCGCGCGGGCCTGCGGCAGGCGGCGGAAGCGGCCGCGCGGGGCGGCGCGGACATCGTCGTGCGCATCAACCGGCCGTGGCGTGACGCGATGCGGGACCTCGAAGCGGCCGTCTGGCCCGAGATCGCGGCGCTTGCAATCACCAAGGCACACAGCGCCGACCACGTCCGCCTCCTCGCCGAGGCGGTGAGCGCGCTCGAAGCCGAACGCGGCATGCACGCGGGGACGACGAAGTTCATCGTCATGATCGAGACGCCCGACGCCTGGTTCCGCATGGCCGAGATCGCCGCTGCCGACGCGCGCGTCGTCGCCATGACCCTCGGCGGGGAGGATTTCGCTATGGGGATGGACATGCAGCCGACGGGTCAGGGATTGTTCATGCCCAAGCAGCAGCTCGCGATCGCGGCGCGTGCGGCCGGCGTGATGCCCTTGGGCTTTATCGGCACCGTCGCCGACTACAAGGACCTGGAGGCGTTCCGGCAAACCGTGCGCCTGTCCAGGGCGCTCGGTTTTGCCGGGGCCTCCGTCATCCATCCGAGCCAGGTCCCGATCCTGAACGAGGAGTTCGCCCCGAGCGCGGAGGAGGTTGAGAGCGCCGCGCGCATCGTCGCCGCCTATCGCGCGGCGGTGGCTGCCGGCCGCGGCTCGATTTCGGTCGACGGCAAGATGATTGATGTGCCGGTCGTCATCCGGGCCGAGCGGCTGCTCGCCCGCCACGCCGCCATCGAAGCGCGCAAGGCGCGTCACGCGCGCAAACCGGACAACACGCAGGAGAACGCCGAATGCCGCGAAGACTGATCGACATTTCCGTGCCGCTCAAGGCGGGCATCGCCAGCGACCCGGAATACATGCTGCCGAAGATCGAGTATCAGGACCACCAACAGACCGCACCGCGCATGGCGGAATATATGGGCGTGCGCGTCGATCAGCTTGTCGCCGGCGAGTTCGCGGGAATGGAGGTCTGCACGATCACGACGCACAACGGCACGCATATGGATGCGCCGTGGCACTTTGCGTCCACTACGAACCACAAGCTCAAGCCCGGCGGCGAGCCGGCGTGGCGTATCGACGAGGTGCCGCTCGAGTGGTGCTACCAGCCGGGCGTCAAACTCGATTTCCGGCATTTCGAGGACGGCTATGTCGTCACAGCCAATGACGTCGAGGCGGCGCTCAAGCGCATCGGCCACACGCTGCGGCCGCTCGAAATCGTGGTGATCAACACCCGCGCGGGTGCGCGCTACGGCGAGGACGATTTCCTTGACTCCGGATGCGGCATGGGGCGCGAAGCGACGATGTATCTGCTCGAGCGCGGCGTTCGCGTCGTCGGCACCGACGGCTGGAGCTGGGACGCGCCGTTCTCCTTCACGCGCAAGCGCGTCCGCGAGACGGGCAACGCGAGCCTCATCTGGGAAGGGCACAAGGCCGGCCGCGACATCGGCTACTTCCAGATGGAGAAGCTCACCAATCTCGACCAGCTTCCTGCGGACGGTTTCGAGATCATCGCCTTCCCGGTGAAGGTGCACCGCGCGTCCGCCGGATGGACGCGCGCGGTCGCCGTGCTTCCCGATTAGGCTTTAAAATCGCGGGCTTGACCTGCGTGCCGGGCGGCACGCAGTCTCGCCGTCTATACCGAGGCGGCCGAGCCGGCGGTCCGGCGGCCGCTTTCCGCAACGGGGAAACGAGGGGGGTATCGAATGAAGAGCTTCGACCTGTCGGGGCGGGTGGCGGTCGTCACGGGCGGCAATGGCGGCATCGGCCTCGGCATGGCGCTCGGCCTTGCGGAGGCGGGGGCGGCGATTGTCGTGGCCGGCCGTCGGGAGGACAAGAACCGTGCGGCGATCAAGCAGTTGGAAGAGCGCGGTGCAAAGGCGACTGCCATTGCGGTGGACATCGGCGATCGCGGCGCGTGCCGTGCCTTGATCGAAGGCGCGGTCGAGCGGATGGGCCGCCTCGACATTCTGATCAACAATGCCGGCACCACCGTGCGTAAGGCCCCACAGGATCTGACGGACGAGGAGTTCGCAACGGTTCTCGACGTCAATCTGACGGCGGCCTTCCGCTGTTCGCGCGCCGCCTATCCGCACATGAAACGGGCCGGGGGCGGGAAGATCGTCAATATCGGTTCAATGCTTTCGATCTTCGGTACGCCGTGGGCTGCGCCCTATGCGGCGAGCAAGGGCGGCATCGTGCAGATGTCGCGGGCGTTTGCGACCGCCTGGGCGAAGGACAACATCCAGGTCAACTGCGTACTGCCGGGCTGGATCGACACGGATCTCACCCGCGGCGCGCGCGAGCAGGTGCCGGGGTTGAACGAGCGGGTGCTTGCCCGCACGCCCGCGGGACGTTGGGGCACGCCGGCCGACCTTGCCGGGCTTGCCGTTTTCCTCGCCTCGCCCGCCTCCGATTTCATCACGGGCACCGCCATCCCGGCCGACGGCGGCTATTCGATCATGGGCTAGCCGCGGCCCGAAGCCATTCGACACCTCCAGTTAAGAAGGATTGCAGCCATGGGACGCGTCGTCACATTCGCCGAACTTGAAGGCAAGCCAGCAGGTCAAGGCGTGCGCATTGCGCCGGTCACTGCGGGCGAAACCCGTGAGATGACCGCCGAATATGTCCGCATCGACCCCGGTGCGGCCTGGAGCGAAACGGCGCCGGCCGGTTCGGACTGCTACCTCTTCACCGCCGACGGATCGCTGTCGATCGCCGCAGGGGCCGTCACGCGGGACATGCGGCCGCAAAGCTTTGCGACCGTCGAGGAGGGGACCGCCTTCACCGTCCGGAATGTGGGCGGGGCGCCGGCCGGCGTCCTGAAGATTATCGCCCCGCCGCAGCCAGCGAGCGGCGCGACACCGGGCTTCAAAGGCGGCCTCACCGTCGCCGCGCGCGCCACGACGCCCGTTGTGCCCGTTCCCGAAGAGCACAAGCAGCGCATCTATTTCGTGGGTCACGGGGCGGCCCGGTCGGAGCGCGGGCACGCGATGATCGTCGTCTATGACGGCCTGACGAACACCGCGCTCCATCACCACCCCAATGCCGACAGCCTCTTCATGCTGCTCGACGGCGCGGTGCAGTTCACGGTGAATGGAAAGCCCGTCGTCGTCACGCCCGGGCAAGCTGCGTATTTCCCGGCGAACGACCAGCACCAGCTGCACACGGCGCCAGGTCATGCGGGAGCAAGCTTCCTGGAGTTTCACATCCCCGCGGCCTACAAGACCGTGAAGGCCTGAGCGCCTGCGGGCACCGGGCCGGCCGGCCGACGGGGCGCCGGCCGAACCGCGCTCCCTCTCACTGGGCGGGTTCCGCCTTCTTGTCGACGACCGCGGGAGCGCGTGCGACACGCAGGCGGCCGAGCCGCAGCTCCGCAAGTCGCCTGCCGAGTGCCTGCCAATAGGCGAACTCGTTGAAACGCGACATTTCGAGGCTCGCCATCGCCACCGCGGACAGGAACGGCACGCTCTGAACCAGCAGCACGACGGCGAACAGGTCGATCTCCCGTACCTCCTGCCGGTTCGTCGTGAACAGAACCGCGGCGCTGAGGACGAGCAATCCGCCGAGCACAGCTTCCCAGAAGGCCGGGAAGCTCTGCGCGCGCCCGCGGCCGCCTTTGGCGGTGCGCGCGAAGGGCAGGCGATCCTTGATGAGCCCGTCCCAGATCGCGCGCGCTACCGTCCATTGCAGCGACATCGCGGCGATGGCGGCGGCCACCCTTTGCGGCGCCCGTAATGGGACCCGCAGGCGGTAAAGCGTCGCAAAATGCAGGATCGAGACCGCGAAGGCGAACAGGATCGGCAGTGTCAGGATCTTGTCGGGCACCGCAATGCCGATGAAGGCGACCACTGGAACCCAGAGCAGGTTCAGGATCGCAACCGCCACGCCGATGCTCTCCGAGCCGAGCCAGTTGAGCCAGCCGAGCGCGTATTCCCGGCGCTGGTCGCGCGTGAGCAGGCTCGCCCCCGGCAGGAAGCGCCGCCAATGCTTCTTGATGATGTGGAACCCGCCATAGGCCCAGCGGTGGCGCTGCTTGCGGTAGGCCTCGAAATTATCCGGCAGCAGGCCATAGCCGTAACGGCGGTTGGTGTAGTGGGCGAGCCAGCCCCGTTCGAGAAGGGTAAGTCCGAGATCGGTGTCTTCGCAGATCGTATCGGTCGGCCATCCGCCGGCGGCTTCGAGCGCGGCCCGGCGGATGAGGCACATCGTGCCGTGCACGATGATCGCGTTGACCTCGTTGCGCTCCACCATGCCGATGTCGAAGAAGCCGGAATACTCGGCGTTCATCGCAAGGTGTGTGAGGCTGCGGTCCGCGTCCCGGTGATCCTGCGGCGCCTGCACGAGGCCGACGCGGGGGTCCGCGAACAGCGGCGCGAGGTCCTTGAGCCAATCCGGATGGACGACATAATCCGCGTCGATCACGCCGACGATTTCTGCGTCCGGCGCGGTGTTGGCCATCGCGATCCGCAGGGCGCCGGCCTTGAAGCCCTCCACCCGCTCGGCGTTGATGAACTTGAAGCGCTCTCCGAGCAACCGGCAATGGTCCTCGATCGGCCGCCAGAACGCGGGATCGGGCGTGTTGTTGATGACGACGACGCACTCCCAATTGTCGTAATCGAGCCGCGCGAGCGCATCGAGCGTCTGCTTCAGCATCTCCGGCGGTTCGCGATAAGCCGGCACATGGATCGAAACCTTGGGTGCATAACCCCTCTCATGCGCCGGCACGACGAGGGCGCGCCTTTGCCGCCGGCCGAACGCGATCGCCGCGATCTCCTCGATGCGCGACAGCGCGATCAGCACCAGCGGGATAAGGAGCAGAATGCCCGCGCCGAGCGCCGCCATTGCGCCGGGGACGAGGTAATGCCCATTCCAATAGGCGAACACGGCCGCGACCCAACCGCCGACGGCATGGGCGGCCATAGCGAGCAGCGAAGCCTGACCGAGGCTGGCGGCGCTCATCGCAAGAACGGGAAGCGAAATCAGGAAGCCGACCAGGACCGCCAGAACGGCGAGCTTATTGTGCTCGGGATCTGCGATCGGACCGCTCCAGGGGAACTTGCGATGGCCGGACGCGTCCCACAGCCCCCAGTAAGGCCCGACGCTTCCTTCAAACGTTTTCCAAGGCTGATCGAAGGCTTCGATGATGTTGTAATCGATGCCGAGCGCGTCCGCGCGGGAGACGAAATCGCGCAGGACCTGCGCCTGTTCGAAGCGCCCGGGGAAAGCGGCGCGTCGGTTGTAGCCGGCGCTCGGCCAGCCGAACTCGGCGATCACGATGCGCTTGCCCGGGTGCACGCGGCGCAGCCGGTTGTAGAACTCGATGGAGAGGTCGACCGTCTGATTGGCGGAGAAGCCTTCCCAGTAGGGCAGGATGTGGGCTGCGATGAAATCGACGGCGGAAGCCAGCTCCGGATGCTCGACCCAGACGCTCCAGATTTCGCCGGTCGTCACCGGCACCTGCACCTCGCGCTTGACCTTCTGGATGATCTCCATGAGTTCGGGGACGGTCTTCTCGGCGCGGTAGATCGTTTCGTTGCCGACCACGATGCTGATGATGTTGTGGTTCTTACGGACGAGATTGAGCGCATTCGCGATCTCGCGCTGATTCCGCTTCTCGTCCTTGTCGATCCAGATGCCGAGCGCGACTTTGAGGCCGAACTCGTTGGCGATGGCGGGTACCAGTTCGCCGCCCCCTGTCGACGAATAGGTACGGATCGCCCGCGTGTGCGGCGCGAGCGCCTTGAGATCGGCGCGGATCTCCTCTGCCGTCGGCGGCGTGGCTTTGTCGGGATGGGTCGACCCGCGATACGGTGCGTAAGAGATGCTGGCGAGGGGACCCTCGACATTCGGGGCAGTTCGTTCCTCGCGAGTCACGAACCATAGCGTTGCATGCACGCACACGGCGAGCGCAACGACAACTCCAGCGACGCGCATCAGACGCCAACCATAGGGGAATTGGACTACTCGAGCGAACCCGTCCCCTGAGTTCGAACGATAAGGAGCTTTATCGGCAAACAGTCCCTGGGTCAGGGCGGTTAATTTGCTAGGCACTGCTCATGGCGAATTGAAGGCCGTCATGAGCTCCGCCGCAACAATGCGGCTATTGCGGCTTGGTTCCTGACGCGCCGGCGTGCGGCTGGGGAGCCGCGGCCTGCGGCTGCATCGCGGGATTGATCCAGCAGGCATGCACGCGGGCGCTCAAGCTTTCCGGCGCCTTCGGATCGATGTTGCCCTGGCGGATCACGCAGCGAAACGTCGCCTGGACATGACCGCCCGGACAGCCGAACCGGTCGTAGAGGTCGAGGTGGCGAAAGGCCGTGTCGAGATCGTCCCGCCACAGCAGATTGACCACGCGGCGGCCGAGCCAGACGCATTCGGGATTGCCGGCCGGCCCATCCATGCGGGCCGCCTCCGCAAATTCCTCAGCCATCTTCTTGGAGGCTTCCTTCGCCTCGGCGGCCGCTTTCTGCTCCGCACTCTTTTGATCCCCGCTTTGCGCGAATGCAGCAGGTGCAGACGCAAGGACGCCGGCCGCCAACAGGCCCGCGACCCAGCAACTCTTCAGGATGGAGAACATCGTGACTTGGAATTTCCCGGAACGAACCGGGGGTGAGAGAACACGCAAATAGGTCGGCAGCGCGGCAAGGGCGTGGCGCGACTGGCGCTTTTGATGACCGAATTCACCGGTTTTGTCCAGTCAAGGTGCGCACATCATCCGGGCGGCGCTTGGCAGCGATCGTCGGGCAGGGTAAGCCGCGGCCTTCGACACCCAGTGACGCCCATGCGGCTCGGATTGGCTTTCCTCGCGGCGGTCGTGGCCGCCATCGTCGGCATGTGGGCGTGGCTCGGCGCTCCCGTGTCTATGCCGCCTTCGCCGCTGGGGGCGAGCGGCAAGCTGTATTGCGTGTCCTACGCGCCGTTCCGCGGCGAGCAGAACCCCCTCGCACCCGGCACCTTGATCCCGGCGGCGCAGATCGAATCCGACCTTGCGCGCCTGTCCCGCATCACGGACTGCGTGCGCACCTATTCCATCGAGCACGGCGTGGACCAGGTCGCGGAGCTTGCCGGCAAGTTCGGCCTGAAGGTGATGCAGGGGCTGTGGCTTTCGAGCCATCCCGACAAGAACGCACAGCAGATCAGGCGCGTCATTGCACTTGCCAACCAGCACCGCGATGTCATCCGTTCGGTCATCGTAGGAAACGAGGTGCTGCTACGGGGGGAAATGTCGGCGGTCGACCTTGCGGCGAAGATCCGCGAAGTCAAAGCGGCGGTGCCCGTTCCGGTCACCTATGCCGATGTCTGGGAGTTCTGGCTACGCAACGCGGCTCTCGCCGAGACCGTCGACTTCGTCACGATCCACATCCTGCCGTACTGGGAGGACATCCCGATCCCGGCCGCTCAGGCCGCCGCCCATGTCGACGCCATCCGCGCGCGGGTCGCGGCGGCCTTCCCCGACAAGGAAATTCTTATCGGCGAGGCGGGCTGGCCGAGTGCAGGCCGGATGCGGGAAGGGGCCTTGCCTTCTCCGGCAAACCAGGCGCGCGTTCTCCACGAAATTCTCGCGGCCGCGCAGCGCGGCGGCTACCGCGTCAACGTCATCGAGGCATTCGATCAGCCTTGGAAGCGGCGTCTGGAGGGCACTGTCGGCGGGTATTGGGGGCTCTTCGACGATCGGCAGCGCGAACCCAAATTCACCTGGGGCAGGCCGGTTTCCAATCATCCGGCATGGAAACTGCAGGCGCTCGCGGGCGTACTGCTCGCCGGCGCGACATTTCTCGCGGCCTTCCTCGGCGCCGGAGTCCGCAAGGGGGACCGCGGCGCAAGCTTTTGGGCGGCGGTCGCCGCCATGGCCCTGGGGTCCGGCGGGCTGATCGGGTGGACCCTGGAAAAGGGCGCCGTCGAGAGCCTGGGGCTCGGGGGGTGGCTTCGGTCGGCGGCCTTGGTGGGCGTTGCGCTGGCGGCAGCGCCGCTTGCGGCCGCCGCGCTCGGCCGCGGAGAACGGCCGCCTCGCTTTGCCATGCTGCTTGGGGGCGAGGCAGAACGCCCCGACACCCGATTGGCCGTGGCTTTGGGACTGTGCTTGATTGCCTTGGGGGTCCTTGCCGTGCAGGTCCTGCTCGCACTCGTGTTCGACCCGCGCTATCGCGACTTTCCGTTCCCGGCCCTGTGGGGCGCCGTGCTTCCGCTCCTGCTGCTGTCTTTCGCCCCCCGAAGCGAAAGGGCGGCCCCACGCGGAGCAGCCGAGCGCGTCATGGCCGCAACGCTTACCGTCGGGGCGGTCTACGTGACCTTCAACGAAGGCTTCGCAAACTGGCAGTCGCTCGCGACCGCTTCTGCCGCCGCCGCCCTTGCGTTCACGCTTCTGCGGGGCGGGCGCGGGCCAACGAAAGAATAAGCAAGCCGGCGGCAAGCGACGAAAGGCCGACATTGTACAGCACGATGCCGAACCCGCCGGCGGCCAGGCCCACGGCCAGCAGCACGATCGACGGCCGCAGCAGTTGAAGCAGAGCCGCGCCGAGCGCAAGCCATCCGAAAAACGAATGGTTGAACAAGAGGGTCACGAATTTTCGGGTGGCGCAAAGCCACGTATCGAGGCCCGCCTGGCAAGCCAGTCCCACCGGCGTGTACTCGATTGCGAGGTAGCGCAGATAGAGCGCGTAACCGACCGACAGAAAGCCGATCGTCAGCAAGACGTTCAGTTGCCGCTCCGTCGGCGCAAAAGGCCGGGTTTGCCGCGCTTCGCCGTCCACGTCCGGTTCCTCGATGTGCTGCGCACATAGCCCCGCCGAGGCAAGGGTTTCAAGCGCCAGCAGGGTCAGCGCAGGGAAAGGGTTTGTCCGTCGTAAGGCCCGGGCTGGCAGGCGGCGCCCGCATCCGCAAGGGCCGCGCAGAGGCGGGCCGCCGCCGCAGCGTTCGCCAGCGGACCGGCGATCAGGTGGAGTTCGATGCCTTTGGAGGCGGTCTCCCGTACCGCCACAAGCGGTTGCAGACCCTCGAGCGCGGCCATGTGCCGACCCTTGATGGTCTCCCATCGGCTGCGCAGCGCGTCGAGATCCGCACCGGCGCCGAGATCGACGCCGAACTGCGTGCGCGTAATCCGCGACTCCGCCGCCAGGCCGGCGGAGTCCTGCGGCTTGTGCGCGGCGCCCGGCACTCCCGCGGCTTTCGTATCCCTCGCCCCCGGGTTCATGGAGGCCGCGCCAGGATCCGCGGCCTCGGATTGGGGCGGGGGGATCAGGGTCACCGAAGCGACGGCGGGGGCAGCCGCCCCTGTGCCTGCGGGGGCGGCCTTCGGCGGATCAGGCTTGCGCGCAGGCGCCACCGACCCGGTGACGTCGGCCGCGCTTTCAAACATTGCAAGGCGCTGCAGGATGCGATCCCTGTCGGCGGCCAGCGCTTGGACCGTTTGCGACAGCCGCTGCGTTTCGGCCGCGAGACGTTGCAGGGATGCCGCGACCGCAGGAGGCCCGGGTCTCGACGCGACCGCGGTCCGGTCCGCATGCCGGTCGAGCGCCTCGCTAATCCGTCGCAAGCCGGAATCCGATCGCGCCGCGGCGACGGCTCCGATGACCGCCACCATGGCAAGGCCGATCCAGCCGGCCGAACGACCGATCTGCCGCATGTCCAGGCCCTCGTCCGCATCCTCCATCGGATCGACGGCGGCGGGTGATGCCATCCCCTGTCTCCCACGTCGAATCAGCCCGGTCAGGATAGCAAGTTCGCGCCCCGCGGGGTTTTGGCGCCACGGGGGCGCGCGTCGAGCGGCCTTTCCGCCTATTTTGTTTCGCAAGACCCTCGTCTATGACGGGCACGTCCCTGAGGGTGCGTTCCTGTCGCGATTTAGGAAAAGGGAACGGCCCGCGCGGATGATCAGGGTGAATCGGACCATCTCCCACGGACGGTCGGCGTGACAAAGGCAACATGTCTTGCGGTTGTGCTTGCCGCCGGCGAAGGCAAGCGTATGCGCTCCCGGCAGCCCAAGGTGCTGCATCGCATCGGCGGGCGGCCCATGATCGCGCATGTGCTGTCGTCGGTGCGGCAGGCGGGGGCCGATGCCATCGCGGTGGTGGTCGGCCCGGGCCATGACGCCGTGACGGCGGAAATCACCCGGCAGGTTCCCGACGCCGAAGTCTACATCCAAGAGGAACGGTGCGGCACCGCACATGCGGCGCTCCGCGCCGCCGCCGCAATCGCCCGCGGATACGACGCGGTGTTGGTCGTCTTCGCCGATACGCCGCTGCTTGAAGCCTCCACGCTGAGCGGTCTGCGAACCGCCGTCGGAGGTGAGGTGGCCGTTGCCGTGCTGGGCTTCCGGCCCGCCGATCCAACCGGCTACGGGCGGCTGATTTTGGACGGGGATCGGCTCGCTGCGATCCGCGAAGACAAGGATGCCAACGCCGCCGAGCGGGCCGTCGGCCTGTGCAATGCGGGGGTGATGGCCCTGAGAGGCGATGCGGCGCTCACGATTCTGGAACGGATCGGAAACGTTAATGCGCAGAACGAATACTATCTGACCGATGCTGTGACGGTCGCAGCCACGCTTGGCTTCAAGTCGGTGGCTCTGGAAGCTGAGGAGGATGAAGTGCGCGGGATCAACACGCGAGCGCAGCTCGCTGAGGCCGAAGCCGTGCTGCAACGACGGCTGCGCGCCGCCGCGATGGAGGCAGGCGTCACGCTGGTTGCGCCGGAAACGGTGCATCTCTCGGCCGACACACGGCTCGCGCCGGACGTCGTCGTCGAACCCTATGTCGTCTTCGGCCCCGGCGTGATCGTTGAGGAGGGGGCGGTGATTCATGCCTTCTCGCATCTCGAAGGGGCGCATGTCGGAAGAAACGCATCGATCGGGCCCTATGCGCGGCTGCGACCGGGATCCCGCATCGGGGAACGCGCCCGCATCGGCAATTTCGTCGAGACGAAGGCGGCCGTGATCGAAGCCGGAGCCAAGGCCAATCACCTCTCCTATATCGGCGATGCCCGGGTCGGGTCCGGCGCAAATGTCGGGGCGGGAACCATCACCTGCAATTACGACGGCGCCGCCAAGCATCACACGGACATCGGAGCGGGGGCCTTCATCGGCTCGAACAGCGCGCTCGTCGCCCCGGTGCGTATCGGCGAGGGCGCCTATGTCGGTTCGGGCTCGGTGATCACCGAGGACGTTCCTGCCGATGCGCTCGCCCTCGGCCGCGGCCGGCAGGTGGTGAAGCAAGGCTGGGCCAAGCGCTTGCGCGAAGAGCCCAAGAACGGGCACAAGACAGGGCGGAAGCAGCAGGCTCCGTCCAAATAGGGCGCACGCTGCCGCCGCGCCTGTCACACGGCGCAATCCTTCGTGATCGCCGGCGATTTCCTGGCCCGCATTTAGAACGCAGGGGCCACGCTGACTTCGGGGGTACGACTTCCATGTGCGGAATCGTTGGCATATTGGGGCGCGAGCCCGTCGCGGTGCCAATGATCGAGGCGCTCAAACGCCTTGAATACCGCGGCTACGACTCGGCGGGCGTGGCCACCCTGGAGAACGGGCGCCTTGTGCGCCGCCGCGCGGAAGGCAAGCTCAGGAACCTGGAACTGCGGCTCGCGCAGGAGCCGCTTCGCGGCACCTGCGGCATCGGCCACACACGCTGGGCAACGCACGGTCGGCCAAACGAAACCAACGCCCACCCGCATGCGACGGACCGGCTCGCGGTGGTGCACAACGGCATCATCGAGAATTTCCGCGATCTCCGCGACGAGCTCGCCGCTGCCGGCGTCACCTTCGCGACGGAAACGGATACCGAGGTGGTCGCCCACCTCGTCACGCAGGAAATGGCGCGCGGCAAGGACCCTGTTGCCGCGGTGCGGGCGGCGCTGCCGCGGCTGCGCGGCGCATTTGCGCTCGCCTTTCTGTTCGCAGGCGAAGAGGACCTGCTGATCGGCGCCCGCAACGGGCCGCCGCTCGCCATCGGCTACGGCCGCGGCGAAATGTATATCGGGTCGGATGCCATCGCGCTCGCGCCGTTCACCGATGCGATCAGCTATCTGGAAGACGGCGACTGCGCCGTCATTCGCCGCTCCGGTGCCGAAGTTTTCGACGCGGCCGGGCATCCGGTGGTCCGCCCGATCATCAAAACGCCGGCCGGCGCTATGCTGGTCGACAAGGGCAATCACCGCCATTTCATGGCCAAGGAGATCCACGAACAGCCGGAAGTGGTCGGCCACACGCTCGCGCATTATCTCGACATGGCCGAAGAGCGGGTGCGGCTGCCGCAGGACTTGCCCTTCGATTTTCGCGAGATCACGCGGGTTGCCATCTCGGCCTGCGGGACCGCCTATTATGCCGGGCTCGTCTCCAAATATTGGTTCGAGCGCTTTGCCCGTCTGCCCGTCGAGATCGACGTCGCCTCGGAGTTTCGCTATCGCGAAGCGCCCTTCCTGCCCGGGGGCATGGCGTTATTCGTGTCGCAATCGGGCGAAACCGCCGACACGCTTGCGACGCTGCGCTATGCCAAGGCGCAGGGGCAGCACATTTGTTCGGTCGTCAACGTCACGACTTCGACGATCGCCCGCGAGAGCGACGTGGTGCTGCCGACGCTTGCCGGTCCCGAGGTCGGGGTCGCCTCGACCAAGGCCTTCACCTGCCAGCTTGCCGCGCTCGCCTGCCTGGCCATCGCCGCCGGACGCAGGCGGGACGTGCTCACGGAGGAGGACGAAGCGCGGCTCGTTCATGCGCTGATCGAGACGCCGCGACACATCACGGAAGCGCTGAAGCTCGAACCGGAGATCGAAAAGCTGGCGCGCGAGATCGCGAAAAGCCGCGACGTGCTTTATCTCGGGCGCGGCACGAGCTTTCCTCTGGCGCTCGAAGGCGCACTGAAACTCAAGGAAATTTCCTACATTCACGCCGAAGGCTACGCGGCGGGCGAGCTCAAGCACGGGCCGATCGCGCTCGTCGACGAGACCATGCCGGTGGTCGTAATTGCGCCCTACGACCGCATCTTCGAGAAGACCATGTCCAACATGCAGGAGGTGGCGGCGCGGGGCGGCCGCATCATCCTCATCACCGATCCGAAGGGGGCGCGCGAGGCGGCGGGAGAGCCTTACATGACCTTGACGCTGCCGGAGATGGCGGCCACGGTCGCGCCACTTGTCTATGCCATTCCGGTGCAGCTTCTCGCCTATCACACGGCGGTCACCATGGGCACGGACGTCGACCAGCCGCGCAATCTCGCGAAGTCCGTCACGGTGGAGTAGCAAGGTCCACACCGCCGGCGGCGGCACGCCAAAACCCGCCCCTGGCGCGCGGGCCGGACAAATCCGATATAATTGGGCCATGTCCGCGTACGAAAGGTCATGATGAGCGCCCCCAACCAGCCGCTCGAGCCGCCGGCCGCCGGTGTGGTCGAGCATCCCGTCCATCACAGCTTCGGAAGCCGGATTCGCAAGTATTTTCTCACGGGGCTGATCGTGGCCGGTCCGGTCGCGATCACGCTGTGGCTCGTCTGGTCGTTCGTCACCTGGGTGGACGACTTGGTGCGGCCGTTCATCCCTGTCGCCTACAGGCCCGAGACCTATCTGCCCATCAAGATGCCCGGGTTCGGGCTCGTCATCGCCTTCGTCGCGCTTACCTTGCTCGGCTTCTTCACCGCCAACTTGGTCGGACGCACCCTGTTCGAGGCGGGGGAGATGATCCTCGTGCGCATGCCGATCATCCGGCCGCTCTACCGCGGCCTCAAGCAGGTGTTCGAGACGCTGTTTTCGCAGACCGGTTCGAGCTTCCGCAGGGTGGGGCTCATCGAATATCCGATGCCGGGCACCTGGTCGCTCGTGTTCCTCTCGACCCCGCCGAGCGCCGACATCAGCGCCGTGCTTCCCCCGGAAGAACATGTTTCGGTCTTCATGCCCTGCACGCCGAACCCGACCACGGGCTTTTTCTTCTATCTTCCGCGCCGCGCGGTGCTCGAGATCAACATCCCCGTCGAGGAGGCCGCGAAGCTGATCATGAGCGCCGGCATGATCCAGCCCGGCGGCGGAGATCCGCAGAAGGCGCTCTCCGCCCTCGTCGAGCAGGCCCGGGCGAAGGCCGCCCGCGCGCACACGCAGGTACCGGCGAAATAGGCCCGCATGCGCGGATCCTATCCGGCGCGCAGGAGCCGGATCGCCGCGTCGCGCTCGAACAGATAGAGAAGATGCCGTAGCGCCTGCCCGCGCGGCGTCTCAAGGTTCGGGTCGCGCACCAGCATGAGCGCGGCGTCATCGCGCGCCGCCTCCACGAGCGAGCCATGAGCCTCGAGGCGCGCGATGCGAAAGCCGGGCATGCCGCTCTGCCGGGTGCCGAGAACGTCGCCTTCGCCGCGCAGCCTCAGATCCTCTTCGGCAATGCGAAAGCCGTCGTCCGTCTCATGCATGATGGCGAGCCGCGCCTTGGCGGTCGCACCGAGCGGCGCGCGGTAAAGGAGCAGACAGGTGGAAGGCGCCGTGCCGCGCCCAACCCGTCCGCGCAACTGGTGCAGTTGCGCAAGGCCGAAGCGCTCGGCGTGTTCGATCACCATGACCGTGGCCTCGGGCACGTCGACGCCGACCTCGATCACCGTCGTCGCGACAAGCAGGCGCGTCGTTCCGGCCGCGAAACGCGCCATGGCTGCGTCCTTGTCGGCGCCTTTCATGCGGCCGTGGACGAGATCCACTACGTCGCCGAAGCGCGCGCGCAGCATCGCGAAGCGTTCCTGCGCATTGGCAAGGTCGACCAGCTCGGACTCCTCGACGAGCGGGCAGACCCAGTAGACGCGTTGACCGGACTCGATGGCACGGCCGACTCCCTCGATCACCTCGTCGAGCCGGGTTAGCGAGACGCGCCGCGTGTCGATCGGAGGACGACCCGCCGGCTTTTCGCGCAGCTGGGATACGTCCATGTCGCCGAAATAGGTGAGAACGAGGGTGCGCGGAATCGGCGTCGCCGTCAGCACGAGCACGTCGACGGCTTCGCCCTTCTGCGCCAGCGCGAGGCGCTGATGGACGCCGAACCGATGCTGCTCGTCGATGATCGCCAGTCCGAGGTTCTTGAAAGCGATCGCCTCCTGAAAAAGTGCATGCGTTCCGACCGCGATATCGACGGCGCCTGTCGCCAGCGCCGCGAGGGCCGGCTTGCGTTCACGGGCGCGCTCCCGCCCGGTGATCAGCACGCTGCGCAGGCCCGCCGCTTCCGCGAGCGGCCGGATGGTCTCGTAATGCTGGCGGGCCAGGATTTCGGTCGGAGCCATCAGCGCCGCCTGCCGGCCCGTTTCCACGACGATCGCGGCGGCCGTGAGTGCGACCACGGTCTTGCCCGAACCCACGTCCCCCTGCAGGAGGCGCAGCATCCGCTCCGGACGCGCGAGATCCGCGGCAATCTCCTGGATTGCCCTCTGCTGCGAGGCGGTGAGAGAATAGGGCAGGGCGCGGAGGAGCCTTTCGCGGAGGCGCCCGTCGCCCTTATGACGCTGTCCGCGGGGCCGGCGCAGCTTTGCGCGGAGCAGGGCAAGCGTGAGTTGTCCGGCCAGGAGCTCGTCATAGGCGAGGCGCGCCCATGCCGGACTTTCCGGCGCCGACGCGTCGACGTGCCCGGGGTGATGCAGGGCCTCGATCGCGTCCCGGAAGGACGGCCATCCGCGGGTGCCGAGCCATTGCGGCTCCTGCCACTCGGGCAGGCGCGGAACGCGCGCGAGGGCAGCGTCGATGGCGCGGCCGACTTGGCGCTGTCCCAGTCCTTCGGTGAGCGGATAGATCGGCTCGATCGCGGGCAACCGGCCAAGCTCGGTTTCCGCGATCACATGATCGGGATGCACCATCTGCAGCATCCCTTCCCACATCGCCGCCGTACCCGAGACGTAGCGAAGGGCCCCCTCCGGAAACAGCTTTTCCAGGTAAGGTCGCTGCGCATTGAAGTAGGTGAGAACGATGTCGCCGGTCTCGTCGTGCGCATAGATGCGGTAGGGCGCCCGGCTGCGTCCCCGGGGCGGCGGGTGATGCCGATCGATGGTGACGGCGATCGTCACGACGTCCCCCGGCTTCACGTCCCGCAGCAGCGGCCGCTTGCTGCGGTCGATCAGACCGGACGGCAGATGGAACAGAAGGTCGAGCACGCGCGGCGACGCCGCCTCGCCCCGTCCGACGAGCCGCGCAAAGAGCTTTTCCTGCTTCGGCCCGATGCCGGGTAGGCTCGTTAACGGCGCGAACAGCGGGTCGAGCGAAGAAGGTCGCACGCGCCATCCTCTCCATGTCGAACAGCGAAGGAATGTGCCCGCGAAATTCGCGGCTCCTCCATGACAATGCCGTTTCGGATCGCTATATCAACCTTCGCCCGGCCCGTCCGGGCTTTTGGCGTTCGGCCGAAGCGCGAGGAACTGAATGAGCGGAAGCACGCTTTCGAGCGAAGGACTGGACCTGCGGCGGCGCAAGGTGCTGTTCCGTTCATGGCACCGGGGTACCCGCGAAATGGACCTTGTCATGGGACGGTTTCTGGACACGGTGCTCCCTGCGCTGAGCGAAGCCGAACTCGCGGAGGTCGAGGCCTGGATCGAACTGCCGGATCCTTTGCTTTATGCCTGGATCACGGGTGAAGAACGGGTTCCCGCACAGTATGACACGCCGCTCTTCCGGCGCTGGATCGCCTTCCACGGGGGCTGACCGGGAATGGCGCCATCTCCTGCCGACAAGCTGAAGCCGGGCCGGCGGCTCACCCTCGCGCGCGTCGCCGACGGCGCGGAGGGGCTCGTTGCGGGCGACCTCGCCCGCGCGGTGGCGGCGCGGTCGCGCGCGCCCGCGGTCGCGCTCCTCGCCGTCTGCCGGGACGGACCGCGGATGGCGGCGCTCGGGCGTGCGCTCGCCTTCTTTGCGCCCGACATCGAAGTGCTGGAATTCCCCGCCTGGGACTGCCTGCCTTACGACCGCGTTTCGCCGCACGCGGGGACGGTCGCTCAGCGCATGATGACGCTCTCGCGGCTTGCCCGCGTCAGCGGCCGGGACAGGCCGGCCGTGCTCTTGACGACCGTTAACGCCATCCTTCAGCGCGTCCCGGCGCGGACACTCACCGCGACAAGGGCGCTTTCCGCCGCGCCCGGCAATGTGCTGGCCATGGACGGCGTGCGGCAATGGCTCGAACTCAACGGCTACAGCCGCGCTTCCACGGTTCGCGAGCCGGGCGAATATGCGGTTCGCGGCGGCATTCTGGACCTCTACCCGCCGGGTCTCGATCTGCCCATCCGGCTCGATTTCTTCGGCGACACGCTTGAGTCGATCCGCAGCTTTGATGCCGAAACCCAGCGCACCGTCGGGCAGTTGCGCAGCCTCGACCTCGTTCCCGCCGCAGAATTTCAACTCACGACCGAGACGATCCGCAATTTCCGCCGCGGTTATGCGGAGGCTTTCGGTGCGCCCTCGCGCGACGATCTGCTCTACGAGGCGGTGAGCGAAGGGCGCCGCCATCCGGGCATGGAGCATTGGCTGCCGCTGTTCCAGCCCCGGCTCGAAACCCTGTTCGATTACGTCCCGGATACGCCCGTCTTCCTCGAGCCGCTCGTCGAGGACGCGGCGAAAGAGCGGCTTGCGCAGATCAAGGACTATTATGAATCGCGGCGCAGCGCGCTCGAAGCCGCGCATTCCGGGCCGCCCTATCATCCGCTGCCGCCGGACCGGCTCTATCTCGCTGAAGCCGAGTGGCAGACCCGTCTTGAAACCGCGGCCGTCGCCGCAGCGAGCCCCTTTGCGGCGCCGGAGGGCACGGGAGAGGCGATCGATCTTGAGACGCGGCAAGGCCACAATTTCGCGGCCGAGCGCAGCGAACCCAACGCCAATGTTTTCGAGGCCGTCGCCCGCCATGTTCAGGCCCTGCAGACCGACCGCAAGCGCGTCGTCATCGCGCTGTGGAGCGTAGGCTCGCGCGAGCGCATGGGGCACGTGCTCGAAGAGCACGGGCTTGCCAACCTCGTGGACGTCGCCTCCTGGCCGCAGGCGCTCGCCCAGCCGCGCAGCAGCGTGGCACTTGCAGTGCTCGGGCTCGAAAGCGGCTTCGAAACGGCGGATGCCGCCGTCATCAGCGAACAGGACATCCTCGGCGACCGCTTGGTGCGGCCGCGGCGTACGGCGCGCCGCGCCCAGGATTTCATTGCGGAGGTGACGAGCCTCACGGAAGGCGACCTCGTCGTCCATGTCGATCACGGAATCGGCCGCTTCGCGGGGCTCAGGGCTATCGAAGCCGCCGGCGCGCCGCATGATTGCCTGGAACTACACTATGCCGGTGGCGACAAGCTGTTTCTGCCGGTCGAGAACATCGAACTTCTGAGCCGCTACGGCTCGGAGGAGACCGGCGTTCAGCTCGACCGGCTCGGCGGAGGCGGGTGGCAGGCGCGCAAGGCGCGGATGAAGAGCCGCATCCGCGAGATGGCCGGCGCGCTCATCAAGATCGCGGCCGAACGGCAATTGCGCGAAGCGCCGCGTTTGACCGTTCCTGCCGGCCTTTACGACGAGTTCTGCGCCGGGTTCCCTTACGAGGAGACGGACGATCAGCGTGCCGCAATCGACGCCACGATCGACGATCTCGCCTCCGGACGGCCGATGGATCGTCTCGTCTGCGGCGATGTGGGGTTCGGCAAGACCGAGGTCGCGTTGCGCGCCGCTTTCATCGCCGCGATGAACGGCAAACAGGTCGCGGTGGTGGTGCCGACGACACTGCTCGCAAGGCAGCACACCAAAACCTTCACGGACCGGTTCCGCAGCTTTCCGGTGAAGATCGCGCAGGCGTCCCGTCTCGTTTCGGCCGCGGAACTGCGTGACGTCAAGAAGGGGCTCGCCGACGGCACGATCGACATCGTGATCGGCACGCACGCGCTGCTCGGCAAATCGATGAGGTTCAAGGATCTCGGCCTCATCATCGTCGACGAGGAGCAGCACTTCGGCGTCGCGCACAAGGAGCGGCTGAAACAGCTGCGCGCCGAGGTGCACGTCCTCACGCTCACCGCGACGCCGATCCCGCGCACGCTGCAGCTCGCATTGACGGGCGTGCGGGAACTCTCGATCATCGCCTCGCCGCCGGTCGATCGGCTCGCGGTGCGCACGTTTGTGACGCCGTTCGACGAGCTCGTGGTGCGGGAGGCCTTGCTGCGCGAACGTTACCGCGGCGGCCAAGCCTTTTTCGTCTGTCCCCGCATCGAAGATCTCCCCGGCGCGAAGGAGTTCCTGGATAATCACGTTCCGGAAGTGCGGGTTGCCGTGGCGCACGGACAGATGCCGGCCGGCGTTCTCGAAGACATCATGGCGGCGTTCTACGACGGCAAGTATGACGTTCTGCTGTCGACGACGATCGTGGAGTCGGGTCTCGACATTCCGACCGCCAACACGCTGATCGTCCTGCGGGCCGACCGGTTCGGC
>DASTKH010000009.1:0-26701 GCA_035716025.1 Xanthobacteraceae bacterium
CGGTTGAGCAGATCGACGGCGGCGGAGCGGAGCCCGGCATCCGCGCCGCGTTCGGCGGCATAGCGGGCAAGCAGCGCGGAAGCGCCCGGATCGCCGCCGGAGCGCATCGCTTGCGCGGCCAGGTCGGCGATTGTCACGGCATCGCGCAGCCCCAAATTGAAGCCCTGCGCCCCGATGGGCGGGATCACGTGCGCCGCTTCGCCCACCAGGGCGATCCGCCGGTCGGCGAAGCGCTCGGCGCTCATTCCGGAAAGCGGAAACAGGCCGCGCGCGCCCTCAACCTTCATGGTCCCGAGAAACGACTGGGCCTGACGCTCGATCGCCGCGGAGAGCCTGGTCTCGTCCAGCTCCCGCAAACGTTCCGCGGTCCGGGACCGCGCAACCCAAACGAGGCCCGAGCGGTTTCCGGGAAGCGGTACGAGCGTGAACGGCCCGGCTGCCGTGTGGAACTCGGTGGAAACGCCTCGGTGCGGTCGCGAATGCGTGACGTTGCAGGTCAACGCCGATTGAGGATAGTGCCAGGTCCGGGTCGCGATTCCGGCCGCTTGGCGGCACAGCGAGGCACGCCCGTCCGCACCGACCACGAGGCGCGCCGTGAGTGTTTCGCCCTCGGAAAGTCTTATCGCCACGCGGTCATCGCCCGTCACCACGGCTGCCGCGGGTCGCGGCACGATTCTGAGGGTCGGCAAGGTCGCAGCGCGTGCGGCGAGCGCAGCCACCAGCCGCTCTGTCGGGATGTTGTAGCCGAAGGCGTCGAGGCCGATTTCCGCCGCGTCGAACAAAACTTCCGGCGCCCGGACAAGCCCGCCCCGGTCGTCGATGATGCGGATCGCGCAAAGCGCCTCGGCGTCTTCGCGGCAGCGCTCCCACACCTCGAGCCGTTCGAGGACGGCGACCGAGCCGGCCAGAAGCGCGGTGGTGCGGTTGTCGCCGCAATGCAGCGGCGCGATCAACGCCGTCGAAACGCCGGCGCGCGCAAGCGCCACCGCCGCCGTCAAGCCTGCCGGCCCGCCTCCGACGACCGCAACATCGAAGGGTTCCGCCAGCGCATGAGAGAGGTCATCGTGCATGACAAAAGAGCCCTATCATAGGCTTGTCCTCTGGAGAATGCGGTTTGCGCCGCGCAGGCGTTGGCGAAAGGGCAAGAACCGGTCATGAGATCATTCGACGATCTGCACGGGCATGCGGGCCCCTTCCGGCGCGCGACCGCCTTCGGCGTCCATCTTCTCACGGCGTCCGGCGCGGCGTTCGCGCTTCTTGCGGTGCTGGCAGCGACCGAGCGCCAATGGACGGAAATGTTCCTCTGGCTCGGCTGCGCCCTGATCGTCGACGGTATCGACGGAACGCTGGCCCGGCGGCTCGACGTGCGGCGCACCACGCCGCGTTGGTCAGGCGACGTCCTCGACCTCGTCGTCGACATTCTCACCTATGTGTTCGTTCCGGCCTATGCCATTGCGGTCGGCGAACTGCTGCCCCCGGTCGCCGCCGTTCCGGCCGGCGTTCTCATCGCCTGCACGGGGGCGCTCTACTTCGCCGATACGCGGATGAAGACCGTTGACAACTATTTCATGGGCTTTCCGGCGACCTGGAATGTTGTCGCCTTCTACCTTTTCGTATTGCGCCCGGAGCCTTGGCTCGCGCTTGCCGCCGTCACGGCGCTGGCCGCGGTCACCTTTGCGCCGGTGCCCTTCGTGCATCCGCTGCGCGTCGCACGCGGACGCAATCTCAACATCGTGCTGCTGGCACTCTGGTGCGGGCTTGCGCTGCTTGCGCTGGCGCAACGGCTGGCGCCGGCGACGTGGGTCGTCGCGGGGTTGAGCGCGATCGGTCTTTACTTCCTGTTGGCCGGATTCGGCCGCGGGCGTGCCTGGAGATAACCGATGTGGGAGCTACTGGTCGACCCGAACGCCTGGGCGGCGCTGGTCACTCTGACGGCGCTCGAAATCGTGCTCGGTATCGACAACATCATCTTCGTATCGCTGCTCGTCTCCCGTCTTGACGAACCGAAGGCGCGGCATGCGCGGCAGATCGGTCTCGCGCTCGCCTTTCTGTTCAGGGTGCTGCTTCTCGCCAGCCTGGCCTGGTTGATGGGCCTGACGGCGCCGTTCGTCACGGTCTTCTCCAACGATTTTTCCTGGCGCGATCTGATTCTGATTGCCGGAGGGCTCTTTCTGATCGCCAAGGCGACGCGGGAGATCCACGCGGAGGTCGACGTGAGCGAGAATCATGAGGCGGACGCCGTCTCGGCGAAAGCGGCCTTTGCCTGGGTCGTGGTCCAGCTTGCGGTGATCGACATGGTCTTTTCCCTCGATTCGATTATCACGGCGATCGGCATGGCGCGGGATATCGAAGTGATGGTGGCAGCCGTGGTGCTCGCGATGATCGTCATGTATCTCGCGTCGGGCCCCGTTTCCGGGTTTATCGAGCGTCATCCGACGACCAAGATGCTGGCACTCGCCTTCCTCGTTCTGATCGGTGTTGCGCTGGTGGCGGACGGATTTGCCGTACACATCCCGCGCGGCTACATCTACTTTGCGATGGCGTTCGCCGCCGCCGTTGAGACGATCAACGTGATCGCGGGGCGCAATCGCAGGAAGCGCCGCCTGCTGGCGGGGGAAAAATAGACTGGAGAAGAGAATGGCGACAGCGCCCGTGCTACTCATTACCGGAGGCAGCCGCGGTCTCGGGGCAGCGACGGCACGCCTTGCGGCCAAGCGCGGATTCGACGTTGCGGTGAACTATCGGTCCGATGCGGGCGCGGCGGAGAAGGTCGTCGCCGAGGTCAAGGCGGCCGGGCGTCGCGCGGTCGCCATCCAGGCCGACGTCGCGCAGGAGTTGGAGGTCGAAACGCTGTTCGAGACGGTGGACGCCACGCTCGGGCGTCTTACGCATTTCGTCTATTCGTCGGGCATCACCGGGCCTGTCTCCCGCGTCGAGTCGCTTGCCGACAAGGACATTCAGCAGGTGCTTGCGGTCAATGTCGCGGGCGCCTTCTACTGCACGCGCGCCGCAATCAAGCGCATGTCGCAGAAGCACGGCGGGCAGGGCGGCAGCATCGTCCTCCTGTCGTCGATGGCATCCGTTCTTGGCGGTGGCGGCGAATATGTCCTTTACGCAGCCTCGAAGGGGGCGATCGACTCCATGACCGTCGGCCTGGCGCGCGAGGTGGCGGGAGAAGGAATTCGCGTCAATGCCGTCTCTCCCGGGCTGATCGACACCGAAATCCAGCCGCCGGGACGCGTCGAGCGGGTGGGTCCGACCGTGCCGATCGGCCGCGCGGGCCGTGCCGAGGAGGTCGCCGAGGCGATCCTCTATCTGCTGTCGGATGCCGCATCCTATGTCGCGGGGACGATCCTGCGGGTCTCCGGCGGCCGATAGGGGCGGATGCATTCGGCCGGCAACGCGCCGCGGGACAGCGTCGTCACTCGGCGCGGCGCCTTCAGATCGAAAAACTCGTCCCGCAGCCGCAGGAGGCGGTGGCGTTCGGATTATGAACCTTGAACGCCGAGCCGATCAGGTCTTCCACGAAGTCGATTTCGGCGCCCGCAAGATATTGGGACGAGATGGGATCGACGAGCACGACAACGCCGTCGCGTTCAAGCGCGATGTCGTCCGGCGCACGCTCGCGCTCCATGTCGAACTTGTACTGAAATCCTGAGCAGCCGCCCCCCTCGATGCTCACGCGCAGCATCGTGCCGGGGGGTTCGTTGCGTAGGATGTCGCCGATCCGGCGCGCAGCCCGTTCGCTGACCCTGATCTCACTCATTCTGAGGCGCTCCTCGGCTGGCCGGGCCTCGTCCGCATTGCCATGGCCTCTGGCGGATAGTTATGTGGCGCCCGCAGGCAGGTCAATCGTGGGGCTTTCGGAATGGCGGTGGAGACAGGGCGGGAGCGCGCTGCCTATGCCGCGCACCCGGGCTTGAGCCGGGGACGGCGCTTTGCGGAGCCCGAGAGCGCGGCCCGCAACGTCTTTCGGCGCGATTGCGACCGCGTCATCCACTCGACCGCCTTTCGCCGCCTCAAACACAAGACCCAGGTGTTCATCGTCCACGAAGGGGACCATTACCGCACGCGACTGACGCATACGCTCGAGGTCACCCAGATCGCCCGCTCCCTCGCGCGCTCTCTCGGACTCGACGAAGACCTCGCCGAAGCGCTGGCGCTTGCCCATGACCTCGGCCATCCGCCCTTCGGCCATGCCGGAGAGCAGGCCCTCGATCAGTGCCTCGCCGAATGCGGCGGGTTCGATCACAATGTCCAGACTCTGCGGGTCGTCACGCGGCTCGAACGCCGCTATGCGGCCTTCGACGGCCTCAACCTGACTTGGGAGACGCTCGAGGGCCTCATCAAACACAACGGGCCGCTGACGAATCGGGATGGTCGGCCGAGTCTCCGCTACGCCGGGAGAGGTGTTCCCGCCGCCCTCACGGCGCTCCTCGAAGACCTTGCCATTCCATCCTGGACCCAGGGAACCGCAGAGGCCCAGGCCGCAGCCATCGCGGACGACATCGCCTACGACGCCCACGACATCGACGACGGCCTCCGCGCCGGCTTTTTCGACCTAAGCGATCTCGCGGATGTGGCGTTTCTCGGCGACATCATGGCGGAGGCGCGCAAGGCCCATCCGGGCATCGACCCGACCAGGCTTGCGCACGAACTGGTGCGCCGGCTCATCACCCGCATGATCGAAGATGTGGTCAGCGCCTCCGATCGGCGCCTTGCCGAGTTGCCGGCCCGCTCGGCCGAGGATGTGCGGTGTGCCCCGGAGCCGCTCGTCGCCTTTTCTCCGGCGCTGGCGGAGGCCGATCGCGCCATCAAGGCGTTCCTTTACCCCCGCATGTACCGGCATCCGCGCATCGTGCGGGTGACCTCCGAGGCGAAGGAGGTTGTTCATAACCTGTTCTGCCACTTCAGCGCGCGACCGGAAACCCTGCCGCCGGACTGGCGCCAGGGTTTCGCCGAAGAGCCGGAAACGGCGCGGGCGCGGCGCATCGGCGATTTCATCGCCGGGATGACGGACAATTTCGCGCTGGCGGAGCACGCCCGTTACTTTGACTCGACCCCGGATTTGCGATAGCCGCGCCGGCGTTTCCGACCCGTATCAGCGAGAGTCCATGACCGCGCCCGCGCCGCCGCAATCTCACCTCTTCGCCCAGGTGCTCGGGCGGGTCCAGACCGCGATCGCCGATCTCGGCGCCTGCGGCGCCATTCCGGCCGGGCTCGATACGGCGCAAGTGGTGGTCGAACCACCCCGCGATCCCGCCCACGGCGACATGGCGACCAATGCCGCCATGGTTCTCGCCAAACAGGCAGGCCGGCGGCCGCGCGAGCTCGCCGAAATTTTCGCCGAGGCGCTAAAGCGCGATCCGCTCTTTGCCGCCGTGACGGTCGCGGGGCCCGGATTCATCAATCTGACACTCGCGCGCGCGGCTTGGTACGAAGAACTGCGCGCCGCCTTGCGGGCGGGAACGGACTATGGGCGCTCGACCATCGGCGCGGGCGAAGCCATCAACGTGGAATATGTCTCGGCCAATCCCACCGGACCGATGCATGTGGGCCATTGCCGCGGCGCGGTTTTCGGCGATGCCCTCGCCAATCTCCTCGCGTTCACCGGTTACCGCGTCACCCGCGAATATTACATCAACGACGCCGGCGCCCAGGTGGATGTCCTCGCCCGCTCGGCCTTCCTGCGTTATCGCGAGGCGCTTGGAGAGAATATCGGCGGAATCCCCGAGGGAATGTATCCCGGCGACTACCTCATCCCCGTCGGACGTGCGCTCGCCGCCGAATTCGGACCGTCCCTTAAGGCGCGGAGCGAGGCCGAGTGGCTGCCGATCGTGCGCGACAGGTCTGTCGCGATGATGATGGACGCGATCCGCGACGACCTCGCTGCGCTCAACGTGCGCCACGACGTGTTCTTCTCCGAACGGTCATTGGCCACAGGCAGTCCCAGCCGGATCGGTGAAATGATCCGCGATCTCGAAGCGCGCGGGCTCATCTATCGCGGCCGGCTTCCTCCGCCGAAGGGGCAGCCGGTGGAGGACTGGGAGGATCGCGAACAGCTTCTCTTCCGCTCGACGGCGTATGGCGACGACATCGACCGGCCGCTTGTGAAGTCCGACGGCACCCACACCTATTTCGCCGCCGACATTGCCTACCACGCCGATAAGTTCGGGCGCGGCTTCCGGCAGATGATCGACGTTTGGGGCGCCGACCACGGCGGCTATATCAAGCGCATGCAGGCGGCGGTCGCCGCCGTGAGTGACGGGGCTGCAGCGCTCGACGTGAAAATCGTCCAGCTCGTGCGCCTGTTGCGCAGCGGCGAGCCCGTCAAGATGTCGAAGCGGGCAGGGGATTTCGTCACGCTGCGGGAAGTGGTCGACGAAGTCGGCCGTGACGCCGTGCGGTTCATGATGCTTTTCCGCAAGAACGACGCACAACTCGATTTCGACCTCGCCAAGGTGATCGAGCAATCCCGGGACAATCCGGTTTTCTATGTTCAGTACGGCCACGCGCGCTGCCAGTCCGTCTTCCGGAATGCGCGAGAGGCCGTTCCCGATCTGCCCGAGGATCCGCATTCGCGGTCTCAATTCCTTCTCAAGGCCTCTCTAGAACGCCTTGATAATCCGGGAGAAATTGAACTTTTGAAACGAATCGCCCAGTATCCGCGGGTGATCGAGGCGGCCGCGCTCGCGCACGAGCCCCATCGCGTGGCGTTCTACCTTTACGACCTCGCCAGCGCGTTGCACGCGCACTGGACGCAGGGGAATCAGATGCCTCATTTACGCTTCATTATCCTCGATGATCCGATACTGACCGTCGCGCGCCTTGCGATGCTTCAGGGCGTGGTCACAGTACTGGCCTCCGGGCTCACGCTGCTCGGAGTCGCCGCGCCACAGGAGATGCGCTGAAGGCCCACGGTCCGCCGGGTAACGCATCGGCGCTTGTGGCGGATCATCCCGGCGATCGAGCGAACCGAAAGGCGACACGACGCATGGCCGAGGACACCAAATTGCGATTCTCCCGCGCCAATCCGCCCTATACGTCGAGCGCGGCGGCGGCCGCCGCACGCTCCGCAAACTCCGATCCCCTGGTCGAATTGGCGCGGCTGATCGGCCGGGAGGATGCCGTCGATCCCGAACGCCACCCGGCCGGCACATTCTCCCGCCCGAGTGCCGCGACGACTTCCGAACTGCCGGCATCCGAACGGCTGGAGGCGGCAACGCGCGAGCTTTCCCGCAGCCTCGGCTTGCGCGATCCGCGAATGTACCGCCCGCCCGAGCCTGGCCTCGCGCGCGCCTTCGCGCAAACCGAGCCGGCCTCCCCCCCGACGGCGCGTCCGCCCGCTCCGGAAAAGGTGGCGGAGCCGTCGCGCGACGTTTATGCGGCGCATGCGAGCGTGCACGCGGACGATGAATCGCACGAGGCCGAAACCCGGGCCTATGAAGCGCCGCATTACGAGGCGAACGCTGCCGAGCCGTACGATGCCGCAGAGCCGGATCCGGCCTACGATTACGCCGACGAGAACATCGGTCCGCTGCCGAGCGAACGGCGCCGTGGGGGCATGATGACGATCGCGGCCGTGCTCGGCCTCGCGGTGATTGGCACGGCGGGCGCGGTCGGCTATCGCGCCTATATGGCCGAGCATTCAGGCCCGCCGCCGGTCATCAAGGCGGACAGTTCGCCCGCCAAGATCGTTCCGCCGCAGCCGAAGACCGAGACTGCGAATCGGGTTGCCTATAATCGGCCGGATAAGAATCCGATCGAACGCATCCTCAGCCGAGAGGAGCAGCCGATCGAAATGAAAGAGGCGAAGACCGTCACGCCGCGGATGGTCGCGCCCTCGGCCGGGGCGGGTAGCCTCTCGGGACCGGCTGCGCAGGCGGGCGGGCCGATTACGGGCAGCACCCCGGCGCAGACCGGACCCAACGAACCCAAGAAGGTGAAGACCGTGGCGGTGCGTCCGGACGGGACGATTGTTCCGGACTCGGCCCGCGCGGCGGTTGAACCGGATCCCCGCATCGTCACTGGCGGCCAAGCGGCACCCCGTGTACCGGTGGCGCGGCCCGGCACGTCCGGCAGCGCAGCGCCGACCCGGAGCGCGCCCGCCCAGACGGCGAGTCTCGCCCCGGCCGTCACCGTTCCGAATGGAAGCCATGTGGTGCAGCTTACCTCGCAGAAGAGCGAGGCGGAGGCGGAGGCTTCGTTCCGTGCGCTGCAGACGCGCTATCCGAACGTACTCGGTGGCTGGCAGCCGCTGATTCGCCGCGTTGATCTCGGCGCGCGCGGCACCTACTACCGTGCCCACGTCGGGCCCTTTGCGTCGATTGAAGAGGCGAACGAGTTCTGCGGCAATCTGAAAGCCGCGGGCGGGCAATGCATCGTCCAAAGGAATTAACGGGCGTTCGCTTGACCCTGCGCCCGGCGCAAGTTAGGCGGCGCCGATGTCTCGCGCCTTCATCACCGGTGTGGCAGGTCTCGTGCTCGGCGCAGCCGAGCAGGCGTTTCTGCGCGAGGCCGATCCTTGGGGTTTGATCCTTTTTCGCCGCAACGTCGCGACGCCCGATCAGGTGCGCCGCCTCGTCGCCGCGTTTCGTGAAACGATCGGCCGTGCCGACGCGCCGGTCCTGATCGACCAGGAGGGCGGGCGCGTGCAGCGGCTCGGCCCACCCCACTGGCGCCTTTATCCCGCCGGTCGCCTGTACGGGGATTTGTATGACCGCGACCCGGCCGCGGGTCTTGCCGCCGCACGGCTCGGCGCGCGTCTCATCGCAGCGGATCTCGACGCGCTCGGCGTCACGGTCGATTGCCTGCCGCTCGCTGACGTTCCGGTCGCGGAGGCCGATCCCGTCATCGGCGACCGCGCCTACGGCACGACGCCTGAAAAAGTTGCCGCAATCGCCGCGGCGGTCGCGGAAGGCCTGATCGAAGGCGGGGTTCTGCCCGTCCTCAAGCATCTTCCGGGCCACGGCCGCGCGAACGCCGACAGCCATGCCCGCCTGCCCGTTGTCTCGGCAACGCGAGCCGAGCTTGAGGCCGGCGATTTCGCCGCGTTCCGACCGCTCGCGCATCTGCCGCTCGGCATGACGGCGCACGTGGTCTACACGGCAATCGACGCGAGCGGTCCGGCAACGACCTCGCCGCGGGTGATCGCGGACGTGATCCGCGGCGCCATTGGGTTTGACGGCCTTCTCATGAGCGACGACGTGTCGATGGGGGCCCTTTCCGGCAGCCTGGCCGCCCGCACACGCGCCTGCTTCGCGGCGGGATGCGATCTCGTGCTTCACTGCAACGGTGATCTTGCGGAGATGGAGGCGGTCGCAGGCGAGTCGCCGATGCTCGCCGGTGAGTCCGAACGGCGCGCCGCGGCGGCGCTTGCCGCCCGGAAGGCGCCGGCCGCGTTCGACGCCGATGCGGCATGGGCACGCTTTTCCGTTATGATGGCGCCGGTGCAACGCATGACTGATTCGGTCCCCGCCGCATGACCGGCCCGGAACTGCCGTTCGAGGCGGAAAGCGCCTCCGTGGTCGAGGAAGCGGCCCTGATCGTCGACGTCGAGGGTTTCGAGGGACCTCTTGACCTTCTCTTGACCCTCGCGCGCCAGCAGAAGGTGGATCTCACGCGCATCTCGATCCTCGCTCTGGCCGACCAGTATCTCGCCTTCATCGAGCAGGCGCGCCGGCTGCATCTCGAACTCGCCGCGGACTATTTGGTGATGGCGGCGTGGCTCGCCTACTTGAAATCGCGGCTGTTGATCCCGTCGAGCAACGAGCCCGAGGGTGGCCCGAGCGCGGCCGACCTTGCAAGCGCTCTGGCACAGCGGCTGCGGAGGCTCGAGGCGATCCGGGCCGCGGCGAGCGCCTTGACCGCGCGCCCGCAACTCGGCCGCGACATGTTCGCGCGCGGAATGCCGGAACCGGTCTCGGCCATAAAGCGCCCGGAATGGTCGGCGACGCTCTATGACCTGTTGACCGCTTATGCGACGCAACGGCGCAAGACGGCGCTCGCGCGCGTGCGCTTTGCCCGGCGCGCGGTCTGGTCGCTGGCCGAGGCGCGCGCCGCGCTCGAACGGCTGGTCGGCGGCAGCCACGACTGGACCGCGCTCGATGCGTTCCTACTTGCTTATGTGATCGAGCCCGCGATGCGCGTAACGGCGCTTGCGTCGAGCTTCGCGGCAACGCTCGAAATGGTGCGCGAGGGCGAGATCGAAATCCACCAAGCGGCCACGTTCGGCCCGATCTTTCTGCGCAAGCGCCCGCAGGCAGAGGCGGGAGGATTCCGGGCACCGGCCGCCGCCAACGATCAATGACAAGGAAGCAGAGGCCAATCGTGTGTGAAGGGACCGTCCGCGCTCCGGAGGGAGGACGAGCCGAGCGCATGCCGGGCAGGACACGCGATCGCCGCAGCAGGAGAACGAGAGCATGAACGTCCTGGCCGAACGCCGTCTGATACTCGCCGTCAACGCTGACGAGGTGGCGGAGGCGGCCCCGCAGCCGCAGGCGCGCGCCGAGGAACTGCGGCTTCTCGAGGCCCTGCTCTTCGCCGCGAGCGAACCGCTCGACGAGAAAGTTCTGGCGGAGCGACTCCCCGACGGGGTGGACGTGCGCGCGGCGTTGCGCGCGCTGCAGGCGGATTATGCCGCAAGGGGTGTCAATCTCGTCCGCGTCGCCGGAAAATGGGCATTCCGCACCGCGAACGATCTCGCCTGGCTGCTCGCGAAAGACGTGGTCGAGCCGAAGAAACTATCCCGCGCGGCCTTGGAAACCCTCGCGATTGTCGCCTACCACCAGCCCGTCACGCGCGCGGAGATCGAGGAGATTCGCGGCGTCTCGACGTCGAAGGGCACGCTTGACCTGTTGCTCGAGACCGGCTGGGTGCGCCTGCGCGGGCGCCGCAAGGCACCGGGACGCCCGGTCACGTTCGGAACGACCGAGGCGTTCCTCAGCCATTTCGGGCTCGAATCTCTTTCCGACCTGCCGGGTCTCGAAGAATTGAAGGGCTCCGGCATTCTCGAGGGCGGCCTGCCTCCCGGCTTCTCGGTGCCGACGCCTTCGGACGATCCCGGCTTGCGCGACGACGAGGAGCCGCTCGATGCGGAGGATCTCGATCTCGCCCTGGCTCCGCCCGCGGAACGGGTGGAGGATTAGGGGCTTTTCCTTCGCCGCTCTCGCGCGGTCCATGCCGGCCGGCTTTTGCGTCGGTACGGGCAGCGCGGTGGGGCGAGGGACGGGAAGCGCCGCCGCGCGGTTTCTTCGGATCGGCCGGCCGGGCGCGAAAGCCGCGGAATCGCCACCAACTTCCTTGTTTTTGTCAGCCCCGAAGCCTAGGTTCGGTGCCAAAGGCGTCAAACCGGCAGGGCAGTGCGCTCCCATGCCTGGCAGAGGATAGAACGATGGGTTCGCTGAGTATTTGGCACTGGCTGGTCGTGGTCGTGGTGGTGCTCCTGCTGTTCGGCCGTGGCAAGATTTCCGAGCTGATGGGCGACATGGCCCAGGGCATCAAGGCCTTCAAGAAGGGCATGGCCGACGACACCGAGGCGAAAGCCGAGCCGGCCAAGGAAGCCCCGAAGACAATCGAGCATCAGCCGCCCGGGACGTCCTCCCCTTCGATGAACCAGCGCGCCGAAACCGAGCGGCGCGTCGAGGGATCGACCATCTGATCCCGGGACGGCGCCGGCGCAAACGGCGGGGAGGCACGGCGGGACCGGTCGCCATCGCGCAGCGCCGGCCTCCGGCGGAGTTCAAAGTCGCATGTTCGACATCAGTTGGGGAGAGCTCGTCCTCATCGGCGTGGTCGCTCTGATCGTGATCGGGCCGAAGGAACTGCCCACCGTCCTGCGGACCGTCGGACAGTGGATGACCAAAATGCGCCGTATGGCCGCCGAATTCCAAAACCAGTTCCACGAAGCCATGCGCGAGGCCGAGTTCGCCGACCTCAAAAGGGAGGTCGAGTCCATCGCCGACCCCACGCGGGTGCTCTCCCACGCCAACCCTCTCGAAACCGCTCAGAAGGAAATCGCGACCGCGGTCGCCGCCGACCGTGATCCGCCGCCGGTCACGCCGTCGGGCGAGGCGCCTCCGCCTGCCGGGGCCGAGGCGACGGCCTCGCCGTCCGGCGAGCCTTCCCCGCCGGGCCAAGACCATGGCGCTGACGTCACCGCGCCTGCGCCGGCCGACGGCGCGCCGCGGTCCGCCGCGGAAGGAGGCCGCGCGGCATGACGGACGAGGACATCGAGGCCACCAAGGCCCCGTTGATGGATCACTTGGTGGAACTGCGCTCGCGCCTGATCAAGGCGCTGATCGCACTCGTCGTGATGTTCGTCGTCTGCTTTGCCTTCGCGACGACCATCTACAACATTCTGGTCTGGCCTTATGTCTGGGTCGCGGGGGCCGCGGCCTCGAAATTCATCTACACGGCGCTCCTCGAATACTTCATCACCAAGCTGAAACTTGCGTTGTTCGGAGCGGCGTTTCTCGCCTTTCCGGTGATTGCGGCACAGATTTACATGTTCGTCGCCCCGGGACTTTACCGCCACGAGCGGCAGGCCTTTTTGCCCTATCTCGTCGCGACCCCGATCTTCTTTGCGCTCGGCGCGCTCGTCGTCTACTTCCTCGTGATGCCGATGCTGGTCCGCTTCTCCCTCGGGATGCAGCAGCCGGGCGGCGACGGCTATGCCGAGATCGCGCTCCTGCCGAAGGTCGGCGAGTATCTTTCGCTGATCATGTCGCTCATTTTCGCCTTCGGGATCGCCTTCCAGCTTCCGGTCATCCTGACGCTGCTCGCGCGCGTCGGCATCATCACGTCGGAGCAGCTGCGCACGAAGCGCCGGTACTTCATCGTCGGCGCTTTCGCGCTCGCGGCCGTGCTCACCCCGCCGGACGTCATCAGCCAATTGTCGTTGGCGCTGCCGTTGATGCTGCTCTACGAGGGCTCCATCTGGTCGGCGCGACTCGCCGAAAAGAAGGTGGCGGCGCAACGCGCTTCCTCGGCGCAGGCGCGTGCGGCGGAGTAGCGACCGTATTCGGCGGAAATCCGCCGCCGCGGCCCGTGGTTTTTCCGACACGGTCGTGTAAACACCACGCTGGGGCCGGAAGGGCCGCGGTTTCGGCCCGGCCCGCCAAGCGAACGCCCTGACGGAATTTGCAAATGCACGATATTCGCTGGATCCGAGACAATCCGCAGGAGTTCGACCGTCGGCTCAACCGACGGCCGCTGAGCCCGGAGGACCGCGAGCGCTTCTCGGCGGCGGCGATCCTGGCGCTCGATGCGCGGCGCCGCGAGGCGACCGCCAAGCTCCAAGCCGCGCAGGCGCGCCACAACGCCGCTTCGAACGAGATCCGCGAGGCGAAGAAGGCGAAGGACGAGGCGCGCGCGGCCGCGCTGATGGCGGAGGTTGCGGCGGTCAAGACCGACATTTCGGCGATGGAAGCGGAGAAGAAGCGCCTCGAGGCCGACTTGTCGGGACCGAACGGCCTGCTTGCGCAAATTCCCAATCTGCCCGCCGAAGACGTGCCGGACGGCGCGGACGAGACCGGCAATGTCGAACGTCACAAATTCGGAAAGAAACGCGACTACAGCTTCACGCCGAAGCAGCATTTCGAGCTCGGCGAGGCGCTCGGTCAAATGGACTTTGAGGCGGCCGCGAGGCTTTCCGGTTCGCGCTTCGTGGTGCTGAAGAAAGGCCTCGCGCGTCTCGAACGCGCGCTCGCGCAATTCATGCTCGATGTCCACACGAGCGCGCCGCACAATTATGTCGAGGTCTCCCCGCCGTTGCTCGTGCTTGACGAGGTGATGTTCGGCACGGCGCAACTGCCGAAATTCCGGGAGGATCAATTTCCAACGAGATTCGATTTGAAGGCGCAACCTGATGAATTTGATGTGGTTGCGAGCGCCTCGCCCGGAGCTGTCGACGTTCACTTCAAGGGTCCGCGCAAGGGCGAACTCGAGTACTGGTATCGCGCCGCAAGCGGTGATGGGCTGGGTAAGGTGTCGTTGCAGAGTGCTCGCATCGTTGATGGCAAACTCACCGGCGTGACGCCGGTAGTTGAAAAGCCACTCTGGCTCATCCCGACCGCCGAAGTGCCGCTCACGAATCTCGTACGCGACTCGATCCTCGACGAGGCGGCGCTGCCGCTGCGCTTCACCGCCTGCACGCCGTGCTTCCGTGCCGAAGCGGGCGCGGCTGGAAAGGACACGCGCGGCATGATTCGCCAACACCAGTTCACCAAGGTCGAACTCGTTTCGATCACGACGCCCGAGCAGTCACAGGACGAGCACGAGCGCATGCTCGCCTGCGCGGAGGAGGTGTTGCGGCGCCTCGACCTGCACTATCGCGTCGTCACGCTGTGCGCGGGCGACATGGGCTTTGCCGCTCAGAAGACCTACGACATCGAGGTATGGCTGCCGGGGCAGGGCGCCTATCGCGAGATTTCCTCCTGCTCCAACTGCGGCGAGTTCCAGGCGCGGCGCATGGTTGCACGCTACAAGGGCAAGGACGGCAAGGTGCGCGGCCACGTCCACACGCTCAACGGCTCGGGGGTCGCGGTCGGCCGCGCGCTCATCGCCGTGATGGAGACCTATCAGCAGGAGGACGGCACCATCGCCGTGCCCGACGCCCTGCAGCCCTATATGGGCGGTGTGAAGGAGATCGGCCAATGACCTCCGTGCCCCGCACGCGAGGCAGCGCGCCAGCGTTGCAGCGCAGATGCGGGACCTCGTGTTGCCGCGCGGGCAAAGCAAACCGGGGTCCTGGATCGGCGCGACGCTTCGCGTCGCACGTCCGGACACGCAACGTGTGAAAGTGGCGGAATGCGCATCCTGATCACAAATGATGACGGGATCCACGCGCCGGGACTGGCCGTGTGCGAAGAGATCGCCCGGGCGCTGTCCGACGACGTGTGGATCGTGGCGCCCGAGACCGACCAGTCGGGCGTCTCGCATTCCCTTTCGCTCAACGACCCGTTGCGCCTGCGCAAGATTGCGGAACGGCATTTTGCCGTGAAAGGAACGCCGACCGATTGCGTGATCATGGGGGTGCGGCACATCCTCGATTCGCCGCCCGCGCTGGTGCTGTCCGGGGTCAATCGCGGGCAGAACGTCGCCGAAGACGTCTCCTATTCCGGCACGGTGGCCGGGGCCATCGAGGGAACGGTCCTGGGGATTCCCTCCTTCGCGCTGTCGCAAGCCTACGGCCCCGAGACGCGGCAGAAACCGCACTGGGAAACTGCGCGCCGCTATGCTCCGGGAATCATCCGCCGTGCGCTCGAGGCGGGCATGCCGCGCGACGTGATGGTCAATCTGAACTTTCCGGACTGTCCGCCCGAGGCGGTCGCCGGCATTGCCGTGACCGCACAGGGCAAGCGCGACCAGAACCTGCTGCGCATTGATGCGCGCTATGACGGGCGGGGAAATCCTTATTACTGGATTGCCTTCGCGCGGCGGGAACGGCCCGCGTCCGCGCAAGGGACCGACATCTCCGCCATCGCCGCGCATCGGATTTCCGTGACGCCGCTGCGGCTCGATCTGACCGACGAGCCGTTCATGACTCAGCTCGCGGACCTGTTCGCGGAGGCGAAGGTCCGAGTGTGAGCGTTCAGCGCGGCGCGCGCAGGGTCGGCAAGCGGAGGGCGTGGATTCCCACGACAGGCCGGGGTCGGCGCAGGCGGCCCAAAAGGGGCGGTTCCGATCGCGCGAACGCGCCGCAAAGCCGCGTGCGCACGCTCAAGCTCCGGCGTAGCATCGCCCCGCTTGGGTGGGAGCGGAATCGTGTCGGACCAATCCTCTTCTGACGGCAGCGTCGCGCGCATGGAATTCTTGCTGACGATGCGGCGGCGCGGCATCGTCGACGCGGCCGTGCTCCGGGCGATGGACGAGGTGCCGCGCGAACATTTCGTCAAGCCGGAATTCACCGAGGCCGCCTACGAGGACCACGCTTTGCCGATCGCGTGCGGCCAGACCATCAGCCAGCCCTATATCGTGGCCTACATGACCGAGCAGCTTGGCGTGAAGCCGCAGCACAGGGTGCTCGAGATCGGAACCGGATCAGGATACCAGGCGGCCGTGCTCTCTCGTCTCGCACGGGAGGTCTATACGATTGAGCGCTTCCGCACGCTCGCGGAGGCCGCGCGGGTCCGGCTCGAAACGCTCGGCTTCCGCAACGTGCAGGTGGTCGTCGGCGACGGCATGGAGGGCCTGCCGGAGAAGGCGCCGTTCGACCGGATTCTCGTCACCGCGGCGGCGGAGGCGATTCCCGAGGCGCTGGTCGGCCAGCTGGCGGAGGGCGGGGTGATGCTGTTGCCGCTCGGGCCGCATGACGGCCCGCAGATGATCGTCCGCCTCACCAAGGCGGGCGGACAGCTTCACCGCGAGAACCTGATCGGCGTCCGCTTTGTTCCGCTCCTGCGCGGCCAGGCCCGTGAGCTGTGAATCGGCCCGGGAACGCTCCGGAAGGCCCGAAATCCTGCATTCGGGGAAATCTCTCATAAAGGTTGAGACCAATTCACCCCGTTTAAAGCCTTGTTTACTCGCCCTGTGTTTACTCAAACGTGAAGTGGCCCTGTAGCGTGCGAGTGCTCCCCAATGGCTTTTCTCGTCGTGTCCTCCCCGGCGCGGATGACGTCGCGCCTTGCCGCGATCGCGGTCGTTTCGGCGGGCATCGCGGGTTGCAGCGGCGACGTCAGCCGGTTCGGCGACAATCCCTTTACGGGCACCATCTCAAGCAATGTTCCGCCCGCCGCGGTCGGACAATCCTACGCAGCCACAAGCTCTTACAGCCCGGCGCCGGCAGCAAATTACGGAGCGGCGACGGCCGCGCCGCGCCCGGGCAACATCCAGTCTCAACCTCTGCCGCCCATGCAGGCCGCGTCGGCGCCTTTGCCGGCTCCGTCCCATCCCGTGCATCAGGCGGCTGTAACGCCCACGCCGGCGGTCCGCGGAACCGCCGCGTCCGGACAGCCCCACGCGAGCTCCACGGTTCACGTCGTCGGTTCGGGCGAAACGCTCTACGGGGTTGCCCGCAAATACGGCAAGTCGCGGTTTGAAATCGCCCGGGCCAACGGCCTTGATCCCAATGCCAGCATTCGAATTGGCCAGCGCCTCGTCATTCCCGGCGCGGCTCAGGCGCGGGTCCGGACTGCGTCCCTCACGCCGACGGCGCCGGTCCACGTGCCACAGCCGCCGGTCGCTCCGCAGGCCAAGCCCGCAGCCGCTGCGAAGCCGCCGGCGCCCGCGCCAAAGGTCGCGGCGCGCACTCCGGCCTCCGATGCCGCTCCCGTCGAGACCGCGCGGCTATCCACCCCCGCGTCGGACGCCGCGGCCGAGCAAAAGGAGTCCCAACCCGCCGCGACCGGGGCGGTCAGTTTCCGCTGGCCGGTCCGGGGCCGTGTCATCGCCGGCTTCGGACCGAAACCGAACGGCCAACAGAACGACGGCATCAACGTTGCCGTGCCGGAAGGCACGTCGATCAAGGCCGCGGAGGACGGCGTCGTCGCCTATGCCGGCAACGAGCTGAAGGGCTACGGCAACCTGGTGCTCGTCCGGCACCCCAACGGCTACGTCACCGCCTACGCCCATGCGAGCGAGCTGAAGGTGAAGCGCGGCGACAAGGTCAAGCGCGGGCAGATCATTGCGCTCGCCGGCCAGACCGGAGGGGTCAGCTCGCCGCAGCTCCACTTCGAGGTCCGCAAAGGTTCGACCCCCGTCGACCCGCTGCAGATGCTGGCGAGCAACTGACCCGGCCACCTGCGCGGCCCCACACGGGAAAATCGCCGCCGCCCCCGAGGGCGGCGGTTTTCCATCAGCCGTCCTTTGCCGAAAGCGACACGCCGCGTCGGCCCGCGAGGTCCTGCACATATTGCCAGGCGACGCGGCCGGAGCGCGAGCCGCGCGTCGTCGCCCATTCCAGCGCCTCGGCGCGCAGGGTTTCGTCGTCCACGGGGATCCGGAAATGAGCGACGTATCCCTGGACCATCGCGAGATACTCATCCTGCGTGCAGCGATGGAAGCCGAGCCACAGCCCGAACCGGTCGGAAAGCGACACCTTTTCTTCAACGGCCTCGCCCGGATTGATCGCGGTCGAGCGCTCGTTCTCCATCATCTCGCGCGGCATGAGGTGCCGGCGGTTCGACGTTGCATAAAAGATCACGTTGTCGGGTCGGCCTTCGATGCCGCCCTCGAGCACCGCCTTGAGGGATTTGTAGGTCGTGTCCGCCCCGTCGAAGGACAGATCGTCGCAAAAAACGATGAAGCGGTGCGGGCTGCTCCGGACGATGCTCATCAGGTCGGGCAGGCTCTCGATGTCTTCGCGGTGGATTTCGATGAGCTTGAGCCGCGTCTTTTCCTTGCGAGAGGCCGACGCGGCATTGACGGACGCGTGCGCGGCCTTGACCAGCGAAGACTTGCCCATGCCGCGCGCGCCCCAGAGGAGGGCGTTGTTGGCGGGCAGGCCGCGGGCGAAGCGCTCGGTGTTTTCGATGAGCGTGTCGCGAACCCGGTCGATGCCCTTGAGGAGCGACATGTCGACGCGGTTGACGCGGGGAACCGGCGCGAGCCGGCGCGCCGCAGGGTGCCAGACGAAGGCATCGGCGCTCTCGAAATCGGGTGTGGCCGGGGCGGGCGGCGAAAGCCGCTCGAGAGCGGCGGCGATGCGCTGAAGTGCGCCGATGAGGGCGGCGTCCGCGAGTTCGGGCTTGGGATTCATCAACATAAACCTTTCGCGGGGCGTTCCTTAGCGGGGCGAGCCGGTATCAGCAAGCGTCACCCGCAAGCCCGCAGGGCGGCGAGCGAGATTGCAATTGACCCGGCTGACAGTATAGTCCGCGCCGAATTCGGCGGCTGACGCGGTGCTGCACGGCGTCCGGGAGGTCTTCTGCCGCCGGCCGAAACGCTTTAGGGACGTTCGATGTTGATTACGCCGGCCTACGCGCAAGCCACCGGCGGCGGCAGCGAAATGATCATGTCGCTGCTGCCGTTCGTTCTAATCTTCGTGATCATGTATTTTCTGATCCTGCGCCCGCAACAGCGGCGGGTGAAGCAGCATCAGGAGATGGTCAAGAACCTGCGGCGCGGCGACACGGTCATCACCTCCGGCGGGCTCGTTGGGAAGGTCACGAAGCTCGTGGACGACGAACAGGTCGAGGTGGAAATCGCCGAGGGCGTGCGGGTGCGACAGATGCGCGGTATGGTCTCCGATGTGCGCGCAAAGGGGGAGCCGGTGAAGGACGAGGCCGGATCGAGCTGACGCAAGCCTCGGACGCTTGAACCCATGCTGTATTTCTCGCGCTGGAAGGTCGTCTCGATTCTGCTGACGGTGGCGATCGTCTGCGCCTTCGCCATCCCCAATTTCTTCCCCCAGCAGATGGTGCAGCGGTGGCCGCAATGGGCGCAGCGCCACGTCGTGCTCGGGCTCGATCTTCAGGGCGGCTCGCACCTGCTGATGGAGGTCGACTCCGGCGCCGTCCGCAAGGAGATGCTCGAGACGCTGCGCGACGATGTGCGCCGTGTGCTGCGCGAATCACGGATCGGCTATACGGGGCTCGCCATCCGGGGGAACGGCGTCGAAGTGCGGCCGCGCGAGAGCGCCGATCTGCAACAGGTGCTGAGCAAGTTGCGCGGATTGGCGCAGCCCGTTGGCGGGCTGCTCGGCGGCACGGGCCAGCGTTCGCTCGACGTGTCGGAGCTTGGCAACGGAATCATTCGCACCGAGCTGACCGAGCCCGCGATCAACGAGCGCATCCGTCATGCAGTTGATCAATCGATTCAGATCATCGAACGGCGGGTCAACGAACTCGGCCTCGTCGAACCGTTGATCCAGCGCCAAGGCGCCGACCGTATCCTGGTGCAGGTGCCGGGACTGGGCGACCCGCAGCGCCTGATCGATCTCGTCGGCAAGACCGCGAAACTTACCTTCCGGCTCGTCGATACTTCTGTGTCGCCGGACCAGGCCGAACAGGGGCGGCTGCCGCTCGACGCCGAGCTCGTGAAGGGCTCTCAGAAGGAAGGGGGGCACCCCTACGTTCTCGAAAAGCGCATCATGGTCTCGGGAGAGGACCTGACGGACGCGCAACCGGGTTTCGACCAGCGCACCGGGGAACCCATCGTCACCTTCCGCTTCAACAGCCGCGGCGCCCAGCTCTTCGCCCGCGCGACGCAGGAGAACGTCGGGCGCCCCTTCGCCATCGTGCTGGATAACGAGGTCATTTCGGCGCCGGTCATCCGCGAACCGATCATCGGCGGCTCGGGGCAGATTTCCGGGAATTTCACCGTCGAACAGGCGACCGATCTCGCGATCCTGTTGCGCGCCGGTGCACTTCCGGCGCCGCTCACGGTGGTTGAGCAGCGCACGGTCGGACCGGGGCTCGGGCAGGATTCGATCGAGAAGGGCAAGCGCGCCTCCTATGTCGGCTCGGCCCTCGTCATCCTGTTCATGCTGGTGACCTACGGCCTGTTCGGGGTTTTCGCCAACATCGCCGTCGCCGTGAACGTTGCGATGATTTTCGGCATCCTCTCGCTCCTCAATGCGACGCTGACGCTTCCCGGAATCGCGGGAATCGTGCTGACGGTCGGAATCGCGGTGGATTCGAACGTCTTGATCTACGAGCGCATCCGCGAGGAGGTGAGGGCGGGCCGCTCACCCATCAACGCGCTTGACGCGGGCTTCAGCCGCGCGCTTGCGACCATCCTCGATTCCAACATCACGACCTTTATCGCCGCCGCGGTGCTCTTCTTCGTCGGAACGGGGCCGGTGCGCGGCTTCGCCGTCACGCTTGGGATCGGAATCGTCACGACCGTGTTCACGGCATTCACCCTGACCAGACTCATCGTAGCCATGTGGGTGCGCTGGCGCCGCCCGCAATACGTGCCGATATGATCTTCTATACGGACCAGGCAGGGCGCAGGCGCATTCGGCTCCTCCGTATCGTCCCCGACGATACGAAGTTCGACTTCATGCGCTTTCGCCGCATCAGCTTTCCGCTGTCGGCGCTGATGTCGATTGTGGCGATCGTGCTCTACTTCACGCACGGCCTCAATTTCGGCATCGACTTTCGCGGCGGGACCTTGATGGAGATCCAGGTCAAGTCCGGGCAGGCGGATCTTGCGAAAATTCGCACGGCACTCGCCGGCCTCGAGCTCGGCGAGTTCCAGCTTCAGCAGTTCGGAGGACCGGCCGATGTGCTTGTTCGGGTTGCGCAGCAGCCGGGGGGCGAAGCGGCGCAACGGCAGGCCGTCCAGAAAATTCAGGCGGCGCTCGGCGAAGGCGTGGAGTACCGCCGTGTCGAGGTGGTCGGACCGCGCGTGTCGGGCGAGCTTCTCTCCTACGGCATGCTCGGCCTGATCTTCGCAATCGTCGGTATCCTCATCTATCTCTGGTTCCGTTTCGAGTGGCAGTTCGCGCTGGGCGCGATGATCGCCAACGTCCACGATCTCGTGCTCACCATCGGCTTCATGTCGATCGCCCAGATCGACTTCGATCTGACCAGCATCGCCGCGCTGCTCACCATCCTCGGCTATTCCCTCAACGACACGGTCGTCATCTATGACCGTATCCGCGAGATGCTCCGGCGCTACAAGCGCCTGCCGATGGCGGACCTGCTCAATGCCTCGGTGAACTCCACGCTCTCCCGCTCCATCATCACCCATGTCACGGTGACGCTCGCCCTGCTGGCACTGCTGCTCTTCGGCGGCACGGCAATCCACAGTTTCACCGCGACCATGATGTTCGGCGTGGTGCTGGTCGGCACCTATACGTCCATCTTCATCGCCGCGCCGATGCTGATCTATCTCGGGGTCGGGTTCGGGCGGGCCGAGGCGGCTGCAGGAGAGGCGGTCGAGCCGATCGAGGCCGTGGAGTCGGCCGCACGCGCCCCGGCGCGGCGCTGATGCCCCCGGCAACCCCGCACCTGCCGCGGCAAGCCTCGATCGAGGCCTACGGGAACGGCGGCTTCCGCTTCGCCGAGATGTCGCACCGCGGTTCGCTGCTCTGCCTTCCCAGCGGCATCTGGGCCTGGAACGTCGCGCGGGCGGAGGAGATCGACGAGGACGCGCTCACGCCCGTGATGGCGGAAGCGCGCGAGATCGATTTCCTGATCGTCGGCACCGGCGAGACCATCCGTCCTTTGCCGGAGGCCCTACGCTGGCGCCTGCGGGAGTTGCACATCAGTGTCGAGGTGCTCTCGACCGGGGCGGCGATCCGCACCTACAACATCGTGCTCGGGGAAGGCCGCCGCGTGGCGGCCGCTCTGGTCGCGGTTGCTTGAGGGGCGTCCCGCGGACGGCTTCCGCGAGCCAAGCTTTGTGAACGTGTCGCCAGCGCGCGGACTTCGCGAGGGGGGAAAAGAACAGGGGCCGGATGGCGGATGCCTTCCAACATTGCGCCGATCTCGTGCGGGAACGCGACAAGGACCGCTTCCTTGCGGCGCTGTTCGCCTCGCCCGAACGCCGACCCCTCTTGTACGCGCTCTACGCCTTCGATCTCGAACTGGCGGACGTGGGCCGCAAGGTGCGCGAACCCATGGCCGGAGAGATCCGGCTGCAATGGTGGCGCGACGTGCTCGCCGGAGAGCGGGACGGCGAGGCGGCGGCTGCGCCGGTTGCGGCCGCGCTCCTCGGCACGCTCGGCGCCGTGAATGTGCCGCGGCAGGCGCTGCTTTCGGCCATCGACGCCCGCACGACCGCTCTCTATGGCGCACCGTTTGCAACCGAAGGGGACTTCGTCGGCTACGCCGAAGCGGCGGCGGGCGGCGTGATGCGGGCCGCGCTCGCCGTGCTCGGTGGCGGGGACGAGGCGGCGCTCCCCCGCCTCCTGCGCCGGGCAAGTCTCGCCGTCGCCGGAACGGAGGTGCTGCGCGGACTGCCCTTTGATGTCGCCCAGGGGAGGAGCCTCCTGCCCCAAAGCCTGCTCGAGCGCCACGCAGTCGAGCCCGCCGCCATGCGGCAGGGCCACGTCACGCCGGGTCTTTGCCGCGCGCTCGCGGAATTCCGCGCGAGATTGCGAGAAGCGGCCCATGAGACCATGGCGCAGCTGCCCCGGGCCATACCCGCCGCCGCCCGGCCGGCCTTCCTCCATGTCGGTCTTGTTCCGCTTTATCTCGATCGGATGGAAAGGCGCGCCGCTGACCCCTTCCGGACTCCCTTGGAGGTTCCGCAATGGCGCCGTCAATGGCGGCTCTGGCGGCTCGCCCGCAGCCTCGGCCGCTCGTTGGCGGTCGGCTAAGCCGCCGCGACGCGGTCGGCACGCGCGATCCAGGCCTCGAGGTCGGCAAGGGCGCGCGCGGCGAGGGCGCGTTTCCTTGCGACGCCTTTCTCGGCCCCGCGCAGCCGGCGGCCGTCCGCGTCCGTCGGCGCCTGCGCAAGAGGCGGGAACAGTCCGAAATTCACGTTCATCGGTTGGAACGAGCGCGCCCCCGGCTCGATCGTATCGATATGGCCGCCGGTAATGTGGGCGAGCAGCGCGCCGTGCGCCGTGGTCTGGGGCGGCGGCACGACGGGTCTGCCGAGGCGTTCCGCCGCGGCGAAACGCCCGGCGAGCAGCCCGATCGCCGCGGATTCGACATAGCCTTCGCAGCCGGTGATCTGGCCGGCGAAGCGCAGGCGCGGCATGGTCTTCAGCCGCAGCGTCGGATCGAGCAGCTTCGGCGAATTGAGAAAGGTGTTCCGGTGGACGCCGCCAAGCCGCGCGAATTCGGCCCGTTCGAGGCCCGGAATCGTGCGGAAAATGCGCACCTGTTCGCCGTGCTTCAGCTTCGTTTGGAAACCCACCATGTTGAAGAGGGTGCCGAGCCGGTTGTCCTGCCGCAACTGGACGACGGCATAGGGCTTGCGCGACGGATCGCGGGGATTGGTGAGGCCGAACGGCTTCATCGGCCCGTGGCGGAGCGTTTCCCGGCCCCGCTCGGCCATGACTTCGATCGGCAGGCAGCCATCGAAATAGGGAGTTGAGGCCTCCCAAGCGTGAAAACGCGTCTTTTCGGCGGCGAGCAACGCGTCGACGAAGGCCTCGTACTGCACCTGCGTGAGGGGACAATTGATGTAGTCGGCGCCGCTGCCGCCGGGCCCCGCCTTGTCGTAACGCGACTGGAACCAGGCAACGGACATGTCGATGCTGTCGCGGTGCACGATCGGGGCGATGGCATCGAAGAAGGCGAGGGCGTCTTCGCCGGTGAGGCTGCGGATGGCTTCCGACAGAGCCGGCGAGGTGAGCGGTCCTGTCGCAACAATGACGGAATCCCATTCGGGCGGGGGCAATGCCGTCAGCTCTTCGCGGCGCAATTCAACCAGCGGGTGCGCCGAAAGCGCTGCCGTCACCATCGCCGCAAAACCTTCGCGGTCCACCGCAAGCGCGCTGCCCGCCGGGACCTGGTGGGCGTCGCCCGCGCGCATGATAAGGGAGCCGAGACGCCGCATTTCCGCATGCAGCAGGCCCACCGCATTGGTCTCGTGGTCGTCCGAGCGGAAGGAGTTGGAACAGACGAGTTCGGCGAGTGAATCGGTCTTGTGGGCGGGCGTCATCTCCGCGGGCCGCATCTCGTGCAGCACGACTGGGACCCCACGTTCGGCAAGCTGCCAAGCCGCCTCGCTGCCGGCGAGGCCGCCTCCAACGATGTGAACCGCGCGAACCATGCCGAGGATGTGTCGGCGATGCCGCGCGCCGTCAAGCGCGCCGAAATGAAAACGCCCGCCGAAGCGGGCGCTTTCAACCCCCGAAGGGAGGGAATTAGGCCGACTGCGCGGCTTCCCAGGCCCGCGCCGGGATCTCGCTCCGCGTGATGCCGATATCGGCAAGCTCGCGGTCGCTGAGCCGGTACAGTTCGCGCACGCTGGCATTGTAGCGCCGCCAGCTGCGCAGGAACCGGATAAGCTGAGAGAGGATCATGATCGCACCTTAAGCAATGGGTCCGTCCATCCGAACCGTTGGCCGGAAGATAAGCGTCTATGGTGCAATGCAAAAGCGCACTTGTTGCGCTGCAGCGTTGCAGTTCCCGCATGCCTTTTTCATCGGATTTTAATAATCTTTTCCGATCCTTGGCGGGATCGGCCGTCGCCCTGCGGGCCCCTACCGGAAGGGGGTTCCGGTCGCCGCGACGCCTCCCGCCCAGGGCCCGACCCAGGGGCGGTGATTCACGGCGCCGATGCGCCAGTGGACAACGCCGTCCCCTTCGAGATGCTCGATCCGCGTTACCGAGCAATTGTCGATTACGAAGGCGAGGGCGGCTTCCGGATCGAGCCGCAGGGCGAGCGCCAACGCAGCGCGGATGGTGCCCCCGTGGGTCACCGCGATGATATCGCGGCCCCGGAAGTCGCGAGTGAGCTGCTCGACCGCGCCGGATACCCGTCGCATGACGTCATGGAAACTCTCGCCGCCGGGCGCACGCTCAGTCGCCGGCCCGAACCAGAAGCGATGACGGCTGTTCGCACGGCTCGCGAGGAATGCCTTGCGGTCGAGACCCTGCCACTCCCCCAGATGTTGTTCCGCCAACGCCTCCACGGCGACCGGGTCGACCCGTTGTGCGTCGGGGTGATCCATGGCGGACAGGATTGCGGCCGCCGTCTGCCGCGTCCGGGACAGGTGGCTCGTGATCCACACCGCGCCGCGCGGCAGCTCTTGGGCCAGCGCGGAGAACTTCTCGGTGTCGGAACAATCGCAAGCGAGATCCCGCTGGCCGTAGATGCGCCCGCCGTCCGGAACGGGGGCGTGCCGCACCCACCACCAGCGGGTCTCGCAGAGATTCATCGGGCGGTGTCCCAGTCCTTGCCGTCATGCCGCACCGTGTTTCCTTGAACGGCGCCAGGGCGGTCGGCCGGGATGACCGGCAGCAGAAGGTAGGACTCGCGGCCCGGTCCGGTGTGCAGCGTCGTTGTGCCACCGAAGATGGACGCCGGACGGTCGAATGGATCGTCGTGGATCCAGGGACCGGACCCGCGGGAGCGGAAGGCCGGATTGGCGTCCGTGCCCGGGCGCTCGAAGTCCTTTCCGCGGATGTTCACAGCGATGCGGAACCCGGCCGGCAGGACGATGCAGGTCGGCCAGATTTCGACGTCAAGCTCATAGATCTGGCCCGGCGTGAGAGGCTGCTTGTCGTCGTGCGTGTGATACGGCCGGTAGGGCAGGGACTTCTGGGGATCGAGCTTGCGGTGAGAGGCGCGCAGCCACCCCTGCGCGAGCGGCGTGTGCGGATCGACCGTGCCCTGGAACTCGACCTCCCGCCCGTCCGGTGCAAAGGCCTGCATGGTGACGAAAAGGTCGGCGTCGACGGTCGAGGACGAGAGGAACAGTTTGAGTGCCATCGGCCCGGTAATTTCCGTCTCGCGCTCGAGCGGCGGCGCCATCCATGTGAGGCCTTCGCCCAGGGCCGCAAAGCTCGCCGTCCCTTCGTTCGCCGGCGCACGCCAATCGAGGCAACCGCCCTGCGCATCGAGGTAGAGCTTCGTCCACCGCGTGCCGGCGAGCGGCCATTGGGTTTCCTTGCGCAGTTCGAATTCCTTGGTGAAAGGCCTGCGCAGATTGATCCAGACGCGCGGCTCCTTGTCCCAGCCGTTCGCCTCGCCCTTGAGGTAGTAGTCGAAGAAGCGCTTCTGCAGCGCCATCCCGTAGGGAAGGTAGAACCATTCCTCGTGGCGGCCCGGATGGCCCTCGAGCCATTTGTCCTTGGCGGCGGCCTGCGTGAACGCCTCGAAATTCCCGCGCGGATGCAGGCCGAAGCCGGCC
>DASTKH010000010.1:0-34896 GCA_035716025.1 Xanthobacteraceae bacterium
GAAATTCAGATGCGGATCATTTCCGACCACCTGCTGGGCAAGGCCTCGGCATGAGAGGGTCACGGCCCGGGCGTCGTCCCGCCTGGGCTCGGCCGCGCCCTGCATATCGCGCAGACCTGTCATCTACACGCGATTGTGACCCCGGGTGCGACTACCGTTGCATTGACGGTAATTTTGGTCGAATGCTCCTCTAGATTGCTTATGCTCCGGACCGCACCGACTGGCCGCGGCCGGTGCCCATAGTCCGTTTGCAGGTTTTCCGGCGCACGCCTCTGCAGAGAACGCCGGCCGCAAGCGGCGAAAGAGAAAAAAAGGAGGAAACGGTGAGGAAAATAGCTTTTCAATTCTGCTCGGCGCTCGCGGCTCTGGGCGCCACGGCAGCGCTGGGCGTCGGTGCCGCTGAGGCTGCCTGGGAACCGACCCGGCCGGTCGAATTCATCGTGCCCGCCGGAACTGGCGGGGGGGCCGACCAGATGGCGCGGACGGTTCAGGGGATCGTCAGCAAGCACGGCCTCATGAAGCAGCCCCTGGTCGTCATCAACAAGTCCGGCGGAGCCGGCGGCGAGGGCTTTCTTGACGTCAAGAACTCGAAAGGTAACCCGCACAAGATCGTCATAACGCTTTCCAACCTGTTCACAACGCCGCTCGCGACCGGCATCCCGTTCAACTGGAAAGATCTTACGCCGGTCGCCATGCTGGCGCTCGACGAGTTCATTCTGTGGGTGAATGCGGAAAAGCCGTACACATCCGCCAAGGACTATGTCGAGGCCGCCAAGAAGGCGAACGGCGGCTTCAAAATGGGCGGAACCGGCTCCAAGCAGGAAGATCAGATCATCACCGTGGCGATCGAGAAGGCGACGGGCGCCAAGTTCATCTACATTCCGCAGCGCGGAGGCGGAGCCGTGGCGGTGCAACTCGTCGGCAATCACGTCGACTCGACCGTGAACAATCCGATCGAGCAAGTCTCGCACTGGCGCGGCGGCAAAACTCGCCCGCTGTGCATCTTCGACGAGAAGCCGGCCGAATACAGCGAAAAGATCACGCCCGACGGCAAGGCATGGGCCGATGTGCCGACCTGCAAGTCGCAAGGGCTCGACGTCGAATATCTGATGCTGCGCGGCATATTCATGCCCGGCGGCGCGAGCGACGAGCAGGTGCAGTACTATGTCGACCTGTTCAAGAGGGTGCGGGAGACGCCCGAGTGGAAGGAATTCATGAAGAACGGCGCCTTCAACACGACCTTCATGACGGGGGAAGCTTTCAAGAATTGGGTGGCAAAAGAAGAAACACGCCACGAAGAGCTGATGCGCGCGGCGGGTTTTCTCGCGAAGAAATAGCCCCCGACGACCGGAAGCCACGCGGGCGTCAATCGGTCGGGCGCCCGGGGAACCTTCCGGCGACGTGAGCCTGCGGAGCGCCTATTGCCGGCGTTCCATGTTCTGTGGAGACTGCGAGAGAACCGCGCTGACAAGCGCCGAGGCGGCGGCGTAGGCTTGTTTCGCTTGCTGCCGGGGACGGAAAATGAGCCAAGACCCGCAAGGAGAATCACTGGGGCCGCAGCATCGGTGGGTCGAGATCGGCGTGACCGCGTTGACCGCCGCTTTCGCGCTCGTGGTCATCAGCGGCAGCATCGAGGCCGGGTACAACTGGGCACCGGACGGCCCACGCGCCGGTTTTTTTCCGTTCTATGTCGCGCTGATCATCCTCGCTGCCAGCATCGTCAATTTCGTCCAGGTGCGAGCCGACCCCGACCACAACAGGCTCTTTAGCGAGTGGGCGCAGCTTCGCCAGGTGGCCTCCGTCGTGATGCCGACAGCCCTCTATGTGGTGGCGGTCCCGTGGATCGGCATTTATTTCGCCTCGATGCTGCTCATTGCGGCATTCATGGCGTGGTTCGGCCGCTATTCCTGGGGCAAGGTCCTCCCGATCGCGGTGGGGGTACCCATGGCCATCTTCATCGTGTTCGAACGCTGGTTTCTGGTGCCCTTGCCGAAGGGGCCGGTCGAAGAGTGGCTGGGCTTTTGACCTCCGCGCCGGCACGGGCAGGAAAAGGCACGGAGAACAAAAGGAAGAAGAAGAACAAGTACAAGAATAACCAGGAAACGCCGATCGGAGGACCCGCAAGGCACCATGGAAGACATTGCCAATCTGTTTCACGGCTTTGCCGTCGTCCTCGATCCCTTCAATATCGTCTTGATGGCGGTCGGCATCCTGCTTGGCGTCATCATCGGCGTGCTGCCCGGCCTCGGCGGCGCGAACGGCGTCGCCATTCTGCTTCCCCTCACATTTTCGATGTCGCCCACCTCGGCCATCATCATGCTCTCGTGCATCTACTGGGGAGCGCTGTTCGGCGGGGCCATCACGTCGGTCCTGTTCAACATTCCGGGCGAGCCGTGGTCCGTGGCGACCACCTTCGACGGGCACCCGATGGCGCAGAAGGGGCAGGCCGGAGAGGCCCTCACGGCCGCGTTTACGTCCTCCTTCGTGGGCGCCTTGTTCGCGGTCGTAATGATCACCCTGGTGGCGCCGCTGGTCGCCGCGTTCGCCTTGCGATTCGGCCCGGCCGAGAAGTTCGGCGTGTATTTCCTCGCCTTCTGCAGCTTCGTCGGCATGAGCAAGGAGCCGCCGTTCAAGACGCTCGCCGCCATGATGATGGGCTTTGCGCTTGCGACCGTCGGTCTTGACGAGATGACGGGCCAATTGCGCCTGACGTTTGGTTACGAGCAGCTGCTCACCGGGTTCGATTTCCTGATCGCGGTCATCGGTCTTTTCGGCATCGGCGAGATCCTCCTCACCATGGAGGAAGGTCTGAGCTTCAAAGGCCATTCTGCCAGGATCAATCCGCGTGTCGTTTTCGAGACCTGGCGCACGCTGCCCCGCTTCTGGATAACCTCGCTGCGTTCCTGCGTGATCGGCTGCTGGATGGGGGTCACGCCGGCGGGCGCAACGCCGGCCTCGTTCATGAGCTACGGCATCGCCAAGCGCGTTTCGAAGCACGGCAACCGCTTCGGCACCGGCGAAATCGAGGGCGTGGTCGCACCCGAGACGGCCGCGCATGCCGCCGGCACGTCGGCCCTCCTGCCGATGCTGTCTCTGGGGGTGCCGGGTTCCCCGACCGCGGCCGTGCTGCTCGGCGGCCTGCTGATCTGGGGCCTGCAGCCGGGGCCGATGCTGTTCGTGGAACAGAAGGAGTTTGTGTGGGGCCTGATTGCATCAATGTATCTCGGCAACATCATGGGCCTCCTCATCGTGTTGACCTGCGTCCCGCTGTTTTCCGCGATCCTGCGAATTCCCTTCTCGATTATTGCGCCAGTCATTCTCGTGTTCTGCGCCATCGGCGCCTACACGGTCCACAACTCCACCTTCGACATTCTGCTCATGCTGGTTTTCGGCGTGCTGGGCTATCTCCTGAGAAAGTGCAACTACCCGCTCGCCCCGATGGTGCTGGCGATCGTGCTGGGCGACAAGGCCGAGGAATCGTTCCGGCAGTCCTTGCTGGCCTCCCAGGGCAGCCTGTCGATCTTCTGGTCGAATGAACTCGTAAGCGCGATCATGGCGCTCGGGCTGATCGCGCTGTTCTGGCCGCTGATCCAAGCCGCCCTGTCGCGGGTGCTCCGCTTCGCGACCGCCTGAACGCGCATTGGCCGCGCGTGTTGCCTCTTGTCGCGCCCATAGTATAATGTATACCAGCTTCGGTTCCCGTACGCCTTCGGCCGCCGGCGCGCGCGGCGGGGGACGGGAGTGGTTCGCACAGCCAATGGCCTAGAGGGTCCCAGTGCGTCAAACGGCGCCCAAGACCAAATTCGCGCTTGCGACCGAAGGCGGCGAGCGCGTCGCCGACGGGCGGGTCACGCTTGCGCCGCTCCAGGACACATCGACATTTGCGGACCGCGCCTATGCGGCGCTCAAAGACGTCATCGTCTCGCTCAATGTCTATGGGCAGAACGGCGAAATACGCCTCGACGAGCGCCAGCTCGCGAACGATCTCGGCATCAGCCGCACGCCGGTGCGTGAGGCCATGGCGCAGCTCGAGCGCGAAGGCTTCGTGCGCTCGGTGCCGCGCCGCGGCGTCTATGTGGTGCGCAAGACCAAGACGGAAGTCATCGAGCTCATCACCGCCTGGGCCGCTCTCGAGAGCATGGCGGCCCGCCTCATCACGCAAAACGCGACCGACGGCGAAATCGCGACGTTGCGGGCCATGTTCGTAACCTTCGAGGACGGACGTCTGCACGCCAAGCTCGACGAATACTCCGAGGTCAATATCCAGTTTCACCAGGCGATCATCCGGATGAGCCACAACCGCGTGCTCATCGATCTTGCCGAAAATCTGTTCATGCATATGCGGATGATCCGCCGGAAGACGATCGGCGAGCAGGATCGGGCCGATCGCTCCATTCGCGACCACATGAACATCATCGAGGCGCTCGAGCAGCGCGATACCGCGCGTGCCGAAACGCTGGTGCGCGACCACGCGCTCGGCCTTGCCGAGCACGTGCGCAAATACGCCGACTATCTGGACTGACATGCCGCACTTTTTCTGCCGCTCGATGCCGCCGCAGCCGACACCTGTTTGCGATAGGACCGAAGGGGCCGACATGGACGAACACGGTGCCTCCTGGAGAGCCCCGCCGGGGACCGGCGCCGTCCGGAAAAGCGGCGGATTGCAGGCGGCCGACACCCTGCCCATGCAGGCGAGGAGCCGTGACAAGGCCGCGCGACAAGAGAATCGAGGAGCAAGCCATGGCTGACGCAGCGGTGAAGCAAGAGGCCGCAACCGCGGAAGAGCGCGAGCTGACGGACGGTTTCCATCTCGTCATCGACGCGCTCAAGCTCAACGGCATCAACACGATCTATGGGGTGCCGGGCATTCCGATCACCGATCTCGCCCGCCTGGCGCAGGCGTCGGGAATGCGGGTCATCTCCTTCCGCCACGAGCAGAATGCGGGGAATGCGGCGGCCATCGCCGGCTTCCTTACGAAAAAGCCGGGGGTGTGTCTCACCGTTTCGGCACCGGGCTTCCTCAACGGCCTGACGGCGCTCGCCAACGCCACCACCAACTGCTTTCCGATGATCCTCATTTCCGGCTCGTCGGAGCGCGAGATCGTCGATCTCCAGCAGGGCGATTACGAAGAAATGGACCAACTTGCCGTGGCAAAGCCGCTGTGCAAAGCCGCCTTCCGGGTGCTGCATGCGGCGGACATCGGCATCGGCGTCGCGCGCGCAATCCGCGCCGCGGTTTCCGGCCGTCCGGGCGGCGTCTATCTCGACCTGCCGGCCAAGCTGCTGGCGCAGGCGATGGACGCCGAAGCCGGCGCCAAGTCGCTCGTCAAAGTGATAGACCCCGCGCCGGCGCAAATCCCCGCACCGGCTGCGGTGAGGCGCGCGGTCGATCTCCTCCAGAGCGCCAAGCGACCGTTGATCATTCTCGGTAAGGGCGCCGCATATGCGCAGGCGGACGATGCCATCCGGACCCTGATCGAAAAGACCGGCGTTCCGTTTCTGCCGATGAGCATGGCGAAGGGCCTCTTACCCGACACGCATCCGCAGTGCGCGGGCGCCGCCCGCTCGACCGCGCTGCAACAGTCCGACGTCGTGATGCTGATCGGCGCCCGCCTCAACTGGCTCCTGTCGCACGGCAAGGGAAAGACCTGGGGCGAGCCGGGCTCGAAGCGCTTCATCCAGATCGACATTGAGCCCAGGGAAATCGACTCCAATGTCGAAATTGTCGCCCCCGTTGTTGGCGACATCGCTTCGAGCGTCGCGGCGTTGATCGAAGCGACGGGCAACGATTGGCCTGCGCCGCCGGCCGACTGGATGGCCGCGCTGAAGGCAAAGAAGGAAGAGAATATCGCCAAGATGGCGCCGCGACTGATGAAGAACACGGCGCCGATGGACTTCCACAGCGCGCTCGGGGCGCTCCGCGACATCATCAAGGAGCGGCCCGACACCATCCTGGTCAACGAGGGCGCCAACACGCTCGACCTCGCGCGCGGCATCATCGATATGTACAAGCCGCGCAAGCGTCTCGACGTCGGCACCTGGGGCGTCATGGGCATCGGCATGGGCTTCTCGATCGCCGCGGCGATCGAGACCGGCAGTCCGGTTCTGGCCGTCGTCGGCGACAGCGCCTTCGGCTTCTCGGGCATGGAGGTCGAAACGGTCTGCCGCTACAAGCTGCCGGTCTGCGTCGTGGTCTTCAACAACAACGGCGTCTATCGCGGCGTCGACGTCAATCCAGCGGGCGGGCCCGATCCGGCGATCACGGCCTTCGTCAAGGACGCGCGCTACGACAAGGTGATGGAGGCCTTCGGCGGGGACGGAATCCATGCCACGACGCCGGATGAGCTGGGTCGCGCGGTGCGGCAGGCGCTCGATTCGCGCCGGCCGACGCTGATCAACGCTGTGATCGACCCCGCGGCCGGCACGGAGAGCGGCCGTATCGGCAAGCTCAATCCACAAAGCGCCGTGCGCAAGAAGTAGGTTCGCCGGCGCACGAGACTTCGACTCGCTGGAACCGGAAAGGCAACGCACGCGAAAATCCCGCAGCCGCTGCGATGCCGAGCGAAGCAACACAGCAGAGAACGCGAGAGCAGAGATCAAGATCGAGGAGCAAGTGACGATGGCGACGCGCAAGACGAGGAAACCCGCAGCAAAGAAGAGGGCCGCCGCCAGAAAGCCGGCCGCCAGGAAGCCGCGCGCAGCCGCGACGCGCAAGAGCGCCGCCCGCAAGACAGCCGCTCGCAAAGCCGCGCCGCGCAAGACCTCGACGCGGAAGGCGGCCGCCAAGGTTTCGGCCCGGAAGGCGGTGCGGGCGACCAAGTCCCGAACCGCGCGCCGCCGAACGGCCGACAGCGTCGGAAATCGCCTCCTGCCCGGGCTGCCTCCTCCGTCCGGCAAACCGTTCGGTCAGGCCGGCAAGGCGCTCGAAGGCATCAAGGTTCTCGATTTCACGCATGTGCAGTCGGGCCCCACCTGCACGCAACTTCTCGGCTACATGGGGGCGGACGTGATCAAAGTGGAACGTCCGGGCGTCGGCGACATCACGCGCAGCCAATTGCGTGACGTGCCGAACGCCGACAGCCTCTATTTCACGATGCTCAACGGCAACAAACGGTCGATCACGATCGACTCCAAGAACCCGAAGGGCAAGGAAATCCTCGAGCGGCTCATCAAGTACTGCGACGTGCTGGTCGAGAATTTCGCACCGGGCGCGCTCGACCGCATGGGACTGACCTGGGAATACATCCACAAGACCAACCCGCGCATGATCGTTGCCTCGGTGAAGGGCTTCGGGCCGGGCGCCTACGAGAACTGCAAGGTTTACGAGAACATCGCGCAGTGCGCCGGCGGCGCGGCGTCGACCACCGGCTTCCGCGACGGTCCGCCGCTCGTCACCGGCGCCCAAATCGGAGACTCCGGCACCGGACTTCACCTCGCCTTCGGGATCGTCTGCGCACTGATGCAACGCTATCGCACCGGGCGGGGCCAGAAGGTCATGGCGGCCATGCAGGACGGCGTCCTCAATCTCACGCGCGTGAAGCTGCGCGACCAGCAGCGCCTCAAACACGGTCCGCTCAAGGAATACAGCCAGTACGGCGAAGGCATTCCGTTCGGCAAGGCGGTGCCGCGTGCCGGCAACGACTCGGGCGGCGGCCAGCCCGGATGGATCCTCAAGTGCAAGGGCTGGGAGACCGACCCCGACGCTTATATCTATTTCATCACCCAGGCGCCGGTCTGGGGAAAAATTTGCGATCTCATCGGCAAGCCGGAGTGGAAGACCGATCCGGACTACGCCACGCCTGATGCGCGGCTGCCGCGGCTCAGACACATCTTCGACACGATCGAGCAGTGGACGATGACCAAGACCAAGTTCGAGGTCATGGACATCTGCAATCCCCTCGACATTCCCGTCGGTCCGATCCTGTCGATGAAGGAGATCGCCGAAGACCCGTCGCTGCGCGCGACCGGAACGGTGGTCGAGGTGGATCACCCGGTGCGCGGCAAGTATCTCACCGTCGGTAATCCGGTGAAGCTGTCGGATTCGATCACGGAGGTGAAGCGCGCGCCGCTGCTCGGCGAGCACACGGAGGAAATTCTGAGACTTCTCGGCTATTCGGGAGCCGAGATCGCCGACATCAAGGCCTCGGGCGCGGTGACGCCGATCGAGAAGGGCGCGCGGGCCGAAGCGGCCTGATCCCTCGCCCCGCATCCGGGGACGCGTGGCGAGCGGCGCGGCCGCGAGCCGGATGAGGGGTCGTTTTGCGATGCCCACCGTCGCGGCGGCTTCTTATTCGCCTGGCTTCGATCGGCGCCCTCGCCTTCTGGCGGAGTGAGAAAACAGAGTGTGCTGGGGAGAGGAATTTTTGAATGCGTATCGTCGTTCACGGTCAGCAGGCTTTCGGCAAGGCGGTGCTCGAAGCGCTGCTCAAGCGCGGCGAGAACGTAATTGCCGTCTATGTCGCGCCCGAGAAGGAAGGCGCCCGGCCGGACCCGCTGAAGGAAGCCGCTCAGGCCGCCGGCCTGCCGGTCTATCAGCCGGCCTCCTATCGTAAGCCCGAGGTTTGGGACGAATTCCGGGCGCTCAAGCCAGACCTGCAGGTGATGGCTTTCGTGACGCTGTTCGTGCCGGAGGAGTTTCTCAACATTCCGACGCACGGCTCCATCCAATATCACCCGTCCCTGCTGCCGGCCTACCGCGGCCCTTCGGCCATCAACTGGGCGATCATCAAGGGCGAGACCGAGACCGGACTTTCGATCTTCTGGCCGGACAACGGCCTCGATACCGGCGACATCCTGCTGCAGAAGAAGACGCCGATTGGACCCAAGGACACGCTCGGCAGCGTCTATTTCGACCGCCTCTTCCCGATGGGCGTCGACGCGATGCTGGAGGCCGTCGACCTCGTCAAGGCCGGCAAGGCGCCGCGCATCAAACAGGACGAGTCGCAGGCGACCTACGAAGGCCGCTGCGGCCCCGACAACGCCCACATCGACTGGGGCAAGCCCTGGGCGCAGATCGACCGACTGATCCGCGGCTGCAACCCGCAGCCGGGAGCATGGGCATCGATCGACGGGAAAGCGCTGCGAATCTTCGACGCGACCCCGATCCCCGCCAAGGACCCCAAAGGCATCGGCGGTAAAATGGGCGAGGTTGTCGCGATCGACGCCGACGGCTTCACAGTCGTGTGCGCCGACGGCCGCTTCAAGGTCACGCGCGTCCAACCGCCGGACGGCAAGAAGGTCGAAGCCGGCGAATGGGCAAAATCCGCGGGGCTCTCCACCGGCGCGAGGCTTGCGTGAGCCCTCGTGCCCTTCACCGCTACGTCGCTTCGCCCATGCCGCCCGTGCGCCGCGATCGCGACGCGTAAGTCATTGCAACGCTTGGACCCATCGCCAATGCCCGCCTCTCAGCACGTCAATCCGAAGTCCGACATTGAAATTTCGCAAAGTGCGAAGAAGCGCCCGATCGTTGACATCGCGCGTGAGCGTCTCGGCATTGCGCCGGAAAATCTCGAGCCCTACGGCCACTACAAGGCCAAGGTCTCGATGGATTTCATCAAGACGCTGAAAGACCGGCCGAACGGAAAGCTCATCCTCGTGACGGCGATCTCGCCGACGCCGGCCGGAGAAGGCAAGACCACCACGACGGTGGGCCTTACCGACGCGCTCAATCACATCGGCAAGAAGGCAATGCTGTGCTTGCGCGAACCTTCGCTCGGGCCTTCCTTCGGCATGAAGGGTGGCGCCGCGGGCGGCGGCTATGCCCAGGTCGTGCCCATGGAGGACATCAACCTCCACTTCACCGGCGACTTCCACGCGATCACCTCGGCACACAATCTCCTCGCCGCGATGATCGACAACCACATCTACTGGGGCAACGAGCTCGGCATCGATGCGCGCCGCGTCGCCTGGCGGCGGGTGATGGACATGAACGACCGGGCTTTGCGCGAGATCGTCTGTTCCCTCGGCGGGGTGGCCAACGGGTTCCCGCGCGAGGCGGGCTTCGACATCACCGTGGCGTCGGAGGTGATGGCGATTTTCTGCCTCGCCCGCGATCTCGATGATCTCAAGGAACGACTCGGCAACATCATCGTCGCCTATACCCGCGACCGCAAGCCGATCCGTGCCCGCGACATCAAGGCGCACGGCGCCATGGCCGCGCTCCTGAAGGACGCGATCGCCCCGAACCTGGTGCAAACGCTCGAAGGCACCCCCGCCTTCATTCACGGCGGACCGTTCGCCAACATCGCCCATGGATGCAATTCTGTCGTGGCGACCACAACCGCCCTCAAACTCGCCGACTACGTGGTCACGGAGGCGGGATTCGGCGCCGACCTCGGCATGGAAAAGTTCCTCGACATCAAGTGCCGCAAGGCCGGCCTCTCGCCCGATGCCGTGGTGGTGGTCGCGACCATCCGGGCACTCAAGATGCACGGCGGCGTCAAGCGCGAGGACCTGAAGAAGGAGGATCTGAAAGCGCTCGAAGCCGGCATGGCGAACATGCAGCGGCACCTCGAAAACGTGAGGAAGTTCGGCCTGCCGGCGGTCGTCTCCATCAACCGCTTTTCCGCCGACACCGACGCGGAGATCGCGCTCGTGAAGGAGAAATGCAAGGCGCTCGGGGTCGAAGCCGTGATGGCCGATCACTGGGCGATGGGCGGCGAAGGCGCGGCCGATGCGGCGCGCGCGGTCGTCAAGGCGATCGACGCGAGCAAGGGCAAGCTCGAGCTGAAGCTGCTTTATCCCGACGACATGCCGCTGTTCGAAAAAATCCGCACCATCGCCAAGGAGCTCTATCGCGCGGACGACGCAACGGCCGACAAGTCGATCCTGGATCAGCTCAAGGCCTGGGAGGAGATGGGCTTCGGAAAGCTGCCGGTGTGCATCGCCAAGACGCAGTATTCATTTTCGACCAATCCCGACGCCAAGGGGGCGCCGACCGGCTTCACGATTCCGGTGCGCGAGGTACGGCTCTCGGCCGGCGCCGAGTTCGTGGTGGCGATTTGCGGCGAAATCCTCACCATGCCGGGGCTGCCGCGCGTGCCCTCGGCGACCTCGATCGACGTCAGCGCCGACGGCAAGATCGTCGGCCTGTTCTGACCGAGGACGCCCCCTCGGCGACGGGCGGCAGGCCGCCTACTTGGCTTGCTGTGCCACAGTCTTGAGGATCGGCTCCCAGCGGGCGATTTCGTCGCGCACATAGGCGGCGAAGACCTCCGGCTTGCGTTCGGCCCTGGCCGGAACCGAACCGCCGAGCTTGTCGATGAGATCGCGCACGCCGGGGTCCTCGAGGGCTTTGTCAAGCGCATCCGAAAGCTTGGCGATGATTGGCGCGGGCGTGGCGGCGGGCGCGAAAATGCCGGCCCAGATGCTCATCTCGTAGTCGAGCCCCTGCTCTTTGGCGGTCGGGACTTCGGGCAGTGCCGCGAGACGCTGGGCCGCCGCCACCGCATAGGCTTTCACCGCCCCGCTCGTCACCTGCTTGGAAACGCTGACCGACTGCTCGCACAGATAATCGACGTGGCCGCCGATCATGTCGTTCATTCCGAGATTGCTGCCGCGATAGGCGACGGGCGTCGGATTGACGCCGGCCTTTTGAGCGAACAACAGGCAGGCCATGTGCGAGGAGGCGCCCACCCCGCCGTGCGCCTGGCGGACCTTCGGACCGCTTTCCTTCAGATAGGCGATGAACTCGCTTAAGGTTTTCGCCGGAAAGTCCTTCCGCGCCACGATGACTGCCGGCGCGTGCGCGGTCGGCCCTATGGCCGCGAAATCGCGCTTCGGATCGTACTTGATGTTGGGCGTGAGCACCGGGGCGGCGACATGCGAGCCCATGCTGCCGGCGAGCAGCGTATAGCCGTCGGGAGAGGCCGAAGCGACCCGCGCGCTGCCGAGCGTGCCGCCCGCGCCCCCGACATTTTCGATCACCATGCTCTGGCCGAGCGTCCTGCTCATATGCTCGGTCACGATCCGGGCGACAACGTCACTCGCGCCGCCGGCCGCGAACGGGACGACGACGGTGATCGGCCGATTCGGGTAGTCATCCGCCGCAAGAGCCGCCTGCCGCGGGCCCGCAAGACAGAACGCGAGCGCCAGCACGCGCAACAACGAATGCGGTCTCATCCCTTCCTCCCTCTTCCCGCGCCTTCGGACCCTGGCCCGCGCCGACGGCGGTGTCGGTGCGCAGAAGCGCAAAGCCTCAATCGTTCGCCAGCACCTCCGCGATCTCGACACGACGTCCTTCACGCGCCGACCGAATGCCGGCGCGGACGACGGCGAGCGAACGCGTCGCCTTTTCGCCGTCCATTTCGACGCTGCCCTGCCCCCTTACGGCCGCGGCAAATTCTTCGAGCTCTTCGACAATCGTGTCGTTCTTGGCGCAGGCGACGGAACGAGGCCGTTCCTCGCCGCGCTTGAGCAGGCGCAAGCCGTTATGGAGATCGTAATAGGCCGTCGCCTCCTTGCCGTAGAGGTTCATGAGGTAGTATTCGGAGGCCGAGGCGTAGCTCGCATTGAGCGTTGAGAGCGCGCCGCTTTCGTGCTCCATCACGAGGCTTCCAACGTCGGGATTGTCGCCGGGCAGCACGAGCTGGGCGAAGCGCCCGTCGACCGATTTCACCGGCCCGAGCAGATATTCCAGCACGTCCGAATAGTGGATGCCGATCTGCAGCATCACGCCGCCCGGCATGCCGGCGGCTTGATAGCGCCAGGAGGAGAGGTCGATCTTGCCCAGCCGGTCGCGGCTGATGTTCGCCTCGGCATTCACGAGTCGGCCGAACGCACCCGCCTCGATCATGCTGCGAACATGACGGAAGTGGCTCTCGCGCCGACGCTGATAGCCGAGCGCCAGCACCACGCCGGCATCGCGGCAGGCCTTGGTGATCGCCTGTCCGGCCGACACGGTGTTGGCGATCGGCTTGTCGAGGAAGACGTGCTTTCCCGCCTCGGCGGCGGCCCGCGTGGTCTCCAGATGCGCGTCGTTCGGCGTCGTGTTGATGACGGCTTCGATGGCGGGGTCCGAAAGGATGTCTTCGTAGCGCTCCGCGGCCCGGCAGCCGTATTTCGCCGCGAAGGCATTGCGCTTGTCGGCCGAGCGGGAGAAGCAGGCGGCGAGCGTGAGCTTGCCCGAGCGCTTGACGGCATCGGCCAAAACGTCCGACCACCAGCCCATCCCGATCGCGGCGACGCGCAGCGGCTCGAACGCCATGCCCTTCCTCCCCGAATTCAGGCCGTCCTACCTGTCGTCGATCCGCCAGCCGGCGCCGATGGCCGCGACGGCCGCCTGCGCGATCTTCTGATCCTGCTCCCAGTCGCCGCCGCTCACCCCGATCCCGCCGATGCACTGTCCGTCGATAATGATCGGGAAGCCGCCCTCCATCGCCGTCCAGCGCTCGGGTCCGGCCGCAAGCGCCAAGCCGATCGCGTGCGCGACGTCGAGCGCCTGCGCCTGCGCGCCGCGCGGCGAGGTCGGCCGCATATTGGAGGCCGCACACACGGCCTTGGTGGTGGACGAATAGACCGAATGAAAGCGCCCGCCGTCCATCCGCTCGAAAGCGATCAGGTGTCCCCCGGCATCCGCGATCGCCACCGAGACGGCGATCTTCATCTCGCGCGCGGCGTCGATCGCCACATCCATCATCTTTCGCGCGCCCGCATGCGTCAGGCGCTTGGCATCCGCGACATGCATCTCCTGAAACCACCCCTGCTGGTTGCCGCGCATTGTGCGGCATGGCGCCGTGTGCATCAAGCAAGGTCACAGCGCCGCAGCCCTGGCCGGCAGACGCAGAAGCGGCATTGACGGGGCGGAGGAGAGAGCCCGCGCCGGAGAACCCGGGACCGGCCGGACGGGCGGCCTGTTCCCGGCCCACAAGCCCCGTAAGAACCAAGGCTCCGGGCGAAAACGAAGCCGCTCAAAGGCGCTCACCGAGAAGCCGCGCGATCGCCGCACGCAGCACGGCAATTCCTTCGCCGGTCCGCGCAGAGGTGGCCAGAACCTCCGGATAGGCGGCCGGTCGCGCCTTCAGGGCCCCGGCGACTTCGGCGATGCGTCGGGGCAGTTCGCCGCGCGCGAGCGCATCGGACTTGGTCAGCACCACGGCATAGCTCACCGCTGCGCGGTCGAGCGTGTCGAGCACCGGCGCGTCCGTCGCCTTGAGCCCGTGCCGCGCGTCGACCAGCACATAGACGCGCGCGAGATTGGCCCGTCCGCGCAAATAGGCATGGATGAGTCCGGTCCAGGCCTTCACTTTGGACTTCGCGACTTCCGCATGCCCGTAGCCCGGCATGTCGACGATGGCGAGGGGCTCGTCGCTGCGGAAAAAAACGAGCTCCTGCGTGCGGCCGGGCGTGTGCGAGGTTCGGGCCAGCGCCTTGCGCCCGGTGAGCGCGTTGATGAGGCTCGATTTACCGACATTCGAGCGGCCCACGAACGCGATTTCGAGACCTTGCATCGGCGGAAGCGAGGCGATGGTTGAAGCCGCGTGCACGAAACGCCATGTGCGTGCGAACAGGCGCCGACCGGCCTCGCATTCGTCGGGCGTGAAACCGGATTGCTCCATGTCGACCGCCGCCCCGCCCCTTCTCTCGCGGTCGCGTAGACCTTCGCGGGTCGAGCTCCAGGACAGCAGGCCTCACCCGCCGGCCTTCTTGCTCCTTGCGAATATCGCCTTGATGTTGTCGAACAGTTCGATTTTGGCGCCGTGCTTGCGCATGATCACGCCCTGCTGAATGACGGAGAGCGTGTTGTTCCAGGCCCAATAGATGACAAGACCCGCAGCGAAATTCGCCAGCATGACGGTGAAGATGACCGGCATCCAATCAAAGATCATTTTCTGAGTGGGATCGGGCGGTGTCGGGTTCATCTTCATCTGGGCCCACATCGTGATCCCCATGATGATGGGCCATACGCCGATCATCATGTAGTGCCCGAGCACCGGCACTTGCGAGGGGTCCCACGGGATGAGCCCGAACAGATTGAAGAGGGTGGTCGGGTCCGGCGCGGACAGGTCCTTGATCCAGCCGAAGAAGGGGGCATGCCGCATCTCGATCGAGATGAACAGCACCTTATAGAGCGCGAAGAAGACCGGAACTTGAATGAGGATCGGCAGGCAGCCGGCGAGCGGATTGATCTTCTCCTTTTTGTAAAGCTCCATCAGAGCCTGTTGCTGCTTCACCTTGTCTTCGGCGTAGCGCTCGCGGATCGCCATCATTTGCGGCTGCACCGCCTTCATCTTCGCCATCGAGGCATAGGATTTGTTGGCGAGCGGAAAGAACAGCACCTTCACCAGCACCGTCACCAGCAGAATCGCCACGCCGAAGTTCCCGACCAGCCGATAGAGATAGTCGATTACCTTGAACATCGGCTTGGTTATGAAATGAAACCATCCCCAGTCGATCAGCCGGTCGAAATTGTTGAGGCCGAGTTTCTCGTTGTAGCCGTCGACGATCGAAACTTCCTTGGCGCCGGCGAAAAGCCGGCTGCTCGCCGAGGCGGTGGAGCCGGGCGCAAGCGTGACCGAATCGAGCAGATAATCGGTCTGGTAGGTCTTTCCGGCCGGACTGACGCCGGCGGCGAAGCGCGCCTTGAGGTGGGCGCTGGGATCCGGCAGCAGGGTTGCGGCCCAGTATTTGTCGGTGATGCCGAGCCAAGCGTTGCGCGTATCGAACTCGAAAAGCTTCTTTTCCTCGATCTCCGAATAGGTGACTTCCTTAAGCCTGTCATCGAGCACGCCGATCAGGCCCTCGTGCAGGATGTAATAGCCCTGCGTAGGGGGCGTGCCGTGGCGCGAAATGAGGGCATAGGGATTGACCGTGACGGGTGCCGAACCCCGGTTGGTGACCTCGTCCCTGATGGTGAAAAGGTATTTGTCGTCGACCGCGATGGTCCGGCGGAAGGTCAAGCCATCGCCGTTGTCCCACGAAAGCGTCACCGGATGGCCGACGGAGAGGGGGCCGGGTGATTCCGCCTTCCACTCGCTGTTGGCATCCGGCAGCTTCACGGCGGAACCGACGCCCGCGACCCAGCCGAATTCGGCATAGAAGGGATGCGGGCTGCCCGAGGGGGACAGAAGAACAATTGCGGGCGACTTGGGATCCACTGTCTCGCGATAATCTCTCAGCGCCAGATCGTCGATTCGCGCACCCTTGAGGGCGATCGAGCCGGAAAGGCGCGGCGTCTCAATGCGAATCCGCGGCGAAGCCGCAAGCGCCGCCTCCCGGGTCAGGATTTGCGGCTGAACGCCGGGCACGGCGGGCGGCACCCCCTGCGCGCCCGGGGTCTGCGGCCCGAGCGCCTGCGGGACCGCCCCGTTGGAGGTCGCCGGCTTCTGGGGCTGCTGGGCTTGTTGGGCCTGTTGCGCCTGCTGGGCCTGTTGCTGGGCGAGCTGACGCTGCCGCTCCATCTGCGGCATTCCGACAAAATACTGCCAAACCAGCAAGACCAGCGCCGAGAGGATGATGGCAAGCAGCGTGTTCTTCTGGTCGAGCATCTAATCACCTTCGCCCGCGCCGACTCGGCCGGTCGTGCCATTTCTGTCACGGCGAATGCCGTGCCGCTTCCCGCCTGCACTCTTGCCGTCCCGCTGTGCGGCCAGGCGACGCACGGCGCGGCGAAAATCGTCCATCAGGCGGTCGAACGGCAGGTTCATGGCATCACGGCGCGCGACCAGCACGTAATCGTGTCCTGCCGCCAATTCAGCCGCGTCCGTACGCCGCACCACATCGCGCAAACGCCGGCGAATGCGGTTGCGTTCGACGGCCGTCCCGATCTTGCGCGAGGCGGTAAACCCGAATCGCGGCGGCCCCGTATCCGCCCGACGGCGCGCCTGCACCACGAAAGCCCGTGTCGGCACCCGCAGGCCTTTGGCCGCAGCCAGGAAATCCTCGCGCTGCCTCAGACGCTCCATGGCGCTGCGGCGGCCACGGCTGCGTGCTCAGGCGCTCAGCCGTTTGCGACCGCGCGCACGGCGGGCCGCCAAGACCTTGCGGCCTCCCTTCGTCGCCATGCGGGCGCGGAAACCGTGCCGGCGCTTGCGCACGAGCTTGCTCGGTTGGTAAGTCCGCTTCACCCTAATGTCTCCGCTGTCGGGACTGTGCGCCGCACGCACCGGCGTCCGCGTCCTGAAAGGCGCGAACGGCAAAGCCGCATCGGGGCCGCTGGCGCTCGAAGTTGGCGGCTTATACGGGAGGCAAAGCGGTGAAGTCAATGCGATCCCGGTAGCGGGCGGATCCGTAACGGAACCGTCCCGGACGGCGAAAGGACCGCATACCTGTTTCCTTGGCGGGGGCGGCAATCCCGTCCGCCGGGCCGTCCCCGAAGCGAGGATCGCATGCCTGAGAAGCCTCGCCTTTCGGCGACGCCGGAACGACGGCATCCCCTGCGGTGGGGCAAGGCGGCTGCATTGGCGCTGTTGATCGCGGGGACGGCGGTCGCCCTGGCCCTGGGATGGCACCGCGCCCTCTCGTTCGAAGCCCTCATCGACAGCCGCGCCGCGCTCGATGGCTTCGTCACCCGGCACTTCGCCCTCGCCCTCGCCGCCTATGTGGCGGCCTATATAGGTGCAGTGGCCCTTTCGGTTCCGGGGGCCGTTTGGCTCACCATCGCCGGCGGTGTCTTGTTCGGGTGGCTTCTGGGCGGCCTCGCGGCCGCGGCCGGAGCGACGGTAGGGGCGACGCTCGTGTTTCTCGTGGCGCGCTATGCTCTGCACGACTTCGTCCAGGACCGGCTCGGCCCCAGGCTTGCCGCCGTTTCGGCCGGATTCCGCGCCAACGCTTTCTCGTATCTGTTGTTCTTGCGCCTGGTCCCGGCTTTTCCCTTCTTTCTCGTCAATCTGGCGCCCGCGCTCGCCGGTGTTTCCGCGCGCACTTTCGTGGCGGCGACCGCCATCGGCATTTTGCCGGCGACCTTCGCCTTCGCCTCCTTCGGAGCCGGGCTGGACAGCGCGATCGCCGTCCAGCAGGCCTCCTACGAAAAATGCCTCGCAGCCGGGCGCGACGGCTGCCGCTTGCAGTTCGACCCCGGAGCTGCCCTCACGCCGCAACTTCTGGCGGGGCTGCTCGCGCTTGGCCTGCTCGCGCTGGTTCCGGTCGGCGTCCGACGCTGGCGCACGCGCCGGCAGGGGGCATGAGCAAGCCAAATCGAAAGCAACCGGTTGAAGGACGCATGGCCGAGCTTCTCACTCCCGACATCTGCGTCATCGGCGCAGGATCCGGCGGCCTGTCGGTCGCCGCCGGCGCGGCGGCCTTCGGCGTTCCGGTCGTACTCATCGAGCGCGACAAGATGGGCGGCGACTGCCTCAACTCCGGTTGCGTGCCCTCGAAGGCGCTGCTCGCCGCCGCCAAACGCGCGCACGCGCTCGCGGACGCCCCGCGCTTCGGCATCAAGCCGCAGCGCACGAAGATCGACTTTCTTGACGCCCATGCGCATGTCGAGAGTGCGATCCGGGCGATCGCCCCGAACGATTCGAAGGAACGCTTCGCCGGTCTCGGCGTGCAGGTGATCGCCGGCACGGCGCAGTTTCGCGACCGCCGCACCGTCACGGTCGGCGAGCGCATTGAAATCCGCGCCCGCCGCTTCGTCATCGCCACGGGGTCGCGCCCGGCGGTGCCGGCGATACCCGGTCTTGCCGACTGCCCCTATCTGACGAACGAAACCATCTTCGACCTCACCCAGTGCCCGAAGCATCTGCTGATCATCGGGGCCGGGCCGGTGGGGCTCGAAATGGCGCAGGCGCATCGCCGCCTCGGCGCCGAAGTGACGGTGCTGGAAGCTGCGCAACCGTTCCCGCGAAGCGACCCCGAATGCGCGGCGGTTGTGCTCGACCAATTGGCCCGCGAGGGCATCGCGATCCGGTCGGGCGTCAAGATCGCCCGCATCGAGCGGGCGCGCCCCCGCGTGCGGGTCGTGCTCGCCGGGGTGACCGGCGAGGAGATCATCGAAGGCTCCCACCTGCTCATTGCCGCGGGGCGCAAGCCCAATATCGAAGACCTCAATCTCGAGGCCGCCGGCATCGCCTACGAAACGCACGGCATCCGCGTGAATCGACGGCTCAAGACCACGAACCGGAAGGTCTATGCGATCGGAGACGTCGTGCTCGGCGGATTGCAGTTCACGCATGTCGCGAACTACCACGCGGGCCTCGTCTTGCGGAACGCCTTGTTCCGCCTGCCGGTCGATGCGAACGGCGGTGTTATCCCGCAGGTCGTCTACACGGATCCGGAACTGGCGCAGGTGGGCCTCGGCGAAGACGAAGCGCGCAAGAAGCATGCCGCGATCCGAGTGCTGCGCTGGCCCTATGCCGAAAACGACCGGGCCCAGACCGAAGGCGAAACCGAAGGCCACATCAAGCTGGTGACGGACAAACGCGGCCGCATCCTCGGGGCGACCATCGTGGGGCCCGAGGCCGGCGAACTCATCACCCTCTGGACGCTTGCAATCGCTCAGAAACTGACGGTTCGGGCCTTTCTCGACACGGTATTTCCCTACCCGACGCGCGGAGAGATCGGCAAGCGCGCCGCGGTAAGTTTCTATACGCCGCGTTTGACCGCCCCGTGGACTAGACGCATCATAGATCTGCTGCGCCGTTTCGGATGAGCGCGGCGCGGAGGAGGCGCGTTTGATGGGACAAGCGCCGGCGCGCATGCGCGACCGCATCGGCCTGCCGACCCTGTTCGGACTGTCCGGAAAGCTCCTGGTGCTCACGATCCTGTTCGTGATGCTCACGGGCGTCCTCGTCTATGTCCCGACGATCGCGAATTTCCGCCTCGCTTGGCTGCAGGACCGGCTCGCCGCCGCTCATACGGCCGCGCTGGTTCTCGAAGCGGCGCCGAGCGGCATGGTGCCGGAGAGCCTGAGCCACGACATTCTCGACAGCGTGGGCGCCAGGGCCGTGGCCTTGAAGAAGGGCCAGCAACGCCGGCTTCTGGCCATGGCCGATCCGCTGCCCCAGGTGGTGCAGGACATCGACGTGCGCTCTGTGTCCTGGTTCCAGGCCGTCTACGACGCCTTCGAGACCCTGATTCACGACGACAACGACATCATTCGCGTCGTCGGTCCGGGACCGGTGGGAGCCGATTTCGTCGAAATCGTCGTCGAGGAAGGGCCGCTGCGACAAGCGATGATGGATTTCTCCATCAACGTCCTGCTGCTCACCCTCTTCATCTCGACGGCGAGCGCCGCGCTGGTGTTCCTGTCGCTGAACTACCTGTTTGTGCGGCCGATGCGCCATATCACCGCGGAGATGGTGGCGTTCCGACGCGAGCCCGAGAACCCGGCGCGGATTCTGGCGCCCTCCGAGCGGCGCGACGAGATCGGCGTCGCCGAGCGCGAACTGTCCGCCATGCAGCAGGATCTCGTCTCCATGCTCAACCAGAAGAGCCGGCTCGCCGCGCTCGGTTTGGCGGTTTCGAAGGTGAGTCACGATCTGCGCGGCCTGCTCGCTTCCGCGCAGCTTGCCTCCGATCATCTTTCCGGCTCGCCCGATCCGACGGTGCAGCGCTTCGCGCCGAAGTTGATGCGCGCCCTGGAGCGCGCCATCGATTTCTGCCAGTCGACGCTCGCCTACGGCCGGGCGCAGGAGCCGGCGCCCGATCGGCGCATGATTCTGCTCGAGCCGCTCGTCGAAGAGGTGCGGGAAACGCTCGGCCTCGGACCCGAATCCGCGATCCGCTGGGTGAGCGCGATCGAACGCGGGCTGCGCGTCGACGCCGATCAGGATCAGCTCTTCCGTATCCTCATGAATCTCGGACGTAACGCCATGCAGGCGCTGGAGGCACGCGCCCCCAACGATCCCGCGCGCGACCAGATCCGGGTCACCGGCCGCCGCGAAGGGGCCGTGGTCGTGATCGAAGTTGCCGATACCGGCCCGGGCGTGAGCCCGAAAGCGCGCGAGCACCTGTTCGAAGCCTTCCAGGGCTCGACCACCGCGGGCGGCACCGGTTTGGGGCTCGCCATCGCGGCTGAACTGGTGCAGGCCCATGCCGGTGACATTCATCTTGTGGACGGCACGATTGGGGCGACCTTCCACATCACCCTTCCCGATCGTGCCGTGGAGCTCGGGGCCCGGCGCCGGGCCAAGGCCTCGCAGGCGAAATGGCGCCGTGCCTGACGCCCTGGAAATCGAACGCCTTGGGCGGTGTTCTATCAATGTGAATGTTGAGATCGCACGGCAGATGCCTTGGCGCGCCCGGGTCGCGCCCGTTGCGCTTGTCTCGTTGGCGACCGCGGTGCCCCCTCACGCCGTCGATCAGGACTATGTGGCGCGGCGCGCGCGCGAGATCTATGCGCCGACGCTCGCCCGCCATCCGGGGCTGATCGACGTTTTCGCGCACACCGGCATCAAGCGGCGCTTCGCCGCCTGCCCCCTCGACTGGTACGAGCGCGAACACGGCTGGCCGGAGCGCAACGCCGCCTATCTCGCGGCGGCCGGCGCACTCTATCGCGAAGTTACGGGCGCCGCACTGCGCCAAGCCGGCCTCTCCGCCCGCGACATCGACACGGTGGTCACCGTCTCCTCGACGGGAATCGCGACGCCGAGCCTCGAGGCGCGGCTTTCGAAGGACATCGGCTTTCGCGCGGATATTGGGCGCGTTCCGGTCTTCGGCCTCGGCTGCGCGGGCGGCGTGACGGGCCTTTCGCTCGCCGCCAAGCTCGCCCGCACGCAGCCGCGGAGCAATGTGCTGTTCGTCGCGCTCGAACTCTGCACGCTCGCGTTCCGCCGAGACCGCATCGACAAGGCCGGACTCGTGGCGACCGCCTTGTTCGGCGACGGAGCCGCCGCCGCCGTGCTGCGCGCCGGGGACGCTCCCGGATCACTTGCGCGTATCGGGCCCGGCTACGAGCACCAGTGGCCGGACACGCTCGACATCATGGGCTGGTCCATCGATCCGTTCGGCTTCGGAGTCATTCTCTCTGCGGACCTGCCGCGTTTCGTGGAGCAGCAACTCGCCGCACCTGCCGCCTCTTTTCTGGCAGCGGCGGGGCTCGCGGCCGGCGCAACGCGGTTCGTCTGCCATCCCGGCGGCACGAAGATCGTGGCGGCGCTCGAGCGTGCGCTCGGATTTCCTCCCGGCACGCTCGAGGAGGAACGCGCGGTGCTGCGCGATTGCGGCAATATGTCGGCGCCGACGGTGCTGTTCGTGCTCGAACGCACCCTGCGACGGCGGATCGAGGGACCGGTGGCGCTCGCCGCGCTCGGGCCCGGATTCACGGCAAGCTTCCTTGCGCTCGAAGCGCGCGGGAAATGAGAGGCGATGTTCGAGGGCGCCTGGCTTATCGCTTTCGTCACGCTGCAGCGGGCAGCCGAGCTCGTCTATGCGGAACGCAACACGCGGCGCCTGCGCGCCCGCGGCGGCGTCGAGTTCGGGCAATCGCATTATCCGCTCATGGTCGCGTTCCACGCCGCTTGGCTCGCGGGCCTCTGGTGGTTCGGCGCAACCCGACCGGTGGTTCCAGGCTTTCTTGCCGTGTTCGTGCTCCTGCAGGGACTGCGCGCCTGGGTGATCGCGAGCCTCGGCGAACGCTGGACGACCCGCATCGTCGTTCTGCCCGGCGCGCCGCTCGTGCGGCGCGGTCCCTACCGGCGCCTACGGCATCCGAACTACATCATCGTCGCGCTGGAAATCGCCGTGGTCCCACTGGCGGTCGGCCTGCCGGTCTTCGCGGCGCTTTTCTCGATCGCGCAGATCCCGCTGCTGATTTACCGGATGGCCGTCGAAAGCGCTGCCCTCGCCTGGGCCACGCAGACGGATGCGCCCGCGGGCGCCGCGCCCGAATGGCCCGGCCGACTCGCAGGGCAGTGAACGGGTCTTTCAGCGTCCACACGCCCGCGTCAAGCCGAGCGCGCAAGCGCGCCGTCGATCATGTCGACCGTGTTCTGAAGTCCGTAGATCGCCACGAAAGAGCCGAAGCGCGGGCCTTTCTCCTGGCCCAGCAGCACCTGGTAGAGCAGGTTGAACCATTCCAGAGACACGCCCGGCTTGCCGTCCTTCGCCTTTTTCTTCTCGTCGAGAAAAGGCTCGCGCCGACCGATCTCGTAGACGACCTCCTGGATCTGCTCCGCGCTCGCGTCGGGCGGAAGCTGCGCGAGCGCATCGCGCAGATCAAGCAAGGCCGCGCGCTCCGTTTCCGTGGGTTCGCGGAAATTCTTGGTCGGCAGCACGAAGTCGCGGAAATAATGGATCGCATAGCCCACGAGCGCGTCAAGCTTCGGATGCGTCTGCGGCGTCACATCCGGCCGGTAGCGGCGGATGAAGCCCCACAAAGTCTCGGCGTTCTCCGCATTCGAGGTGGAAACGAGCGTCAGCAGCATGGAGAACGGAATGGGCGCCTCAGGCGGCGGCGGGTTGCCGGCGTGGATGTGCCACACGGGATTGCTGAGCCGCGCCCGGGGGTCCTGCCGCCGATAAGCCTCAAGCAACTGCTGATATTCGTCGACCTGGCGGGGAATCACGTCGAAATAGAGCCGCTTTGCGGCCTTCGGTTCGCGGTACATGAAAAGCGACAGCGACTCCGGGCTCGCATAACGCAGCCATTCCTCGATCGTCAGGCCGTTCCCTTTCGACTTCGAAATTTTTTGGCCCTTTTCGTCGAGGAACAGTTCGTAGTTGAAGCCCTCCGGCGGCGTGCCGCCGAGCACGCGGCAGATTTCCCCCGAGAGTTTGACCGAATCGATCAGGTCCTTGCCGGCCATCTCGTAATCGACGCCGAGCGCAAACCAGCGCATTGCCCAGTCCGGCTTCCATTGCAGCTTGCAGCGGCCGCCGGTGACCGGCGTCGTGATCGCCTCCCTGCTCTCGGGATGCTCATAAGTGATGGTACCGGCCTGCGCATCGTGGGCGATGACCGGCACCTGCAGCACGATGCCGGTCTCCGGATCGATCGGCAGGAACGGCGAATAGGTTGCCGCCCGCTCCTCCCGCAGCGACGGCAACATGATCGCCATCACCGTATCGAAACACGCCAGCATCCGCAGAAGGGCGGCGTCGAAGCGGCCGGACGTGTAGCATTCGGTCGACGACAGGAACTCGTAGTCGAACCCGAACTGGTCAAGAAAGGTGCGCAGCCGCGCATTGTTGTGCTCGCCGAAGCTCGGATGCGTGCCGAACGGATCGGGAATGCGCGTGAGCGGCTTGCCGAGATGGCGGGCGAGCATTTCTCGGTTCGGCACATTGTCGGGCACTTTGCGCAGCCCGTCCATGTCGTCCGAGAAGGCGATGAGCCGGGTCTTGACCGTATCGCCCGTGAGCACGCGAAAAGCGTGCCGCACCATCGTGGTGCGGGCCACTTCCCCAAAGGTGCCGATATGCGGCAGGCCCGAGGGCCCGTAGCCGGTCTCGAAAATCACCGTGTCCTTGGGCTGGCGCGCAAGGCGGGCGACGATCTTGCGGGCCTCCTCGAAGGGCCACGCATGGGATTGCTCGGCGAGGGCGCGCAGGTCCTCGGCATCGACGGCGGTTTGTTGCATGGGCCCCTTCATGCGGTTGCACGCGCCCGACGTCAACGTGCTCAGTAGGGACTGACCGGGAAATAGCGCAACCACAGATCCGCGAAGCGCCCCGTCTCCCACAGACGGAACAGCCCCCAGTTGAGGGCCTGGCGCAGCGGATCGTTGCCCCGGCGCACGGCGATGCCGATTCCTTCGCCGAAGAAGCGGCTCTCCGTGAACGGGCCGCCGACGAACGTACAACAGCCCTCGGATTCGCTGCCGTTGAGCCAAAACGCCAGCTGGATGCCGTCGCCGAAGAGCAGCTTTACCTCGCCGGACTTGAGCGCCTGGCGCGCCGCCTCGTCGTCCGGATAGGCGCGCAGCGCGACACCGGCAAACAGGGTCTTGAGATAGGCTTCGTGGGCGGTCCCGGCCACCGTGCCGACGGGCACGCCCTGCAGCTTTTCGGGCAGGACCTCGACCGGCCCCGCCTCGCGCCGGACGACGAACCGTGCGGGCGAGCGATAATAGGGATCGGTGAAATCGACGCGGCGTCGCAGTTCCGGCGTCTTGGCCAGCGAGGCAATCACGGCGTCGCCCCGGCTCGCGGCGAGGGCGTCGACCAGCGTATCGAAGCGGCGCATCTGCACGGTACAGCCGACCTTCAGCTCCTCGCAGACCGCACGGGCGACATCGACATTGAAGCCGGCCGGGTTTCCGTCCGGGCCGGCAAAATCGAAGGGCGGATAGTTCACCTCCGTCAGAAAGCGGATCACGGTGCTGGCTGGCAGTTCCGGCCGCTCCTGCCGCCGCTTCGGGTCCCAGAACCCGGGAATGACCACGCCGGAAACCGGAGCGGCCGCCGGCGCCGTCTGCGACGGGACGGGCTGCGCATGCAGCCCTGCGACGGTCAGGAGGGCCAGCCATGCAAAGCTTGCAATTGAAAAAAATGGCAACCGCATTCTATACAACCGAAGGTTAAGTCATCCGTGCGGCCGCCCGCCGCTCCGCGCCGACTGAGGGAGAAGGGGCAAGGCGAGCGGCCGCCTGTCCGGTTGCGTGGTCCTCGCGGGGGGCGGGACCGTGGCGTTTGTCAGTGAAAAGGGCGCGCCGTTCGGCGGCGCCGACGGGAGCGTATGGTCGAACGCGGCGCCGGGTTCGCGCGAGGCGGAGCCGCGAGACCATCCCCGCCCCCCAATCCGCTGTTCCGAGATCGATTGCCTGCGCCACCGCCTTGCTCCGCGCATCGTCGCCGCGGCGGAGGCTCGTGCCCGCGCACTGAACATCGGGGCAGACGAGGTCCTGATTGCACAGGGCGAAGTGACACCGGAGGCTTATTGCCGTGCCTTGGCCTTTTCCCTGCAGCTTCGCTTCGTCGCGCTCGACGCGCTGCCGCGGACCTGCTGCGCGGTTCAAGACGAGGTATTGGTCCAGTCCTTCCGCGCGCTTGTCTTGCCTCTTCAAAGTGAAGGCCGGCGCATCTTCGTCGTCGCGCCGCGCGGAGTCCAAGCGCGCGCGCTCGTTGCACTCGTGCGCGGCAACGCGACATTGCGGGACCGGATCTGGCTCACCACGCCGGAACGGATGCGGCGCTTCGTCGAGCGGCATTGCGGCGGTTTCATCGCCCATAGAGCTGCCGAGGCACTGCGCGTGGAGCATCCGATTCTTTCCGCTGCGCAATCTCGTTCCCCGCGCCGTGTTCGGGCTGCCGGCCTTCTTTCTGCGGCGGCCCTGGCCGCCGCCGCGGTGACCGTCTTCGCGGCACCCTACGCGATGTTGGCGGGGGTGCAAGTCTTCGCCTCGGCGGCGTTCCTCGCCGCCGCCTGCCTGCGCCTGCTCGTTGGGCTGCGGCGGAACCCGCCCGCGTTGCCCGCGACCGTGGATGAGGCGATCCTGCCGCGCTACTCGATCGTGGCTGCGGTCTACGACGAAGTCGAAGCCCTGCCGGAGCTGCTCGCGGCGCTGAACGCGCTCGACTACCCGCCCGAGAAGCGCGAAATCCTGCTGGTGCTGGAACGCGACGACGCCTGGACACGCCTCATCGCGGAATTCCTGCAGTCCCGATGGCGCTTCGACATCGTGCTCGCAACCGAGCGGGGACCACGGACCAAGCCCAAGGCGCTCAATTGCGCGCTTCCGTTCATGCACGGAGACCTCGTGGTGGTCTACGATGCCGAGGACAGACCCGAGCCAGACCAACTCCGCCGCGCGGCGGATGCGTTCCTGAACGGCGAAGCCTCGCTTGCCTGCGTGCAGGCCCGCCTCACGGTCGACAACACCGACGACAGCTGGCTGAGCCGGCTCTTCACCGCCGAATATTGCGGACTGTTCGACGTGCTGCTGCCCGGTCTTGCGGCGTTGCGACTGCCGATCCCGCTCGGCGGTTCCTCCAATCACTTCCGTGCTTCCGTGCTGCGCGCCGTCGGCGGGTGGGACCCCTACAATGTGACGGAGGATGCCGATCTCGGCATCCGGCTCGCGCGTTTCGGCTATACGAGCGGCGTCATCGACTCCACAACCTACGAGGAGGCGCCAGCGCGCTTGCGCCCCTGGCTGCGCCAGCGCACCCGCTGGATCAAGGGCTGGATGCAGACGCTCCTGGTTCATGCGCGGCAACCGCTCCGCCTTTGCCGCGATGTCGGCCCGTCCGGTGCGCTGGCGTTCTACCTCATTCTCGGCACGACGATTGCCACCGCGCTCGTGCAGCCTCTTGCGGTCTCCTGGCTCGGCGCAGCGGCGCTCGGCTGGGTTCCCCTCGCGCCGTCTGCCGCCGCGGGGCTGTCGCTCGCGCTCGGCTGGTTTCACCTCTGCGCGCTGGTTGCGGGTTATGCCAGTTCCGCCTTCCTCGCCTTCATAGGGCTCAAGCGGCGCGGGCTCACGCGTGTTGCGCTCGCCTTTGTCGCTCTGCCGCTGCTGTGGGGGCTGTTGTCGGTCGCGGCCTGGCGCGCGCTCATTCAGCTCGTACGCCGCCCACATTTCTGGGAGAAGACCCAGCACGGGCGCGCCCGTACGTCACGCCTCGGCGCTCGGCAAGCCGCTCAATTGTACTTGCGCAGATCGGCGGCCGCCTCTTCGGGACTCCGTTTCAGATTGAAGGGAGCGACGAATCGGCCATCCTTGTCCATCAGATAAACCAGGGCGGTGTGGTCCATGGTGTAGTCGCCGTTCTCCTGCGGCACTTTGCGGGCATAGACCCGATAGGCTTTCAGCATCTGGTCAACCGCGTCGCGGCTGCCCGTCGCGGCGACAAGACGCGGATCGAAGCTCGACAGGTAGTCCCTGAGAACGGCCGGCGTGTCCCGTTCGGGATCGACGGTCACGAACAACGCGCGCACGCCGCCGGCGTCGGACCCGAGCGCACGCAAAACCTCGGAGACTTCGAACAAGGTGGTCGGGCAGACGTCGGGACAATGCGTGAAACCGAAGAAAACCAGGAACGGACGACCCTTGAAGTCGGCATCCGTGATCGTCTGGCCGTTCTGATCCACCAGCGAAAACGGTCCGCCGATGGCGGCCGCCGTGACCTGCGGGCTGCGCAGCGCCGCAACGATAACCATCACAATCGCGATACTGGCGAGTCCGGCGAGAAAGGCGCCCGCGAAGAGCAGGATACGAACGGCACGGGGAGAAAACCTGATCGGCATGATGCGCTCAGAAGCACGAGGCGATGCCACTCGCGACCATCTCGAAAAACACCGCCGTGCCGTATTTTGCCCAGCCCCAGACGCCGGCGCCCAGCAGAGCGGCGGCCAATGCCCCTCCGGCGACGACGAGCGGCCGCGCGATGGAAACCGAAATGATGCCGGCCCGCATGGTGTCGATAGCGTTGTCCGTTGCTTGTGACACATAGGCCTTTGCCGTGCAGGCCGCAACCGCGCAACCCGCCGACCCCGCGCCTCAATATTCCACGGCCGTCAGGTAGAGGCCGGCCGCCGGCGCGACGGGCCCGCAGGCCGCACGGTCGCGCGCGGCGAGCGCCTCGGCAAGGCGCGCCGGAGTCCACTTGCCCTCCCCGACCAGGACCAGCGAGCCGACCATTGAGCGCACCTGATGATGCAGGAAGGAGCGCGCGGCGGCATGAATCATGACGCGATCGCCTTCACGCGCGACATCGAGCCGGTCGAGAGTCTTGAGCGGCGATTTCGCCTGACATTCTGCGGCACGAAAGGTCGTGAAATCGTGCCGGCCGAGCAGGAACCGGGCGGCCTCCTGCATCGCCGCTTCGTCGAGCGGCCGCGGCACGCGCCAGGCGCGGTCGCGATCGAGCGTGAGGTCCGCGCGCCGGTTGACGATGTGGTAGACGTAGTGCCGCCGCCGGGCGGAGAAGCGCGCGTCGAAATCGTCTCCGACGCGCACCGCACTCAGCACGGCCACCGGATGCGGGCGCATCTGCGCATTGAGGGCGTCCCGCACGGTATCGGGCTCGGGGTCTGACCGGATGTCGACATGGGCCACCTGCCCGGTCGCGTGCACGCCCGCATCCGTCCGCCCCGCCCCCTGCACGGCGACACGCTCGCCGCAGAAGGCCGCCACAGCCTCTTCCACGACGGTTTGCACCGAGAGTCCGTTCGCCTGTGTCTGCCAGCCGACGAAGGGCGTGCCGTCATATTCGAGCGTGAGCTTGTACCGGGCCATGCCGGTTCACCGGAGCCTGGTGCCGGGCGACACCGGCGCGCCTCGCAGGAATTCGGCCGCACTCATCGGCTGCCGGCCGGCACGCTGCACCTCCACGAGCCGGACCGCCCCCTCCCCGCAGGCAATCGTCAGCCGCTCGTCGAGCACCGTGCCCGCGGGACCCTGACCGTCGCCTCGCGTGCTCCGCAGCACCTTGACCCGAACCGTCTCGCCTCCCGTCGGCACCTCGCACCAGGCCCCGGGAAACGGCGAAAGCCCTCTGCAATGGTCGTGCACCCGCTGCCATGGCTGCGACCAGTCGATCCGCGTCTCGGCCTTCTCGATCTTTTGTGCATAGGTCACCCCCTGCTGTGGCTGGGGCGCAAAGGTCAGTGCGCCGCGCTCCAGCGCAGCGAGGGCGCGCAACAGCAAGTCGGCGCCGAGGCGCGCCAGGGTATCGTGCAGTTCGCCTGCCGTCATGTCGGGAGCGATGGCGACCCGTTCGGCCATCGCGACCGGCCCGGTGTCCAGCCCCTCGTCCATTTTCATGATGCTGACGCCAGTCTCCCGGTCGCCCGCCATAATGGCGCGGTTGATCGGCGCGGCGCCGCGCCAGCGCGGCAGCAGGGACGCATGCAGATTGAGACAGCCGAGCGGCGGCGTCTCCAGCACCGATTTCGGCAGAATGAGCCCGTAGGCGACGACGACTGCGGCCTGCGCTTGGTGCGCCCGAAATCCCGCCTGGACCTCCTCGGCCCGCAGGCTCTTTGGTGTCAGCACGGGGAGGCCGAGGCGGCGGGCCTCTTGCTCCACGGGCGAGGGTTGCAGCGCCATGCCGCGCCCGGCCGGACGGGGCGCGCGCGTGTAGACGGCCGCGATCTCGTGTCCCTGCGCCACAAGCTCGACGAGCGTCGGCACCGCGAACTCGGGCGTGCCCATGAAAACCAGGCGAAGCGACATTCTGGACCGGCCGAGACGTGTAATCGGATGGATGCTAGTCCGCGGCCCGTTTGGCCGCTTTGATGAACTTCTTCACGATGCGGTCGCGCTTGAGCTTCGAGATGTGGTCGATGAACAACACCCCGTTGAGATGATCGATCTCGTGCTGCAGACAGGTCGCCAAGAGCCCGTCGGCCGCCACTTCCTGCCGCTTGCCCTGGAGGTCGAGATAGCGAACGCGCACCCGCGCCGGCCGCTCGACATCCTCGTGAATCTCCGGGATCGAGAGGCACCCTTCTTCGTAAACGGATTGTTCTTCCGAACGTTCGACGACTTCGGGGTTGATGAACACCTGCGGGGCGCGCGGCTCCTCTTTCTTGGCAATATCCACGGTGACGACGCGCTTCGGCACGCCGACCTGGATCGCGGCAAGGCCGATGCCGGGCGCATCGTACATGGTCTCGAACATATCGGAGACGAGCCGCCGAATATCGTCGTCGATCGCGTCGACCGGCTCCGAGACGAGGCGCAGGCGCGGATCGGGGAGGATCAGAATGGGACGAACGGCCATGCGGCGGATTTATGGATATCGCGCATTTTGGTCAATCGACGCGCGAAGCGAGCGCCGCGCTCAAGCAAGATGCCGACGCGGGCGGACGCCGCGCCGGCATCGAAAGACGCAACGGCCGCTTCAGCAGCCGGAAAAGCCGCCGCTTACCAACGGCGCGACCGCCAGCGGCGGTGCCAATGGGGGCGTGGCGGACGGCCCCGGCACCAGCCGCTCCAGCGCCGGCAGTGCCAGGCCGCCGATTCGACCGGCGAAATATCCTGAACGGCCGCGAGAAGCGCGTCGGCCGAGAGAGCAGGCGCGGCCGAGGCCGTGGCCGGTGCCGCCAAGCCCAAGGCCAATCCGGCCGCCGCAATCATCAAAGACTTACGCATTCTGAAGCTCCTCTCTGGAGCGCCGGCGCGACCGGCGCCCGCGGATTGCTCCCCCCGGCAAATCCCATTCGCCCATTCCCCCTGAACAATTGCTGAATGCCGCGGAGGATTGCGCCGACGCGGCCGCCCAAGGTGCCCCGGGTTCAAGGGAATGTTCTCTTTTCGTTCGTCGAAGGGCGGCGAATCGCGGTAAATGAGCCGCATGAATGCTCCATGGATCGCCTGGGACGGCACGAGCCTGGCTCTGGACCCCGTCCTCGCCGCAATCGCGGGCGCCGCCCTTCTTGCGCTTGCCGCGCTTGCGGTCATCGCCCTGATTCACAACGCACGCGCCCGCGCCCTGCAGGCGCAGGCGAGCGCGCACATGGCGGAAGAACTGGACGCGCGCATCGGCGAGCTTGCCCGCATCCAGGCCGAAACCGCCGGGCGCCTTCAGGCCGTGGGAGAAATGCTCGCCGGCCGCCAGGCCGAACTCACCGCCGCCGTGGGCGAGCGTCTCGATGCGGTGACCACGCGGCTCGGCCAATCGCTCGAGACGACGACCCGCCACACGGTCGAGGGCCTGCGGCACCTGCATGAGCGCCTCGCCGTCATCGACAGCGCCCAGAAGAACCTGACGGAACTCGCCTCCCAGGTCACGTCGCTGCGTGAGGTGTTGGCCAACAAGCAGGCGCGCGGGGCCTTTGGGCAGGCGCGGATGGAGGCCATCATCCGGGATGGACTGCCGGCCGGGTCTTATGCCTTCCAGTTCACCCTTTCGAACGGGACCCGGCCGGACTGCGGAATTTTCCTGCCCGACAAGCGGCCGCTCGTGATCGACGCCAAATTTCCGCTCGAAGCCGTCACCGCCCTGCGCGAGGCCAGAACGGAGGAAGATCGCAAGCGCGCCGGCCAAAGGCTGCGGCAGGATGTCGGCAAACATATCGCCGATATCGCGGCGAAGTACCTGATCCCCGGCGAGACGCAGGACCTCGCGCTGATGTTCGTGCCCTCCGAGTCCGTCTACGCCGAACTCTACGACGGCTTCGACGATCTCGTGCAGCGCGCCTATCGCGCCCGCATCGTGCTGGTCTCGCCCTCGCTGTTGATGCTCGCCGTGCAAGTCGTGCAACAGATCCAGAAGGATGCCCGCATGCGCGAGGCCGCGAGCCAGATTCAGGCGGAAGTGGGGCATCTCGCGAGCGATCTTTCGCGGCTGCGCGAGCGCGTCGTCAGGCTCGAAAAGCATTTCGGCCAAGCCAACGACGACATCCGCCAGATCCTCATTTCCGCCGACAAGATCGACAAACGCGCGGCGCGCATCGAGGAACTGGAGTTCGGCGACGGTCCGACCGACAGCGCCTCGGCCGAGTCGCTTGCTCCACGGCCGAGCCCGGCACCCAGATTGCAGGCGGGCGAATAAGGATAAGGGTGCGACTCGCGGCCGTCTCTGCTATGCGGGACCGATGACGGCGACGCCCGAACCGGCCCATGAACGCGCCGCCCCGTCGAGCGCCCTTGCGGTTTACCTGCAGCCACGCGTCCTGATCGTGGTGGTGCTGGGCTTTTCGTCCGGCCTGCCGCTCGCCTTGTCGGGGACCACGCTGGCGGTCTGGATGACGGAACGCGGCGTCGACCTTGCAACCATCGGTCTGTTCTCGCTGGTCGGCCTGCCCTACACGATCAAGTTCCTGTGGGCGCCGCTCGTCGATGCCCTCCGGGTTCCGCTGCTGTCGCGGCGGCTCGGGCGGCGCCGCGGCTGGCTCTTGTTTTCGCAATTGCTGCTTGCCGGCGCGATTTTGTTTCTCGCTTTCCGCGATCCCGTCGCAGCGCCCTGGATGGTGGCATTCGGCGCCCTCCTCGTCACCGCAGCCTCCGCGACGCAGGACATCGTGATCGACGCCTACCGGGTCGAAACGCTCGCCGTCGACGAGCAGGCGGCGGGCATGGCGGGTTACGTCGCGGCCTATCGCGTAGGCATGCTCGCCTCGGGCGCCGGGGTGATTCTGCTCGTCGCCTGGCTCGAACGGTTCGGGACCGCACGCGAGTCCGTCTGGATGTGGGGCTATGTCGCCGCCGCCGCGATGCTCGCTGTCGGAATCGCCGCAACGCTCGCCGCCCGCGAGCCGGAGCCGCCGCAAAGCCGCGACGCGGGGCTGGGCGAGAAACCGCTGCGGCGCCTGGCCACCACCGCTTATGGTGCGTTTCAGGAGTTTCTCTCGCGCGAGGCCGCGATCCCGGTGCTGCTGTTCGTGCTGCTTTACAAGTTCTGTGACGCCTTTGCAGGAGTGCTCACCGCGCCCTTCGTCATCGCGATCGGGTTCGACAAGGCCGCCTATGCGGGAATCGTTAAGGGCGTCGGCTTTGCCGCCGCGCTCGCCGGCGGCTTTGCGGGCGGGCTCGTCGCGCGGACGGTGCCGCTCACCGCGGCCCTCTGGTGCGGGGCGCTGCTGCAGATGGGCTCGAACCTGATGTTCGCTTGGCAGGCGTGGATGGGCGTGAACTATGCCGCGCTTACCGCCACGATCGTGGTGGAGAATTTCACCGGCGGAATCGGGACGGTCATTTTCGTTGCCTATCTTTCCGCGCTATGCGCCGACCGCGCCCACACGGCAACGCAATACGCCCTGCTGACGGCGCTGACGGCGGTGGGCCGCACGGTGCTGGCCTCCGGCGGCGGCTATGTGGCGGAGGCGATCGGCTGGCTCCTCTTCTTCATCGCCACCGCCCTCTCGGCGCTCCCAAGCCTCGCGCTGCTCGCCTGGCTGCAGGGCCGCGGCCATTTCGACAAATTGGCGCCGCCGAGGCCCGCCGGTCCGAAGGGCTAACTAGCTCAGGCGAGTTCATCAGAACGGCGTGCGCTGGCGGATGGCTGCCGCGAGCGTGCCTTCGTCCAAATAGTCGAGTTCGCCGCCGACCGGCACACCGTGGGCGAGGCGCGTCACCTTCACCTCCGCGTCGGCCAGGAGGTCGGTGATGTAGTGGGCCGTGGTCTGCCCATCGACGGTCGCATTGAGCGCGAGGATCACCTCTTTCACCTCCGGCGCATGCGCGCGCGTTACCAACGCCTCGATCGAGAGGTCGTCCGGGCCGATGCCGTCGAGCGGCGACAGCGTGCCTCCGAGCACATGATACTTCGCGTCGAGGGCGCCCGCGCGCTCCAGCGCCCAAAGGTCCGCCACGTCGGCCACGACGACGATGACCGATCCGTCCCGGCGCGGATCGGTGCAGACCGTGCACGGGTTCTGGCTGTCGATATTGCCGCAGATATCGCAGACGGTGATTTTCTCGAGAGCGTTCTGCAACGCCGCGGCGAGCGGCGCCATCACGGCCTCCCGCTTCTTGATCAGAAACAGCGCGGCCCGGCGCGCCGAGCGCGGCCCCAGCCCGGGCAGGCGCGCGAGCAGCTGGATCAGACGTTCGATCTCGGGACCGGCCACCGCCTTGGGCATCAGAACTCCGGGCCTAATGCCGCGCCGGGATCGGCGAGCCCGTGCAGCCGCAGCGCGGCAAGCCGCGCGAAGCGCAGCATCATGCTGCGGCGCGTTGCGGCGGCGAGGCGATGTTCCTCGGCCTCGCGCACGATCTGCCCCCCGTATTCGTCGGCAACGATGAGGCCGGCCTCTGCGGGAAAAATAGCCTGCGGAACATCGAGCGCGGTCGCGAAGAACAGCCGATCGCAGTGCCATCGGTACTCCGGCCACTTGCGGTCGGCACGCAGGTCGGCGACCGAGGACTTGATCTCCACGATCCAGAACGCGCCGTCCGGCCCGAGCGCGACGAGATCGGCCCGCCGTCCGGAAGCGAGCGGCATTTCCGAAACGCAGCAGAAGCCGAGCGAGCGCAGAAGCCGCGCCGTGCCGCGCGCGATGGCAAGCGCGGTCGGCGACTGCCGGCCGTCGACGAGGACGATCTCGCGCGGGTTCGATTCGAGGCTCACGCGGACCACTATGCCACGGGCGCCGGTGCCTTTGCACGCGGCGGGACGGACCGAGCCGCCGCA
>DASTKH010000011.1:0-3860 GCA_035716025.1 Xanthobacteraceae bacterium
CGGCAAAGGGCCCGCTTCTGCCTGTGTATTGCGTGATTATCCGCAACAGCTCGACCTGCCGACTGTCGTAGACGGCGAACTTGCAATCAACACCATATTCACCCGCGCGGAAGCCTATCGACGCATCGGACCTTACGACGAAACCCTTCCCCTCGCCGCAGATCGAGAATGGCTGCTGCGGGCCCATATCCGCGGGCTTCGTATCGCCCAGATCAAGGCCGACACCTATGTCTATCGGATACACGCGAAGTCGCTGACTCTTGACCCGGCGATCGCGAATTCGCGCAAGTTGCGGGCTGAAGCGGTCGAGATCGCACGCCGCTATCTGCGAGATCCGGCAACGCCGCGCGAGGTGCGGCGCCTGTGCCTGCGCTGGCACGCCAAGAATGCCGCCTTAATGGCGGCATCACATCTTCGCCCTCACTACTCTCTACCAGCCTTTCACGAGTTTTTCGTGACGGACCCTTTCTGGCCGGTGCGGTTCCTGTCACAGATGCCAGCGCTCGTCACGCGCCGCATCCGGCGGCGGCTACAAGCCATTTAGCGTGGCGGCAAAGTCGCCACATACCGCGCGACGGTCAGGATGTAGTCGGTAACAGTATCGATATTCAACGGTCCTGTCGCCAGCGCCAAGGCCCCCTTCGAACACCGGTGATAGAGGACTGGCTCGTCCAGAAGCCGTGCCACGCACGCGGCGAACGCGGCCGCGTCGACGGAAGAAGCGATCAACCCGGTGTTCTCATGGCGGACCTGCTCTTTGAGCCCCCCGACCGGGGTCGCAACGACGGGCAGGCCCGCCGCATAGGCGGACGGCACGACGCCCGACTGGCTTGCCTCCCGGTACGGCACCAAAAGGATGTCGGCCTCCGCAAGAAATCGACCGATTTCGTCCTCCTGGATCCAGCGGCGTTCAAGACGGACGTCCGGCCGGCCGGCAAGAGCGGCAAGGGCGCCCAGATCGCCTGACCCGGCCACGGTCAGCGACACCGGGTAGCGTGCCGCCAGGCGCGTATAGGCGTCCACGAGAATGTCGAGCCCTTTGTAGGGAAGAAGCCGGCCGAAAAACAGCAGCCGGACCGGCCGATCCTTCGGCAACTGGCGTTCGTGCGCCGGAACACCGGTGAATTGCATGCTGTGATGCGACGCGAGCCAGATCCGGTTCGGCGGATACCGGTAATCGACCGTCAGACGCTCCCGTACATGATCTGAAAGAGCAATAACGCCGTCCGTTGGCGCGAGATCAAGCCTGAGGTGATGTCGCCAGAACGGATAGGATTCGCCGGGATGTGGCGTCGCATCGTGGACAATGAGAAGAACGCGCGCCCCCAGGGCGCGGAAAACGGGCAAAATCGCCGGGCCGAACACGTGCCGCATGACGGCGACGACGACGTCCGGCCGGCAGTGCCATGCGAATCGTTCCGCTTCGCGGCGCATCGAGGGAAGTCGCCGCACGGCGGCATACAAGGCCGACATCGCCCCTGTAAACGTATCCACGTGAAAGCTTGGCAGGGTCGGATCGGCCGTCTTCGCAAAAAGTTCGGACTGGTGCGACAGCGAAAGCATTAGCCGCACTGACGGGTTTTTCTTCCACGCGCTCGCGAACTCATGTGCGATGCGCACGGAGGCGCCGCGTCGGCCCCAGCACCACAGCAACAGTTTGAAATTTTCAGGATCCATGACTGGCCATAACTTTCATGTCGAGCGGCCACATGGACCGTGCAGTACGTCGCACAACCAGTCTCCGCGCCCGCGCTTGGTTCACGAGCCGGTCTGAAGATTCGGCGTCTTGTAACAGCGGTACGACATCTTTATCAACCCCGAATTGTGGATCCGCCGGGCCATGTTCCAATGCTGGTGCCGGGCAGGCCGCCCGTTTTCGAGTCGTACTGTGACATGCGCGAAGTCGCCGCCCGCGGCCGTGCCGATTGCGCAGTGGCTGCGCGGTGGCCTCCGCAACCGGCATCATTTCCTTTGGAACATCCTGATGGCGCTCGCCTGGAAGCGGCTCTGGTTCGACGAACCGCCGGAAGATCCAGGCATCGCCTTCGAAGCCCGATATCGATGAGCGCCCCGACCGACCAGATGCGCGAGATCCTGCACTTCATCGCCGGACTGGAGACCGGGGGCGCCGAGCTGGCGTTGTATCACCTGGTGACGTCGGGCCCGCTCGCCATCTTCCGGCACCGGACTGCGCCGAGGCGCCTCTTCGCGCCTTTCGTCTTGACGACGCTATTTGAAGTTGATCAGGTTGTGCGATGCGCGTCACATCGGCAGCATTTCTCCGCAGTGCGGGCCGGCGCTGCGCGCCGCGCGGGGGGTGAGGCGATAGAACGCAGAACAAAAGGCGCCCGACGACGGAGATCGTGTGAATCCGGATTTCATCATCGTGACCGGCGGCGACGCCGGTTATTTCGACCTCATCCATGAGTTGCTGCTATCGATTCGCCGCCTGCCGGAGGGCGCCGACGCGCCGCTTGGTGTCATCGATGCGGGACTGACCGAGGCGCAGATCAAACAGCTCAAGGCGCTGGGCGCCTCTGTCGTGCGGCCGGATTGGCCATATGCGGTGGCCGAGCGCCGCGCGCGCGGCCGGACCTTTCTCAAGGCCAATCTGGGTAAGGCGTTCCTCGACCAGTACTTTCCCGACCACACCGTGATCGTCTGGCTCGACGGCGATACTTGGGTCCAGACCTGGGACGCGATCCCGTTGTTCCTCGCAGGAGCGGCGCGCGGCAAGCTTGCCATCGTCTCGCAGGCGTCGCGTTATCAGCGAGAGCACATGGCTCTGAAGTGGCGTTTCCTCGGACTGGCCGAACCTAGGACGATTCTCTACAAAAACGCCCGCCGGGCGCGATTGAATAGCGCACTCGCACGTTCCTTGGCGACGAAGCCGGTCCTCAACGCGGGCGCTTTTGCGCTGCGCCGCGACGCGCCACACTGGGGAGTTTGGCGCCGGCGCCAACAAGAGGTGCTGTCCCACGGCCGTTTGTTCACTTCGGACCAGCTGGCGCTGGCACTGGCGGTCTACATTGACGGCTTGCCTTACGAGGCGCTGCCCGAGTGGTGCAACTATATGGGACCATATCGGTGGGACTCATCGCGCCGGCTGTTCGTCGAGTATTTCTTGCCATTTTACCCGGTCAGCATCATGCACTTGGCCGGCCGCGACGACATGCGCCGGGATTCGACCATTAAGGTCGAAATCGCCGACCTTGAGGATCGCACCATCCGCCTCCCACTCCGTTTTTCGGCATGGCATGACGAGGCGGGTTTGAGTGTCGCGGCGCGCAGCGCGGTGCCTTCGCCAGCAGCGGCGATTGCTCCTGATATCGGAAACGTCCATAGCGGATTTGTGCAACCCGCGACGCACTCACCGGGGTTTCAGACGTGCCCGTGACTGCGGACGAGATGCCAAGCGGCGCGCCTCGAAATCATTGCAACGTCAAACAGGACGGAGGTGATGCGCCCGTCGCGATCGGCGCCTCGACGTCTTGACGAACGGCTCGAGCTCACGCGGCTTCGGCGGCGTTCTGGACGTACCAGTCGTAGGCCTGCTTGAGGCCCTCCTTGAGCGGAATCCGTGCCGTCCAGCCGAGTGCCGTCAGGCGGCTGACGTCCAGCAGCTTGCGCGGCGTGCCGTCGGGGCGCGAGGTGTCGAACACGAAGCGGCCGCGATAGCCGACCACCTCGGCGATGGTCTCGGCAAGCTCGCGGATGGCGATGTCGGTACCGGTGCCGACATTGATCGTTTCCTCCGCGCTGTAGTTCTCCATCAGGAACACCAGCGCGTCGGCCAGGTCGTCGACGTGCAGGAACTCGCGCCGCGGCGTGCCCGTGCCCCAGACCTCGAGCGTGGGCGC
>DASTKH010000012.1:0-48640 GCA_035716025.1 Xanthobacteraceae bacterium
GCCGCGCTGCAGGCGCTGGATGTCCGCCTGATGAAGGTGGACGACATCGCAGATACGGCTACCCGGCCGCGCTGATGCGCCGCAGGGCCGGCCTTAGCGGTTCGACGGGCGGTTGCCGCCGCGGGCCCGTCTGGCCGTCGCGGGCGGGGGAAACCGGTCCAGGACGGCGATCACCTCTTCGTCCGCGATTTGACGGAAGTCCGCATAGTAACAGCCTATGGCTCCGAAATCCTCGCGTTCCTCGAGGCACACGATCTCGTCGGCTTCCCTGCGCAGACGCGACAGGGTATCGACCGGCGCGACCGGCACCGCAAGGACGAGCCTTTTCGGGTTTCGGCGGCGCAAGGCGCGCAGCGCCGCGCGCGTTGTCGCGCCGGTGGCAACCCCGTCGTCGATGAGGATCGCGATCCGGCCCGCGACCGCAGCCGCCGGCCGCGTGCCGAGATATCGGGCGCGCCGCCGTTCGAGTTCCGCGCGTTCGCGGTCGGCCACGTCTTGGAACTCCCTCTCGCTGATGCCGCACAGGCGAATGACATCTTCGTTCCGCACCGTCACCGGCTCGGCGCCGTCCGCGATCGCCCCCATCGCAAGCTCGGGCTGGGAGGGAACGCCGATCTTCCGGGCGAGGACGAGGTCCAAGGACATTTGCAGCGCGGCCGCGACCTCGGCAGCCACCACGACGCCGCCGCGCGGTAAGGCGAAGATGATCGGCCGCTGCTCGCGGAAGCGGGCAAGGGCGGCGGCAAGCTTCCGGCCCGCATCGGCGCGATCCGAGAATGGCACCTGTCCACCTGTGGTCGCATTTCGGCGGCAAGCCGGGGCACGGCCGCTTTCGCCGTGGCCGCAGGATAGCACAGGGGTATCCTCTTGGGCTGCGAGCGTGCCTTCTGTTCCGAACCGGAGAGGGCCATAACCGGCCGGGAGCCCGGCGCCCAGGGGCGGCCGACACACACCACGCGATTTCCGAGAACGGAGGGCAGCGGATGAGGATATTTCTCGCCGGTGCGAGCGGCGCCGTCGGGCGGCCGCTGACGAGGCTCCTGGTCGCGGCGGGGCACGACGTGACCGGCACCACGCGGTTGAAGGACAAGGCCGCGGCCATCGCGGCGTCCGGGGCGCGGCCGGCGGTCGTGGACGCGTTCGATGCCGAGGGCATGCGGCGGGCGATGGCCGAGGCCCGGCCGGACGTCGTGATCCACCAGATGACCGATCTGCCGCAGGCCGCCCGCCCCCCTCTCGGCCCGGAGGTGCTCGAAAGAAATGCGCGGCTGCGCATGGTCGGGACCCGCAACCTCGTCACCGCGGCGCAGGCCGCCGGCGCGAAGCGGGTCGTGGCGCAGAGCATTGCCTTCGCCTATGCGCCGGGGCGGACGCCGCACCACGAAGCCGATCCGCTGGATGCGCCGCAAGGCAAGCCGTCCGTCAACGTGCAGGGCATCATCGCCCTGGAGCAGGCCGTGTTCGGGGCGCCGGGCGTCGCGGGGGTGATCTTGCGGTACGGGCGGCTCTACGGGGCCGGGACTTGGCACGCCCGCCCGCCCGAACCGCCGACCGTTCATGCCGAGGCGGCCGCCCAGGCGGCTCTGCTGGCGCTCGGCGGGCCGCCGGGCATCTACAACATTGCCGACGACGACGGGGCCGTCTCGATCGTGAGGGCGCGACAGCAACTCGGCTGGTCCCCGCTCTTTCGGATCGGCGGCAGGGCCGCCCCCTGACTTGGCTTGATCTTCGAGGCCGCACCTGCCACATCCGGATGCCATGAACACTGCGCTTCGTCCCCGCACGGGCGCGGAGGATGTCTCGCCGCTGCTTTCCGAAGTGGAGCGCCGCCGCACCTTCGCGATTATTTCTCATCCGGACGCCGGCAAGACCACGCTCACGGAAAAGCTGCTGCTGTTCGGCGGCGCGATCCAGCTTGCCGGCCAGGTTAGGGCAAAACGCGACCGCCGGGCGACGCGCTCCGACTGGATGTCGATCGAAAGGGAGAGGGGCATTTCGGTCGTCACGTCGGTGATGACGTTCCAGTACGACGGCCGCGTTTTCAACCTCCTCGATACCCCCGGCCACGAGGACTTCTCGGAGGACACTTATCGAACGCTCACCGCGGTCGATTCGGCCGTGATGGTGATCGACGCCGCCAAGGGCATCGAGGCACGGACGCGGAAGCTGTTCGAGGTCTGCCGCCTCCGCGATATCCCGATCCTCACCTTCATTAACAAAATGGACCGCGAGAGCCGCGACCCCTTCGAGCTCATGGACGAGATCGAGAAGACGCTCGCACTCGACACGGCGCCGGTGAATTGGCCGGCAGGTCGCGGCCGAGGATTCGTGGGCACGATCGATGTCGAGACGGGCGGCGTGCGGCTTGTCGAGGGAGACGCGGGGCGGGCGGGCCGTTTGCGGGAGATGACGCTGACCGAGGTCGCCGCATACGGTTCGGACCTCGATCCCGACGTCTTGGCGGCGGAACTCGCTCTGGTGCGCGAAGCATGCCGCCGATTCGACCTCAAGGCCTTTCGCGAAGGGCACCTCACGCCGGTCTTTTTCGGCAGCGCGTTAAAGAACTTCGGGGTGGGCGATCTTCTGGATGCGCTCGGCGCATTCGCGCCGCCGCCGCGCACCCAGCAAGCGGACCGGCGCGCGGTACACGCCGCAGAATCCGCCATGTCGGCATTCGTCTTCAAGGTGCAAGCGAATATGGACCCCAACCATCGCGATCGTATCGCCTTTGCGCGGCTTTGCTCCGGCAAATTGTCCCGCGGCATGAAGGTGAAGCAGGTGCGCACGGGCAAGACTCTGAGCCTCAACGCGCCGCAGTTCTTTTTCGCGCAGGATCGCGCGCTGGCCGAGGAGGCCTATGCCGGGGACGTCGTCGGCATTCCCAATCACGGCACGCTGCGCATCGGCGACACGCTGACGGAAGGCGAAGAGCTGAATTTCGTCGGCGTGCCGAGCTTTGCACCGGAAATCCTGCGCCGGGTCAGGCTGCCCGATGCAATGAAGGCGAAGAAGCTCAAAGCGGCCCTGCAGGAGCTTGCGGAAGAGGGTGTGGTGCAGGTGTTCCGGCCGCTTGACGGCTCGCCGGCGCTCGTCGGCGTGGTGGGGCCGCTGCAGCTCGACGTGCTTCTGGTGCGCTTGCGCGACGAATACGGCATCGAAGCCGGTTGGGATGCGAGCGAGTTCTCCCTCGCCCGCTGGATCGACGCCGAGGACCGCCGGGCGCTCGAGACCTTTGCCGCGGGCAACCGCGCCGCGATCGCCGAAGACCTCGATGGCGATCTCGTCTTCCTCGCCCGCAATGCGTTCAACCTCGATTATACGGCCCAGCACAATGCCGCGATCCGCTTTGCGGACGTGAAGGATCCTTACAGGAGGGAGGAAAGGGTCTCATGAAGATTGGCCTTGCCCTCATGCGAATGCGGGTGAGGGGAGGCATGGAGCGTGATTGCCTCGCGATCGGTCGCGCCCTCGCGGCCAGGGGACATGACGTCCATCTTCTTACGACCGAACCGCAATACGCGCAGGACGCAGCCTTCGCCGTGCGCGAGATCCACGTGCCCCGCTATATGGGGCCCAGACGTCTGGCCGCCTTCGCGGAGGCGATCCGGGAGCTGCGAAAACACGAAACCTTCGACGCGGTGATCTCGTTCGGTCGCGTCGTCGGCTGCGAATTTCACTATGCGGCGGAGCTGCCGTTCCGCAGACGTGGATTTCCATTCAGCTGGCTGCCGCGGGTTCGGACCTATGGAAAACTTGAGGCGGCCATCCACTCTCCCTCGGCGCCCTCCAGAACGATTTTCTACCTGACGGAACGGCAACGTGAGGCCTATCGCGCGCTTTATGGCGATATGGATCAACGGAGCTGCGTCATCCCGGTGATTCGGCACGATGACCGGCCCGTCCCGGCGAAATTCTATGCCAAGCGGGAGAACGTGCGGCGCAAACTCGCCATTCCTGCGAACGCCCCGCTTGCGGTGCTGGTCGCCACAAAGCCGCTGAAAAAAGGGCTTTTGCGGATTTTGGCGGCGATGCCAAGGTTTCCTTTGCTTCACTTGCTCGTCGTCGGGGCCAGTCGCAATGCGCAATGGAAGCTGGCCGAGCTCATTCATCGAGTCGGCGACCGCGTGCACTGCGTCCCCTATAGTGACGAGGTGATGGATCTCATCGGGGCTGCGGATTTCATGGTCCATCCCTCGGATGAGGATTCGGCCGGGCTTGCCATCGTCGAAGGGTTATCGTCCGGCATTCCTGTCATCGTGACCGAGAACTGCGGCTATGCCGACTTGGTTGTGCGGCTCGACGCCGGCCTCGTCATTCCCGTGCCGTTCCAAGGGCTAGCACTTTCGTCTGCAATCGAAGGCGTGATCGGCAATCTCGACCGAATGAAAGGGCAGGCTCGCGAAGCGGCTATGGCTCTCAACCGGGAGCCGAGTTGGACGGACGAGGTCGCAAATGCCGTCGAGCGGCTCGGGCTAGGCGCCTCCCAGAACGCCGCCTGACAAGGCAGAGCCCGACCGCCCCGCAGCAAATCCGCGGGAGCACATGACGCCGAGAATGATCGCGAGCGCCAAGGACGCGGCATTCACGAAAATAATGCTCTCGGTCAGATTCACCACCGCCATGTACACAAGTAGACTCACGGCGGCCGCCGTCGCGCAGGCGCGCGCAACGTCGTGTGGGGCGGATGGAAGTGCGTCATGTCGATGCGTCCACCATTGTCGCACGATCAGAAACGCGAGCGTCCCGGTAAGCGCGAGGCCGACAATTCCAAAATGAACGATGAGTTGCAGATAACCGTTGTGGAACTGGGTGTGCGTCTCGGGCCCGCTCACCGTTTGGACCGTGCCGGGCAGCATTGAGACGTCAGGGCCCCAGCCGAAAATGGGATTTGCGCGGATCAGTTCGACAGCGCGCCGGATCAGCTGGAAACGAGGATCGAAGTGAATGACGTCCGCATGCGGGGAACCCTGCACCAAGGCAAGGATGGCTCGCAACGTCTCGCTGGAGCCGCCGACCGCCGTCATTCGATGCTCGATCTCGGGAAGGAAGAAAAGCGCGATTGCGATGCTTGGTACGAAGAACAGAACGGCGGTTGCCGCAGATTGATAGCCGGAAGTTTTGCCTTCGATTGTCGCAAGCCGGATCAACAGGACGAGAAGCCACACCGGCGCGGCAAAGCCGGCCGCGATCCAGTTCGCGCGGCTCTCCATGGAAACCAGCGCGAGTGCATCCAATCCGGACATGAGCGCCATGGCGCAGGCGAGCGGCCATCTGGTTCGTGGTCGCAGCCGATAATCGCTGGCCGTCAGGACGGAAAGAGTAAGGAGTCCGATCAGGGACATTCCGGCGAGAAATGCGCCGAAGTTGCGATTGAACCCGCCCCCGCCGCTGTTGTAATGCGCGAACATGGCAAGTCCGCGGGACCATTCGGCGTCATGAAGCACGAGAATGGCCGCCCCGATAGAACCACAGGCGAGGAGGAGCAGGCCTAGATCGGCGTCGGCAAGGCCGCGCCTCTCGATAACAAGCGCCGCGTGGAGGCCGACGACCGGGACGAGCGCCAGAAGGCCGTGCTTGCCGAGCGACTGAATGTGTTCTCCGTCCGGCCCCAGCAATGTCGCTCGAAGGGCCATCGCCATGATGAAGCAAAGCCAGACGAAGCTCGCGATGATGACGGGATTGCGCCACAAGCCCGGCTGCACGCGCAGCAGCCACAAGGCCCCTCCGAGCAAAAGTGTAAGGACGATGCGGGAGAGCGAGTGACTGAGCGGCAGCGTGAACGCGAGGGCGCAAAGCAAGAAGAGCGATGCGGCGCTGCAGTCCAGGCCTTTCGTCAGATGTCGGAAGGCCGGAACGCGCCAAAGCCAGCGACGGGGGTCTCTGAGGCTGATCATCGGCCCAGCCGGATGCGGTCGCGCCAAGCGGTCATGCACGGGCAGGGCATGTTGCCTTGCCGATCACGTCGGAAATTTCGGCGATAATGGCGTCCTGCACGTCGGCATCAAGATAGGCGTGCATCGGCAGGCTCAGCACTTCGCGGGCGGCGGCCTCGGAATGGGGCAGGCCGTTGCCGGCGAGCGGGAAGCGCTGATAGGCGGGCTGCCGGTGCAGGGGCTGGCGATAATAGATCGCCGTGGGGATGCCCCGGGCCTTCAGCGCCGCGGCAACCTTATCCCGTAAGGCGGCCGGCAGGCGGATCGTGTACTGCGCCCAGGTCGAGACACAGCCCTCGCGCACGGTCGGCACGGCGGCGGCGACATGCGCAAGTCCCCCGCTGTAACGCTGAGCGATGGCGTTGCGCCGCTCGATCTCCTCGGGAAAGATCTTGAGTTTCTCGATCAACACCGCAGCTTGGATGGTATCGAGCCTGCCGTTCATTCCGATGCGGACATTGTCGTATTTGTCGGCGCCTTCGCCGTGGACACGCAGCGAGCGGATCACGGCCGCGAGCGCGTCGTCGTCGGTGAAGATCGCGCCGCCGTCGCCGTAACAGCCGAGAGGCTTGGCCGGGAAAAAGCTCGTTGCGGTGGCGTGTCCGAAGGTTCCGATTTTGCGCCCGCGATAGACCGCGCCGAAGGCCTGTGCCGCATCGTCGAGCAGCCATAACCCGGCCGCGCGGCAGATCGGTTCGAGGCTCTCGTAATCGGCGGGCTGCCCGAAGAGATCGACGGTAATCACGCCCACCGGATCGAGACCGAGCCGCCGGGCGGTGTCGAGTCCGCGCGCGAGGCTTGCCGGGTCCATGTTGAACGTGTCCGGCAACACGTCCACGAAAACAGGCGTCGCCCCGAGCCAGGCGACAACCTCCGCGGTCGCCGCGAAAGTGAAGCTCGGGCAGAGAATGGCCTGGCCGGCTTTCACGCCCTTGGCCATCAGAACGAGGGCAAGCGCATCGGTGCCGCTGGCGCAGGAGATGGCATGCTTGGCTCCGCAGAACGCGGCGAGCGCCGCCTCCAAAGCGTGAACCTCCGGCCCGAGGATGTATTGGCCGTGGGCGAGAACGCGCGCGATCGCCTCATGCACGCGCGTGCCAAGCCGCCGTTGTTGGGCGGAAAGATCGATGAACGGCAGGGGGCGTTGCGGGCCGAAGGAGAAAGCCGTCATCTGCCGGGATCCTTCGGCAGGGGAGAGTCGAGGGTCATGCTGTCGCCCGGCAGAGACTCCAAGGCCGTGCGTTGCTGCGGCTTTACAAGTTCACCCATCAAGAGCACCCGAAATCGGGCAAGGCCATCCCATCTGTTTACGGTCCGCTCCCAGGCAATGCCAAGCAGATAAAGCAGCGGGTTGAGCCGCAGATATTCAGGCCGGCTTTCGACCAAGCGGATCGCGCCGACCTGAAGCCCTGCGGCTTGCGCGATGCGCGTGATGTCTTCCGGCGTATTCGCCTTGTATACGGTCGGAAACGTATCGTCGGCCGCCCGTGCTCGAAGCATATTGTAGAATTGATGAAACCAATGAGGCGTAAGCCGGGCGATCAAGGGAACATAATGTTTGCGGTTTGGGGTTTTGAAAAGAAAACGCCCGCCCGGCCGCAGCACCCGATGCACTTCCCGGAACACCGGAACGGGGTCGGACAGGTGCTCGAGCACGTTGTCGGAGAACACGAGGTCGAAATCGTTCGAAGGATAGGGAAGCTTCTGGCCGACACCGACCGCGGCATGGTCGAGATACGGATTTTGCATCACGCGCGGGTCCGGATCGATTCCGCAGACGTGGGCGACGTGACCTTTGAAATTCATCTGTTGGATGATGCCGGCGCCCGCGCCGAGGTCGAGAATCCGATCGTGCGGGCTCAGCCGCTCCATGATGAATTCGCGGAACAGCGTGTCATCCCAATGGCTTTCGATGCCCGGGTAGAACCGATGGTCAAGTTTGTCGGTCAGCATAAGGATCAGGTTGCGCGATGGCTGTCGCAAGCGACGGGCCGGACGAGGGCACCGCGCTCCATGAGGGCTTGGCGGATCGCCTCCTCGTTGCGTCGCATCGGAACGAAGAGGCAGGAGACCGTCTTCATAGCGATGAGGAGCTCGAGGCGCCAGCAGGCGTGCCGGACGTACCATTCGTCGAGCGCGTTCTTTTCGTCGACGGTGAGCAGGGTTCCGCCATTGACCTGAGCCCAGCCCGTGAGGCCGGGGCGAACGGCGAGGCGCAGCTTGGCATCCGCCGAAAGATCGACCGGGAGCAGCGGCCGCGGCCCGATGAACGACATTTCCCCGCGAAGGATGCTGAACAACTGCGGCATTTCGTCGATATGGGTCAGCCGAAGAAATCGGCCGATCGCGGAAACCCGCTCCCTTTCGCCGCGGGCTTCGCCGGTCGCGGTGTAGAGCGCCTTGAGGGTTCGAAACTTGTACACCGTTATCCGACGGCCGTAACGGCCGACGCGCAGTTGCCAGAAGATGACCGGGATTCCGCAATCGAGCAGAACGACGAAGGAGACAAGGCCCGCGACCGGAGAGAGGACGATCAGGAGGAGCAGAGCAACCACGATATCGAAGCCGCGTTTGCTCAACCAAAACAGGCCCGCGGCAGGATCGCCGGATTTCGCGGGGTCGTCGAACTCGTTCGCCGCCTCCACGATCTGCGGACGATGCAGGCCGAGTCGATCGGGCAAGACATCGAGAGGGATGTTGAGCCGCGTGGTTATCAGCCGGACCTGCTCGTCCAATGCAGGGTGCTGCTCACGCAGATTGACGGCGGCTATGACCCGGTCGATCGGCACGCCGTGGACCGCATATTCGTTGATGACTTGCGGAAGGTCGCTGATCCGGCCGGCCACCGGGTATCCGTGAACGTAGCGGCCCTGCAGGGTGCGGCTCTCGTCCAACAGCGCGACGACGTTGTAAGTGCCGGCGGCGAGTTCGTCGACGATTTGGATGTAGAACCAGGACAGTTCGGTCACGCCGAGAATGAGAATGTTCTCCGGCCGGGTGCTCGCAAGGTCGGTGCGAATTCTTCGGCGGCGCCGGTAGTAGCGTTCAAAGCGCGCAATGATCGTCACGCCCGCGAGCAGCAGGAAGTGGAGCAGCGGCACCGAGCGCGGCGTGTTGTCGAGGCGCGTGATCAGAAACGAGGTGATCAGGGCGAGGAAGACCGTGATGGCCGAAGCCTTTACGATCGTTACGGCATCGCTCAGCGAGAAGAAACGGGAAACGCCATGTCCCAGCCTGTACCACAGGAAGGCCAGCATCCCGAAAATCGCCGATGCGACGGCGTAGACCAGAGGCTCGAATCCGACGCTGCCGAGCGGAAGGTGCGGGTCCCTCAGCGCGAGGGCAAGAAACGGGGCCAGGACGGCCCACAACATCAGCAAGGCCGAGAGGTTGACCCAGGGAAGGTCGACGGAAGTTCTGCGACGCCGCGTCAATCGCATGGGAAGCACTCGGAGCCGTCTGCGTTCGCCCGTTTTGCCCTTGGGAGGTCCGCCGTCATCGCCATGATTGTTGCCGGGCGATTAAGCCGGCACCGCGGCGCGGGGCCTGTCAGACGAGACTCTTTTGAGGATCGACAGCATTTCGTCGGCGAGGCGCGTGCGCTCGTAGGCGGCGGCAAGCCGTGCGCAACCTTCCTGAAGGGTTTGATAGGTGTCCGCACTTTCCATCAAGCGCATGAGTTTGGCCCGGAAATCGTCGGCATCTTCCGGACGAAAGCACAGCCCCGCGGCATAGTGTTCCACCAGCTCTTGGGCCTGGCCTTCGACGCCGAGGAGGATCGGCTTGCGCATGGCCGCGCATTCGAAAATCTTGGACGGGATGACCGTCTTGAAGGTTTCGGATCGCCGCAGCGGGACGAGCGCGACGTCCATGAGCGCGATGTAGTCGGCGACCTGCGCCTTCTGAACCGGGTCCAGAAAGCTGGCGTTGGTGAGTTGGACCTCCGCGGCGCGGCGGCGCACCTTCGCCTTTTCCGCGCCGTCGCCCACAAACAGGAAATGCAGGCGCTCGCGTGCCAGACCGGCGGCGGCCTCCACGATGAAGTCGAGGCCATGCGCCATTCCATGCGTGCCGATGTAGCCGACGACGAACTTTCCTTGAAGACCGAGCGACTCGAGGAGGGCTGGGTCCTTCGGACGCGGCCGAAACGCCTGCAGATCAACTCCGTTCGGGATCACGTGGATCTTGTTGGGATCGATTCCGCGCGACACGAGATTTGTCCGCAGCGCGGGCGTGTTGGCGATAACGGCGGCACAGCGCCGGTAAAGGTACAGTTCGATGCGTTCGAGCATGCGAATCATCCGGCCCGGTTTCATGGCGCCGACGGCCACGATCGATGCCGGCCACAGATCCCGCAGTTCGAAGATCCAGGGGCGCCGGCGCACGGTGCCCAGAAAAAGGCCGGCCCAGGTCGTGAAGAACTGTGGAGATGACGCCACGATGACGTCCGCATCATGAAACAAACCGGCGATCGCCGCACTCGCGCCGAAGCTCGCTTGATCAATGATCCGCTTGAGGACGCCGGCGTTCGGCGCGATGTAGGACCACAAGCGCATGACCTCGATGCCGTCGATGATTTCGCGTTGTCGCAACGCGTTGCGATAGCCCGGATAGACCCGCCCTTGCGGAAAATTCGGCGCGCAGGTCAGCACGGTCACCTGCGCGCCTGCGCGCACCCATTGCACCGCATGCTCGTAGGTCCGCGTTGCCGCAGCATTGAGTTCGGGAGGAAAGTTGTCGGCGATGAAGAGAATGCGCATCGCTCAGCCGACCGCTCCCGGGCTCTTCATGGAGCTCGAAGATTTCTTGAGCGATCGGAGTATCGCAACTGCTGCGTGTACAGGCAAGAGTCGCCACTGCTTCATGATTGCGCAAATCACGCGTTGGCTCGCAGCGCCCGCGGCGTCTCTCCGCGTTGCCCCGAGCAAGGCAGATGGGTGTGTTGATGTCATCTGCGAAGCGATCTGTAAACGCCCCTTCAGGGCGAAACACAGGACGCTGCCGGCGTGGGCGGTGCCCTGCATGCGCCGCGCGGGGCCGTTTCGCTCATGTACGGGTTTCAGCCCGTCGCGGGGAATTCGCAACATCACGTGAATCGTGCTTATGCCTTCGGGGCGAATGCGAGTGATTTCCCTTTACTTCCATACGTTGCGGCACCTCAGGCCGAGCCAGATCCTTTGGCGCGTGCGATATCGCCTGAGTTCGGCGAGCGCGCGCGAACGGCCCCCTGTCGAGAGCCGTCCTCTTCGGGGAACATGGTCCGCTCCTCCGCCCAAGCCGCCGTCCTGGCGCGGCGACCTGCGCTTTTGCTTCCTCAATCACGAGCATGCGCTGTCGGATCCGACCGACTGGAATCCCCGGGGCCTGCCCAAGTTGTGGCTCTACAATCTGCACTATTTCGACTGGCTTCAGGCGGCGGATGCGGCGGCCGATCCGCGCAGGCATCACGCACTGATGCGGATTTGGGTAGCCAACAACCCGGCGGGGCACGGCAACGGCTGGGAGCCTTATCCGCTGTCGCTGCGAATCGCCAACTGGGTGAAATTTGCTTTGGCCACTTCGGGGCGCCTGCCGCAGGACCTGGAGGAAAGCCTCGCGATCCAGCTCGATGTTCTCTCGCGCCGCATCGAGTATCATCTGAGCGGCAATCACCTGATGGCCAACGCAAAGGCATTGATCTTCGGCGGCTGGTTTTTTCGGGGAGAGGCCGCCGAAAGTTGGGAACGATGTGGGCTCGAACTGTTGCGCGACCAGCTCGCGGAACAGGTGCTGCCGGACGGCGGTCATTTCGAGCGCAGCCCGATGTATCACGCCATCATTCTCGAGGACGTGCTGGACCTCATCAATCTGGCGGGCGCCTTCGGAGAGCCGGTGCCGCAAGCCTGGCGCGACGCGGCCCGGCGCATGCGTGGCTGGCTGGGCATGCTCTGCCACCGCGACGGCGACATCGCCTTTTTCAACGACGCAGCGTTCGGCATCGCCTCCGATGCGGCGGCGCTCGAGGACTATGCGAACCGACTGGGTTTGCCGCCGGCGGCGGCCTGCGGTCCGGGGCTTGTCCATCTGCCGGACTCCGGATTTCTGCGTTGGGAGGCGGGGCCGATGCTGCTCCTTGCCGATCTGGGCTCGGTCGGGCCGGATGATCAGCCGGGGCACGCCCATGCGGGGACGCTGAGCTTCGAGTTGTCGGTAGGGCGCAACCGGTTGCTGGTGAACACCGGCACGTCGACTTACGCGCCGGGAGCGGAGCGAACTTGGGAACGTTCGACGGCCGCCCACAACACGCTGTCTCTGGACGGCGAGAATTCGTCCGAGGTCTGGGCCAGTTTCCGCGTGGCGCGGCGCGCACGGGTCCGCGAGCTTGCGATTGCGGCCGACGCCGGCGCTGTCCAATGCGCGCACGACGGGTTTCGGCGTCTGCCCGGCAGGCCCGTTCACCGGCGATCGTGGTATCTGACCGCGGATGGCTTGACGCTCACCGACGACGTTCTCGGGGGCGGGAGCCATCGCGTCGGCCTGGCGTTCCACTTCCATCCCGCCGCTCAAATCGTGCTAGATGCCGGGGAGGCGATTGGGACCGTCGGGGGGGCTGGCTTCCGCATTGCGCTTCCGGACAATCTCGCATGGACGCTCGAGGAAGGCGCATGGTCCCCGCGTTTCGGCGAACGGATCTGCAATTGGAGACTGCGCGGCGAGGCCGACATGTCCCTTCCGTGCCGGGTGACGACCCGGCTCGATGTCGACAGGTGAACGGAGGGCCGCGTCGGCCCCTTTTGTCCCGGTGTGACCCGCAAAGTTCTCTCGCACGCGGACTTGCCCGGGTGCGTTCCTCCGGCTAGCAGCTAGGTCGCGAGAAGTTTGAGGAGTGTCCATGGCGAATGGTGCTGGGGCGGTAGCGAAGATCGGGCCCAAGGCGGAGGCGACCGCAGCGGCGGCGCTGATGGAAGCAATCCGCAGCCGGCGCGCCCGTGTGGGCGTGATCGGCTTGGGCTATGTGGGAATTCCCCTCGCCATGACGGCCGCCAAGGCCGGATTCCGCGTGCTCGGATTCGATATCAATGCTCCCCGGGTCGATCAGATCAATCGGGGCGAAAGCTTCATCAAGCACATTTCCTCGGACGCGCTCGCGGAACTCGTGAGAGAGGGGCGCCTCGTCGCGACGGCCGATTTCGACCGGCTTGCCGAGGCCGATGCGATCCTGATCTGCGTGCCGACGCCGCTCACCAGCCACCGCGAGCCTGATCTGACATTCGTGCAGCAGACGGCCGAGGCTGTCGCCCGGCGGCTACGGCGGGGCCAATTGGTCGTCCTTGAATCGACCACCTATCCCGGCACGACCGAGGAAGTCGTCAAGCCGATCCTCGAGGCGACCGGGCTCAAGAGCGGCGTCGACATTTTCATCGCCTTTTCGCCGGAACGGGAAGACCCCGGCAATGCCCAGTACGGCACGAGTAGCATTCCGAAAGTCGTCGGTGGGGACGAACCGCAGGCGCTGGCCTTGGCCGAGGCGCTCTATGGCACGCTCGTGGTGCGTACGGTGGCGGTCTCTTCCACGGCAACCGCTGAAGCGGTGAAGCTGACGGAAAACATTTTCCGGGCGGTCAATATCGCTCTCGTGAACGAGCTCAAGATCGTTTACGGCGCGATGGGCATCGACATCTGGGAGGTCATCGAGGCGGCGAAAAGCAAGCCGTTCGGGTTCATGCCCTTTTATCCGGGACCGGGGCTCGGCGGACACTGCATTCCCATCGACCCGTTCTATCTCACGTGGAAGGCGCGCGAGCACGAAATCACGACGCGCTTCATCGAGCTTGCCGGAGAAATCAACACGCGCATGCCGGGCTACGTGGTCGAGAAGCTCTCGGAGGGCCTTGATCGCAATGCGGGAAAGGGACTTTCGACCTCGCGAATCCTGCTGCTCGGCATGGCCTACAAGAAGAATGTCGACGATATTCGCGAGAGCCCGGCTCTCAAGCTTCTCGAACTGATCGAAAGGCGCGGCGCCCGTGTCGACTATCACGATCCCTACGTGTCGGTGATCCCTGCCACGCGCGAACACGCTCGGCTCGCAGGTCGGCAGTCCGTCCCGCTGTCGCCCGAGGCGATTCGCTCCTATGACGCCGTGCTCATCGCGACCGACCACGACAACGTGGATTATCGGCTTGTGGTGGAAAACGCCCGCCTCGTGGTCGATACCCGCAACGCCTGCGGGCGGGCGGGTCTCCTCGCTTCGAATATTGTGAAAGCTTGACGGCGCAACCAACCCCACAGCTCGGGTGGAGGCACGGGAACCCAGGTCGCAGCTCATGACACAAAGAAAAGCGCCTTCCGTCACTCTGGTCACGGGAGCGGCAGGGTTCATCGGCTTTCACGTGGCGCGGCGGCTCACCGAAATGGGCCGCAGGGTCGTGGGTGCGGATGTGGTCAATGACTACTACTCCGTGCGCCTGAAGGAAGACCGGTTGGCCGTTCTCGGCGAGAGTGCGCTGTTTGCGTTCGAGCGCATCGATCTCGCCGACGGGCCTGCGGTCGAACGACTTTTCGCCCGCCACCAGCCCGCGCGGGTGATCCATCTCGCCGCGCAGGCGGGCGTGCGCTATTCGCTCGAGAACCCGCACGCCTATGTCGATTCCAATATCGTCGCATTCGTCAACATTCTCGAAGCCTGCCGGCGCAACCGCGTCGAGCACCTGACCTACGCCTCGTCGAGCTCGGTCTACGGCGCCAACCGCAAGATGCCGTTCACCGTCCATGACAATGTCGATCATCCTCTGAGCCTCTACGCGGCATCGAAAAAGGCGAACGAACTGTTCGCGCACACCTACAGCCATCTCTATCATCTGCCGACGACGGGCCTGCGCTTTTTCACGGTCTACGGACCGTGGGGTCGTCCCGATATGGCGATGTTCACGTTTACCAAGGCAATTCTCGAAGGACGGCCGATCTCCCTGTTCAACCGCGGCATGATGCAGCGCGATTTCACCTATATCGACGATGCGGTGGAGGGTGTGATCCGCGCTTCCGATCGCGTCGCGACGCCGAACGAGTCCTGGAAAGGCGAAAAGCCGGATCCGGGTACGAGCCTTGCGCCTTATCGCGTTTACAACATCGGCAACAATCAGCCGGTGGAACTCATGTATCTCGTCGGCCTTCTCGAAAAGGAGCTGGGGCGCAAAGCCGACAAGGTGCTGCTCGGCATGCAGCCCGGCGACGTTCCGGCGACCTATGCCGACATCGGCGATCTCGAGACTGCGGTCGGCTTTCGCCCCGCGACCTCGATTGAAGAAGGCGTCCGTCGTTTCATCGCCTGGTATCGGACCTACTATGCCGTCTGACGGTCGGATGAAGGCGAGTGGTTGAGGTTCCATGCAGAATTCGATGATTTATCTCATTGCCGGCGCGCGTCCGAATTTCATGAAGATCGCGCCGATCGTCCGCGCGCTGCGGGCACGGTCGGAAAGATTCCGTTTTCGTGTGGTGCACACCGGCCAGCACTATGACCGCGAAATGAGCGACGTGTTCTTCGAGGAACTCGGCATCCCGAAGCCCGACTTTCATCTCGAAGCGGGCGGCGGCAGCCATGCCGAGCAGACCGCAAAAATCATGGTCGCGTTCGAGCGGGTCTGCCGCGAAGCGCCGCCCGATCACGTGATGGTCGTCGGCGATGTGAACTCGACGCTCGCCTGTTCGATCGCCGCGAAAAAACTCGGGATTACCGTGAGCCACGTCGAAGCGGGATTGAGGAGCTTCGATCGGCGTATGCCGGAGGAAATCAACCGCGTCGTGACCGACGCGATCAGCGACTGGTTTTTCTGTACCGAACAGTCCGGGGTCGATCACCTTCTGCACGAAGGCAAGCCGCAGGATGCAATTTTCTTCGTCGGCCACGTGATGGTGGACACGCTGTTCTACGAGCGTGCCAAGCTCGAAGCGTCCGCAGGCAAGGGGCTTGCCTCGGCGCGGCTCAAACAGCGCCTCGGGCGGTACGGGGTTGTAACGCTGCACCGGCCATCCAATGTGGACGAACCGAAGGCGCTCGGCCGGCTCGTCTCGGCTTTGCGCGAAATTGCCGAGGATCTGCCGCTCGTTTTTCCGGCACATCCGCGCACGCGCGCCAATCTCCTACGGTTCGGGATCGAACTCGGCGGCAATCTCGTGGTGACGGAGCCGCTCGGTTATGTCGATTTCCTCAACCTGTGGCGCGACGCCGCCCTTGTGCTCACCGACAGCGGCGGCCTGCAGGAGGAGACGACGGCTCTTGGGGTGCCGTGCCTGACCTTGCGGGAGAACACGGAGCGGCCGATCACCGTATCGGAGGGGACCAATACGGTCGTCGGCACCGACCCCGCGCGTATCGTGACGGAGGCAAAGCGCGTCCTTTCAGGCCAAGCCAAGACCGGCCGCGTGCCGCATCTGTGGGACGGCAAGGCGGCCATTCGCATCGTCGACCATCTCGACAGACTGGTTCGCTGAAAGCGGCCCGCAGGACAGGAGTCCGTTTCGCGTAAAACGTGCAATTGGCAGCGGTACATGCTATACGGGCAAGCATGCACCGTTGGGACAGCTTCCGTTTCATCGCCGCGGCCCTGCGCTACGGGTTCCTTGGGGGCGAGCCGCCGGCAATTCCGGCGCGAGCGGATTGGTCGGCAATCCTCGAGGCGAGCCGCCACCACCACGTCATCGCGCCGCTCGCCTGGGCGTTGCGGCGCGATCAGCGCGTGCCGGAACCTTGGGCCGGCGAACTCAGGGCGGCGCTCGCGGCAAACGCGATCCGGAATGAATCACTTGCCGCAGCGCTCGTACGGATTGTCGATCGTCTGCACGAACACGGCATCGAGCCGATTCTGCTCAAAGGGGCGGCCAACCTGGTCGCGGCGCTCTATCCGGTGCCGGCCGCGCGCTACCTCACGGATCTCGATCTCCTGATCCCCGGGCCGCAGGTGCACGAGGCGCAGCGCCGGCTGCTCGCCGAGGGTTTCGAGGCGCCGCGGCACCTCGCCTTCGTCGATGTCGAGCAGCAGCATCTGCCGCGTTTGCTCGATCCGCGCTCCGGGGCGGCCGTCGAGCTGCACCGTGCCGTGATGTTTCCGGAGGGGCGGGTGATCCCGGCGGCGGAATTTGCCGCCCGCGTCCGCATCGTCTCCTTCCGCGGCCGAGCCTTTCAGGTCCCGGACCCGACGATTCGCTTGGCCCACAATGTGGCGCACGCGCAGATCGGCCACGATTTGCACCGTGAGGGCTATGCGGAACTCCGCCAGCTCCTCGATCTCGCTCTGCTGCGGGCGCATCACGAAGACAGTCTGGAGTGGCAAGAGATCGAGGCCTGGTTCCGGAGCGTCGGCCGCGAAACGGTGCTGGCTGACAACCTCAAACTGGCCGAACTCCTGCTGGGCCAGCCCGTTCCGCCCCTGGCGACCCCTCCGGACCCGGGCGTCCTCAGGCTCTTGCAGAAGAATGTGGAACGGCCGGGCCGTCGGCGGGGCGCGCGGCTTGCCCGCATCGTCTTGCGCTACCTCGCCATGATCCGGGCGCGGCCGGCGGCGCTGCTCAATTTGTTCGCGCCGGGGCTCTGGCCGCATCGTTTTCGGCTTGTGCGGAACGCCATGCGTCCGCGGTGGTAGAAAGGAACGCGCCAAGCGGCGCTCATCGCGCCGGCTGGGTCACTCCGTCACCCGCCAGAACGCCTCCAGGCAGAGGCTGCTCCGCTGCGGGCCCAGGACGGATTCCATGCGCGCGCGGTGCTTCTCGACCCAAGGCGCACGCCGGCCGGGATCGCCGTTCTCGAAGAAGAAAAACTTCGCGAGATAGCCGCACATGTCGGTCAGCATGAAGTCCTCGTCGGCGAGGACGCGCAACGTATCGTCGGGCCGCGCCTCGAACAGGCGCATGAAGTCGGTGTTGAAGGCTTCGACGGTCGCGAAATGGCCTTTCACGCGGGCGATCCATCCGGCGAAGAGAAACGATTTGAGCGCGCGCCGGTCTTCGCTGGCGTCGGCGAAGGCGCGCTCGCGCAGGCCGGCATAGAGCTCCGACCATGCCTTCATCTCGGCGAGCGGGCTGTGCCGGTCCGGTTCGAAAAGCGACCGCTGGTCGAGATCGAGCAGGTTGTAAAGAAGCAACTTTTCCGGGTCGGGAGATGCGGCACGCGCCGTACCCACGGCGAGCGCCGCGAGAAGCAGGAGCGTTCTCAACGGCCGGATCAGACGTACCATTGCGCCGGCCGATTGAAATCGCCGACGAGACCGTCCACGACCTTCACCAGCACATTATCGGTTTCCTTCGGGACGATCGCGTTCCAGATTTTCAGCACTTCCGCGCGCTCGGCGACGATGCAGCCGTCGGACCAGCCGGAATTCTTCCCCTCGTGAATGAAGATGCCGTTGGACCGCCGGCTGCCGTTGGCATATTTGACGCCTTTTCCCAGCCAGATCGCCGGCCGCTTCTCGTGTGTCACAGAGTCGTTCTTGTTGGCCATATGGGTGGCGTAGGCGACGTAACCGTCCGAATTTTCGTCGATCACGACATTGGGGTCCCACCAGCAGGTGGTGAAGACCGACACGTCGCCCGAGTTGAAGATAAGCCAGCCCGATTTCCCGTAGCGGATGACGTTGATCTCATAGCTCGCCATGACACGCTCCTGACTGGGCATGCGCTTGGCCCGCGCACGAAATACCGCGGGGCGGTCCCTCGCGCCGCCATGCGCACATCGTTTGGTCGCGCGGCGGCTTCAGGCGGTTCGCTGCGCGGACGCCTTCACTGCAAGGTGAACGCGAAATCGGCCCAGACCGGCACGTGGTCGGAGGGTTTGTCGCGTCCTCGCATCGCCTTGTCGATGCCGACGGCGGCGAGCCGGTCGGCCGCCTGCGGCGAAAGCAGCAGGTGGTCGATTCGCAACCCCTTGTTCCGCTGCCAGCATCCCGCCTGGTAGTCCCAAAAGGTGTAGAGGCCGGGTGCGTCGCTGCAGGCGCGCAGCGCATCGGTCAGCCCCAGATGAATGAGTTCCCGAAACCGGGCCCGCGTCTGCGGCATGAACAGGGCGTCGCTCAGCCAGTTGTCAGGGTCGGGAACGTCGCGCCCATCCGGGATGACATTATAATCGCCCGCCAGGATCAGCGGCTCCTCGAATTCCAGGCGTTCTGAGGCATATCGGCGCAGCCGCTCCATCCACTTGAGCTTGTAGGGATATTTTTCCGTCTGAGGGGGGTTGCCGTTGGGCAGATAGACCGAGGCGATGCGCAGGGCGCCTTCCCGGGTCGAAACGACGGCTTCGAGAAAACGGGCGTGATCGTCGTCGCTGTCGCCCGGCAGGCGCGGCGTAACCTCGTCGAAGGGCAGTTTGGAAAGGATCGCGACGCCGTTGAAGGCCCGTTGCCCGTGCACTGCGACATTATAGCCCAGCGCCTCGATCGCCTCCCGCGGGAAAGCCTCGTCCACGCATTTGGTTTCTTGCAAACAGGCGATATCCGGCCGGGTCTCTCCGAGCCAGGCGAGGAGGTGGTCGAGGCGCTGCTTGATCGAATTGACGTTCCAGGTGGCGATGCGCATCGGGTTTGGACCGGCGGCTGGGCGGCCCGGAATGCGGAACCGCCGCGGCCCCATGTTAACGGCGTTTAACGTGCTTCGGCAGCATGATTATGTTAGTCAACCACGCTCTATGTTACATCAGCTAGGCCCGAAATACGCGAACCACGGCATCAAAAGACGAAACCGCGAAGCGGGCAGGGAGCAGCAGGCTCGGTAGGCGGGGCATGTCCAGACGTACTTGGCTGATAGCGGTGGCCGCGGTCGTCGGGCTCGCCGTGGCGGGAGGGGCTACGCGCGGATTGTGGTCGCCCGAGGACGCCGCCGCGCAAAGCCGCCGCGCCGCCCCCGCCGTCGTACCGGTCGAGGTCGCAACGGCTCAGAAAAAGCCCGTGCCCGTGACTCTCGACGCGCTCGGCACGGTGACGCCCATCGCCAGCGTTGCGATCAAGTCTCGGCTCGAGACGGAAATCATCGGCGTCCATTTCGAGGACGGCGCGACGGTCAACAAGGGCGATTTGCTGTTTACCCTCGACAGTCGGATGCTCGACGCGCAGATCCGTCAGGCCGAAGGCGTGCTGGCGCGCGACCGGGCGCAGCTCGAAGGGGCCCAGCGTGACTTGGCGCGCTTTTCGGAGCTTCTGGCAAAGAAGGCCGGCACGGCGGTCAATGTCGAGAACGCGCAGACGCAGGTGGATATGCTCACCGGCACCGTCAAGGCCGACGAATCGGCGCTGCAGAATTTGCGCGTGCAGAAGAGCTTCGCGAAGATCTACGCCCCGATCAGCGGACGCATCAGCGCGGCCAATGTCAAGGTGGGCAATTTCGTGCGGCCGGCCGATCCGACGCCGCTGGCGACGATCGTTCAGACCAAGCCCGTCTACGTGACGTTCGCGCTGCCGCAATCGAGGCTTCCTTTGGTGCGGGAGGCCATGGCCTCGGGCGCGGGGCGCGTGACTGCAAGCGCGCGCGGCGACAGCCGCCGCAGCGAGGGCAAGCTCGCGATGATCGAGAACACGGTCGATACGGCAACCGGGACGATCACGGTGCGCGCCACGATGGACAATGCCGACGAGGCGCTGTGGCCGGGCACGCTGGTCAATGCCGTGCTCACGCTGCGGGTCGAAGAGGCCGTAACGGTGCCGTCCAAGGCGGTGCAGGTGAGCCAGAACGGCAATTTCGTGTTCATCGTCAAGGACGGGGTTGCCGAGGTGCGGCCGGTCGCCGTCGATCGGGTCAACGGCGACGAGACGGTGCTGCGCCAGGGTCTTGAGGGCGGGGAAACGGTCGTCACCGACGGGCAGCTGCTGCTCGCGAATGGAACAAAGGTGGCGCCGCGCGCCCCAAACCCGGCCCAGGCGGGCTCCTGAGATGAACATCTCGGAAGTCTGCATCCGCCGCCCGGTGCTGACGACGCTGATGACGGCGTCGTTGATCGTGTTCGGGATATTCGCCTATCGGCTACTTCCGGTCGCAGCCCTCCCGGCGGTCGACTTTCCGACCATCCAGATCACCGCCTCGCTGCCGGGCGCGAGCCCCGAAACGATGGCGGCGTCGGTGGCGTCCCCGATCGAGCGGCAGCTTTCGACGATTTCCGGCATTTCGGCGATGACGTCATCGTCGGCGCTGGGCTCGACGCAGATCACCATCCAGTTCGATCTGAGCCGCGACATCGACGGCGCCTCCCTCGACGTGCAGACCGCGCTTGCCGTCGCGCAGCGACGGCTACCGGTCGAGATGACGACTCCTCCCTATTTCCGAAAGGTGAATCCGGGAGATTTCCCGGTCCTCTACATCAGCCTGCGCTCCGACACGATGCCGCTCTCGGCCGTCGACGATTACGCCGAGACCGTGCTGGCGCCGACCATTTCCCAGCTCCCGGGCGTCGCGCAGGTGTTGGTCTACGGCGCGCAGAAATACGCGGTGCGGGTGCAGGTCGACCCAGCGGCGGCGGCGGCGCGCAACATTCCGCTCGAAACCATCCGCGACGTGGTCGCCAAGGCGAATTCGTCCACCCCCGTCGGCACCCTCCAGGGTCGAGACCAGTCCGTGACGCTGCTTGCCACCGGCGCCATGGAAAGGGCCGCGGCTTACCGCGACGTCGTCGTTGCCTATCGCAACGGTGCGCCCATCAAGCTCAGCGAAGTGGCGCGGGTGATCGACAGCGTCGAGAACGATCGCGTTGCGAGCTGGTTCAACGACTCCCGCGCGATCGTGTTGGCGATCCAGCGTCAGCCCGACGCCAATACCATCGAGGTCGTGGACCTCGTGCGGTCGAAGCTGCCGGCGCTGCGGGCGCAGGTGCCGCCGGCGATTCAGATGCAGCCCCTGTTCGACCGCTCGGTCTCGATCCGCGATTCGGTCGCGCATGTGCAGGAGACGCTGGCGATCGCCATCGCGCTCGTCATTATGGTGATCTTCCTGTTTCTGCGCAAACTGTCGGCGACCATCATTCCCTCGCTTGCGGTGCCGGTTTCGCTGATCGGCACCTGCGCGGCGATGTACGTTTTCGGCTTTTCCATCAACAATATGACGCTTCTCGCGCTCACATTGTCGGTCGGCTTCGTGGTCGACGATGCGATCGTGATGCTCGAAAACATCGTGCGCCATGTCGAGGGCGGCATGCGGCCCTTCGAGGCGGCGTTGAAGGGGTCGCGGGAGATCGGATTTACCATCATCTCCATCACCTTCTCCCTGATCGCGGTGTTCATCCCGGTGCTGCTGATGGGCGGCATGGTCGGCCGCGTGTTCCGCGAATTCGCAGTCGCCGTGTCGGTGGCGATCGTCGTCTCCGGTTTCGTGTCGCTGACGCTGACGCCGATGCTTTGCGCACGCGTGCTCAAGGGTCCCGAGCGCGAGGGCCGACCCAATATCGTGTTGCGCGCCTTCGAGCGGATTTTTGAATCCTGGCTACGCGCCTACGAGTGGTCGCTCGACCGGGTGCTCGTCCATCGTGCTCTGATGTTGCTGGTGACCATCGCCACGATCGTGGGCAGCGTGTGGCTGTACATCGTGGTGCCGAAAGGCTTTTTCCCGACCGAGGACACGGGCTACGTCATCGGCATCACGGAAGCGCGGACGGATATCGGCTTCCCCTCGATGGTCGAGCATCAGGCCAAGGTTGCGGATATCATCCGCGCCGATCCGGCAGTCGATTACGTCAATTCGACGGTTGGCGGTGGGGGACCCAACTCGGTTTCCAATAGCGGGCGCATGCTGATCGCCCTCAAGCCGCGGGAGGAGCGCGACAAGCTGCCGGACGTGCTCGCACGGCTGCGCAAGAACGCGAATGTTGTGGTCGGGATGCGCGTCTATTTCCAGCCGATCCAGAACATCAATCTCGGTGGGCGCCTCAACAAGAGCCAATACCAGTACACGCTGCAATCCAACGACACGGAGGCGCTCTATCGCATTGCGCCCGAGCTGCGCGACAAGATCGCCGAGGTGCCGGGCCTCCTCGACGTCACGACGGACCTTTACATCAAGAACCCGCAGATCATGGTCGAGGTCGACCGCGAGAAAGCGGCGGTCTACGGCGTTACGATCGACCAGGTGCGGCAGGAGCTGTTCAACGCCTTCGGCACGCGGCAGGTCGCGACCATCTACACGCCGGCCAACGATTATCCCGTCATCCTGGAGAGCATGCCGGAATATCGTTCGGACCCAAGCGATCTCGATCGGGTGTATCTCAAGACGGCAAGCGGGACGACGGTTCCCCTTTCGGCGGTCACCCGCTTCGTCCACACCGTGGGGCCGCTGCAGATCAACCACCAGGGCCAGCAGCCGGCCGTGACCATCTCGTTCAATCTGGCCCCCGGTTTCTCGCTCGGACAGGCGGTAGACGCGATCCAGAAGATCGAACGAGAGGAGCGTCTGCCCGCGACCATCACGACCGGGTTCCAGGGCACCGCCCAGGTCTTCCAGGATTCGCTGCGCGGGCAGGGGGTGCTGATCCTTGCCGCGATCTTCGCGGCCTATGTGGTGCTCGGGATCCTCTACGAGAGCTTCATCCACCCGATCACCATCATCTCGGGCCTCCCGTCGGCCGGCATCGGCGCGATCCTGACGCTGCTGCTGTTCAAGATGGACCTTTCGGTGATCGCCATGATCGGCATCGTGATGCTGGTCGGCATCGTCAAGAAGAACGCGATCATGATGGTCGACTTCGCCATCGAACGGCGCCGGGCCGGCCTTTCCGCGGAGGCGGCGATCCGCGAGGCGGCGCTTCTGCGGTTCCGGCCGATCATGATGACGACCTTCGCGGCGATCTTCGGCACGCTGCCGATCGCGCTCGGGACGGGGGCGGGGGCGGAGTTGCGCCAGCCGCTCGGTGTGGCCGTGGTGGGCGGCTTGTTCGTGTCGCAGCTGCTCACGCTTTACATCACGCCCGTGGTCTACATCTATCTCGACCGCATTGATCGGCGCCTGCGCCGTTCGCTTGAGCCCCCGGTCGAGCAAGCCGGCGAACTGCCGGAGCCGCCACGCGCCATCGCGGCCGAATAGGGCCAAGCGGGGCGGCGCGGCGCCGCGGGACGTGGCGACAGCGCCCGGAAGCGGGCTTGGCCGCCCGTCGGCCTCGCCGTACTGGTCCAAGCGAATCGATTGTTTCAAATGCAGCCCATCGCACGCCCGGCGAGCGAGGGCCACTGGCCGGGGAGAGCGCGATTGACAGGCGCGCACCTTGACTTGTGCGAACATTTCGGGAACAATGTTCTACAAATGTTCCTAGGGGGTTGTTTCCATGATCCGCGCCGTCGTCGAGGAAGCCGCCGCTCTCGCTTCGCTGGCCCTGTTTCTCGGGATGATCGCCGTTTGGGCGCAGGTGATCGGCGCCTTGTAGGCGGTTCGTCGATTCTTTGACGGGAACGGCAGCGGCGGGCAAGCCTTGCCCCCGGCGCGCGAAGGCCACCCGCCGCACGTTCGCCGGCAGGCAGGTGTCAGAAGGGAACCTTGGCCTTGTCGAGCAGCGGCTGGATCCGGATCACTTCCGCTTTTCCGCTTTTCCGTCGTTCCGGCCCGGCATAGCTCGATATCGTGTTGCGGCGCCGATCCGGTCCGAAATAGGTGGCGGTCTTGATGAAGGGGCGCGGATTGATCACGACATTCAGGATGCGCTGGTAGAGAGCCTTTGCGGAAATCGGTTTGGCCAGAAATTCGGTAACGCCGCTGTCCCGGGCCGCGATCACCCGCTTCTTTTCGGAGTGGCCGGTAAGCATAATGATCGGGACATAGGGATTTGCGTTGGCGTCGGGTTGACGGATCATCTGTGTGAGCTCGAGACCGTCGAGGATCGGCATCACCCAATCGGTGAGCACGATGTCGGGCGAGTAATGGGTAAAGGCATCGAGTCCGGCCGCCCCGTCCTCCGCCTCGTACACCTCCCGTGCCCCGAACCCGTGCAACAGGGTGCGCAGGATGCGGCGCATGTGCGCGTTGTCGTCAATCACGAGGAAGCGCAGACGATTGAAATCAATTCGGACCATGGGCGCGACCAGCGACGCCCGGACGTTAAAAAACCCGCATTAAGGAAAGGTTTAGGATGATGTCTCGGCACGGCCGGCCGTGCGTCAGTAGCCGAACTGTTCGCTGAGAATACGCTCATCAAGACTGTGTCCGGGATCGAACAGCAGCGTCACGAAGTGCGCCTGGTCGAGGGAGATTTCCACGAACCGAACGTTGCGGACCTCATCATGATCGGCGACGGCGGCGACGGGTCGCTTATCCGCATCGAGAACCTCGATCGTCACCCGGGCCGTATCGGGGAGGAGGGCTCCGCGCCAGCGGCGCGGCCGAAAGGGACTGATCGGGGTCAGCGCGAGAAGCGGCGCATTGATCGGGATGATCGGTCCCTGGACGGAGAGATTGTAGGCCGTGGAGCCCGCAGGCGTCGCGACCAACACGCCGTCGGCGGCGAGGTCGGCCATTCTCGTTTTGCCGTCGATCAGGATTCGCAGGCGCGCGATCTGGTGGGTCTGGCGGAACAGCGACACCTCGTTGAAGGCACGCAGCTCCTGGTTTTGCTCCGGTGCGCCGTTGCGCGTTCGCATCAGCAGCGGATGAATGACGGTCGGTTGCGCCTTCTCCAGCCGTTGCAGCAGGTTTTCCTCGTGATACTCGTTCATCAGGAAGCCGACCGTGCCCCGATGCATGCCGTAGATCGGCTTGCCCACGCCGATGAAGCGGTGCAGGGTATGCAACATCAACCCGTCACCGCCGAGCGCCACGATCACGTCCGCCTCTTCGGGCGAGGCTTGGCCGTAAAGCGCGACGAGCCGCTTCAAGGCCAGCTCGGCTTCCGGCGTAGAACTGGCGACGAAGGCAATCCGGGCATAGCGGCGGGTGGGGCGGCTCATGATGGGACCCGGGCGCCGCTTCGCACGGCGAGGGCGCGCTGCGCGGTTTCGGCAGGCTGGAGGAGCGATGGAGCGCGCGGTTTTCGTGTATACGACCTGGCCGTCCGTTGTCGAGGCCGAGCGAGAAGGACGACGTCTCGTCGAGCGGCGTCTTGCGGCCTGCGTTAACATCCTCCCGGGCATGGTGTCCTATTACTGGTGGGAAGGGGCGGTCGAGCGCGGGGAGGAGGCTGTTATGATCCTCAAAACGCGCGCCTCGCTCGCGGAGTCCTTGCGGGCCGCGATCAAGGAGGCCCACCCGTACACGCTGCCGGCCATCGTGGTGTTGCCGGTCGAGGGCGGAGATCCGGCCTATCTCGGCTGGATCGCCGCCGAAGCGCACGGCCAGACCTGAGGCGGAAAGGAGCGGGACGGGGAGAGCAGCCGCGTCTTGCTTGTGGCCGCCCGCTCGGCTGAACGGCGCAGCCCGCCGGCCGCTCCCTTGCCGTCAATCGAGCGCGCCGAAACGCATGCGCAGACCCGCATAGGCCGCAAAGGCCGGGGCGCGATACGAAAAGACCTCCTCGTAGCGCGCATCGAACAGGTTCTCGGCCCGGACATAGGCGGTCGCCCAGGGCGTGACGTCGTAGGACAGCATCGCGCGCGCCACCACGACGCCCGGCAGCGTCACGAGGTCCGTGCCGTTCGGTCCGAAGAAGAAGTCCTTACGTGAACCGTTGTAGACGACCCCGAGCGTCGCCCGGGCGCGCCCGTCGAGGAAGCGCGCCGTCGCGTCGAGCGAGGCCGCGTGCGGTGGCCGCCGCACTTCGGGCATGCCCAGCGTATCCTTCGCGTCGGTGTAGGTGTAGGTCGCCTTGGCCGAGAACCAGGCAAACGGCCGCCAGTCGGCGCTGACCTCGACGCCACGCCGCGGCGCCTTGCCGATGCCGTTGACGTAAACGAAGCCACCCCGTTGCGCATCGAAGGTGAGCTCGATCTTGTTTTCGAAGTCGGCGGCAAAATAGGTGACGTCCGTCACCAGCGCGCCGTTCCAGAAGGTCTGCTCGATGCCCGCATCCCAGCCGACGGACTGTTCCGGCAGCAGGGCAGGGTTCGGCAAATTAAAGGTCGAGCCGAACAGTTCGAACGGCGTGGGATCGGTGAGCCCCTTGCCGAGGCTGGCATGCAGCCGCGTCCCGGTCATGGGAAGGCGCTGGGAGATGGCGAAGCGGTAGGTCGTCACGTCGGCAAAGCCGGTGTTCCAGTCGTGGCGCAGCGCAGCCGAAAGGCTCGTATGCGTCGGCAGATCGAGCTGGTATTCGCCGGCAAGGCCGGTGCGTTCCTTATCGTAACGCGCCGGCTCGTTGATGGCCACGAAATGCTCCTTGCGATTGTCGACGAGAACGCTCAGCGTGTGTCCCTCTCCGCCGAAGACGTCGGTGCCGTAGCGGAAGGTCGATTTGTAGTCGAAACTGCTGCGGCGCCCGTTGCCGCCGAAGGACGGCAAACCGTTCGAGAAGCCGCGAACCGTCTCGTCGAAAAGCTTGGCATTCGCGGTCTGCGTCCAAAATCCGTCAAGCAGCGTCCAGGTCGCTCCCACGCGTCCGACCGTGCTCTGGTATGTGGTTCGGTCGTTGCCGTCGACGACGAGGCCATAGGTCGCCGGATTGGCCGGCGGGCAAGCGAAGGTGACGGGGTCGAAGACGCAGTTGAAATCCTGCGGATCGGTGGCGGCGCGGCGGCGGGTGTGCCTGACCACCCCCTCGACATTGAAGTTGGGGGTAAAATCGATTCCGCTCTTGGCCGAGACGGTGAAGGCTTCGCTTCCGTCGCGCTCGCTACCGAAATGCGAGATGTTGTAGCCGTCCCGCGCCAGATGGCTCACCGTCACCGAACCGTAGAGCGGGCCTGCGGCGCCGCGCGCGTTGACGCCGGCGCTGCGCGTGCCGCGCATGCCGCCTTCGGCCTTGGCCTCGAAGGCCGGCTTGGAGAGCCCGCGCCCGGAGCGGGTGATGATAGTGATGACGCCGGCATGCGCATTGGCGCCGTAGAGTCCCGATTGCGGACCGCGCAGGACCTCGATGCGTTCGATGTCGTCAACCGGCAGGTCCGCGAAATCGAACCCGCCGTCGCCCAGCGAGTTCACCTCGACGCCGTCGATCAGAACCATCAGGTGGTTCGCTTCGGCGCCCCGGATTCGCACCTGCGTTACGGTGCCGGGACTGCCCGTCGCGGTCACCTGGACCCCGGGAACGAAGCGCAGCGCGTCGGCCACCGTTGTCACGCCCTTGGCGCGCAGTTCCGCGCCCGAAACCACCGTGACGGCCGCGCCGACCTTGGAGGCCGCGGTCGGGGCTTGGCTCGCCGAGACGACGATTTGCGGGATCGGAACGCTTTGCGCGAGCGCCGCTGCACTGCTGATTGCGCACGCAAAAGCCGACGCGGCCGCAAGCCGCGCGGCCGGCGGCGAAGGGAGGAGGAAAAAACGCGAAACCCTTTGAGGGCGAGGACGCAGAGACGACGGCATGACGGGCCTCCGGCACGTTCGTGGGAACGGGTCACGGAGGACGCCTGCCGGCACCAAGCCAGATCGGGCGAGGATCGGATCGGCCACGGGACAGCCCCCCGCAACGGTTTTTGCGTCACCGTTGCGGAAGACCGCTCCGAACGCGCACCCCGCACGCCGGAAGGTGACCTCGTGCAGGCAGGTCTCCTGGCTCGCGGGTCTTCGTCCTTCTCCGCCTTCCCGGGGAATGACCCAGTGGCCGTTGTGGAGAAGAACTCGCCGCTCACAGTTGCGGGGGCAGCTCCGGATCGGGCCTCGCACGAGGTCCTCCCGGATTCCCTCTTGGCCGACTCGTCATCGGCACACCTGCACCGTCGGAGAATGAAGAGCCTCGCCCACGAATTGTCAATGCGGGCGGAAGGCGAGGCGGGCTCGGGGCCTGCAATGATCGAGACGGCTCGTTGTCCGGCTCGCGGCCTTCCCTCCTGAAAGGGGGGGCTGCGTTCTCCTATTCCGCGGCGAGCGCCTTCCCGGCCTGCGCGGCCGCTGCATGGCCCGCAATGCGGCCGAACACCGCCCCGTTGATGAGGCCGGAACCGCCCGGATAGTTGAAGTAAAAAATGCCTCCGACGATTTCGCCGGCCGCGTAGAGACCCTTGATCGGCACGAGGTCGACGTCGAGAACCTGGGCGTTTTCGGTGATGCGCAGGCCGCCGAAGGTGAAAGTGAGCCCGCACGTCACCTGGTAGCCGTGGAACGGCGGCGTATCGATCGTGTTCGCCCAGTTGGACTTGTTGACCCTGAGGCCTTTGGTGCAGCGCCCATCCTTGATGTTCGGATTGAACGGAATGTCCTGCTGCACCGCGGCGTTGTACTCGCGGATATAGGACAGGAACCGCTCCGCATTGACGCCTTCGAGCCGCTGGGCAAGCTCCTCGATCGAGCCCGCGATCACTTTCGTGACACGCTTGATCCGGTATTCGTCGCGCAGCAGGTGTTCGACTTTTCCGTCAAAGACCTGCCAGCTGAAATTCTCGGGTTGCTCGAGCACGACCCGGCCGTATTTCGCATAGGTGTAGTTGCGAAAATCCGCCCCCTCGTCGACGAAGCGCTCGCCTGTCGCGTTGATCATGATGCCGAACGGGTAGGAGTGCTTCTGGAACTGGTCGCCGACGGCAAGATCGCCGAATTCGGGTGCATTGCGGTCCCATTGCACGGCGTGGCCGCCCGACCAGTTGCCGCAGGAACTCGCGCCGATCGCGAGCGCCATCTGGTGACCGTCGCCGGTGTTGAAGCGGGTGCCGCGGACTTTGGCGAGCTCCCAGCCGGGCCCCATATAGCGCGTGCGCATCTCCGTGTTTGCCTGGAAACCGCCGCAGGCGAGGACGACCGCATCGGAAGCGATGTCGTAGACTTTCTCGCCGCTTTTGACGTACACGCCGTGCACGCCGTGCGTGTCGGCGATCAGGGAGGTCACGCGCGCGCCGTAGCGGATCTCGATGCCGCGAGCGCGGCAGCTTGCGGTAAGCGCATCCACGAGCCCGGGGCCGCCGCCGACGGCTTCGACGGTAAGCCCGCCCCAGAACTTGAACTTGCCGCCGATCTTGAAGGCTTGGCGCCCGTAGATGGGCGCAAAGCGCACCCCCTTCGCGCGCATCCATTTCACCGTCTCAAAGGAGCGGCGGACCAGGATTTCGCAGAGCGTCGGGTCGGTGCGGTACTGCGTGACCCGAAACATGTCGTCGAAAAACTGGTCCTCGGTATAGGTGCCGAAATCGGTGTTCTCGATTTCCGCATCGGTCAAGTCGGGCATCACCTCCTTGAGGTCCTCGACGCCCCGATAAGCAAAGCGGATGGCGCCCGCGGTGAAGCGGCTGTTGCCGCCGCTTTCTTCTTCGGGGGCGCGTTCCAGAACGAGGACGCGCGCACCGCGTTCCTGGGCGGCGAGCGCCGCGCACAAAGCGGCGTTTCCTCCGCCGACGACCACAACGTCGAATCTCTCCTGGGACACACCGACCTCCCGCCCGGTTTCTGTGTTGGAGCCTCGCTCCCGCCTCGCCCTTTCGTAAAAGGACGGGCGGCAGGGTCAAGCCTCGACCCGGCGGGGGCGGGGCCATCAGCGCCTCTCGAGCCTCCACCGTGCGGCCCGGGCGGCCCAAAGGCGGCGAAATCACAACCCCCGCGCCAGCGGCATCGGCCGGGCGCGCACTTTCCGTCCACGGCGGTGGCCGAGCGGGAGACGTGCTCCCGCTCGGCCTGCCCTCAGAGACCCGTCTGCGAGACGAACTTGAAGTTCATATAGGCTTCGAGGGCCTCCGCCCCGCCTTCGGAGCCGAAGCCGGAATCCTTGACGCCGCCGAACGGAACCTCGGGCAAAGCGAGGCCGTGGTGATTGATCGACACCATGCCGCTCTCGATCGCGGCGCCGATGGCCTCCGCAGTCTTCTGCGACTTCGTATAGGCATAAGCGGCCAGCCCGTAATCCAGGCGGTTGGCTTCCTTGACGACATTCTCGAACGTGTCGAACGGCCGGAACGCGGCAACGGGGCCGAACGGCTCCTCGTTCATGATGCGCGCGTCGAGCGGAACGTCGGTGAGCACCGTCGGCTCGTAGAAATAGCCTTTGTTGCCGATGCGCTTTCCGCCCGTCTGTAGCTTTGCGCCCTTCTCCACCGCATCGCTGACGAAGCCTTCGATCGCGTCGACGCGGCGCGCATGGGCGAGCGGGCCCATGCGCGTGTCCTTGTCGAGCCCGTTGCCGACCTTGATCGCCTTTGCGACGTCCGTGAACTTGGCGACGAACTGGTCGTAGACCTTTTCCTGGATCAGGAAGCGCGTCGGCGCGACGCACACCTGTCCGGCATTGCGGAACTTGTTGGCGGACAGAATCTTCACCGCGGTGTCGATGTCGGCATCCTCGAACACGATGGCCGGCGCATGCCCGCCGAGCTCCATCGTGATGCGCTTCATGTGGCGCCCGGCAAGACTCGCAAGGTGCTTGCCGACCGCGGTCGAGCCCGTGAACGTCACTTTACGGATGATCGGGTGGGGGATCAGGTACTCGGAAATTTCCGCCGGAACGCCGTAAACAAGATTGACGACGCCCTCGGGCACGCCGGCTTCCGCAAAGGCCTTGACGAGTTCGGCGCAGGAGGCGGGCGTCTCTTCCGGTCCCTTCAGAATGATCGAGCAGCCCGAGGCCAACGCGCAGGAGATTTTCCGCACGGCCTGGTTGATCGGGAAATTCCAGGGCGTGAACGCGGCGACCGGCCCGACCGGCTCCTTGAACACGAGCTGCTGGACGCCGTCGGCGCGCGCCGGGATGGTCCGCCCGTAGGTGCGGCGGCCTTCTTCCGCAAACCAGTCGATGAGGTCGCCGGCGAGCAGCGTTTCGCCCTTCGCCTCGGCGAGGGGTTTGCCCTGCTCGACGGTCATGATCGTCGCGATCGAGTCCGCGTGCGCACGCACGTAATCGGCGGCCTTGCGCATGATCTTGTAGCGATCGAAGGCCGAATACTTCTTCCAGACTTGAAAGCCCTTGTGCGCTGCCTTGAGGGCCCGGTCGAGGTCGCTCCTGTCGGCATGGGCGACCTTGCCGATTTCATCGCCGGTGGCCGGATTGAGCACGGAAATGGTCCGTCCGCTGGTGCTTGCGCTCCATGCGCCGTCGATGAAAAGGGACGTATCGGGATACATGATTGCTCCTTAGGTTCATGCGCGGACTGCCGCCGCCCTTGAGCCCGCAAGGCCGAGGCGCACACCGAACCGGCGCGCACGACGCTGCGGGACGGCACTGGTGCCGCGATCATAAAGCGGGGCAGGCGCGAACGCGACTCTCGGCCGCCTCCTCTAGGCCGCCTTCGCCTTCCTGGCCTCCTGGATCGCCTGCCAGACGCGCTGCGGGGTTGCCGGCATGTCGAGATGGCGGATGCCGTAAACCGAGAGTGCGTCGTTGATCGCGTTCATCATGGCGGTGAGGGAACCCGCACAACCCGCTTCGCCGCACCCTTTGACCCCGAGCGGGTTGGTGCTCGCGGGCGAGGGATGATCGATCACCACGAAATTCGGCACCGTCGAGGCGCGGGGCAGCGCATAGTCCATGTACGAGCCGGTGAGAAGCTGGCCCTCCCCATCATAGGCGGTCATTTCACCGATGGTCTGGCCAATCCCCTGCACGACACCCCCGTGCAATTGGCCCTCCACCAGCATGGGATTGAGCTGCGTGCCGAAATCGTTGACCGTCACGTAACTCACGAGTTCGACAACGCCGGTTTCCGGGTCGATCTCAACCTCGGCAATGTGGCAGCCGTTGGGATAGGTCGAAGGCACGCCCTCGCTGACATGGGAGACGTCGAGCGTGTTCGGAACGTCAGGCGGCAGGTTGATGCCGCCGCGCAGTTTCTCGGCAAGCTCCAGCAGCCCGACCGAGCGGTCCGTCCCCGAGATGACGAATCGGCCGGCCCGGAACTCGATGTCCGAGACCGACGCTTCCAGCACGTGGCTTGCGATCTGCTTGCCCTTCTCGATGACCTTTTCGGAGGCTTCGACGGCCGCGGCGCTTGAATTCTGGCCCGAGCGCGATCCGCCGGTTCCGCCGCCCACGAGCAGCTCGTCGCTGTCGCCTTGCAGGAGCCGGATGCGGTCGAAGGGAATGCCGAGCCTGTCGACGAGCACCTGCGCGAACGGAGTTGCGTGGCCCTGGCCATAGTCCAGGGTCCCCGTGATGAACGTGACGGTGCCATCTGCCTCGAAGCGGATTCCGCCCATTTCCTTGCTGGCCGGCGCGGTGACTTCGAGGAAGCAGCCGATACCGAGGCCGCGCAACCTGCCACGCTTTGCCGCCTCCTTCTTGCGCTTGCCGAAATTCTTGAAGTCGGCGGCCTCCAACGCGCGGTCGAGCACCCCCGGAAAGTCGCCGCTGTCGTAGACCGAGCCGGAGGGCGAGTGATAGGGGATCTCGCTCGGCTGAATCATGTTGCGTTTGCGCATTTCGACGCGGTCGATCCCCATTTCGTCGGCGGCAACGTCGATCAGCCGCTCCATGAAATAGTTGCCTTCGGGGCGGCCGGCGCCGCGATAGGCCGAGACGAACAGCGTATTGGTGAACACCGCCTTGGTCGAAACCTCGATCACCGGGGTTTTGTACAGGCTGTTCATGTTCTTCACGATGTTCATCGTGCCCATGAGCGGTGCGACATTGGCGAGATGGGCGCCGACATTGGCATAGCCCGTCGCCCGCCAGGCAAGGAAATGCCCGTCCTTGTCGAGTGCGAGTTCGCAGTCGAACACCTGGTCGCGGCCGTGATGGTCGGAGAGGAAGCTCTCACCGCGCTCTGCGGTCCAACGCACGGGGCGCCCGAGCTCGCGCGCGGCGAGCAGGCAGGGCAGATATTCCGGATAGACAGCCGCCTTCATGCCGAAGGAGCCGCCGACATTCCCGGTGAGCACGCGCACCTTGTCTGCGGGCACGCCGAGAACGTCGACGAGTTGGTTCTTCATGCCGAACACGCCCTGGCAGCCAACATGCAGCGTGTAACGACCGCTTTCCTTGTCGAACTCCGCTACGCAGGCGCGCGGCTCCATTGCGCTCACCACGACGCGGCTGTTAACGAGCCGCAGGCGGGTCACGTGGGCGGCCTTGGCGAAAGCCTCGGCGACTTTTTCGGAGTCGCCGTAATGAAAATCCACGCAGATATTGCCGGGTGCCTGTTCGTAGAGTTGCGGCGCGCCCGGCGCCGCCGCGGCGGCCATGTCGACGACCGCCGGCAATGGTTCGATGTCGAGCAGCACGGCTTCGGCCGCATCCTTGGCCTGGTTCGCCGTTTCGGCGATGACGGCGGCCACCGGCTCGCCGACGCAACGAACCTTGTCGGTCGGCAGGGCGTAGCGCGGCGGCTTGTTCATCGGCGTGCCGTCGCGATTCTTGAGCGGAAGAATGTTCTTGAGCGTTCCGAACCCCGCCTTCTGCAGATCAACACCCGTGTAGACCGCAAGGACGCCGGGCATCTTGCGGGCGTGTTCCGTGTCGATGCCGCGGATGACGCCGTGCGCATGCCGGCTGCGCACCATCGCGGCATAGACCTGTCCGGGCAGCGCCACGTCGTCCGTGTAACGGCCTTCGCCGCGGACCAGCTTCGGATCCTCGGTGCGCCTGACCGGTTGCCCGACCCCGAACTTCTGGAGGGCGGGATCGTCGAGGTCGTCACGGACGGCTATGTTCATGGGGCAAACGCTTTCGTCTCTGGAATCGGGCGAGCCTGCGGCCGCGCCCGGAGGGCGGTTCGGACGGAAGGCTGGGGATCGAGGCTGGTGGTGTCAAGTCGCAAGCTGCGGCGGGCAGCGTACCGGATGGCGAATGGTCAGCGTCGCCGGCCGCGTCGGGGGACGCGGAGGGCGGCGATCGGCGCAGAATTGTCAGGCGGGAGCCGCCACGCTAACCTTCCGGGCGAAGGGATGATTTGTGCCGAGGCCGTTGAGCGCAGGACGCTTCGGTCCCGGCGGAAAGGCTTGCAATGGACGACGGGGCCCGCGCCGGCGGCCTCGCCCCTGCGCGGAACCGGTGGCCGCGCCGCCGTTCGCTTCGGGGCCGGTCACATACGCATGGCCCGCATGACGGAGATGCCCCGGATAGCGAGGTGAGCGAACGCACTTATGCGGCGCTCGATCTCGGGACCAACAATTGTCGGCTTCTGGTTGCACGCCCGACGCGCGACGGCTTCCGCGTGATCGATGCCTTCTCCCGGATCGTTCGGCTCGGGGAGGGCGTCTCCACGACGGCCCGCCTCGGCGAAGCGGCGATCGCACGGGCTATCGACGCGCTCGCGGTGTGTCGCGACAAGATGCGTCAGCGCGGGGTCGTTCGCGCCCGCCTGATCGCGACGGAAGCCTGCCGGTCGGCCGAGAACGGCCGGGAATTCGTCACTCGTGTCAGCGAGGCGGTCGGGCTCGATCTGGAGATCATTGATCGAGAGACGGAGGCACGCCTGGCCGCGACGGGGTGTACGCCGTTGGTCGATCCCCGCGCGCGCGAGGTGGTCCTGTTCGACATCGGCGGGGGGTCGTCGGAGCTCGTGCGCATGACCTCGGTGAACGGCGGGATCGGTCCTCCCGAGCCCAGCATTGTCGACTGGACCTCGCTGCCGGTGGGGGTCGTCACCTTGGCGGAGCGGCACGGCGGCGTGAATGTGGGGCGCGATCTGTTCGAGGAAATGATCGAGGATACCGCGCCCTACGTGAAGGCGTTCTTCAATGGAAGAACCGGGCAGGGTATCGAGGGGATCCATCTGCTCGGCACCTCCGGGACCGTGACCACCATTGCCGGCGTCCATCTGGGGTTGCGGCGTTACGATCGGCGGCAGGTGGACGGCTGCTGGATGACCGACGCGGAAATCTCCTCGGTGGTCGAACGGCTGCTTGCCATGAGTTATCGGGAACGGGCGGCCAATCCCTGCATCGGCACCGAACGGGCCGATCTCGTGCTTGCAGGATGCGCGATCATGGAGGCCATTCGCCGGGCGTGCCCGTGCCGCCGGCTCAGGGTTGCCGATCGCGGTCTGCGGGAAGGCATTCTCGTCGAGCTGATGCGGGCAGACGGCGTCTGGGAGCGTACAACGGCGTCATGAAAGCGCATGGAAGCGGCGGCGGCCGCCGCCTCAAGGTGCGGGTGCGCGCCCGCGCGGGGCGGACGGCCTCGTCGCGGCAATGGCTCGAGCGTCAACTCAACGACCCCTATGTCGCGCGCGCCAAGACCGAGGGCTATCGTTCCCGCGCCGCCTTCAAGCTCATCGAAATCGATGACAAATTCCGGTTTCTGCGGCCTGGCCGGACGGTCGTCGACCTCGGTGCGGCGCCGGGCGGCTGGAGCCAAGTCGCCGCGCGCCGGGTGGAGGCGGCGGCGGGACGCGGGCGTGTGATTGCCGTCGATGTCCTGGACATGGAACCCATTGCCGGCGTGAGCTTTCTGCGGCTCGACTTTCTCGACCCGCAAGCGCCGGAGGTTTTGCGGGAGAAGATCGGAGGTCCGGCCGACGTCGTCCTGTCCGACATGGCGGCCAATGCGACGGGCCACAAGCGGACCGATCACCTGCGGACCATGGCGCTGGTGGAGGCCGCCGCCGATTTCGCTCGCGCCGTCCTCGCGCCGGGCGGAGCCTTTCTGGCCAAAGTGCTGCAGGGCGGGACCGAGCAACAGCTTCTTGCGCAGCTCAAGCGCGAATTCGAGACGGTGCGCCACGTCAAGCCGGCCGCGAGCCGCCCGGATTCGGCCGAGCTTTATCTTCTCGCGATGGGGTTCCGCGGGGCGGCCTGATCGTTCGTTTCGGCCGGGAACGGCGTCAAGGATTGCGCGAGCTCCGTTCCTTTCGCTCCATCGGAATGGCGGCCGAGAGCTGCGCGCCCGCATCTTGCGGCAGGCGCATGAACAGCGCCGCGGAGATCGCCGAGACGGCACCGATGATCAGAAAAGCGAACAGGAAGTCGTCGGGGCTGATCGTGGCGTTGCGCTTCCAGCGCAACGTGTACTCGACGATGAAGGCCCCGAGGGCGACGCCGGTGGAGAGCGAAAGCTGCTGCCACACGGCGGACATGGTCGTTGCCCGGCTCATGCGCGCCGGCTCGACATCCGCGAACGACAAGGCATTGATGCAGGTGAATTCGAGCGAGCGGAAAAATCCGCCCACGAGCAGAATGGCGATGATCAAGGCGAACGGCAGCGATGGCCTGATCAAGGCGCAAGCCGCAATGAAGGCGGATGCGATCAGCGCATTGCCGATGAGAACGCGGCGGAAGCCGAAGCGGACGACGATGCGCTTGGCAAAGGCCTTCACGATGAGCGCTCCCATGGCCGATGTGAAGGTAACCAGGCCCGATTGCAGCGGCGTGAAACCGAAGCCGAGCTGAAACAGCAACGGCAGCAGGAACGGCATTGCGCCGATACCGATCCGAAACACAGACCCGCCCAGAACGCTCGCCCGGAACGTCACGAGGGCCATCAGGGAAAAATCGAGCGCGGGGGCGGCCACGTGGCGCGCGTGCATGAAATAGGCGAGGGCGGCGACGGCGCCGCCGGTCATGAGCGCGGTGACCACGGACCACGGCAGGATGTCGAATCCGGCAACGGAAAGTCCGAAGGCGAGCCCGGCGACGGCGATGGCACAGAGGATGAGACCCGGGAGGTCGATCGGCGAGACGTTGTCGACACGCACGTCCTCGACGAAACGGGTGACGAGCAGAATGCCGACGATGCCGATCGGCAGATTGATGAGAAAGATCCAGTGCCAGGTGAAATAGGTCGTGATGAACCCGCCCACCGGGGGACCAAGGAGCGGTCCCATCAGGCCCGGCACCGTGAGAAGCGACATCGCGTCCACGAGGCTGTGCTTGTCCACGGTCCGCAGAATGAGCAGGCGCGCGACGGGCGCCATCATGGCGGCTCCCATGCCCTCGACGATCCGGCCCGCGATCAGATGCGCGACGGAGGTCGCCGTGGCGCAGATCAGCGATCCGGTCATGAACACCCCGATCGCGATGCGGAACACATTGCGGGCGCCGAACCGGTCCGCCGTCCAGCCGCTCGCCGGAATGAATACGGCGAGCGAGAGGAGGTAGGATGTAACGGCAAGCTTGAGGGTCAGCGGACTGGTGCCGAGGTCCTGCGCGATGGCCGGCAGCGATGTCGCAATCACGTTCGCATCCATGTTCTCCATGAACAGAGCGACGGCGACGATGAGGGGGACCAGGCGTTCGCGAGACAGGGCCATCGGCAGCCGAAACACGAAGGAATCAGGCCGCGGTCGGGCCGCGGCGGCGCAACTTGTCAACCGCCGGACGCAGAAAGTCCATGGCCGCCGGGGCGGCACGGCAACCCGGTGCGCGCCGGCCGCCGCCGGATGCTCCGGGAACCGAAACGGATCAGTCTTTTTCGCGCAGGCGCTCCGGGTCGAAGACGAGACCGCGAATCACGGCCTTGGGGCCGAAGCGAGCGCGCAGGCGGTCGACCGCCGCCTCCCGCGCGGCGCGGCGCGGCCGGTCCGGCTCGATCAGATCGGCGCACGGCAGCGCCTGGTAGGGCTCGAGATGGCCGACGCCGATCCCGAGAAGACGAAAGGCGGTTCCGTCTGCCTCCCGCAGCAGCAGGCGCCGGCCGGCGGCGAAAATCTCGTCGGTGAGCGCGGTCGCGCGCGGCAGAGACAGGGCGCGCGTGCGCACGCGAAAGGAGGCGGTCTTCAACTTGAGGGTTATCGTCGCGCCGGCGAGACCCTTGCTCTTGAGCCGGTCCGCAACCTTCTCGGTCAGGGTCCAAAGCCGCCGCTCGAGGTCACGAAACGCGGCCAAATCGGCTTCGAATGTAGTTTCGGCCGAGATGGTCTTGGGCGCGCGGTCGGGTGTGACGCGCCGCCCGTCGATCCCACGCGAAAGGCGTGACAGACGCAAGCCTTCCGCACCGTAACGACGCATGAGGTCCGTCTCGTCGGCGCGTTGGAGGTCGCCGATGATCGAGAATCCGTCGCGCGCAAGACGGGCGGCCGTGGCCTTGCCGATCCCCCAGATGAAGCTGACGGGCTTTGTCGCAAGAAATGCACGCGCGCTCTGCGCGTCGAGAACCGAAAAGCCGCGCGGTTTGTCGAGATCGGACGCGATCTTGGCCAGAAACTTGTTCTCCGACAGGCCGATGGAAATCGTGAGCCCCAGTTCGCGTTCGACATTCCGCGCAAAGCGCGCCAGCGACTTCGCGGGCGACATGCCGTGCAGCCGGCTCGTTCCGGAGAGGTCCATGAAGGCCTCATCGATCGAGACCGGTTCGACGAGCGGGGTCAAGGCGAGCATTTTCGCCCGGATTTCACGGCCGACGCGGACATACTTCTCCATATTCGGGCGGATGACGACGGCATCGGGGCAGAGCTTGCGCGCCTGGAACATCGGCATGGCCGAATGGACCCCGAAGGTCCGCGCGATATAGCAGGCGGTGGCGACGACACCACGCCGGCCGCCGCCGACGATCACGGGTTTGTCCGCCAGAGCGGGATCGTCGCGCTTTTCGATTGCCGCATAAAAGGCGTCGCAGTCGACATGCGCGATGGCCAGCTCATCAAGCCGCGGATGGCGGACAAGCCGCGGCGACCCGCAGTTCGGGCAGCGCGGGGCCTCATGCGAGAGGTCGGAGAGACAGTCGCGGCAGAAGCCGGGCATGGCCATGTCGTCTGGGAATCAGCCGCCCGCGACAAGCTTCGCCCGACGGCGCCTCCGCCTCAAGCGGTCTCGCGTTCCCAATCGGGGCCGCCGAGGGCGGCGCGCGCGCGCAGAATGTGGGCGGGATCGACGTTTTCTTCTTGGGCGAAGGCGATCAGCAGACGCTCGTCGCCGGCCAGATGCTCGAGCACCGCGCAGTGGAAGCCGGGGTCTGCGACCATGCCGCGCAGGCGGTGGGCTTCGAGGCCCGTGAGAGCGAGGAATCGGGCCATCCGGGCGGGGTCGGCGGCCAGGAAACCGAGCGCCGCCACGGCCAGAGTTTCAGCGCTTTCGCGCGACATGGTAACGGTTTGTCGCGAAGCGTGTTTGCCTTTCTGTAACATATGGTCCCTAGGCTCCGCTCGGCAGGCAAGAGGACGGTCGGTATCGCCAGGTCGCCCGGTTTGCGACACGTCGCAGAGTGAGAACGATGCCCCCTTCCACGCCTTCACTGCAAGAGTGCGGGCGAGATCACCGTCGGCCGGCGCCTTGGGATTGCGAAATGGAAATAAGGCCGCCGGAGAAGGAGCCCGCAATGGGCAAGACGGTTTTGATCGTCGAGGACAACGAGCTCAACATGAAGCTCTTCCAGGACCTCCTGGAGGCGCACGGCTACGAGACTCTCGGCACGCGCAACGGCATCGAGGCTCTGGAACTCGCCCGCCGGCATCGGCCGGATCTCATTCTCATGGATATTCAGCTGCCCGAGGTCTCAGGCCTCGAGGTTACGAAATGGCTCAAGGACGACCCGGATCTGAAGTCGATTCCCGTGATCGCGGTGACGGCCTTCGCCATGAAGGGGGACGAGGAACGCATTCGCGAAGGCGGCTGCGAAGCCTATCTGTCGAAGCCCATTTCGGTGGCCAAGTTTCTTGAGACCGTCCGCCATTTTCTTGGCGCCGAAGGAGCCGCCGGATGACCGCCCGCATCCTCGTCGTCGACGACGTTCCGGCCAATGTGAAGCTGCTCGAAGCGCGGCTCACGGCCGAGTATTTCGACGTGGTCACGGCGATGAGCGGAGCCGAGGCGCTGGCGATCTGCCGGACCGCCCAGTGCGACATCGTCCTTCTGGACGTCATGATGCCGGGGATGGACGGGTTTGAGGTCTGCCGGCGCCTGAAAGCCGATCCGGCCACGCATCACATTCCCGTCATCATCATCACCGCCCTGGATCAACCGGCCGACCGCGTCGAAGGGCTGGAGGCGGGGGCCGACGATTTCCTCACCAAACCGGTTTCGGAGATCGCGCTGATCGCGCGCGTGCGCTCTCTCGTGCGGCTCAAACTGGCGGCCGACGAGTTGCGCATGCGGGCGCTCACCTCCAAGGAAATCGGCCTGCGCGATCCGCTCGTACAGGTCCCCTTGGAAACGGGGCGGCACGGTCGCGTGCTGCTGATCGATGACCGGCCGGTCTCCTACGAGCGGATCGCTTCGGTTCTGAGCGCGGAGCACGAGGTCGACGTGGAGCACGATCCCCGCGAAGCGCTCTTCCATCTGGCCGAAAGCGAATATGACCTGATGATGGTCTCGCTCGCGCTCGAACGGTTCGATGCCCTTCGTTTGTGTGGCCAAGTCCGTTCGCTCGAGCGCACGCGGCATCTGCCGATTCTGCTCATTGCCGAGCCGGAGGACGACGCCCGTCTCTTGCGCGGTCTGGAAATCGGCATCAACGACTACCTGTTGCGTCCGATCGACAGAAACGAGCTCCTCGCCCGCGTGCGAACCCAGGTGCGCAAGAAGCGCTACAGCGATCGGCTGCGCGACAATGTGCAGATGTCGATCGAAATGGCGATAACGGATTCGCTCACGGGATTGCACAATCGCCGGTACATGGAGATGCACCTCGCCGGTCTCGTAGAGCAAGCGCATGCGCGCGGCAAACCGCTGACCGTGCTGGTGCTCGACATCGACTATTTCAAAGCCATCAACGATACCTATGGGCATGACGCCGGCGACGATGTCTTGCGGGAATTCGGAACGCGCGTGCGCAAGTCCGTCCGCGGAATCGACTTGGCATGCCGCTACGGAGGCGAGGAATTCGTCATCGTCATGCCGGAGACGGACCTCTCGGTGGCGGCGATGGTGGCGGAACGGCTGCGCCGTCGCGTGGCCGGCGAGCCGTTCTTCGTGGCCGGCCGCAACGAGGGCCTCGATGTGACGATTTCCGTCGGGATTGCCGGGATCGAGGGCTCCGACGATACGGCTGCGATGCTGCTGAAACGGGCCGATCAGGCCCTTTACCAGGCCAAGCGCGATGGCCGAAACCGCGTGGCGGCCGCCGCCTGAGCGGAAAAGTCCGCCAGGGCAGGCCCGTAAACCCTAAGTATTTAGGTTGATGGGAAATCTTCTTCCGTTTTCAAAGGTTTGGCCTGTTGATTTCGGCGCCGCTTGGCCGTAGCTTCAGGGTCAAGGCGTCGGGCGGTTCCGCCAGTCCGGACAGGATCCGACCAAGATAACCCTACGGAGTGCTCAGGTCCGCCGCATCTCCTGGGTCCGTGGGGTTCGGCCGGCCAGGGAATAGTGGGAGTGGCCTCCTCAAAACACTGTTCCCGGCCGGCCACCTCTCTTCTCGCCAGCGAATTCGACCATGAAGCCAAGGCAAGCATTGCCTTGGCTTGCGTCGCGACCTCAAGCAAGAAGCCGGCCCTCGCCGCCGCAACACGGCCGCGGGGTTCGTTACTTGATCTTGGCTTCGCGGAATTCGACGTGCTTCTTGGCGACCGGATCGTATTTCTTCTTCGCCAGTTTGTCGGTCATCGTCCGCGAGTTCTTCTTGGTGACGTAGTAGTAGCCGGTGTCGGCGCTCGAGACGAGTTTCACCTTGATGGTCGTGGCCTTGGCCATGGATCAATACCCCTGATCGTTCGCGATCGCTTGCGGCGAAACTAGCGTTCGAACGCCGAAAGTCAACGTGCGGGGCGGTGATTGTCCGGATTACGCCGGACTACAGCCATTCGCGCACGAACCGCCCGTACCGCATGTGAAAGAACGGCACCGGCAAGGACGGCGCAAAGCCTTGCGCGATACGGAACTCCAATTGCTCGACGATGACCTGGGTAATGGTCGGAAGGTCGAGCCGTTTCGCCTCGGCGATCGGAACCCAGACGATCTCGTCGAGCTCGGTCTCGGGGCCGACCACGCCTTCCAGCCGATGGCTAATCGCCTCGGCATCGATTGCAAAAAAGCGCGCATCGAAACGCCGGTTGCGCCGTGGCGGGGTTATGGCGCGGGCGACGAAATGGATTTGCGTCAGGTCGGGTACGACGCGTGCATCCGCGAAGGGCTGCCATGCCGCCGCGGGCACCTGCGGTGCCGCTTCGGAGCGGCGGCCGAGCAAGAGGCCGACCTCCTCGCACGTTTCGCGAATGGCCGCGAGGGCCAGCGCGCGCGCCCTTGCGGGGCTCGGCCGGCGCATGGCCTTGAGCAAGCGCGCCTCGTGTTCCGGGGCGAGCGCGCCGACGGCCGGCATTCGGCCGTCATAGGGTTCGGCCCGACCGCCCGGAAACACGAACTTGCCCGGCATGAATTTGTGGCCGGCGTGCCGTCGTCCCATCAGGACCCGCGGACGGTCGCCCGAACGGTCGATGACGATCAGGGTTGCGGCGTCGCGGGGCCGGATATTGGGGTGAGTGCGGTCGCGTTCGGATTCCGCAAGCCGCGCAATCACGTCGCTCATCGCGCGGGCCCGGATCGAACCTTGGCGGCCCTGCAGACCACCGGGCGGCGCGCGGCCGCTTCGAAGCCGTGCATGTAGTTTGCCCACTGCCAGGCGACGATGGTCCCCTTGATGCGCGGAAGCAGAGCAAGGGCAAGCCCCAACGTCAGGGGTCCCCACAGGAGCGCGTGGACCCAATAAGGCGGCGCCAGCGCGATCTCGAGCGAGAGCGTGAGAGGCACGACCAGATGGCCAACGATGAAAATGACGAAATAGGCCGGCGCGTCGTCGGCGCGATGGTGGTGATATTCCTCGCCGCAGAGGGGACATTCGTCCACCACTTTGAGGTAGGCGCGAAAAAGATGGCCTCGCCCGCAATTGGGGCAGCGGCCGAAGAATCCGCGCAGCAGCGCCGTGCGCTTGTCGCGCAGATGATTGTCGGTTGTATCGATCCAGGTCATCGTTTCCGGCCTTTAGCACGTTTGGCCGCGGCGCGGGGCGGTGCAGGCTTGCGGCCCGCCCTCCGCGGGCGCGCCGTTCGTCGCGCCGGGGCGCGGTGTCGTCCCTCGGACAACAGTTCGAAGCGTAAGGCGCCGGCGACCGGCGCGGCCTCGACGAGCCGCACCTTCACCTTGTCGCCGAGCCGATGCATTTCCCCTGTGGCGTCGCCGACGAGGGCATGCTGCGCTTCTTCGTATCGGAAGTAGTCGGCCCCGAGCGTCGCTGCGGGAATGAAGCCGTCGGCGCCAGTTTCGTCGAGTTTGACGAAGAGGCCGGCCCGCGTGACGCCGGAAATGTGACCGGCAAAGCTTGCGCCGATCCGGTCGGCCAGGAAGTGGGCGATCAAACGGTCGGTGGTTTCCCGCTCGGCCTTCATGGCGCGACGCTCGGCCGCGGAAATGCGCGCGGCGACCTCGCTCAGCGAAGCGGCGTCCTCGCCTGGCGGCAGAGCGCCCTCGCCGAGCCTGAGGGCGCGGATCAGGGCGCGGTGGACGACAAGATCCGCATAGCGGCGGATCGGCGAGGTGAAATGCGCATACCGCCGCAAAGCGAGACCGAAATGGCCATAATTTTGCGCGGAATATTCCGCCTGCGCCTGCGTGCGCAACACCACCTCGTTGACGAGCCTTTCGGTGTCGGCGCCTCGGACCCGATCGAGAATCCGGTTGAAAAGGGCCGGTTTCAAAACCGCGCCCTTGGGCAGGCGGATGTCGAGCGTGGCGAGGAATTCGCGTAGCGCTTCGACCTTCTCCCACGCCGGTTCGTCGTGCACGCGATAAACGAAGGGCACCCGGGCCGCCTCGAGCGTCTCGGCCGCCGCGACGTTGGCGAGGATCATGAACTCCTCGATCAGCCGGTGCGAATCCAGGCGTTCCGTGGCGATCACCCGATCCACCGTTCCATCCGGACCGATCACGATCTTCCTTTCGGGAATGTCCAAATCGAGCGGCCCGCGCGCATCGCGCGCCGCCTTCACGGCGCGGTAGGCGGCATAAAGCGGTCCAAGGACCGGCTCGCGCAGGGGCGCGGTGGCGTCGTCGGGCCGGCCGTCCATGGCGGCCTGCACCTGCGCATAATGAAGCCGCGCCTGAGAGCGTATCAGCACCCTGTGGAAGCTGTGCGCCCGCTTGCGACCGTCGGCCCCGATCACCATCCGCACGGCCAGGGCCGGCCGATTTTCATGGGGTCTTAAGGAGCAAAGATCGTTGGAAATGCGCTCCGGCAGCATCGGCACGACGCGGTCCGGGAAATAGACCGAGTTGCCGCGGGCGAGTGCCTCGCGATCGAGCGCGCTGGCCGGGCGAACGTAATGGGCGACATCCGCAATCGCCACCGTGACGATGAATCCGCCGGCATTGCCGGGGTCGGAATCGTAGGCGGCATGCACGGCGTCGTCGTGGTCCTTGGCGTCGGCCGGATCGATGGTGACGAGCGGCAGAACGCGCCAGTCTTCGCGGCCGGCAAGCGTGGCGGGGACGGCCTGTTCCGCCTCCCGCAGGGCCGCTTGGGGGAATTCCAGGGGAATGCCGTGCGCATGAATTGCGATGAGGCTTACGGCCCGCTCGCTCTTGAGCGAGCCGAGCCGCTCCTTGACCCGCGCAGCGGGAAGGCCGAGCCGTCCCGAACGAGCAACGTCCACCGCGACGAGGTCGCCGTCGCGCGCATCCAGGGTCGCCCCGGGCGGGACCGCCAGTTCGCGACCGATGAGCTTCTTGTCGATCGGCTCGATCCGGCCGCCGCCGGCGGGGGCCGTGCGAAACACGCCGAGCATGCGCGGGTGCGTGCGCTCGAAAACCTTGATGGGCCGCCCCGCATAGCGCACGCCGGTCTCGTGTCCGTCGATCTCCTGCACACGGAGCAGCGCGCGGTCGCCGACGCCCGGAATTTCCGCCGGGCGTGCCCGGCGTGGGATCACGAGACGGATGCGCGGAGCAGGGCCGTGCGCTTCCGTGTCCCATTCCGTCGGCAGCGCCAGCAGTTCGCCATCGGAATCGCGTTCGACCACGTCGGCGGCGACGACTTCGGGAAGCACCCCCGGATGGTGGAGTTTCTTGCGTCGATGTTCGACCAGGCCCTCGTCGGCCAGATCGCGCAGCATGTGCCTGAGGCGTGCGCGATCGGCATTCTTCAAGCCGAACGCGCGGGCAATTTCCCGGGTGCCGACTTTTCCGGGGCGTTCGCCGATGAACGCGAGAATCTGCTGTCTTGAGGGTAGTCGGGTTTCGATCGTCGCGTTCTTGGCCAATTCAGTGTCTTCGCGTTCAGGATTTCGCGGCTTTGGTCGCCTTTGCCGACGCGCCGCGTTTGCTCGCGGCGGCCGCGCGTTTCGCAGGTCGCGCCCTGCCGGCAGACCCCTCCGCCTTGCTCGAGCCCTTGGCGGACTTTCGCTTGTCCGGGCCGGCCCGGGCTTTCTTGCGCGGGGTAAAAGGGGCCTCTCGGCCGCCCCCCGCCTTCTCGGTCCGCGCTTCAATAAGCGCCACCGCCTCCTCGAGCGTGATGGACTCCGGGGATTTGTCGCTCGGCAAGGTCGCATTCACGCGACCATGCGTTACATAAGGACCGTAGCGGCCGTTTTTAACCACCACCTCGCCGCCTTTTTGCGGGTATTCGCCCAGGCTGCGGCCTGCCGAAACGCCGCGGCGGCTGCGGCCTCTGCTGGCCTTGTCGGCGAGCAGCGCGACAGCGCGGTTGAGACCAATCGTCAGCACGTCGTCGCCCGACTCGAGGTTGGCATAGGTTTTTCCGTGCTGGACGTAAGGTCCGTACCGTCCGATCCCGGCGACGATCGGCTCGCCGTCCTCGGGATGGCGGCCCACCGCGCGCGGCAGCTTCAGCAAGGCGAGGGCTTGCTCCAGCGAAATCGTGTCCGCGCTTGCGCCCTTGGGCAGGCTCGCTCGCTTCGGTTTTTCGCTGCCGACGGCTTCGCCGAGCTGAATATAGGGGCCGAACCGTCCGGAGCGGATCGACACGTCGAGGCCCGATTCCGGATCCTGTCCCAGGACCCGTGTGCCGTTCTCCGAGCCGTCCGATCCCGAAAACGTGCGCGTGTAGCGGCATTCCGGGTAGTTGGAGCAGCCGACGAACGCGCCGAAACGGCCGATCTTGATGGACAGGCGGCCGGTTCCGCAGCTCGGGCACTGCCGCGGATCGGCCCCGTCGGCGCGCGGCGGAAAGACATGCGGGCCGAGCATCTCGTCGAGCGCATTGAGTACATCGCCGACCCGCAGATGCTTGATCTCGTCGACGGCGCCGATGAAATCCCGCCAGAAGTCGCGCAGCAACGCGCGCCAATCGACTTCGTTGTTGGATACGCGGTCGAGCTGCTCCTCAAGCGAGGCCGTGAAATCGTATTCGACGTAGCGCGAGAAGAAGCTTTCGAGAAAGGCGGTCACGAGGCGCCCTTTGTCTTCGGCATAGAGGCGGCGCCTCTCGAGCCGCACATAGGCGCGGTCTTTGAGCACCTGAAGGATCGACGCATAAGTCGAGGGACGGCCGATCCCGAGCTCTTCCATGCGCTTGACGAGCGAGGCCTCCGTGTAGCGGGGCGGCGGCTCGGTGAAATGCCGGGTTGCCGCGATCGCCCGTTTCTCCAGCCGTTCGCCGGCGCTCATGGCCGGCAGACGCCGCGAATCCTCGTCGTCTTCCTCCTCGTCACGGCCCTCCTGATAGAGGGCAAGGAAGCCGTCGAACTGGATCACCGATCCGGTCGCCCGAAGATCGAGCTTGCGGGGGCCGACGGTGGCGGCGATATCGACCGTGGTGCGTTCGATTTCGGCAGACTCGATCTGGCTCGCGACGGCACGGCGCCAGATCAGTTCGTAAACTCGTGCGAGTTCGGGATCGACGGAACGGGCGACATCGCGCGGCCGTCGCGTGAAATCCGTCGGGCGGATGGCTTCGTGCGCCTCCTGCGCATTCTTGGCGCGGGTTTGATACCGCCGCGGCGCGGCCGGGACGTAAGCTTGTCCGTAATCGGCGGCGATGAGCCTTCGGCTTGCCGCGATGGCCTCTTCGGCCATTTGCACGCCGTCCGTCCGCATATAGGTGATGAGCCCGACCGTCTCCCCGCCGATGTCGACGCCTTCATAAAGGCGCTGCGCAATGCGCATGGTCTGCGCAGGCGCAAGGCCGAGCTTGCGGCTTGCCTCCTGCTGCAGGGTGGAGGTCGTAAACGGCGGCGGGGGATGACGCTTCGCCGGCTTGGCGTCCACGGACGCGACGGAGAAGGTGGCACTTTCGAGTGCCCGCTTGAAGGCCTCCGCCTCTTCGCCCGAGCCGATGTCGAGGCGCTGGACGCGCTTGCCGTCGGCGCCGACCAGACGCGCCTCGAATGTTTCGTTGCGGGGCGTCGCCAGCGTGGCGACCAGCGACCAGTATTCGCGCGGGACGAAGCGCTCGATCTCGAGCTCGCGATCACAGACCAACCGCAGCGCAACGGACTGGACGCGGCCCGCCGAGCGCGCGCCAGGCAGCTTGCGCCAGAGGACGGGCGAAAGCGTGAACCCGACCAGATAGTCGAGCGCGCGGCGCGCCCGGTAGGCGTCGATCAAATCCTCGTCGAGCCCGCGCGGGCGCTTCATCGCCTCGGTCACCGCCGAATTGGTGATCGCGTTGAAGGTCACGCGCTCGACCTTGGCGGGCAGCGCCTTCTTCTGGCGAAGCACTTCCTGGACGTGCCAGCTGATCGCCTCGCCCTCGCGGTCGGGATCGGTGGCGAGGATCAACGTATCGGCCTCGCGCGCCTCGTCGGTGATCGCCTTCAATTGCTTGGCGCGGTCGGGCGAGACCTGCCACAGCATCGCGAACTCGTCGTCCGGATCGACCGAACCGTCCTTGGGCGGAAGGTCACGGACATGGCCGAACGACGCCAGGACGCGATGGCCCGGCCCGAGATATTTTTCGATGGTTTTCGCCTTTGCAGGCGATTCGACGACGACAAGCTTCACGTATTTTCCTCACGCATATG
>DASTKH010000013.1:0-19877 GCA_035716025.1 Xanthobacteraceae bacterium
CTTGCTTGCGCGCCTGCCGGTTCCCCGCCATCCTTCGCCGTCCTCGTCAGAAGGAGTTGTACGATGTCCGACTCCGGACCGAAGCAGATCGGCTTCTCGCTCGAGGTCAAGCCGCACGCCTATGATCCGGCGAGGAACCCGGAGCTTTTCGAGGGCGTGCTGGCGCGCCGCGTTGTCGCTTTCCTCATCGACGTCACCATCATCGCGGTCCCGGTCCTGTTCGTCGCAATCTTCATTTTCGCGCTGGGGATCGTGACGTTCGGCTTCGGGTGGCTGCTCTATTGGCTGCTCCCCCCGGCGACCGCGATCTGGGCGATCCTCTATTACGGCATGACCTTCGGAAGCCCCGCCTCCGCCACTCTCGGAATGCGGACCTTGGGCCTCGAAATGCGCACCTGGTACGGCGCCCCCTGCTACTTCCTGCTCGGCGCCGTCCACGCGATCGTCTACTGGATCACCGTCTCCGTGCTGACGCCGTTCATCCTGCTCGTCGGCTTTTTCAACAGCCGGCAGCGCCTCCTCCACGACATGCTGCTGGGCACCATCGTGATCAACAACGAGGCGCGCGCCCAGAGCTTGCGTGCCGAGAGTGGCGCGCCGCGAACCGTTTGACGAATGCGCCCCGATCGGGCGACACTCCCTCAAGAGCGCGCCGCGACATGTCGCGCCTGACCTGGCCCGAGCCCCGTGACGCATCACTCCCGCGATACGCCCCAGTTCTATCTTACTGCGCCCTCGCCATGCCCGTATCTGCCCGGCAAGCAGGAGCGGAAGGTCTTTACGCATCTCGTGGGCGATCGCGCGCCGGAACTCAACGATCTCTTGACGCAGGGCGGCTTCCGCCGCTCGCAGACGATCGCCTATCGTCCGGCCTGCGAGCATTGCCGACGGTGCCTTTCCGTGCGCGTTCTGGTGAACGAATTCAGGCCGTCCCGAAACATGCGCCGCGTGCGCGCCGCCAATGTCGATATCGCCGGCGAGATGCGGCCGCCGGTCCCGACTTCGGAACAATATTCGATTTTCCGAGCCTATCTCGACGCCCGCCACCGCGACGGCGGGATGGCCGACATGACGGTTCTCGACTACGCCATGATGGTTGAGGACAGCCACGTGCGCACCCACATCGTGGAGTATCGCCACAAGGACGCGCACGACCGAGGCGGGCGCGGACGGCTCCTCGCCGTCGCGCTCACCGACGTCCTCGCGGACGGATTGTCGATGGTCTATTCCTTCTATGATCCCGACCATTCGGCGCGTTCGCTCGGCACCTTCATGGTGCTCGAACACATTGCCCGCGCGAAGGCAATGGGCCTGCCCTATGTCTATCTCGGCTATTGGGTCGAGGGCTCCCGCAAGATGGACTACAAGCGGCGCTTCCTGCCGCAGGAGCGCCTGATGCCCGACCGGTGGACCCGGTTCGGCGCGTGAGCGCCGCGGCCGGCGCCGGCCTTCCGGCTTTTCTCACCCTGGATTCACGGGCAGAAAACGGGAACGAAACCCAGGAGCCCGGCGCCTTTGCACAGGCTCGCATGGGCCGCCGCATAACCTTCCGCGGTCGCATAGACGCACAGCGGCAGGCCGACGGCACCGGTTATCAAATAGTAGAAGAGATTTCGAAGGCTCAAATAGTCCCAGTAACCCACATCGTCATAACGATGATCGAGAGCATAGTTCTCGAAGCTATACTCCGTCAGCGCCATGTTCATGAACGGACGGTCCTTGTCGAGGACATCCGGCGTCGGGTCGGCGTGCGCCTTCCACCAATGCCCGAAAAATCCGAGAACGAGCCCGAACGCGGACCAGCAGAGAAGTTCGGCTGCGGCAATCACCACCGGGCTCCCCCTTCGCGGCGAGACCCGAATTCTGACCGAATACGCCTAAGCGTCCGGTTAAGCCGGCCGCGCAAAATGCGTGCAGCAACCTTCCGCGCCAAGGGCAAAGGCCCACCGCGCGGTCAGGCGAACCGGTCTCCGAATCTGTTGCTCTTCGGGAAGCCCTTCGGCGGCAGGCGGCCGGCGTCGGCGCGGTTACCGCGCCAGTCCGAAAGCTCCTTGAGCGACAGGGTGAACACGCGGCCGGCGCTGTCCGTCCAGGTGAGGCCTTCCGTCCCCTTGAAGGTCTTGATGTCGGACAGGCCGCCGTCCTTGTAGCGCTGCAGGCGGACGCCGCGCCCGCGCGTCATTTCCGGCACCTGGTCGAGCGGAAAGAGCAGCAGCTTGCGGTTTTCCCCGATGACCGCGACCTGCTCGCCTGCGACGGGCGCGATCGCGCGCGCCTCGTCGGGCGCATCCACGTTCAGCACCTGTTTGCCTTTCCGCGTGTTGGCGAGGCACTCCTCCTCCGGCACCACGAAGCCGCGGCCGGCAAGGCTCGCGACGAGGAATTTGCGGCCGCCCTGGAACGGGAACAGCGTGACGAGATCGGCTTCCTGCTCGAGGTCCATGAACATGCGCACGGGCTCGCCGTGACCCCGGCCGCCCGGCAGTTTCGCCGCCTCCAGCGTGTAGAAGCGGCCGTTGGTCGCGAAGGCCAGCAGCTTCGACGTCGTTTCCGCGAAGAAGGCGAGCTTGAGCCTGTCGTCGCTCTTGAACTGGAGGCCGGACAGATCCGAGACGTGGCCCTTGAGCGCGCGGATCCAGCCCTTTTCCGACAGCACGATCGTGAGCGGCTCGCGTTCGACCATGGCGGCTTCGATCGCCGCCTCGTCGTGTTCGGGCGCTCGCCCGAAATCCGTCCGCCGCCGCCCGAGCGGCGTGTCGGGCCCGAACTTCTTTCGAACCTCCTTGATCTCCCATCCGACCGTCTTCCACTGCTGGCGCTCCGAAGCGAGCAGCTTTTCGATCGTGCCCTTTTCGGTCGTGAGATTCCGGTTCTCGGTCCGGATCTCCATCTCCTCGAGGCGACGGAGATTGCGCAGGCGCATGTTGAGAATGGCTTCCGCCTGCACGTCCGACAGATCGAAGCGCCGCATCAGCACCGGCTTCGGCTCGTCCTCCTCGCGGATGATGCGGATCACGGCATCGAGATTGAGATAGGCGACGAGATAGCCGCCCAGCACCTCCAGCCGATGCTCGATCGCCGCCAGCCGATGGCGCGAGCGGCGGATCAGCACTTCGCGCCGATGATCGAGCCACTCCCGCAGGGCCTCCGCAAGGCCCACCACCTTGGGAATGCGGCCCTTCACCAGCACGTTCATGTTGAGGGGAATGCGGCTCTCGAGCTCGGTCAGCTTGAAGAGCGACTCCATCAGCAGCGCGGGATCGACGGTGCGCGAACGCGGCTCGAGCACGAGCCGGACATCTTCCGTCGACTCGTCACGCACGTCGGCGAGCAGCGGCAGCTTGCGCTCGTTGAGCAGTTCGGCAATCCGTTCGACGAGACGCGATTTCTGTACGAGCCAGGGGATTTCCGTGACAACGATCACATAGGTGCCGCGCCCGGCGTCCTCCTTTTCCCAGCGCGCGCGCACGCGGAAGGCGCCGCGCCCGGTCTCGTAGGCCTCGGCGATCGCTTCCGGCGGATCGACGACGGTGCCGCCGGTCGGGAAATCCGGCCCTTTCACGAATTTCAAGAGCTCGCGGCTCGTCGCCTTGCGGTGTTCGATGAGGTGGAGCGCGGCGTCGCAAAGCTCGGCGGCATTGTGCGGCGGGATTGCCGTCGCCATGCCGACGGCAATTCCCTGCGCGCCATTGGCCAGCAGATTGGGGAAGGCGCCGGGCAGAACAACCGGCTCTTCTTCCGTCCCGTCGTAGGTCGGACGGAAATCGACGGCGTCCTCGTCGATGCCTTCGAGCAGGAGGCGGGCGACTTCCGTGAGCCGGGCCTCCGTGTAACGCATCGCGGCCGGATTATCGCCGTCGATGTTCCCGAAATTGCCCTGTCCGTCGATGAGCGGGTAGCGCTGAGCAAACTCCTGGGCGAGCCGCACCAGCGCGTCGTAGACCGCCTGGTCGCCGTGCGGATGGAACTTGCCGATAACGTCGCCGACCACGCGCGCCGACTTCTTGAACGCGGCGCCGGGGTCGAGCCGAAGCTGGCGCATCGCGAAAATGAGTCGGCGATGCACGGGCTTGAGCCCGTCGCGCGCATCGGGCAGCGCGCGGTGCATGATGGTCGACAGCGCATAGGCGAGGTAGCGCTCTTCTAGCGCTTCGCGCAGCGGAATTTCCTGCACCTCGCCGGGCTCCGGCGGAATCAGTTCTTTTCCCATGGCGGATCGGTACTGCGCCGCTGTGGTGTGAACAAGGCCTGAACAGGCGCCGGCAAGCGGCCCCGCGGCCGCGGACGGGTCAAGCGGAGATTCGGGCGGCCCGGGACTGCCGCCGCCCCAGGGCGGCGATGAATTGCGCCCGCTCCTGCGGCAGAGCCGCCCCGCGCGGCTCGAACACATGATGGAGGAGGAAGTGACCCGTCAGGGCGAAGGCCTGCGCGAGCTCCTCGCCGCTCGGCGCCGGCGCGCCGTCGCGGGTGAGAAACGGCGGCAGGCGCAGAAGCTTTCCCTCCCAGGGCGCGCCGGCCGCACGCGAGACGGCCCGCCCGGACCGCGGGGAGACGTAGGCGAGATCTTCCCGCGAACCGGTCGCGGCGCAGGTCTCAAGATCGAGCCCGAATCCGAGCTCGGCGAGAATCAGCAGCTCGAAACGCGCCACCTGCACGCCGGCCTCCACGGGGTCACTCAAGCTTTCGAGGATGCCGAGCAGCGTCCCGTAGAGCGCCGGATGCGGATCGCGCTCCGGCAGAAGGCGGCCCAGCGCACACAGGTGCGTCAGGCCATAGAGGGCGTGCGGTTCGAGAAGAAAGCCGGCGGCCCGCAGATTGAGGCCTTCGACAACGTAATGGCCCAGATGCTCGTCGAGCCGCGCGCGCCAGGTCACCCGTACGCTGTTGCCGGGCTGCAGCACGGGCCGCAGGCGGGAGCCTGCCCCGCCCCGCACCAATCCCAGGTGCCGACCGTGCGCGATCGTCAGCACTTCGGCAATGGCGTTCGCCTCGCCGTGGCGGCGGGTGCCGAGCACGATGCCTTCGTCGGTCCATTCCATGCGGTCGTCCCGCGGCGCGCCTTGCCGCTCTTGCGCTATTCGCGCGGAAACTCGAGCCCCATCTGCCGGTAACGCTCGGGGTCCTCGCCCCAGTCTTCCCGGATTTTAACGAACAGGAAGAGGTGCACGGGCCGTTCCAGCAGGGCCGACAGCTCCCGGCGGGCCTCGGCCCCGATCGCCTTGATCGTCCGTCCGCCCTTGCCCAGCACGATCTTACGCTGACTCTCGCGCTCCACATAGATCGTCTGGGCGATTCGCACGGAACCGTCCGGCCGTTCCTGCCACGCGTCGGTTTCGACCGTCGATTGATAAGGAAGTTCCTGATGGAGACGCAGATAGAGTTTCTCGCGGGTGATTTCCGCGGCGAGGTGACGCTGCGGCGCGTCGGAGAGCTGGTCTTCCGGATAGAGCCAAGGTCCCTCCGGGGCATGCGCGGCGAACCAGTCGCGTAGATCGTCGAGGCCGCTTCCCGTCAGCGCCGAAACCATGAAGGTTGCCGCGAAGTCCACGCGGGCATTGAGCTCCGCCGCAAGGCCGAGCAGCTTCGGCTTCTCGACAATGTCCACCTTGTTGAGGATCAGCACTTTCGGCTGGCGTACCTCCTCGAGGCCGGCGGCGATGGCCTCGCTTTCCTCGTCGAGGCCGCGCTTGGCGTCCACCAGAAATCCGACGATGTCGGCGTCCCGCGCGCCGCCCCAGGCGGTCGACACCATGGCGCGGTCGAGCCTCCGCCGCGGCCGGAAAATGCCGGGCGTGTCGACGAACACGAGCTGCGCCTTGCCGGTCACGGCGATACCGCGAATGAGCGTGCGGGTCGTCTGCACCTTCGGGGTTACGATCGAGACCTTGGCGCCGACCAGCGCGTTGGTGAGCGTCGATTTGCCGGCATTGGGCGCGCCGATAAGCGCGATGAAGGCGCAACGCCGCCCCTCGCCGGGACCCGCGCCTTCAGCCATAGCCGTCGTCCTGCTTCACCCCCTGGCGTTCGAGCATGAGAGCGGCTGCGGCCTGCTCCGCGGCCCGCTTGGAACGACCGCTGCCCTCAGCCGGGGGCAATTCGGGCAGTTCGACGCTGACACGGAACTGCGGGTCGTGATGCGGACCGCTGCGGGCGATCTCGCGGTAGAGAGGGGTCGGCAGTCCGCGGCCCTGCGCCCACTCCTGGAGAACGGTCTTGGAATCGCGCAGCGGGCGCGGCGGCGCCAGCATGCGCTCGCGCCAGAAACGCTCGACCAGGCCGGCCGCGGCCGGATAGCCGCCGTCGAGGAAGACGGCGCCGACGACCGCCTCGCAGACATCCGCCAGGATCGCCTGGGTGAGGCGGGTCCGCGCGCCCTTCGCGGTGCCCATCTGGACGGCGCTGTCGAGCTGCATCGCCCTGGCGACGGCCGCGCAGCTCTCCGCCCGGACCAAAGCCGCAAGCCTCCGCGAAAGTTCGCCCTCGCTCGCCTGGGGGAAAGCCCGCAGCAGCATGTCCGCGACGGCGAGCCCGAGCACGCGATCCCCGAGAAATTCCAGGCGCTGGTAGCTGCCCGCACGTCCGGCGCCGCCGCTGACGGCGGAACTGTGTGTCAGCGCGCGCTCCAGGAGCGCCGGATCGGCAAAGGTGTGGCCGATCCGCTCCTGCACTTTGGAGACGGCCGCGGCCTTGCGCCTCATTTGACGATCGTGAAGAGACGTCCCCACCGAACGGACCAGGGCCAACGCCAGAACTGCCAGGCGTGCTCGCCTTCATCGACCGAGAAGAAGATGATCTCGGCGCGCCCGACGAGATTTTCGAAAGGCACATAGCCGACCGCCGAAAGAACGCGGCTGTCGGTCGAGTTGTCGCGGTTGTCGCCCATCATGAAATAATGTCCGGGCGGCACCGTGTACACGTCCGTGTTGTCGTAGAAGCCGTTGTCCACCAGATCGAGAACGTTGTAGCTCACGCCGTTCGGCAGCGTTTCCCGGAAGCGGCGCACGTGATGCACGCGGCCGGTTTCGTCCTTTTCCGAGAAATCGTCGATCGGCACTTTCCTGACCGCTTCGCCATTGATGTGCAGCACGCCGTGGATCATCTGGATCCTGTCGCCCGGCAGCCCGATCACGCGCTTGATGTAGTCGACCGAATCGTCTTTCGGCAGGCGGAACACGACAATGTCGCCGCGCTTGGGCTCGGATGCGAAAATGCGTCCCGAAAACAACGGCGGCGAATAAGGCAAGGAATAGTGGCTGTAGCCGTAGGCGTATTTGGACACGAAGAGATAATCGCCGACGAGCAGCGTCGCCTTCATGGAGCCGGACGGGATATTGAAGGGCTGAAACAGAAAGGTGCGGATCACCGCCGCAATGATCAGGGCGTGCACGATGACGCGCACGGTTTCGGCAATGCCGCCTTCCTTGCGCTTCTGCTGGGTCGTCACTCGCATTGGCCTCTCGAAAGCGTCTGGCGCGGACGGGATCCCGCAGCCCGTCGGCGGCACCCGGAATGTGGCCGGGTCGGGGGGTGAGTCAGGATGAGTGGTTGTAGCGGGCGCAACGAAGCGGCGCAATGAATGCAGGATCGTCTTGGATTCCAAGTAACAGGGGCATTGCCGCAATTTGATGGCCGGCAAGCCGCGACGGGAGCGCTCCCGCAAGCACCAGATTTTTTTCCTATCACATAAGAAACGATGCCCCGCGCTTACGGGCGCGGCATGGCGGAGATCACCACAAAGGCCTGGGCCATGGGCCACTCGTCACTGATGCTGAGATCGATGCGGGCTTCGTAACCGACCGGCGTCATCGCCTCGAGGCGTTTCTGCGCGCCGCCCGTGAGCTGCATGGTCGGCTGGCCGGAGCGCAGATTGACAACCCCCATATCGCGCCAGAATACGCCGGCGCGCATGCCCGTGCCGAGCGCCTTCGCGCAGGCTTCCTTGGCGGCGTAACGTTTGGCGTAGGTCGCAACCCGGTCGCGGCGCTGCTCGGCGCGGGCCCGTTCCACCGGCGTGAAGATGCGGGCGAGGAAACGCTCGCCGTGGCGGTCGAGCACGCGCTCGATGCGCCGGATGTCGATCAGGTCGGAGCCGATGCCGAGGATCATGAGGTCGCCAGCAGGGTCTCGCGTCCGCGCTGCATCGCCGCCCGCATAGTCCGCACCGCCTGCCCCAGCCCCACGAACACGGCCTCGCCGACGAGGAAATGGCCGATGTTCAGTTCCACGACTTCGGGCAGGGCCGCGATCGCCTCCGCCGTCAGATAGTCGAGGCCGTGCCCCGCATGCACCTCGAGACCCGCCGTCTGTGCCAGGGCTGCCGCTGCGCGGATACGCTGCCACTCGGCCTCCGCCTCGGCCTTGCGGCCTTCGGCAAGGGCGTCGCACCAGGCGCCGGTGTGGAGTTCCACCACCGGCGCCGCAAGGCGCGCCGCCGCCTCGATCTGCCGGGGGTCCGGTGCGATGAACAGCGAGACCCGCACGCCCGCCTGCGTAAGCCGGCCGACCACGGGCGCAAGCTGCGCCTGCTGGGCCGCGGCATCGAGCCCTCCTTCGGTGGTGCGTTCCTCGCGCCGCTCCGGAACGAGACAGACCGCGTGCGGTGCGATCCGCAGCGCGATCGCCGCCATCTCCTCCGTGGCCGCCATTTCGAAGTTCAGGGGCTTGGCGATTTCAGCCTTCAGACGCGCCATGTCTTGGTCACGGATGTGCCGGCGGTCTTCGCGCAGATGCGCCGTGATCCCGTCCGCACCGGCCTCGATGGCGAGCTTGGCGGCGCGCACCGGATCCGGGAGCCGGCCGCCCCGCGCATTGCGCAGGGTTGCAACATGATCGACATTGACACCCAGGCGGATGGCGGAAAGCGTCTCCATTCAGGCGCCCCTCGCAAACGTTGCATCCTCGCGGCGCGTCCCAAGACGTCCACGCGCCCTTCCGGCGAGACTCGGCCGCGCCGGCAGGCGATTCCCATCGGTCCTGGCGTACCCCAAGGCGACGCCGCGGAAAAGCGCACCGGGCCCGGGAGCCTCAGGCAAGGCGTCGGCAAACGCCGCGGTCATCCTCGCGGTCGCCTAACCGTTCACCCGTTCGGCCCTGGCGACCGCCGCCTTCGCCCGCAATTGCGCGAGGATCGAGTTCAGGTGCTTGAGATCATAGACTTCGAGATCGATCTGCATTTCCGTAAAGTCGGGCGAACGGCGGGTCATGCGCACATTGTCGATATTGCCGTCATGCTCGGCGATGACCTGCGCGATCTGGGCGAGCGTGCCGGGCTCGTTGACGGAATGCACCTCGATGCGCGCGGGAAAGCGTTGCGGGCGATCGTCGTCCACGTCCCACTGCACGTCGAGCCAGCGTTCCGGATCGTCCTCGAATTCCTGTAAATCGGGCGACTGGATGGGATAGACGGTGATCCCCTCCCCGGGCGTGAGGATGCCGACGATGCGGTCGCCCGGCACGGCTCCGCCGCTTGCGAAGCGGACCGGAAGGTCGCTGTTGATGCCGCGGATCGGAATCGCCGGCCCGTCATCCCGATAATCGGGAACCTTGAACTTCAGCGCGCGCGCGCGCTTCAGCCCGAACCAGCCGCTTTCCTTGCGCCGGACGATCGGCACGCGGCGCACGGTGCGGTCTTCCTTGTAGTCGGGATACATCGCGCGGGCGACGTCGGAGGCCTTCATTTCGCCGCGGCCGACCGCCGCCATCACGTCCTCGATCGAGTGGCGGGCGAGCCGCGGCAGCGCGCCCTGAAGCTTCTCGTCGGAATAGTCGCGCTTCGCCCGCTGGAACAGCCGTTCGACGATACGGCGGCCGAGGCCCGCATATTGCGCCCGCACCGCCGCCCGCGTGGCGCGGCGGATGGCCGCCCGCGCCTTGCCGGTGACGACGATCGATTCCCAGGCGGCCGGCGGCGAGGCCTGCGCCTTCGAGGTGATGATTTCGACCTCGTCCCCGTTCTGCAGTTCGGAGACGAGCGGGCTGATCTTGCCGTTGATCTTGCAGCCCACGGCCGTGTTGCCGATGTCGGTGTGGACGGCATAGGCAAAGTCGATGGGCGTTGCCTTGCGCGGCAGGGCGATGAGCTTGCCTTTCGGCGTGAAGCAGAAGACCTGGTCGTGGAAGAGCTCGAGCTTCGTGTGTTCGAGAAACTCTTCCGGATTGGACCCTTCGGCCAGAAGTTCAATCGTTCGCCGCAGCCACGCATAAGCGTTCGACTCGCGCGACAGCATTTCCGACGGCGAGCCGCGCCCATCCTTGTAGAGGGCGTGTGCGGCAATGCCGTACTCGGCGATCTGCTGCATCGCGGTGGTGCGGATCTGCAGTTCGACGCGCCGGCGGCCCGGACCGATCACGGTCGTGTGCAGCGAACGATAATCGTTCTGCTTGGGTGTCGAGATGTAATCCTTGAAGCGCGTGGGAACGACCGGCCAGGTGGTGTGGACGATACCGAGCGCGCGGTAGCACTCCTCCACCGTCTCGACGATGACCCGAAAGCCGAAAATGTCCGAGAGTTGCTCGAAACCGACCGATTTGCGCTCCATCTTGCGCCAGATCGAATACGGCCGTTTCTGGCGCCCCTTCACTTCCGCGCTGATGCCGCGGTCGGCAAGCTTCGCCTTGAGCTGCCCCTCAATCTCGACGATCAGGTCGCGATTGCGCTCGGCAAGCGTGTTCAGCCGCTGGGTGACAATCGCATAGGCCTCCGGGTTGAGCTCTCGGAACGCCAGCTCCTCGAGTTCCTCCCGCATCTCCTGCATGCCCATTCGCCCGGCCAGAGGGGCATAGATGTCGATGGTCTCCTGCGAAATGCGCCGCCGCGTCTCGGGCGCCATGTAGTGCAGCGTGCGCATGTTGTGCAGCCGGTCGGCGAGCTTGACCAGCAACACCCGGACGTCCGACGCGATGGCGAGCAGAAGCTTGCGCAGGTTCTCCGCCTGGGCGGCCTCCTTGGAGACGAGATCGAGCTTTTTGAGCTTGGTCAGCCCGTCGACCAGGGCGCCGATTTCCGGCCCGAACAGGCGATCGATCTCAGCCCGCGTGGTCTCGGTATCCTCGATCGTATCGTGCAGCAAAGCCGCGACGATGGTGGCATCGTCGAGGTGGAGGTCGGTCAGGATCGCGGCGACCTCGAGGGGGTGCGAAAAATAGGGGTCGCCGGAAGCCCGCATCTGCGACCCGTGCGCCTTCATGGCGTAGACATAGGCGCGGTCCAGCAGGGCTTCGTCGGTATCGGGGTTGTAACGGCGGACCCGCTCGACGAGCTCATATTGCCGCATGATGCGCGGCTTTGCCGGCTTGTCCCGCCCCTCGCGGGCGTTCGCGGGCGAAAGCACGCCGGAAAGGCCCCCCGGCACGGGCAGAGGCAGCGATTCCGTGCTCATCAAGGCCATGAGCCATGCTCCGCGCCGGCCAAAAGCCGGCGAAATGCCTTACCGGAGCGAAGGATATCACGATCCTGCCTCACCGTAGCAAGGCGCCGGGCCTCGTCGCCGCCCGCGCCGGGCGCGCGCAGGCGGCGGCCGACCGCGCAGGCCTCCCTTACTCCTCTTCCTCCGGCTGCTCCTCGGGAGGCGTGAGACCCTCCAGGCCCTTCAGAAGCTCTTCTTCGGTCATCCGCTCGAAGGTCACTTCGGTATCGTCGGCGTCGACGCTGCCGCTCGTACCGATAAGCGGCACGGTCTCGGGTTCCGGTTCGTCCACTTCGACGTATTTCTGCAGGGAGTGGATCAGGTCCTCCTTCAGGTCCTCGGGCGAGACGGACGTCTCGGCGATTTCGCGCAGGGCGACCACGGGGTTCTTGTCGTTGTCCCGATCCACGGTCAGAGGGGCGCCGGCAGAGATCATGCGGGCGCGATGGCTGGCCAGCAGGACGAGGTCGAACCGGTTCTCGACCTTGTCGATGCAGTCTTCAACGGTCACGCGCGCCATGGCGGTTCGCTCCTTCGGCAGGATGTTTGGAGACGCAAAATTCAGGTATATCTCATTGGCGGAAAGTGCAAGGCGTTTGCTTTGGCGCTCCGCGTGGGCGGCGGCTGCGAAGCATGCCGTGGAACAAACGCTTGGCCGCAGTTTTTATACCGAAAGACGTCTTTCACAGGCCTTGAGCATTCGAAGTTCCCTTTCGGCACGACGACGGCAGGCGCCCCGGCGACGGGCCGGACTCGGCCGGCCGCGCCTTTCCGTTTCCATGACGAGAACACCAAATGGCTTCCCAGATGGAAAAACTGGCCTTGTTTATTGACGGCGCGAATTTGTACGCCACCGCCAAATCGCTTGGCTTCGACATCGACTACAAGCGCCTGCTCCGGGAATTTCAGTCCCGGGGCTATCTCCTGCGTGCCTTCTACTACACCGCCGTGATCGAGGACCAGGAATACTCCTCCATCCGGCCGCTGATCGACTGGCTCGACTACAACGGCTATACGGTCGTCACCAAGGCGACCAAGGAGTTCGTGGACCAGACCGGCCGCCGCAAGGTCAAGGGCAACATGGATATCGAGCTTGCGGTCGATGCCATGGAGATTGCGGAGCACATCGACCACATGGTCCTGTTCTCCGGCGACGGGGATTTCCGTTCGCTGGTCGAAGCCATGCAGCGCCGGGGGGTACGGGTGACGGTCGTCTCGACGGTCTCCACCCAGCCGCCGATGGTGGCGGACGAGCTGCGCCGGCAGGCGGACAGCTTCATCGACATCGTGGAGCTGCAGGCAAAAATCGGCCGAGATCCGGCCGAGCGCGTGCCCCGTGAAGCGCGCCATACGCCGCAATTCCTGCAGCGGAGCGCCACATCCCAGCGGGCGTCCGCTCCGTCGGCTTCGGACGACGAGTTCGAAGATTGAGCCTGCCGCCGTCGTCGGCAGGCGCCTGCGAGCCGGGTGGCGACTGCCCTTTGTGTCCGCGGCTCGTCGCGTTCCGCGCGGCATGGCGCGCGCGGCAGCCGGACTGGTTCAACGCGCCGGTCCCGTCATTCGGTTCGCGCGAGGCGCGGCTCCTGATCGTCGGACTGGCCCCCGGCGCCCAGGGGGCAAACCGGACGGGCCGGCCCTTCACCGGAGATTATGCGGGCGATCTCCTTTACGAGACGCTGCAACGGTTCGGCTTCGCGCGGGGCCCCTATGCGGCCCGCCCCGACGACGGGCTGACCTTGCACGACTGCCGGATCACCAATGCCGTCCGCTGCGTGCCGCCGGGCAATAAGCCGACCTCACAGGAGATCGCCACCTGCCGCCGCTTTCTCTCCTGCACCATCGCGGAAATGAGCAATCTCCAGGCCATCCTGGCCCTTGGCCGGATCGCCCACGAGACCGTGCTGGCCGCCCTCGAAACGCCACGGACGGCGGCGCCCTTCGGCCATGCCGCCGCGCACACGATCGGCCGGCTGCGCCTCTTCGACAGTTACCACTGCTCGCGGCTCAACACGAACACGGGCGTGCTTACGCCGGCGATGTTCCGTGACCTGTTCGCCGCCGTGCGCGCCTATCTCGACGGGCTTTAGCCATTCGGGCCGACGTGTCCGCGCAGCCAATCGACGACATCGGCCGCGTTCCGGTCGGGCGGGAACACGGGATAGAAGACCTTCGCGATTACGCCGTCATCGACGATCCAGGCCATGCGTTTGAGCAGCGTCATCCCCCGGAACCCGAAGGTAGGCAGGCTAAGCGCGCGGGTGAGCCGCAGGTCGGCGTCCGAGAGCAGCGGAAACGGCAAATGCAGGCGTTCCGCCGCCTCCCGCTGGTAATCGGTATGCTGGGTCGAGAGACCGAAGAGGTGCGTCACTCCAAGAGCCTGCAATTCGGCAAAGTGGTCGCGAAAGCCGCAGGATTGCGGGGTGCAGCCGCGCGCGCCCGGGATGGCGTCCCATTCCGGCGGGACCGGTTTTCCCGGCTCGCCCGTGCGCGGATAAAGGTAGACGACGCTGCGGCCGGACAGGTTTGCGAGATTGACCGGGCCGCCGTCCGTGGCCGGCAGCGCGAGATCCGGCAGAGGCCGGCCCGGGAGATGGCGGGCGCCGCCGTCGTCTTCCGGCACCGGCAGATCGGGGGGAAGGCGGAAGCGCTCCGGAACGGTGGCCTTGCTCATTTCCTTCATCCTGCGACAACCGTTAGGCGGCTTGCGGACGAACGCCTGCGCGCCTTGCTCATCCCACTGCAGCGCCGTGCCGGCCTTGCTCATGACGGACCGATTTCGGGTCAGCCCCTTTCCCGCAGCAGGCGTCCGCGCTCGCGCTCCCAGGACCGCTTTTTCTCGGTCTCGCGCTTGTCATGCAGCTTCTTGCCCTTGGCGAGCGCAAGTTCAATTTTGGCACGTCCTCTCTCGTTAAAATAGAGCTTGAGCGGGACGATCGTCATGCCTTCGCGCTCCACCGCCGAGGTGAGCTTGGCGATCTCGCGCGCGTGCAGCAGCAGCTTGCGCGGTCGTTTGGGCGCGTGGTTGAAGCGGTTCGCCTGGAGATATTCGGGAATGTTGGCGTTGTAGAGCCAGAGCTCCCCATCCCGCCCCGCCGCATAGGAATCGCTGATCGTGGCCTTGCCTTGCCGCAGGGATTTCACCTCGGTGCCGGTGAGCGCGAGGCCGGCCTCGAACGTCTCGCCGATCGCGTAGTTGAACCGCGCGCGGCGATTGTCGGCGACGATCTTGTAGTTGCGTTCGCGCTTTGCGGTCATGGCACGTGATTTGAGGAAGCGGCCGCCGATGTCAACGGCCACGCGCCTTGCCGCGACGCGGGCGCGCGGCAGCGCGCGCCCGCACCGCACCGAGCGGGCATTCCAACGGGTGCCGAAAGCGGCGGGAGGACGGGCTGCTTCCGGGCGGGCGCGTGGCTCAGTTGATGAGGCCGGCGTGGATCATTGCGTCGCGCACCGCCTGCTTTGTCTTGTCGGAGAGCGTCACCATCGGCAGACGCACCGAGTCTTGGCAGCGGCCGAGAACCGAAAGCGCATACTTCACCGGCGCCGGATTGGTTTCGATGAACAAGGCCGTGTGCAGGGGCATCAGCTGGTCCTGCAGCAGCAGCGCCGCACGGAAGTCGCCGCGCAAGCAGGCGCTCTGAAACTCGGCGCACAGTCGCGGCGCAACGTTCGAGGTCACGGAAATGCAGCCGTGGCCGCCATGGGCCATGAAGCCGAGCGCCGTGGCATCCTCGCCGGAGAGCTGGTTGAAATCCTCCCCCATCGCCGCGCGCTGCTGCGAAACGCGCACCATGTTCGCCGTCGCATCCTTCACGCCCGCGATGTTCTTGAGCTCGAAGAGGCGCTTCATCGTGTCGACCGACATATCGATCACCGAGCGCGACGGGATGTTGTAGATGATGATCGGAATATCGATTGCGTCATTGATCGCCTTGAAGTGCTGATAAAGCCCCTCTTGCGTCGGCTTGTTGTAATAGGGGGTGACGACGAGGACGGCATCGGCACCCGCGCGCTCGGCATGTTGCGCAAGCTCGATCGCCTCCCGCGTCGAATTGGATCCCGCGCCGGCAACAATGGGGACGCGCCCTTTGGCTTCCTCGATCGTCCATTCGACGACACGTCTGTGCTCCTCGTGCGAGAGCGTCGGGCTCTCGCCCGTCGTGCCTACCGGCACGAGACCGTTGGTCCCTTCGGCGATCTGCCAGTTAACGAGTTCGCGGAAGGCACGCTCGTCAATGGACCCGTTCTTGAACGGCGTGACCATCGCGGTGAAGGAGCCGCGGAACCTGGTTCTGGCGGTCATGACACGATCCTCGACCTGGCGGAGCCGCCGCCGGGCGGCTTTGTTTTAGTTCTACCTTTTTGGCGAGACCGGCGAAAGCGCAAGGCCGCCCGTTCCGCCGATTATCTGCCGCCGGCAGGGGCAGCCCGAACGGGCGGGCGGCGGCTCCCACGGCCCCCGCCGCCCTGCTTTCGCCGCTCTCTCCGGACTAGAATGGACGAAGGCACGAGGGATTAGCGCTTCATCAATCAAATTCCGCCACCTGAAAAGGGGGGCGCGCCCACGTGACGCCTGATGCCTTGCGCCAAGGCCCGAGGCAACGAAAGGACGCCATGCCGACGATCCGCCGTAGCCGTATTGCCTGGACTTCGACGCTGGCGCTGGCCGCTCTGTTCATGGCGGACGCCAGCCTTTCGGCAAAGCCCCGAAAAGACGCCCCGGTCGGCATTCATGCCGGCAAGGGCAAAGACGGCAAGGGCAAAAACGCCAAGGCGGCGCGGGCGCTACCGACGCCACGGCCCGCCGCCGGCGCCGAGAAGGTCGCCCGCCGGGAAGCTCCCAAACATGCTCCGATGCCGCGGGCGCGGCCGACCGGCCGGTCCCATCCCGCGCAGCCGCCGCACCAGACTGTGGCCTCGGCAATCCCGATGCTGATCGGCTCGGCCGAGGCTGCGGTCCCGTCCGACCTGCCGGAACAGGGCCAGGCGGCCCTCGCATACGCCCCGGCCACCGCTCCCACCGCGGCCGATCTCGATACCCTAAGGTCTGCGCTGACCTTGGCGCGCCAGGGAAAGATCGGCGCTGCCGGCGAACGCAAGGCGGACATTCGCGATCTCGTCGGGCAGAAGCTTGTGGAATGGGTCATCCTGCGATCCGCGGACGACTGGCTGCCGTTTCGCCGTTATGCGGCCTTCATCGATGCCAACCCGAGCTGGCCGAGCCTCGAATTGCTGCGCCGTCGCGCAGAGGGCCAGCTCTGGCACGAAAAGGCGGATCCGCGCACGGTCCTCGACTTCTTTTCCAGGCACGAAGCGTTGAGCGCCAAGGGGCGCCTTTCGCTCGCCCGCGCCTTGCTGGCGAACGGGCGGCAGGCCGAGGCTCAGCGCCTCATCCGCGAGACGTGGCGCGACGACGCACTGTCCGACGATCTCGAAGACGCAATTCTCGAACAGTTCGGTTCCCTGCTCTCGCGCGCGGACCACCTCGTGCGCCTCAACCGGCGGCTTTACGCGGACGATTTCGGCGCCGCCGCCCGCGCGGCACATCGGCTCGGCGGCCATTTTCCCGAGATCGTCAAGGCCGCGGTCGCCGTTGAGAAACGCGCGAAGAATGCCGGTTCGCTGCTCGAATCGGTGTCGGTGGAGGCGCGCCAGGATCCTGCTTATATGTTCAGCCGCATTCGCTGGCTGCGCCGAAACGACCACATCGGCGAGGCGGCCCAGTTGATGCTGGCGGTTCCGCGCGATGCCAATGCCGCGCAGGACGCCGACGAATGGTGGATCGAGCGGCGCATTCTCGTGCGCGCGCTGCTGGATGCCGACAATCCGCAAGCCGCCTACCGGATCGCCAACGAGGCGGTTGCGCCGGCAAAGCCCACCTATCGCATCGACCAACTGTTCACGGCCGGGTGGATCGCGCTGCGCTTCCTGAACGATCCGAACACCGCCCTGCGCCATTTCAACGCGATGGCGAAGAACACGGACAATCGCACCGCGCTCGGCCGGGCGGGTTACTGGCTCGGCCGCGCCGCGGAGGCGGCCGGCCGCACCGACGAGGCGCGCCGTCATTACGAAACCGGCGCGCGCTACGGGATGACCTATTACGGCCAGCTCGCGCGTGCGCGGCTCGGCCTTGAGAGCGTCGGTCTGCGCAAGCCGCCGGCCCTGAGCGAATCGCAGCGGCTTTCGATCCGCCAGACCGAACTCGTACGCGGCCTCGAAATGCTCTATGCGGCCGGACAGAGCGAGCTTGCCATTCCGTTCGTCTATGATGCGGCCGACCGTCTCGGCGATCCGGCCGTTCTCACCGTCATGGCCGAGATTGCCCGCCGCCACAAGGATGCGCGGGCGATGCTGCTGATCGGCAAGGGAGCGATCGCCAACGGCTTTGCGTTGGATCACTATGCCTTTCCGGACATCGGCATTCCGAAATTCGCCTCCATCGGCCCGGCGGTCGAGCAAAGCCTCGTCTACGCCATCGCCCGCCAGGAGAGCGCGTTCAACCAGGACGTGGTGTCGCCGGCCAAGGCGATGGGTCTCATGCAGGTGACGCCCGCGGCGGGCCGCTATATCGCCCGCAAGTTCAATGTCACCTATGACGAGAAGAAATTGCGGCACGACCCCGCCTACAATACGCAAATGGGGGCGGCGGAGATTGCCGATCTCGTGTCGGACTATGGCGGCAACCATCTCCTGGCGTTTGCGGCCTACAATGCCGGCCGCGGGCGCGTGAAGCAGTGGATCGAGAGATTCGGAGACCCGCGCGATCCGGCGATCGATCCGGTCGACTGGGTCGAGCGCATTCCGTTCTCCGAGACCCGCAACTACGTGCAGCGCGTCATGGAGAATTTGCAGGTCTATCGCGCACGCTTCCGGCAGGGGGCGCGACTGACCATCGAGGCGGACCTGCGGGGCGCGCGCGGCAATTGAGGCCAGCCGCCGCTGTCGGCGCCGCTGCTGCCCGATCGAAGGCCGCACGCGAGCGCATCCCAGGTTTGCGGCGGCAGGGCTTGGCGCGCCGATCCGGCACGGCCGCGTCTTGCGGGGCGTTTTCGGCAGGCGCATCTTTTTCATCGAGACGGCGCACAACGCGCGCCGACGCGCACAATCCCGGTTCGCGCGCACCGCTGCCATGACCATCAGTGCTGCGGAGGATGGACTTGCCGGCTGCGCCATGCGCAGCCTCTTCGTGTCCGCGCCGGACGGACTGCGACTGCACGCGGCCGATTATGGCTCGCGGCTTGCCTCGCGATTGCCGGTCGTGTGTCTCCCCGGACTTGCACGCACGAGCGCGGATTTCGATCTCCTCGCCCGCGCGCTCGCCGCCGACTGCAAAGCGCCGCGCCGCGTTCTCGCGCTCGATTACCGCGGCCGAGGCCTTTCGGAGTTCGATCGCGATCCCGGCAACTATACGCTTCCGGTCGAGCTCGCCGACGTCATCGCGGTCCTCACCGCGCTCTCCGTGCATCGCGCAATCTTCATCGGCACATCGCGGGGCGGCCTGCTCGCGATGCTGCTGGGCGCGGCCCAACCGACCCGCATCGCCGGTGTGGTGCTCAACGACATCGGTCCGGTCATCGAGCCGATCGGTCTCATGCGAATCAAAGGCTATGTCGGCAGGCTTCCCCAGCCGCACAGCCTCGAGGAAGGCGGCGAGATCCTCAAACGTCTTTTCGACGGCCAGTTCCCGAAGCTCTCGGATGCGGACTGGCGCGCCGCGGCGGCCAAGACATGGATTGAGCGCGACGGAAAATGGGTGCCGGCCTACGACCCGCGCCTGTTCCGCGCGCTCGAAGGAATCGATTTCGATCGGCCGATCCCGTCCGTCTGGCCCCAATTCGATTCGCTCGCCCGCGTCCCCATGCTGGTGCTGCGCGGCGCCCTCAGCGATCTCCTGTCTCCCGACACCGTGGCCGCCATGCGCGCGCGACGGCGCAATCTGGAGGTCGTGGAAGTGCCCGATCAGGGGCACGCGCCGATTCTCGACACGCCGGCGCTCAGGGCGCGGATTGCCGAATTCGCCCGGGCCTGCGACAAGCGCGCGGGCCTCTCATAACGCTCCGTCGGCCCGCAACATCGGCCGCGCAAAATTCGCGCGCAGGTGACCCAATCAGGTCGTCGCGGCACCACCAAGGCGCACCGGGCCAACCCCATTGCGCCACAAGCGAAACCCCCGGCGGGGGGACCGCCGGGGGTTCGTTGGAGACCGCGACTGAAACGGTCAGCCGATCATTACGGCCAGAAGTTCCGCTGGAAGCGGATCGTGCCGGACCAGGTGTCCTGATCCCGGGCCGTATACTCACCACCGGGACGAGTGCCTTGACCCGTAAGCCATGTGCCCACGTGGTTCTGCTCGAGCCGGGTGTAGAGGATCTCGAGGCCGATATCGAGGTTGCGAACCGGCGACCAGACGGTCCGCGTGCCGATCTGCCACACCGCGAAGTCGGGGTTGCAGACGACGAGCGGAACATT
>DASTKH010000014.1:0-18023 GCA_035716025.1 Xanthobacteraceae bacterium
AGCTTCTTCACCTATGCGGGTTTCCAACGGGCCTTTGTCGAGCGGCTCGGCGACATCACCGAGCAGGTGAAGCGGGACCGCTGGGTCCTGGGCACGGCCGGCGAACAGGCCGCGGTCTCCGAGCAATACGACAACCTGGTCGAAGACCTGTTGGAGATCTATACGCGTGATTTCCAGTCGGCATGGCGGCAGGCGCTCGGCGAGTTGCGCCTGAAAAGGCTCACCGCCGACAAGCCGAAATACATTGCGCTCAGTGCCATCTCGGCCGCGACCTCGCCGCTCAAGCAACTCCTCGAAAGCATTCGGGACGAGACCGCGCTGACCCGCGAGCGCCCAGGAGTCAAGAAGGACGACAAAGACGACAAGAGCGGCAAGCCCGCGACGCTGCCGCCGGGCCTGATGAAACAGCAGGACCGCGCGCCGGGGGCGGCGATCGAGGCGAGCTTCAAGCATTTCCACGTGATGGTGGAAGGCGACGGCGGGCGCAAGCCGGTCGATCAGATTCTTGCGACCCTCGGGGAGATCAACCAGAGTCTCACGCTTGCGGCCACCAACCCCGGCTCGACCGCGCAGGCGAACGCCGCACTGCAAAGCCAGGTGGCCAACCTTCGGGCAAGCGCCGCGCGCTTTCCGCCGCCGTTCAACGATATGCTGCGCGGCGCCGCCAACGAGTTCATTGGAGACGTGTCGAAGGCGACGGCCGATCAGATCATGTTTGCACTGCGCGAGCAGGTCATGCCGGTCTGCACACAGATCGTCAATGGGCGCTATCCCTTCGTGCGCGGCAGCAGCCGCGAGGTGCCGCTTGCCGATTTCGGGCGCCTGTTCGGGCCGGGGGGAATTCTGGACAAGTTTTTCCAGCAGTACCTTGCGGGAATCACCGACACTTCGCACGGCGAATGGACGTTTCGCGCCGACAGTCCGGTCGGAGCGCATCTCAACAAAGGAATGCTGCGCCAGTTCCAGCGCGCAACGGAAATCCGCGACACGTTCTTCGCCACCGGCGGCATCCAGCCTTCGATCATGATGTCGGTGATCCCGCCTCCGGTCGCCGCACCGCCTCCCCCGCAGCCGACCGGCTTCAGCTTCGGCCCCTCCCAGCCCGCGCAACCGAACATCAGCGTGAAAATGGAAGTCAATGGTACGCTCGTGGAGAGCAAGCCGGGCCGCAATTCGCCGGTGGCGGTGCAGTGGCCGGGTGCAGGGGGACGCACCGCCATCCTGGTCGAGGAAGTGGGCGGCGGCTTCGGTCAACCGACGCGTCCGCCTTCCGTTCTTGAGAAGGACGGGGCCTGGTCGCTGTTCCGGATGCTCGATACCGCCGGCGCAGTGAAGCGCGGCGATCGCATTTTCGCGAACTTCGTGGTCGGCGGGCGCGAGCTCACCTATCAGATTTCCGTCGGATCGGTGCACAACCCGTTCAACTTGCCGGCGATCCGGGAATTTCGCTGTCCGAGCGGGTGACCGACCGATGCGTTGTGGCCTCTACGGAAAGCTGCCCTGCAAGCGGGATTTCGTGGCGCTGTTTGCGCCGCGCGCTTTCTTGAGCGTGTGGGAGCCGTGGATGCAGTCCAGCGTCGCGGCGAGCCGGCAGACCCTGGGACAGGATTGGCAGCAGGCCTTCCTGACGGCGCCGATCTGGCGCTTCTGGCTCGGCGCCGGACTGTGCGGCGCGCCGGTCGCCGGCGCCTTCATGCCGTCCCTCGATGGGGTCGGGCGCTATTTTCCGCTGACCGTCTTCGCCTGCGCCGACGAACAGGCCCAAGTCCCTCCGCCGGAGCTCAATTCTCAAGACGAATGGTTCGCGGCGATCGAGGAATTCCTCTTAGGGACGCTCGACCAGAACACGACATTCGAGAATGTCACGGCCGCGCTCGATTCCATGAGCGTTCCCTCCGACCGATTGATCGCGACCGCCGACATGCCGATGGTGCGCGCCAAGGGCGTGCTCGCCGTGTCGGGAAGCGAACAGCCGTTCCCGGACCTCTTTGCCGCGATGCGGATCGCCGACCACGCGGACGTTTATGCTGCCGCGAGCTTCTGGTGGACCATCGGCGGCGAGGGATTCCCGCCTCTGGCGATTGCCGGAAAGGGCATGCCGGACCCCTTCCTCTTCGCCGACATGCTGGTCGGGCGGCTTGCCACCGAGACCCTGTTCGCGCCGACGGTATGATCATGATGCCGAGCGACACCCTGATGTTCGAGACCGGCGCGGCGACGCACCCCGGCAAGGTGCGCACCCGCAACGAGGACGCCTATCTCGCCAGGCCCGAAATCGGCTTGTGGGCGGTTGCGGACGGAATGGGCGGACACGAGGCGGGCGATCTCGCCAGCCAAACCATCGTCAAGGCGCTGAGCTCGATCGCCCGGCCGAGTTCGGCCTCCGAGCTGTTGACCCAGTGCGAAAGCCGCATGGTCTACGCCAACAACCGGCTGCTCGAAATCGCAAAGGAACGCGGCGGCATCGTCATCGGCTCGACCGTGGCCGTCCTGCTCACGTTCAATTTTCATTATGCCTGCGTGTGGTCCGGCGACAGCCGCATCTACCTCATCCGCGGCAGCGAGATCAGTCAGGTCTCACGCGATCACACGCAAGTCCAGGAACTGGTCGAAGAAGGCGTGCTGACACCCGAAGAGGCGCGCACCTTTCCGGGCCGAAACGTCATCACGCGGGCGATCGGCGTCAGTCAGGAACCGGAATTGGAGCTCGTGCAGGGTGCGCTCCGCTATGGGGACGTTTTCGTCATCTGCAGCGACGGCCTGACCGGCCACGTGACTGACGAAGAGATCTTGGCCCATGCCGGGCGCGGGCGGGCGCAGGCGGCCGCCGACGCGCTCGTTGCGCTCACGCTCGAGCGCGGCGCGCTCGACAATGTCACGGTCGTGATCGCGCGCTACCAGCCGCGCGGCGCGACAATCGTGCCGGATCTTACGGGACGGGGAAGCTGGGGATAAGCCGCCATGGTGAGCTCCCCCACCCTCTCGGTCGGCGCGGCGCGGATTCCGCCGGGAACGACGCTCAACGGCATTTATCGGATCGACCATCTGATCGCCGCCGGCGGGATGGGCGAGGTCTACAAGGGATACGCGATCGAAACAGGCGATCCGGTCGCCATCAAGCTGATGCTGCCGGATCTCGCGTCGAACGAGGCGGCGCTTGCTCTTTTTCGCAAAGAGGCGTCGGCGCTGCATTACCTCTATCACGAGGCGATCGTTCGCTATTACGTCTTTACCGTCGAGCCGACGCTGCAGTGCCCGTATCTCGCGATGGAATTCGTGGAGGGCGAATCGCTTTCCGAGATTCTGCAGCGCGGGCCTCTGCCCTACGAGGACGTCGTCATCCTGATCCGCCGCATCGCCGGCGCGCTCGAAGCGGCGCATCAACGCCAGATCATCCACCGCGACGTCTCGCCCGACAACATCATCATTCCCGACGGCCAAGTGAGCCGCGCCAAGATCATCGATTTCGGCATCGCGCGCTCGACCCAGGCCGGCGCTCAGACGATCATCGGCGGCGGCTTTGCCGGGAAGTACAACTATGTGTCGCCTGAGCAACTCGGCCTGTTCGGCGGCGACGTTACCGGCAAGTCCGACATCTACAGCTTGGGGCTCGTGGCCGTGGAGGCCTTGACCGGCCGGCCGCTCGACATGAGCGGCAGCCAGGTCGAGGTGATCGAGAAGCGCCGCCAGGTGCCGGATCTCGGCGCGGTAGACCCCCGACTCCGCCCGCTCATCGCCCGCATGCTGCAACCCAATCCGGCCGACCGCCCCGCTTCCATGGCAGAGATCGCGGGGTGGTCGGAAACGCCGGTATCACAGCCGCAGACGAAAGCCGCGGCCTCCTACTCGCTGCGCGAGGGCCGGCTGCGGTCGGGCGAGAGTCGCGAGCGGCGACGCGGCCCGGTGCGGTCGCTTGCGGCGATGGCCGCAGGAATCCTGATCACGGGGCTCGGCGGCGGCGCGGCCTATTTCTATTTCACCGCCACGCCTCCCAACGCGACCCCGCCGCCGGTCCTGCTGCCGGGCAGCCCGGCCAATTCCCCCTCCCCTTCGAAGGCCGTCACGGGACCGCCCTCGGCTGCCGTGCCGGGCCAGGCGGCGGGCACCGTTGAGCCGCCCAAGAGCGAGCGCGTCGCGGGCATCGAACGCTTCGTCGAGGAGTATGATGGCGGCGATTGCTTTTTCGTCACGATGGTCGCGGCCACGGAACGGAGTGCCCGAATCGAAGGATACGGGGCCTCGCTCGCTCCTTTCCAAATCCTGGACGACGCCTTTCGCAGGGTGAACGGCTTCGAGGCCGACATCGGACTTTGGCAGGTGACCTCCGCGCAATGTCCTGCGGTCAATTTCCTCTACAAGACGCGGAAGGGCAGCCGCGGGCTGCCGCGCTTCCAGGCGATCGCCTCGGAAGTGCGCGGTGGCGACGAAGTGACCGGCACGCTCAGCGACTATGTCGGACGTCCGCTCGCGCTTCTCGTCGTCGACGATGCGGGCCGCGTCCGCAACGTCTCGCGTGCGCTTTCTCCGCGCAAGGGCAAGCCGTGCGTCGGCGCCTGCCCCTTGGTCGAACAGGAAAATGTCTCTTTTTCGCTGCGGATGGATCCGATCGCGAGCGGACCCCGGCCGCGGCTGCTCGTCGCGGTCGCAAGCGCGCAGCCGCTCGGGTTGAGCGTCGACCTCGACGAAGCGGCGGATGTGTTTTTTGAACGGTTACAGGCAGATGCCGCGAGCCGGGGGCAAACGCTCGGCGCGGCGGCGAAATACATCAGCGTCGCCAAGTAGCCGACGCGTTGCCCGCTCCTTTCGATTTCGCGATGCGGCGGGCGTCGCCGCGGAAGACCTCTCTTGCAGAGCGATCTGCTCTGCACCAGGGTGTCGTGTCGACCGCGCGAAACTTCCGAGTCGTTGGAGTTCGATGCCATGCCCGACGCTCGCATGCCACCGGCGCGCACCGCGCTCTCTCCCGGCACCCGCCTGAACGGGGTCTATGAAATCGACCAGCTCATCGCCTCGGGCGGCATGGGCGAAATCTATCGCGCGCACGCGATCCAGACCGGCGACAAGGTGGCCATCAAGATGATGCTGCCGGCCTTCGCCACGGATCAGGCGGCCCTCGCCCTGTTCCGCAAGGAGGCCTCGGCGCTGCACGATCTGCATCACGACGCGATCGTTCGCTACTTCGTCTTTTCCGTCGAGCCGACCCTGCGTCGGCCTTATCTCGCAATGGAATTCCTCGAGGGCCAGGCGCTCTCCGACCTGCTCAAGCGCGGCCCGATGGTCCTCGAAGCCGTCGTCTCCCTGATGCGGCGGGTGGCAGGCGGTCTGCAGGCCGCACACGAGCGCGGGATCGTGCATCGCGACGTCACGCCGGACAACATCATGATCCCGCTCGGTGCCGACGTCGCGCGGGCCAAGATCATCGATTTCGGCATCGCCCGCTCGCTGCAGGCCGGCGCGCAGACCGTCATCGGCGGGGGCTTTGCCGGTAAATACAACTACGTCTCGCCCGAGCAACTCGGTCTCTTCGGCGGGGAAGTTACGCCCAAATCGGACATCTACAGCCTCGGTCTCGTGCTGGTCGAAGCGCTGACGGGGCGGCCTCTCGATATGGGCGGCAGCCAGGTCGCGATCATCGAAAAGCGGCGCAGAGTGCCCGACCTCGGTGCGATCGACATGCGCATCCGGCCGCTCATCGACCGCATGTTGCAGCCCGACCCCGAAGACCGCCCCGATTCGATGGCGGCGGTTGCGGCTTGGCCGCTCGGCGGCAATCCGGGCCTGCTGCGCCGACGCGATTCCGATGCGGCGTCCGGCCAGCGCGCGAAGGACAAGGCTGCGGCTTCGGCGGCCGAAACGGAAGTGGCGAAACCCGAGCAAGCGCGCCGGCGTACCTGGCTGCTCGCGGGGGGCGCTTCCGCCGCGACGCTTGCCCTGCTCGTCGGCGCGGGGGCCTATTACTTGGCGCTCGAGCCGAAGTCGGCCCTGCTCGCGCCGTCACGGCCCTCCCCAGGCCTTGCGCCGTCCGGCATGCCGACGGCCGCACCGAGCGCAACGCCCGGTGCTCCCTCCGTGCCGCCGATGCTGCAGCCGGGCGGACTCGCTCCGCCCCGGCCGGCCAACCCGCCGCCTCTTTCGGCCGGCGTCTCTGCGCCTGCGGCGATTCCGACGCCGCCCCCGGCGGCCGCTGCCGCTCCCGCTCCCGAACCGACACGGCCGCCCGTCGCGGCACCCATACCTTCTTCGACAGCGACCCCGCCGCCGGGCATGCGCCCGCCGGGCACGAATCTTCCCCCGGCCACGGCGGCTCAACCCGCGCCCGCGGCACCGCCGCTCGCCGGTCCCCCGGTGCCGGGCGGCGACGCCTCGCCAGCCTTGAGGCCCGGGACCCCCGGCCTTGTGGCCGCCGCCCCGGCGCTTGCGCCCCCGCCGCCCATGCTCACACCCGCACCGCCGGGCGCCTCCATCCCTCAATCGGCGCCGCCTGCGCCGAGCCTCGCTCCTCCGGCGCCGAGCCTGACCCCCGCCGCGCCTCCCGCCATTTCGGCCGCCCCGATGCCGGGTTATCGACCCCCGCCTTTATCGGCGCCCGCCGGAGGCGCCGATCGGCCGGCGGCGCCGCCCGCGCCGCAGCAGCCGACCGCCGACACCGCCATGCTGACGCCGCAGGCGACACCCGCTCCGGCGCCGGCGCTCGATCGCGTGCAGAAGATTGAGGACTTCATCGCCCGCTACGAAGGCGGGGACTGCTTTTTCATCCGGCCGGTCGCCGTCAGCGCCAACGCCGCGCAAATCGAAGGCTACGGCGCATCGGTCGCGCCGTTTCAGACGCTCGACGATGCCTTCAAACGCAGCAACGGCTTCGAGGCGAGCATCGGACTGCGGCAGGTGACGCCCGAGCAGTGTCCCGCCATCACGTTTCTCAACAGCCAACGGCACACGAGCGCGCAAGCGCCGCGCCTCAACCTCGCCGCCACGAATGTTCGCAGCGGCGAAGTGCTCCGCGGCGACGTGAGCCCCGCCCGTTCCGGACAGCATGTCGAACTCCTGCTGATCACGGACGAAGGCGCAGTCCATAACGTCACGGCGCTCCTGAAACCTTCGGCAGCAGGGAGCCAGTTCAGCATGGGCCTGCAGCGCACCGGCGCGCCCGGGGCGCGTCCGCAGCTCCTGTTGGCGCTTGCGAGCGCCCATCCGCTTGCCACGGTTCGGAGTGCAAGCGGCGTGGCCGCTGCGCAACTGTTCGCGCAGCTTGCCGGCGAGATCGCCCAGAGCCGCGAATCGGTTGCCGCCGCCGCGCGCTATTTCAAGTTGGAATGAGACTTTCAGGCGGCCGGCCCAATTGTCATGACGGTGACCAAGACATGAACCAAATCGGCCGTTCTTGCACTAACCAAGAGTACCGCCGGCACGACGGGCGATGCGGGACCTGATTGCGGGTTCGCTGCCTATCGTTTATAGTGTTTTGATTGGCGGGTGTGGCGAGCGGGTTTTGCGGCCTCGAAAGAGGCCGCATTGCGGTTTGGATTAGGGGCGATGGTCGGGCGCCTGATACTGGCTGTCACGCTTGTCTACAGCGCGTTTGCGCTGTTGTTTTCGGTCGACGTCGCCCTGGCCGAACGTCGCGTGGCGTTGGTGATCGGCAACGCGAACTACAAGAACACCTCCCTCATCCTCCCCAATCCGAAGAACGATGCGACCGACGTCGCCACGGTTCTGCGCAAACTCGACTTTGAAGTCATCGAGGCCGTGGACGTCGACAAGCGTGCCTTCGAGATGGCCTTGGCCAAGTTTGCGCGGGCCGCGATCGACGCGGATTCCGCGCTTTTCTTCTACGCCGGCCATGCCATGCAGTACCATGGCCGCAATTTTCTGATGCCGATCGACGCCGAGCTCGAGGACGAGATCAGCCTGCGGTATCAGATGGTTCCGATCGACGACGTGCGCGCGGCCCTCGACCGCGTCAACGGCGTCAAGATTATGATCCTCGACGCCTGCCGCAACAATCCGCTGGCGGATCAACTCGCCAAGCGCACGGCCGGATACACGCGTGCGATCGGCGCAACGCGCGGCCTTGCCCGAATCGACAAAACGCAGGGCATGGTCGTTGCCTATGCTACCGCCGCCGAGGAAGTGGCGGCCGACGGAAACGGACGAAACAGCCCCTTCACGCAGGCCCTGCTCAAGCGGCTGCAGGAGCCCGGGCTGGAAATCGAGCAGATGTTCCGGGCGATCGCGCGTGACGTCTACAGCGCGACGGGCGGGCGGCAGAGGCCCGAGACCTACGTCTCCCTTCTCAGCGAATACTATCTGAACCAGGCCGACCGGCTCGCCTGGGAAAGGGTGAAGGATTCGACCGACGTCGCGGAACTCCGCGACTTCATCGCCCGCTTCCCCTCCTCGATCCGCTCTCTTGACGCGCGCTACCGGCTCGAAATGCTGGAGCGCTTCGCGCGCGAGCGCGAACTTGCCCGGCAGAAGATGGAACGCGAGGCGCAGGCCCGCCGCGAGGCGGAAGAACGGGCCCGCGTCCTCGAAGCGGAACGAATCCGCCGGGAAAAGGAATTCGAGGAACGCCAAAAGGCGCGGCTTGCCGAATTGGAGCGCCTGCGGCGGGAGCGTGAAGAGGCGGTTCAGCGCGAGGCCGAAGAGCGCGCGCGGCTTGCCGAAGCCGAGCGCATCCGCAAAGCGCAGGAGGCGGCCGAACAGGAGCGCCTCGCCGAGATCGAACGGCAGCGTAAGGAGAACGAACTGGCGGCGCGGCGCGAGGCGGAAGAGAACGCCAAGCTCGCCGCCGCCGAGCGCGCCCGCAAGGAGCGCGAGGCCGAGGAGCGCCGCAAGGCCGAAGAGCAGGCTCGCCTCGCGGAGGCCGAACGGCTGAGGAAGGAGCGTGAGGCCGCCGAACGGCGCGAGGCGCAGGAGCGCGCGCGGCTCGCCGAAGCCGAACGCATCCGCAAGGAACGCGAGGCTGCCGAGCAGGCCAAGGCCCAGGAGCAGGCGCGCCTCGCCGAGATCGAGCGGGCCCGCCAGGAGCAGGAGGCCGCCAAGGCCGCGGAACTCGCGAAAATCGCAGCCGCCGAGCGCGCCCGGAAGGAGCAGGAGGCGAATCTCCGGCGCGAGCAGGAGGCGCAGCGCCTCGCCGCCGCCGACCGCACGAAGCTTGAAAAGGCCTGCCGCGAAGAGGATGAGCGGCTCGCCCTCCTGCAGGCCGCCGGCAGCGGCGCGCGCGAGGAGCTGGCCCGCTTCGCCAACGAACTGACCTGCGAACGGCTCCGGCCGGTGGTGCTGGCCTCGCTCGGCAATCTGCCGACCGCCGAGCCGCCGGCGCAACCGAAGCAGGAGTCGGCCGTCCTGCCGTCCCAGCCGGTGGCGCTCCGCCCCGAGGAACCGGCCGCGCCCGGCGCGGAGACGCCTCCCGCCCCCGAAGCCAGGCCGCCGGTAAACACCATCGAACTGGTGTCGGCCGCGCAGACCGAACTGAGGCGACTTGGCTGCTTCTCGGGGCGCGTCGACGGTGTCATGGGCGACAAGACCGAAGACGCGCTCAAGACCTATCTCAAGGAGCGCGACCTGCCCACCGACAACATCTCAATCACCGACGACCTCGTGAAGGACATGAAGCGGCAGGCCGAGCGCGTTTGCCCGCTCGAGTGCGATCGGGACGAGGTCGTGAAAGGCGGTCGCTGCGTTGCCGCTCCCCGGCCGAAGAAATCGGCCCCTGTCGCGCATCGCGAAGAGGCTCCGCGACCCAACGCCCGCCAGCGCCGCGAGCGACCGGAGCGGCAGGAACGGCCCGCGCGTGTGGCCTCACAGCCGGTCGTGCGTCCGGCGCCCGCGCCCGCCGTCTCGTCGCGACCGGCGCCCAAGGTGCTCGGCGTCGGTTTCTGACGCTACGAGACGTCTCCAGAATTGACGTTCGTGCGCCTGGCCGCGCGACACTTCTCGCGGCACAGACCACAGGCTGCGACGCGCTCCTCGATCCGGCCCGCCTGCTCAAGAATTCGGGAAGCTTTTGCGCGGCGGGTTGCCAACAAAACGAACCCCGGCCTACAACTCTTCAGCCTCGGGAGCGCACAAGGCAGGGCCCAGCGCTCCGAGCGGAGCAGGCTCGGGGACCTGCGCCGGGGAGGGCAATCTGGCGCTCCGCATCGGCGTGCTCCTGACCGATCGGATTGGAGACTTCATGATCTGCTTGCGGCATGTGGCTTCCGGCTTGCGCAAGCTCGGCATCTTGGCGGCGACCACAACGGTTGCGGCGACGGCGGCACACGATGTCCTGCTGGCGCAAGGTCGTCAGCCCCAACCGCGCCCTGCCGCGCCTCCCGCGGTCAGACAGCAGCCGGCGCCGGCGCACTCGGCCGAGACCCAGCCCCCAAAGTCCGCCGAGCCACAGCAGCCCAAACCACCGCAGGTGCCTTTTCGCACGGAGATCCTGCGCTTCGACAATTGGACACTCACCTGCAATGAGTTCAGCGAAGGACCCAAGAAGCGGATCTGCTCCGCCCAGCTCAATGTAACGCAGGAGAAATCCAACAACGTCCTTCTCTCCTGGACTTTCGCGCTGGACGGCGAAAACCGACCGGTCAGCGTCATTCAAACACCCACGGGCGTTTCGATCGGCCCCGGCGTTCAACTCCGCCTCGGGAAGGCCGTCCGCAAAATGCCGTTCGTCAGCTGTGAGCCGCAGCGGTGCACGGCCTCCATTCCGGTCGACAATTCTTTAATTCGCGACATTGGCGGCACTGCCGACGCCGACGTCATCATCTACGCGCCGAACGGGTCCGGCGTGAAATTCAACTTTCCTCTCAAGGGCTTCGACAAGGCCTACGCCGAGCTCGCGCGCTGATCGGCGAGAATTTCGCGCCTCCGGCCCTGCGAAGCGGGAATGAAGGCCTACCGGAGCCGCTCGTGATTCTGATTGCCGCTTAAGACCCGCTCAACTCTAAGGCATGGAACCGGGATACGGTTTGGTGACTTCTCATGGGGAAGATGCTAGCCTTTATCGGAATTCATTGCGGAGGCTGATTCATGGTCGCTCGTCATCGCCTTCTCCTGACGGCCGTGGCGGCCATTTTCGTCGGGCTTGCGACCCCGGTGTACGCCGCGCCCGAAGGTCCGAACGAGGCTGCGCCCGTTGCGGCAGCCACTCCACGCGAGAAGCCTGCCGCACAGACGGCCGTTCGCTCTGCGTCGCAACGCACCCGGTCTGTGCGTCGCGCCCGGTCGGTTCGCAAGGTTCAGCAGGTTCGGGAGAACCAGCCCGCGACGCGCCGGGTGCGCCCGGCCGTCTATCATCTCGCCAGCTCCGCACCTGCGGGATGCGGGTCGATCGCATGCGCAGGTGGCGTGTTGCTGCTCGGCGTCGGCTTTTAGTCCATCGCGCCGCAAAGGCTTATGGAAGCGCGGGCCTTCGCCCGCGCTTTTGATGAATCGGCTTCGCGCGACGAGCACGACCGCACTCGCGCGCAACATTCCGCACCTTGTCTTCAGACGATCCCGAGGGCCCGCATGGCCTCGGCGACTCTGGTGAAACCGGCAATATTGGCGCCGAGCACGTAATTGCCGGGCGCACCATATTCCTCCGCAGTCGCGGCGCAGCGGTCGTGGATCGCTTGCATGATGGCGGCGAGCCTCCGTTCGGTCGTTTCGAAGCTCCACGAGTCGCGCGAGGCGTTCTGCTGCATTTCGAGCGCGCTCGTGGCGACGCCGCCCGCATTGGTCGCCTTGCCGGGGCCGAACAGCACACCGGCATCGAGAAACATGCGAACGGCTTCGGGCGTGCACGGCATGTTCGCGCCCTCCGCCACCGCAATAAGTCCGTGCTGCAGAAGGCTCTGCGCATCCCGGCCGTTGAGCTCGTTCTGGGTCGCCGAGGGCATGGCGATGTCGCAGGGCACGTCCCAGATCCGGCCCCCTGGAACATAAATGGCGGTGCTTCCGCGTGCCGCGGCATATTCGGCGATGCGACCGCGGCGTATTTCCTTGACGTGCTTGAGCAAGGCCAGGTCGATTCCGGACTCCTCGACCACGTAGCCGTTGGAGTCCGAACAGGCGATCACGCGGCCGCCGAGTTGCTGAATCTTTTCGATCGTATAGATCGCAACATTGCCGCTGCCGGAAACGACGACTCTCTTGCCGGCGATCTCCTGCTTGCGGGTCTGCAACATCCGTTCCAGGAAATAGACGGCGCCGTAGCCGGTTGCTTCGGTGCGAACCTGCGAGCCGCCCCAGGCCAGCCCCTTTCCGGTCAGCACGCCGGACTCGTACCGATTGGTGATCCGCTTGTACTGGCCGAACATGAAGCCGATTTCGCGCTGCCCCACGCCGATATCGCCCGCCGGGACGTCGGTATGTTCGCCGAGGTGTCGGTAAAGCTCGGTCATGAAGGACTGGCAGAACCGCATCACCTCGCCTTCGGACTTGCCCTTCGGATCGAAATCGGAGCCGCCCTTTCCGCCGCCGATCGGCATGCCGGTCAAGGCGTTCTTGAAGACCTGTTCGAATCCGAGGAACTTGATCGTCCCGAGATACACGCTGGGATGAAAGCGCAGCCCGCCCTTGTACGGTCCGAGCGCAGAGTTGAATTCGACACGAAACCCGCGGTTGATCTGAATCTGCCCGGCATCGTCCACCCATGGGACGCGGAAGATGATCTGGCGCTCCGGCTCGCAGATCCGTTGGATCAAGGCCGCTTCCGCATAGTCGGGGTGTTTCGCAATAACGGCGCCGAGGCTGTCGAGCACTTCGCGCACGGCTTGATGGAACTCCTTCTCGCCGGGGTTGCGACGAAGCACTTCGGCGAGCACGGGCTCAAGCTTCTCATCGACTGGCGGCAATCCGCACTCCCTTGTCTGTTGATGTGTTGCGCTTGGGACGCGCGCCGCCTCGGCACGGCCGTGCTCCGGATCGCGCCGCTCAACGGGCGATTCAGAACCGCAGCGGGTCAGGGCTGGCAGGGGATTGCTTAATGGCTTTCCGCACGAAAAGGCAAGGCGATAACCCGCCTTATTCGAAGCGCTCCGGCCGGCCGGTCGGCTGTTTGAGCAGCGGAGCGTCCGGCCGGCTCACCGGGACCTTGCCTTCGAGCCGCGTGATCAACAGGATCTTCAGATCGCGCTCCGGCGTGAAGTCCTTCGCGCGGAATTCGAATGTCGTGGCCGAAATTTTCTTCACGTTGTCGAGGCAGAAGCTCACAAGGTTATCGGCGCGCCCTTTGTCGATGACCACGCGAAAGTCCTTGACCGGCCGCGCGTCGGAGGCCGGTTTGAGCCGATAGCTGATCCGCCGCTCCTGAAGCTTCACAATGTTGGCAGGAGTACTCCCGGCAACCCGATCGATTCCGCGTAGGAGACCCTCGGGAATGCAATATTCGGCGAGGTAGCGCTTGAATTCGGCCTGCATCGCCTGGCTCTCGCGCACGGCCTTTCGCAGCACCGTATCGAAGCTGATGCCGACGCTCGCACGGTAACTGTGGTCGAGAACGACCGCCTGGCCGGGCGCAAGAGCCTGTTCACCAGTTGCGGATGTCTTCACCGTCCAGGGTCCGCTATAGAGCGTCTTTCCGCTCTGGTCGTTGCCGGCGGGGACCAGAATGCCCTGGGCCACCAGTCGGTCCCGCGCCTCCTGCGTCAGCGCATCGACGGCCTCGGTCTGCGTGCCCATGGGCAGCAAGGGCAACCCGGCGCCGCGCAGCGCTTCGGTGATATCCTTGTCGCCGAGAAACGCCCGCTGGCGGATTTCGAATTTCAGGGGCTTTCCGTCTGCCTTCGTCTGAAAGCCGACGAAGTTGACGGGATCGTTGCCGGGGATCGCATACAGCAGATCCGGGTCCGACATGTCGATGTCGGGCAGCGGAAAGTTCAGTCTGAGCGTGACGGGCCGCGCACCGTTGTTGAGCAGGCGATAGCGAACGGTCACGAGCTGCGGCGTGATCCGGACGTCCTCCGACTCGACGGAAATCTCTTGTTCGGCGCCGAACGCGAGCCCGCCCACGGAGAGTTCGACCGAACTGTCGCTCGCGAGCGACGCTGCAGATCCGCATAGAAAGACCGCAACGGAAGCGGCACGCGTCGTCCGCCTGAGAAACCTGCCGCGCCTCATGCCAACCTCGCTGCGTCCATTCCCCTCTGCCGGTTTCGCCCCAAGTGCGCGCCGCGAAAGCCCTCAAGGCCCGGGACTTTCGCCCGGGGATCGGCTGGCCGACCCTGATGCCCAGCATGTCAGACTGCTTTAGCCTACCGCATGCCGGCCGGTCGTGGAAAACCTCATTTGCCGTGGCGCCGCCTCTGCCGCGGATCTCCAACCGGGCCGCCCCGCCGCAAACGGGTAGGACGCGGGCGCGAGAAGTCCGGTCGGCGACCAGCCTGCCTCTTCTGTCGCTTGTGGGGGCGGCAGGTTCATCGGGCCGTTCGGAGAGGCCCATCTCGCCCCGACGGGCGCCGGGACGGGCCCTGCCGAACCGCCATTCGCGGCGCTGCGAGACCGCCCGGCCGGATCGCTAGTTCGCCGCAAAGGTGTTCCGGAAGCCGACGACGAGGGCCGCCCCCTGGATGTCCTCGCCGAAGCGCATGTCGCCGCGCACGAAGCCGACCCAGCCCGTCTGCAGGATCTGACCCGACATTCCGACGCCGATCTGCCCGAATGTGCCGACGCGCGTTGTGCTGACCGGAACGGACGCCGCGAGCAGGCCCGTATTCGGGTCGAACTGATTGAACAGAGAGCCGGCCTTGTCCTTGAACTCATGCCAGACGCTCAGCGTCACGAACGGCTGCAAGGCAAGCCTTTCGCTCGCCAGGAACGCCGTGCCGACCCGCACGCCCGCGCGGCCCAGCAGGCTTTCGAGCGTATTGAAGGTGAGCGTTGCGTTCACCGTGTTGAACACCAGCGGATCGATGTGCGAACGGGTGTAGCTCAGGCCGACTTGCGGCTCGATGAACCAGGAGCCGCCGACGTCGAAGTGATAGCCCATCGACCCGTTGAAATTCGTGGCGTGTCCGTCGATGTGCCGGTCGGTGACCCCGGCAAGATTGTTGCTGACGCGCAGATTGTAATAGTCGCGCCGCACCATGAAGTCGGTGAAGAACGAGCCGTAGGTCGCCACGATGTAGGCACCGACGAACGGAATGTCGAAATCGACCGAGGAGCTGAGCGGCGTTCCGTTCTGCACCGTGTTGAGTTCACGTGCCGTCGCGTTGACGTAGCCGGCCGTCGCGCCGATGTGCACGTTGATCCCCGAGCCGCCGATATTGAGGAGCCCGGAGTCGAACCCGCCCTGGAAGCCGGCGAAATTGGTCCGCACGCGGGAGTCCGCGGTCTGCGGCGGCAGGCCGAAGCTCGCCGGCAGCACGGCGGTGCCCACCGAGTCGACCTTGCTGGTGCCGGCATTGAAGCGGATCCACGGGCCGCCGCTCCACTTGTCCGGCTGCTGGCTTGCGGCCGAAGCAACGAGCGCGCTCGCCGGCTGATGGAAGCCGGCATCGATCGACGCGATCGCCGCCGTGATGCTCGTGCTGGTGGCCGCGATGGCGCCCGTGTTGACCGTGGACACGATCGACCACGTTCCCGGCGCGGTCTGCGCCAGGCTGTAGGCGACGAGCCCGGTGTTCGGCAGCCCGGTAGCCGTGAAGTTGCCGGTGCTCCCGGCGCCACTGGTAACCACGGGAATCGGATTGGCCAGAAACACGAGCTGCCCGGGTGTCCGATTGAAGACGATGGTCGAGCTGCCGGTCGTTTGCCCGGCATTCAGGAGGTCGCTCTTTCGCACCGCCGGGTTGACGTTCGTATCCGACAGATTGACGTCGACCGCGACCTGCGAGCCCGCGGCGCCCGCGTAGGTGCCGGACACATTGGTCGTATCCGACACGTTGCCGTTCACCATGGAGATCACGCCGCCCGCCTGGTTGGTGAAAGTCGAGCCTGCGGCGCCGGTGAAGTTCGCCGTGCCCCTGACGTTGATGATGCCGCTGTTGGTGAAGGTCTGAACGCCGCCGCTCGTGATGCTCGTGACGCTGCCGCCCTGCCCTGCCACCGCGCCGGCGTTGAAGGTGCCGGCATTCGCGATGGCGAGCGCACCTGCGCTCGTGACGTTCGTGGTGCCGGCGGTCGTGGCGTTGAGCGTCGCACCCGCTGCGTTGGTGAGCGCCGCGCCGATCGCGAGCGCTCCGGTGAGGTTGAACGTGCCGGCATTGTTGGCGATGGCGCCGGTGATCGTCCCCTGTGCGTTGGTCGTGCCGGTATTGGCGACCGCCCCGTTCACCGTGCCGGTGGTCGTGAAGACGCCGGAATTGGTGACGTTGCCCGTCCATGTCCCGGCATTGTTGAGCGTCCCGCCGTTGTTGTTGGCGTCTCCGATCCAGGTCGCGCCAACGCTGTTGGTGATCGTGCCGCTCGTGTTGCTGAGGACGCTGCCGTTCCAGGTCAGATTGTTCGTGATCGTCCCGGTGTTGGTGGCGACATTCGCGTTATAGACGCCGTTGTTGGTCACGCTGCCGGCGTTGTCCAGATCGTCGTTGATCGTGCCGTTGTTGGTGATGTTGCCGGTCGCGGTGTTGGTGAGACCGTTCGCCGTCGCCGTCAGCACGCCGCCGGCCGCGACCGTCAGGGCACCGGCGTTCGTCAACAGCCCGGCCACCGTGTAGTCGCCGGCAGCGCCGACCGCCAGCGTCGCGCCGTCTGCGTTGGTGAACGTCGAGTCGCTCGTCACCGTGCCGCCGACATTGAACGTCCCGCCGGCATTGTTGGCGATCGCGCCGTTGATCGCGCCGCCGTTGGCGTTCACGGTCGCGGTGTTGGTCAGACCGCCATTCGTCGAGCCTCCCGTCTGCGTGAACGTGCCGCTGTTCGTGACGCCGCCGTTGATCGTCCCGGCGTTGGAGGTTGTCGCGGCATTGTTCAAGCCGCCGTTCACGATGCCGGTCGCGGTGTTGGCGAACGTGCCTCCGGTGACGCTCACCCCGCCGTTGAGCTGGCCGGCATTGGTCGTCGTCCCGGCCGTGTTGGTCACCAGCCCGGACACTGTGCCGGTCGCATTGTTGTTGAACGTCGCGGCATTGACGACAGCAGATGCCAGCGTACCGCTATTGACCAGCGTGCCGCCGGTCACATTCGTTGTGCCCGTATAAGTGTTGTTGCCGGAGAGCGTCAGCGTGCCGGCGCCCACCTTGCTAAGGCCGAAACCGCCTCCGCCGTCCCCGATCACCCCCGATAGTGTCAGCGCGTCCGCCCCATCGACGGTCACGGTGCTGCTTGCGTTCAGGGTCACATTGCCGGCGAGCGAGGCCGTGCCCGTGCCGGTCAGCGCGTTGCCGCCGTTGAGTGTCACGGCCTCGGCGCCGATCGCCACGTTCGCGATCGTGAGATTGGCGCCGGCCGCGACCGTCGTGCCGGCAGCCGTCGTCCCAAGCGCCGTGGCATTCGCCGCAACCAGGGTGCCGCCCGTGACGGTGGTGAGGCCCGCGTAGGTATTGGCGCCGGAGAGCGTCAGCGTGCCCGTGCCGATCTTTTCGATCCCAAGGTTCAAGCCCGAGTCGTCGATCGCACCACTCTGCGTCGCGGTTCCAGTCACCACCTGGAACTGCGCGCCCGCGGCCGCCACGTCGATGGCATTGGCGATGCTGATGCCGTTGCCATAGTCGACGACAGCGGCGCCGCCGATGGTCAGATTGTTGGTCCCGAGTGCGCTGTTGTTCTGCAGCGACAGCGTGCCGGCGGCGAGCCCCGTCCCTCCGGAATAGGTGTTCGCGCCGGAAAGTATCAGCGTGCCGGCGCCTGTTTTCTGGAAGCCGAAGCCGCCGCCACCGTCCCCAATGGTCCCCGAGAGCGTCAGGCTGTCGCCTGACGCCGTCGTGGCGATGGTGCTGTTGGCGCCGAGCGTCACGTTGCCGGCGAGCGAGGCCGTGCCCGTGCCGGTCAGCGCGTTGCCGCCATTGAGCGTCACCGCCTCGGCGCCGATCGCCACGTTCGCGATCGTGAGATTGGCGCCGTTGGCGACCACAGTCCCGCCCGCCGTCGTGCCGAGCGCATTCGCA
>DASTKH010000015.1:0-59252 GCA_035716025.1 Xanthobacteraceae bacterium
GGCTGGCTGATCGACGGCTTCGGGCCTGATGGGGTGTCCGCCCGCGTGCTCGATGTCACCCGCAACGTGGTGCGGCTGCAGAGCGGCTATCTCTACCACTACGCCTTCGCCATGCTGATCGGCGCCGCCGCCGCCATCACCTGGTTCATGTTCGCGGGCGGAGGCCACTGATGGCGACCTGGCCCGTGCTCTCCGTCGCCACCTTCCTGCCGCTGATCGGCGTGCTGTTCATCGCCATGATGCGGCCGGACGAGGCCGGCGCCCGCAACGCCCGCTGGGTCGCGCTCTGGACCACGCTCGTCACCTTTGCGGTGTCGCTGGTGCTGGTCTGGCGTTTCGATCCGGGCTCGCCGGAGTTCCAGTTCGTCGAGAAGCACCCCTGGCTCGGCGGCTACGGCACCTACCACATGGGTATCGACGGCATCTCATTGCCGCTTGTCATTCTCACCACGGCGATCATGCCGCTCTGCATCGGCGCAAGCTGGCGCGCCATTACGGTCCGCGTCCGCGAGTACATGATCGCCTTCCTGGTGCTGGAGACGCTGATGGTCGGCACGTTCTCGGCGCTCGACCTCGTGCTGTTCTACTTGTTCTTCGAGGGCGGCCTGATCCCGATGTTCCTCATCATCGGCGTGTGGGGCGGGCCGCGGCGGGTCTATGCGAGCTTCAAGTTCTTCCTCTATACGCTCTTGGGCTCGGTGCTGATGCTGCTCGCCATCATGGCGATGTACTGGGAGGCCGGCACCACCGACATCCCCAGCCTGATGCGGCACGGGTTCCCGGCGGGGATGCAGACCTGGCTGTGGCTTGCCTTCTTCGCCTCCTTCGCGGTGAAATTGCCGATGTGGCCGGTGCACACTTGGCTGCCCGATGCGCATGTGGAGGCGCCGACCGCCGGCTCGGTGATCCTTGCCGCCATTCTGCTGAAGATGGGCGGCTACGGCTTCCTGCGCTTCTCGCTGCCGATGTTTCCTCTCGCCTCGCAGGAATTTGCGCCGCTCGTTTTCGCGTTGTCGGTGGTGGCAATCATCTACACCTCGCTCGTCGCGCTGGTGCAGGAGGACATGAAGAAGCTCATCGCCTATTCGTCCGTGGCCCATATGGGCTTCGTGACGATGGGCATTTTCGCCGTGACCACGCAGGGGATCGCGGGCGGCATCTTTCAGATGATCTCGCACGGGCTCGTATCGGGCGCGCTGTTTTTGTGCGTCGGCGTCGTCTACGACCGGATGCACACGCGCGAGATTGCGGCCTATGGCGGCCTCGTGAATCGGATGCCGGTCTATGCCGCGGTCTTCATGCTGTTCACGATGGCCAATGTGGGCCTGCCGGGCACGTCGGGATTCATCGGCGAGTTTCTGTCGCTCATGGGCACGTTCAAGGTGAACACGTGGGTTGCGACGCTCGCAACGACGGGCGTGATCCTTTCCGCCTGCTACGCGCTCTGGCTCTACCGCAAGATCATCTTCGGCACGCTCGACAAGCCGGGCCTTTCCGCCATTCTCGACATGAACGCGCGCGAGCTCCTCGTGTTCGCGCCGCTCATCATCCTCACCCTCCTGTTCGGCTTTTACCCGAAGCCTGTGCTCGACATGTCGGCGGCCTCGGTGGCCTCTTTGATCGAAATTCACCAGAACGGCCTCAAGCCGCAGCGCGCTCTCGCGGAGGCGAAGCGATGAGCCGGCCAGGCGGCTGCAGGTACCCTTCGGGCGCCGCCGATCTCGGCGCAAAGGGCCCGTTTCTTTCCCACCTCGGCGCGGTCTTCTGCGGCGAAGGGCAGCAAGTTGGGTCAAGCGCATGATCTCCGCGACGATTCCGCCGCTCGTTCCCGTCCTGCCCGAGCTCATTCTTGCGATCGGCGCGATGGCGCTGCTGATGCTCGGTGTGTTCGGCGGACGGCGCATGGTGCCGGTGATCGCCGGCCTCGCCATTGCCCTGCTGCTGCTGACTGCGGTGATGGTGGCGTATCTGCCGGCAGGGACGCTCGGCACTTTCGGCGGCAGTTTCGTCGTCGATGACTTCGCCCGCTTCCTCAAAGTTCTGGCACTGGTCGCTTCCGCGGCCGCGATTGCGCTTTCCACCGATTATTTCGAGCAGGTTCGCGAATTGCGCTTTGAATATTCGGTGCTGATCCTGCTGTCGACCGTCGGCATGATGATGCTGATCTCGGCGGCGGACCTCATTGCGCTCTATCTCGGGCTCGAGACGATGAGCCTTGCGCTTTATGTCGTCGCCGCCATCCAGCGCAATTCCGTGCGCTCGTCGGAGGCGGGCCTCAAATACTTCGTGCTCGGCGCTCTTTCCTCGGGCATGCTGCTCTACGGCGCCTCGCTCGTTTACGGATTTACCGGCACGGTGTCGTTCGACGGGATCGCGAAGGCGACGGCCGAACAGACGTCCGTTGGGCTCCTGTTCGGGCTCGTGTTTCTCTTTGCCGGTTTCTGCTTCAAGGTTTCGGCCGTGCCGTTCCACATGTGGACGCCGGACGTCTACGAGGGCGCACCGACGCCCGTCACCGCCTTCTTCGCCTCGGCGCCCAAGGTGGCGGGCATTGCGATGTTCATGCGCGGCGCGATCGACGCCTTTCCCGACATCGTGCCGCAATGGCAGCAGATCGTCGCCTTCGTGTCGATCGCCTCGATGCTGCTCGGCGCGTTCGCGGCGATTGGGCAGCGCAATTTCAAACGGCTGCTTGCTTATTCTTCGATCGGCCACATGGGCTTCGCGCTCATCGGTCTTGCCGCCGGAACCGAGGAGGGCGTGCGAGGTGTACTGATCTACATGGCGATCTATGTCGTCATGACCCTCGGCACTTTCGCGGTGGTGCTATCGATGCGCCGCAAGGTCGGCTATGTCGAGGACATTGCCGAGCTTTCGGGCCTCGCGCGAACCCATCCGATGATGGCGTTCTTCCTCGCGATGCTGTTATTTTCGCTGGCCGGCATCCCGCCGCTTGCCGGTTTCTTCGCCAAATTCTACGTCTTCCTGGCAGCCATCAAGGCGGGGCTCTACACGTTGGCCGTCATCGGCGTGCTCGCCAGCGTGATCGGCGCCTATTACTATCTCGCGATCGTCAAGATCATGTACTTCGACGAGGCGGGAGAGCGTTTCGAGCCCATGTTCGCGGAGGTGAAGGTTGTCCTCGGCGTGTCTGGGCTCATCAATCTCCTGTTCTTCGTCTATCCGTCGCCGCTCCTGGAATCGGCAACTTCGGCGGCGCGTTCGCTGTTTTGAGGTGTGATGCAGCCGCACTCCCAGGCGACGCTTGCCGGCATTCGCCTGATCGCGCACGACTCGGTCGGTTCCACCAATGCCGAGGCGCTGGCGCTCGCGCGCGCGGGTTCCCGCCTGCCGGCCTGGGTCATGGCGCGGCGGCAGACCGCCGGGCGCGGCCGGCGCGGCCGCGCTTGGGTCTCCCCGCCGGGAAATCTCTACGCGACCCTGCTGCTGATCGACCCTTGCGGGGCGGAGCTCGCGCCGCAATTGTCATTCGTCGGCGGTCTTGCGGCGCATGACGCCGTCAGCGAGGCGGCGCTGCTCCTTTCGCTGCGCCTCAGGCTGAAATGGCCGAACGATCTCTTGCTCGACGGACGCAAGCTCGCCGGCGTGCTGGTGGAAGGCGAACGCTTGGGGGACGGGACCTTCGCGGTCGCTGTCGGGGTCGGCATCAATTGTTCGAGCCATCCCGAGAACGCCGCCTACCCGGCCACCAACCTGGCCGTCGCCGGTTCGCCGGTCGTGCCGGATGAATTGTTCGAGACGCTCGCGCGGGCGATGGCGGTGCGGCTTGCCCAATGGCGGCGCGGCGCCAACTTCTCCGTCATTCGGGCCGACTGGCTGGCGCGCAGCTTCGCGATCGGCGAGACGATCCGGCTGCGCACACCGGAGGAGACGGAGGGGCGCTTTGCGGGGATCGACGAGCAAGGCCGTTTGTTGCTCGAAACCCCGAACGGACTGCGGACAGTGGCGGCTGGAGACCTGTCCTGGCCGGGCGAGGCAGGGGCCGGGGAGGGCGCGGCGTGAACGGGGCGGCCGAGCAGCTGGTGTTTGCTCCTCTAGGGGGGGTGGGCGAGATCGGGATGAATCTCGCCCTTTACGGACTCGGACGGGAAGGCCGCCGGGCCTGGCTTGCAATCGATTTCGGGGTGTCCTTTGCCTCCGAAGAACACCTGCCAGGCGTCGATCTTATCCTGCCCGACATTCGATACCTCGAGGACGAGCGCCGGAACCTCGCGGGAATCGTGCTCACGCATGCTCATGAGGACCATTTCGGCGCCCTGATCGATCTTTGGCCGCGCTTGAAGGTGCCGGTTTATGCGACGCCCTTCACGGCCGCGCTGCTCGAAGCGAAGCGTCTCTCGGAGCCCAACGCTCCCGAAATTCCGGTCACGGTGGTTCCGCTCGGCGGCCGCATAGCTGTCGGCCCGTTCGACATCGAATTCGTGTCGGTTGCGCATTCGATTCCGGAATCGAACGCGCTGATCATCCGCACGCCGCTCGGCGCGGTGCTGCACACCGGGGATTGGAAGCTTGATCCGACCCCCGTCATCGGACCGCCAACCGACGAGGCCAAGCTGCGCGCCCTCGGCGAGGAAGGCGTTTTGGCGATGATCGGAGACTCGACAAACGCCATCCGCGAGGGACGTTCGCCCTCCGAGGCGGATGTGGCCCGTTCGCTGACCGAACTGATGCGCAAGGCCAAGCGCCGCGTCGCGATCACCACTTTCGCCTCCAATGTCGCCCGCGTGCGCGCCGCGGCGCTCGCGGCACGGGCCGCCGACCGCGAGGTCGTCGTTATCGGTCGCGCCATGGAGCGGGTCGTTCAGGTGGCGCGCGAGACCGGCTATCTCGACGATATCCAGGAATTCCGAGGGCTCGACGTCTTCGGCTATCTGCCGCCCGAAAAGATCGTCGCGCTCTGCACCGGCAGCCAGGGCGAACCGCGCGCCGCTCTCTCCCGGATCGCCGACAACCGACATCCGGAAGTCGCCCTCTCGAAGGGCGACATGGTGATCTTTTCCTCGCGGACCATTCCGGGCAACGAGAAGGAGGTCGGCCGCGTCATCAACGGTTTGATCCGGCAGGGCATCGAGGTGGTTACCGACCGGAACGCGCTCGTTCATGTGTCGGGCCATCCCCGGGTCGCGGAGCTGGAAGAGATGTACCGCTGGGTGCGGCCACGCATCGCAGTGCCGGTGCATGGCGAGCCGCTGCACCTGTCGGAGCACGCGGCGCTGGCCCGCAGGCTGGGCGTCCCGGAGGTCGTCGTGTGCGCGAATGGCGACGTGGTGCAGCTCGCCCCGGGCCCGGCGGGTATCGTCGACCAGCTTCCGGCCGGCCGCCTCTACAAGGACGGCCAGCTCATCATCGATGCGGCGTCGCGGACGGTGCTGGAACGTCGGCGGCTGAGCTTCGCAGGGCTCGTTTCCGTGGCGCTTGCCCTCACGGAAAAGGGCGAACTCGCGACCGATCCTGAGGTCAAGATGCGCGGCGTGCCGGACCTCACCGCAAACGGCGACTCGATGCACGAACTTGCCTATGAGACGGTCGTCGATACGTTCGAGCAGCTGCCGCGCGCGCGCCGGCGCGACCCCGATGCGGTGGAGGAGGCGGTGGCCCGCGCGCTGCGCGCGGCCATCGCCGCCCACTGGGGCAAGAAACCGAACTGCGAAGTGCACGTCTTGGAAGTCTAGGCGGCCTCGCCGGGCAGGCAGGGCGCGCGGGCGCCTTCCCAAGGCGCCTGGGAGACGCTAAGGCTCTCGGCCATGATCGGACGGCTCAACCATGTCGCCATCGCTGTCGGCGATCTCGCGGCCGCGGCGGCGCGCTACCGCGACGTGCTCGGCGCAGATGTCTCCGGGCCGCTGGCCTTGCCGGACCATGGGGTGACTACGGTTTTCGTAAACCTTCCCAACGCCAAGATCGAGCTCCTCGCCCCGCTCGGGGCGGCTTCGCCGATCGCCCGCTTCCTGGACCGCAATCCCGAAGGGGGCATCCACCACGTCTGCTACGAGGTTGAGGATATTCTCGCCGCGCGCGACCGGCTGAGGGCCGCCGGCGCTCGGGTGCTCGGAGACGGCGAGCCGAAGATCGGTGCCCATGGCAAGCCCGTGCTGTTTCTGCATCCCAAGGACTTCAACGGCACGCTTGTCGAGCTCGAACAGGCCTGAAGGGCCGGCGCTGACCCTCGATGTCCGTCACCACCGCACTCGCCATCTATTTCATACTCTGGTGGGTGGTGCTGTTTGCGGTTTTGCCGTGGGGCGTGCGCTCTCAAGCGGAATCCGGGGAATTTTTCCAGGGGACCGATCCGGGCGCTCCGGTTGTGCCTCATCTCTGGGCCAAGCTCGCCTGGACGACGGTCGTGACCGCCATCGTCTTCGGGGCAGGGGTCTATGTGTACCGGCGCGGCTGGGTAACGCTCGACGCGCTCAGCCTGTTTTGACCGAAGGCGGGAGACGCTCCGAGGGCGTCCGACAGGATCGAAAGATCGGGAGGGCAGAAAAAAAGAAGCAGGGCGCATCGCCCTGCTCGAAAACTTCTGGCTCCTCCCCGGCACCCTGACGGTTTGTTGTCGCCGAGGTGGCAGCGTTTGGAACGCGCCCGGAGCTCTCTCCTCCCAAGACTTGGACCGCAGATCGAGCTCCCCGAAGGGACCCTCCAGCCCAACCTGCGGGAAACACTCTAATGAGCGGATTGTAGGCTATCAAGCGGTTTGTTACGGGTCCGTAATGTTTTTGGCGCGCGGCCTACGCGGCAGGCCGCGCTTGTGTTTTGCCCGTCGATCCGCTTTCTGTTGCGTCCTGACCCTCGAATCGCGAGTGAAAATGCGGCTGTCGCGTTATTTCTTGCCCATCCTGCGGGAAACCCCGAAGGAGGCTGAGGTCGTTTCCCACCGCCTGATGCTGCGTGCCGGAATGCTGCGGCAGGAGGCAGCCGGCATTTACGCCTTCCTCCCGCTGGGGCTGCGGGTGCTCAAGAAGGTCTGCGCCATCGTCCGCGAGGAGCAGGACCGCGCCGGGGCGATCGAACTGCTGATGCCGACCATCCAGTCAGCCGAGCTCTGGCGCGAGAGCGGGCGCTATGACGATTACGGCAAGGAAATGCTGCGCATAAAGGATCGGCACGAACGCGAGATGCTCTACGGTCCGACCAACGAAGAGATGGTGACGGAAATCTTTCGCGCCTATGTGCGCTCGTACCGAGATTTGCCGCTCAATCTCTACCACATCCAGTGGAAGTTCCGCGACGAGGTGCGCCCCCGGTTCGGGCTGATGCGCGGACGCGAGTTTCTGATGAAGGATGCCTATTCCTTCGACACCGATGAGGTCGGCGCGCGCCACTCTTACAACAAGATGTTCATCGCCTATCTGCGCACCTTTGCGCGCATGGGCCTGAAATCCATCCCCATGGTCGCGGAGTCGGGGCCGATCGGCGGCAATCTCTCGCACGAATTCATTATTCTTGCTTCGACGGGCGAGTCGGAAGTGTTCTGCCACAAGGACTATCTCGGCTTTTCCGAGCCCGGGCCGGACATCGATTTCGATGATCGGGACGCCCTGCAGAGCGTGGTGGACAAATGGACCGCGCTCTATGCCGCGACCTCCGAGAAGCACGATGCCGCGGCCTTCGCGGCGCTGCCCGCCGACAAGCAGGTATCCGCCCGAGGCATCGAAGTCGGGCACATCTTCTATTTCGGGACCAAATATTCCGCGCCGATGAAGGCGGTCGTGAGCGGGCCCGACGGGGTCGAGCGCCCGGTGCACATGGGCTCGTACGGCATCGGGCCGAGCCGGCTCGTTGCCGCCATCATCGAAGCCTTCCATGACGAGGCCGGAATCAAATGGCCGGACGCGGTGGCGCCGTTTCGCGCCATGGTTCTCAATCTCAAGCAGGGGGACGCCGCGACCGACCAGGTCTGCGAACAGATCTACCGCGAACTTTCGGGGAGAGGCGTGGATGTGCTCTATCACGACCTCGACGAACGGCCGGGAGCGAAATTTGCGACCGCCGATCTTATCGGCATACCGCATCAGATCATGGTTGGACCGCGAAGCCTTTCGGAAGGGAAGGTGGAGTTGAAGCGCCGCAGCGATGGGACGCGCGAACTGCTGCCGCCGGACGAAGTCGTGGCGCGTCTCGCGCCGAGCCGCGGCGCACCAGCGCCGGCCAGCATGGCATGAAAGCGTCCGGATCCTTTGCGAGTGGGGTTGCTTGCCCCGCACGCCGGAGCGGCGCCGGCCGGAACGCCGCGCAGCGGGCCGCGACGCCCCGGAGCGAACGGACATGAACGACCTGAGCGCGACGCGGCCCTTCGCGCCTTTCGAATGGATGCTGTCGCTGCGTTACCTCCGGGCGCGGCGCAAGGAGGGGTTCATCTCGGTCATCGCCGGCTTTTCCTTCCTCGGCATCATGCTGGGCGTTGCGACACTCATCATCGTCATGGCGGTGATGAACGGCTTTCGTAGCGAGCTGCTCAGCAAAATTCTTGGCCTCAATGGCCATCTGCTGGTGCAGCCGATCGAATCGCCGCTCACCGACTGGCGGGAGGTGAGCGAGCGGCTCTCGAAGGTCGAAGGCATCCGTCTGGCCGCTCCGGTGGTGGAGGGGCAGGCGCTCGCCTCCTCGCCGGCGAATGCCGGCGGCGTGCTGGTGCGCGGCATGCGGGCGCAGGATCTGATGAAGCTGCCGTCCATCGCCCAGAACATCAAGCAGGGCTCGCTCGACGGTTTTGACGAAGGGCAGGGCGTGGCGATCGGCCGTCGGCTTGCGGATCAACTTTCGTTGCGTGCCGGCGACACGATCACGTTGGTTGCCCCGCGCGGTGCGGTCACCGCGCTCGGCACGGTGCCCCGTATCAAGGCCTATCGCGTCGCCGCCGTGTTCGAGGTCGGCATGTCGGAATACGACACGGCCTTCGTTTACATGCCGCTGGCGGAGGCGCAGGCCTATTTCAACCGCTCGGACGATGTGACGGCAATCGATGTTTACACGACGAACCCCGACAACATCGACCACTTCCGCCGCCTCGTGGAACAGAACGCCGGCCGGCCGATTTTCATCCTCGATTGGCGGCAGCGCAATGCGACCTTCTTCAGCGCGCTGCAGGTCGAGCGCAATGTGATGTTCCTGATCCTCACGCTGATCGTGCTCGTCGCCGCACTCAACATCGTCTCCGGGCTCATCATGCTGGTGAAGGACAAAGGGCACGACATCGCAATCCTGCGGACCATGGGGGCGACGCAGGGGGCGGTCATGCGCGTCTTTCTCATCACCGGCGCGTCGATCGGCGTGGTCGGAACCATCGTCGGTTTCGTCGTCGGGCTCATCGTGTGCCAGAACGTCGAGTCGATCCGCCAGTTCCTATCCTGGCTGACGTCGACCGAGCTGTTCTCGCCCGAGCTGTATTTCCTGTCGCGGCTGCCCGCCCAGATGGATGCAGGGGAAACCGGCGCGGTCGTGGTGATGGCGCTGACGCTCTCGCTCCTTGCGACCTTGTACCCCGCCTGGCGTGCCGCGCGCCTCGATCCCGTGGAAGCGCTGCGTTACGAGTGAGCCATGCCGCCCGAGAACCAGCCCGCCATCCATCTGCAAGGCATCGAACGGCGCTACCGGCAGGGCGACGCAACGCTCAATATTTTGGTAGGAGCGGAGCTTGCGGTGTGGCCCGGACAATCGGTCGCCCTGATGGCGCCCTCGGGCACCGGAAAGTCGACGCTTCTGCATATTGCGGGGCTTCTGGAGCATCCGGACGCCGGAGAAGTCTTCATCAACGGCGCGCCGACGACCGGCCTCGGCGACGGCGAGCGCACGGCGCTGCGGCGCGATCAGATCGGCTTTGTCTATCAGTTCCATCACCTTCTGCCCGAGTTCACGGCGCTCGAGAACGTCATGCTGCCGCAGATGATCCGCGGCCTTTCCCGGGCGGACGCGGGCGAGCGGGCGCGCCAGCTCCTCAGCTATCTCGGGCTCAAGGAGCGGCTCACGCACCGGCCGGCGGAGCTTTCCGGCGGCGAGCAGCAGCGCGTTGCGATCGCGCGGGCGGTGGCAAACGCGCCGACCATCCTTCTTGCGGACGAGCCGACGGGCAATCTGGATCCCCGGACCTCCGAGCACGTGTTTGCAACCCTGACCGAGCTTGTGCAGGCCTCCGGCTTCGCGGCGGTGGTGGCGACCCACAATATGGACCTTGCGGCCCGCATGGACCGTCGCGTCACCATCCGCGACGGGCGGGTTGTCGAGCTCGACTGACCCTGAACGCCGCAAGGCGCGAGGCGCGGCCCGAACGGGGCCCGTGAACCTCTTTCGCATCCCGCGCGACGAAAGCACGTGGGGTATTGCGGCCGGACCGCGGACGGGGCGGGCCGACAGGGGGTTTCCATGCTTGGTTTCCACGACGCGATCAGGATTGCGGCCCTGATGGCCGCCTTATACGCCGCCGCTGCAGCGCAGGCCGCCCCGGAACGGCCGGCGGCGCAGCAGGCGCCGGCCCCCACTTCGGCGCGCCCGGCCGCCGCGCCGCCCACTCCGCGGGTCGCCGCGCCCGCGCGCCGGTCCCCCCTTGCGCATCCGATAGCGGTGCCGCGGAAGAAGCCGGCGCGCGTGGACGCCCACCGCAACGTGCGCAAGCGGACCGTCCGCTCCCGCCGTCCTGTCCGCCGCGCGGCCGCGACGCGCCCCGCCGCGGGAGTGGCGGCCACGGGCTGCTTCCTGTTCTTCTGCCCACGCACCATGCTGATCGGCATCGGCTTCGGCTATTAGACGCGAGCGCCGTGCGGCGCTTGCTTCTCCTCCGGGTCCTCCTATCATGCGCCCCCTCGCCGACACGGCTCGCGCGGGCGGGCCTCTCACACGAATTCAGTCGAGGACGGAGCTTGGCGTCATGGTCGCGGTGGTTCGCATACACAAGACGGGTGGACCGGACGTTCTCACCTACGAAGACATCGACCTGCCGCCCCCCGGGCCGGGACAGATCCGCATCAAGCAGCACGCCTGCGGCGTGAATTTCATCGACACGTATTTCCGCTCGGGACTTTATCCCGTGCCTTCCTTCCCCTTCGTCAACGGCAGCGAGGGCGCGGGCGAGGTCGTGGCGGTCGGCGAGGGGGTGACCCTGTTCAAGGTCGGGGATCGCGTCGCCTACACCCAGGCGCACAACGGCTACGCCGCCGAGCGCCTTCTCCCGGCGGACCGGGCGGTGAAGCTCCCCGCCGCGATCTCCTATGAACAGGCGGCCGGCATGATGCTCAAGGGCATGACGGTGCAATATCTGCTGCGCCGCACATTCCGGGTGGAAAAGGGCAACACGGTGCTCATCCATGCGGCGGCCGGCGGGGTGGGGCAGATCGCCTGCCAGTGGGCCAACCATCTCGGCGCGACGGTGATCGGGACGGTCGGCTCGGACGACAAGGTGAAGATCGCCAAGGAAGTCGGCTGCCATCACGTCATCCAATACAGCAAGGAAGACTTTGTCGCGCGCGTGAAGGAGATCACCAAAGGCGCGCTCTGCGACGTCGTTTATGACGGGGTGGGGCAGGCCACCTATCCGGCTTCGCTTGATTGCATTCGTCCGCTCGGCATGTGGGTGAGTTTCGGAAACGCATCGGGAGCGATCCAGAATTTCAATCTCGGGCTCCTGGCGACGAAAGGCTCCCTGTTCTGTACGCGCCCGACGCTCGGAAACTACATCGCCAAGCGCGAGGACCTCGTCGCGACGGCCAACGATCTGTTCGACGTCGTCATGTCCGGCGCCGTGAAGATACCCGTCAATCAGCGTTACGCCCTCAAGGATGCGCAGCAGGCGCAGCGCGACCTCGAAGCGCGCAAGACGACGGGCGCGTCGGTTCTCATTCCCTGATCGGCAGGAGAAGAAGCGCCATGCGCATCCACAATCTCTACATGGACGAAAACGGGGAGTCGCACTTCCGCGACATCGAAGTCGAATGGGTCGAGGAGCGGCGCGGCAGCAAGCTCTCGAAGCGTTTTCCCGCAACCGGCGTCATCTTCCGACAATCGAAGGCCGATCACGACATCGACTGGCATCCCGCGCCGCGACGGCAATACATCGTCAATCTCGATGCGGGGGTCGAGATCACGGCGAGCGACGGTGAGTCACGCTTCATCAAGGCGGGGGAGGTCATCCTGGTGGAGGACGTGAGCGGCAAGGGTCACCTCTCGAAGCACCTCGAAGGCAAGATTCGCCACTCGATCTTCATCCCGATCGACTGAAACAACGATCCGACGGACCGGGCTCTTGCCCGCTTGCGTATGCGGGGACGTCGCCGCGGTTCGCTCGCCGCCCCCGGCTCAGTAGCCGACGGCGCTGCCGTAGAGATCGTAGGCGTCAGCGCGCTCGATTCTGACCTTGGCGATTTCGCCGACCCGGAGCGGCCTGCGGCTCGTGACGTGGACCGCGCCGTCGATCTCCGGGGCGTCGCCCTTGGTCCGGCCCTTCGCCGCGCCGTCCTGGGCTTCGTCGATGATGACGTCGAGCCGCTCGCCGACCTTCCGCTTGAGCCGGCGCGCGGAGATCGCCTGCTGGCGTTGCATGAAGCGATGCCAACGCTCCTCCTTCACCGCCTCCGGAACCGGTTCGGCCAGGTCGTTTGCGGCCGCCCCCCGCACGGCCTCGTAGCGGAAGCAGCCGACTCGGTCGAGCGCAGCCTCATCGAGCCAGGCAAGCAGCGCTTCGAAGTCCTCTTCCGTCTCGCCCGGAAAGCCGACGATAAAGCTCGAGCGAATGGTGAGGCCGGGACAGATCGCGCGCCAGGCGCGGATGCGCTCGAGCGTCTTTTCCTGCGCGGCCGGGCGCCGCATGCGCTTGAGCACCGGGGGGCTCGCGTGTTGGAGGGGAATGTCGAGATAGGGCAGGATCTTGCCTTCCGCCATCAGCGGAATCACGGCGTCGACATGCGGATAGGGATAGACATAGTGGAGCCGCACCCAGGCGCCGAGCTCGCCGAGGCTGCGCGCCAGATCGAGGAATCGCGCGGGCACTTCGGCGCCGCGCCAGGAGCTCGCCGCATATTTGATGTCGGTTCCGTAGGCGGAAGTGTCCTGCGAGATGACAAGAAGCTCCTTTACGCCGGCGGCGACGAGCCGCTCCGCTTCCCGCAGCACCTCGGCCGCGGGGCGTGAGACGAGCCGGCCGCGCAGCTTGGGGATGATGCAGAACGTGCAGCTGTTGTTGCACCCCTCGGAAATCTTCAGATAGGCGTAGTGGCGCGGTGTGAGCTTGATGCCTTGCGGCGGCACGAGGTCGAGGAAGGGGTCGTGCCGGGGCGGCACCGCCCGATGCACGGCCTCCACCACGGTCTCGTATTGCTGCGGTCCGGTGATCGCCAGCACGTTCGGAAAGCGCTCGCGGATGCGCTCGGGCTCCGCCCCCAGGCAGCCGGTCACGACCACCTTGCCGTTCTCGTTCAGGGCTTTGCCGATCGCTTCCAGCGACTCCGCTTGTGCGGTGTCGAGAAAGCCGCAGGTGTTGACGATCACGAGGTCGGCGCCCTCGTGGGTGCGCGCGAATTCGTAGCCCTCGGCGCGCAGCCGCGTCAGGATGCGTTCCGAATCCACGAGAGCCTTCGGGCAGCCGAGCGATACGAACGAGATTTTGGCGGCCGCCGGGGTGGCCATGGGTGTCCTTTGCGCGCAGGGGGGCTTGCCGGCGGCTAGGTAAGCTGCGAAGTCGGCGCGGACAAGGACTTTTTGCGGCGGTGCGAGGCGGGCGGAATGAGCGGAGGCGGAAGGCGAAGGCAATGCCAACGGGCGGCGCGCACATGGCGGCTGGGGGTCCTTGCCGCGCTGCTTGCGGCCGCCTCGGCGCCCGCGGTGCGCGCCGAGGCGGAATGCGGGGCGCCGACGCGGCTGCGGTTCGAGCTCGTGCGGACGATCGCGCGCAATGCGCTCGGCCTCACGCAAGGGCTCGAAATGCACGGCAGCCGGCTCTACGAAAGCACCGGCCGCATCGACGGCACGAGCCAGGTCAACGTCATCGACCTGTCCGGCCAGGTGACCACGCTCGTCGAACTCGGCACGAAGGTGTTCGGCGAAGGGCTCACCGTCCTCGACGGCGAGGTCTTTCAGCTCACCTGGCAGGAGCACGAGGTTTTCGTCTACGACCTCGCGGGACGGAAGACGCGCACAATGCACAACCCCTATTTCGGCTGGGGGCTCGCAAACGATGGGCACGCGCTCGTGTTCACCGACGGCAGCGAGTGGCTGCGCTTCGCCGACCCGAAGACATTTGCCGAAACGAGGAGCCTTGCCATTCGCGTCGGCGCGCGGGCGCTGCGCGGAGTCAACGAGCTCGAATTTGTGGACCGCAAGCTTTACGGCAATGTTTTTCTGACGCGGGAAATTGTGCGGCTCGATCCGCAGACCGGCTGTGTCGAGGCGGTCGCCGATCTCTCGGCGCTCTGGAACGCCATGGACGAGGCCGAGCGCCAACGCATCGAGGGAAACCCGCAATATGTGTTGAACGGCATCGCCTATGACCGCGAACGCGGCCTTTTCTACCTCACGGGCAAACGCTGGCGCTACATCTTCGCCGGGCGCTTCCGGTGAGGAGGTGCAAAGAACTCGACGTAAGTCACCGACAAATATGATCTTTTGGCGGAAGGGGTGGGATTCGAACCCACGAGGGGCGTGAACCCCTGGCGGTTTTCAAGACCGCTGCCTTAAACCGCTCGGCCACCCTTCCGGTCGGGCCCATCACATACTGCGTTCGGCCCGCTTTCGCCATCCCATGCGGACCGCGGTCGTTCATTGCCGCGGGCGCTGACGGCTATGGGTGCGGTTGCGCGAGCGGCTTCGCCCCTGTGCCGGGCACGGAGCCGCCGGTGGCTAATGTGGCAGAGCCTTTCGGGGAAGGACCCTCATCCATCTCCACGGCAAAGGCGACCATTCCCGCGCGCGCCCGGGGGGCGTCGGCCCCGGCTCCGTCGTCCGTCGTCCCGGGGGCCTGCGGCGGCGCCCCCAGTCTTCGGTCGATACGACGGGTTTCGGGAATGCGTCTGGCCGCCCCCGCATTCCGATGGACGGGAACCGCCCGTTGCCGTCCCAGCCCTCGAAATTCCTCAGGGCCGGCTGTACGATCGCGTGCCCCGTCCAGAGGACCCCGTGGAAGCCGCCGCCGAACAAACCCAAACGGTCGCCCCGCTTGTCGCCGCGCTCACGGCGCCGGCCCGGCTTGCGCCGGAAAGCGGCATCGTCGAGGCCATGAATTACGGGCGCCGACGCGGCGACGTCGTTCCGCTCTGGGCCGGCGAGGGCGACATGCCCACGCCGGCCTTCATCTGCGAAGCCGCAACCCGCGCGCTCGCCGCGGGCGAAACCTTCTACACTTGGCAGCGCGGCCTGCCGGAGCTGCGCGAGGCGCTCGCCCGTTACCACCAGCGTCTCTACGGCCGCCCCTTCTCGGCCGAGTCGTTCTACATCACCGGCTCCGGCATGCAGGCGATCCAGATCGCCCTCGCCATGTCCGTCGCAAGCGGCGATGAGCTGCTGCTGCCGACGCCGACTTGGCCCAATGCCGCGGCGGCGACCGGCGTCATCGGCGCGCGCGCCGTCGAAGTGCCGATGAGCTTCGGCAATGCCGGCTGGGCGCTCGACCACGAGCGGCTCGCCCGCGCGGTGACGCCGCGCACGCGCGCCTTGTTCATGGTTTCGCCTTCGAATCCGACCGGCTGGACCGCAACGCCCGACGACCTGCGCGAAACGCTGGCGCTCGCCCGCCGTCACGGGCTCTGGATCGTCGCCGACGAAACCTATGCGCGGTTCTGGTATGGGGAGGGCGCGCGCGCTCCCTCCTACCTCGATGTCATGGAGCCGGACGACCGAGTCCTGTTCGTCAACACATTCTCGAAAAACTGGGCGATGACGGGTTGGCGCGTCGGCTGGATCCTTGCGCACCCGTCGCTCGGCCAGACGATTGAGAATCTCATCCAGTACTCCACCTCGGGGGTGGCGCAATTCATGCAGCGGGCGGGCGTGGCCGCGCTCGAACGCGGCGAGGGGTTCGTCGCCCACCAGATCGCCCGCGCGCGGGCCGGACGGGACATCGTCGCAAATGCGCTGCGGGCGACCGGGCGCTGCCGCTTCGCGCTGCCCGACGGCGCCTTCTATCTCTTCTTCCAGGTGGACGGGGAGAGCGACACGCGCGCCCTCACGTTCCGCCTCATCGACGAGGCGGGCGTTGGGCTCGCGCCCGGAACGGCCTTCGGGGCGGGCGGCGAGCGCTTTCTGCGTTTGTGCTTTGCCCGCAGTGCAGAGCAATTGCGGGACGCTGCCGCGGCGCTGGCGCGGGTGCTCGACGCACGGCCTTAGGCCCGATCGAAGAGCGGCGGGCTCTTGTCCCCGGGAAAGCGGGCTTTGCTCCGCTCGACTCTCGGGGCATAAGCGAGAGCCGTGACTCCCGCTCCTGCTCCCGCATCGCGCCCGGCGCCCACGCTCCTTAACGTTGCCGAAACGCTGCTCGCGGCCGGCATCGGCGGCGCCGTGCTGGGGCTCGCCGGCTTGCCGGGCGGCTGGCTTTCGGGGGCTATCATCGCGGTTTCCGCGCTGGCGCTCGCCGGGCGGCCGGTGAACGTGCCCAATGCGCTTGCCCGCGTCACCTATGTCGTGATGGGAACCTCGCTCGGTTCGACCGTGACGCCCGAGACGGTTGCCGGCATGGCGAGCTGGCCTCTCAGCCTCCTGGTTCTCGGCATCGGCATGTTCGTGCTGACGGCGGTCGTCACCGCCTATCTCTGCGTCGTGCACGGCTGGGATCGCAATTCCGCCCTGCTCGCTTCCTTTCCCGGCGGCCTTGCGACCGTGATCGTGCTGGCGATCGAGAACCGCGCCGACGTGCGTTCCGTCGCGGTGGTGCAGACCGTGCGGGTGGCCGGCCTCGCGGTTCTTTTGCCGGCCGCGCTCGCGGCCTTCGGTTTTATCGGCACGCCGGCGCCGCGCGCGGCGGTCGGAACGCTCGCGCAGCCTCTGCCGCTCGGAGTGCTCCTCGCGGTTTCGGGGCTTTCCGCCTATGTGGCGCACAAAGTGAACTTCCCCGGCGGCCTGATCTTCGGAGCAATGGTCTCCTCGGCAATCCTGCACGCCACCGGGCTCATCGGCGTCACGGTGCCGTGGTGGCTCTCGGTCTGCACCTTCGTGATCCTCGGCGGGGTCACGGGCACGCGCTTCGCGAACACCGACATACGGCTCCTGCGTTATCTCGCGGCCGCGGCCGCGGGCGCCTTCGTCGTCGGCAATGTCGTGGCTTTCGCCTTCGCTATTGCGGCGGCTGCGATTCTCGAGCTCAACACCGGCGCTGCGATCCTCGCCTATGCTCCGGGTGCGATCGACGCGATGATGATTCTTGCGCTCGCCCTCCACCTCGACACGGCCTTCGTGGGCGCGCACCATCTGTTCCGGTTCGTGCTCGTCATCCTGACGATGCCGCTGATCGTCAGCTTCATGCGACGCCTCGGGCCGCAGCCGCCCGCCGAACGGGGGAAGGGCCCTTGAGGGAGACAGGTGCGGCGCATTCTCCGTTTCACCGTCGCTCTACCGGGGTGAGCCAATGACTCTCAATTTCCGCTTCGGCGGTTATCAAGGCGAAAATTCCGTCCATACCCGTGCCCTGCGCCGCCTTGCGGCGGCGCTCGAGCGGCGCCTTTCGGGCGCAGCGCGCGTGCTTGTCACCGCCAATGTCGCCGAACAGGGCTATAAGGCAGCCGACCTTCTGAAACTGGTTGCCGAAGGCGCGTTCGACATCTGTTATTTCCAATCGAGTTATCTCGATACCGCCAAGGTTCCGGCCCTGCGGGCGCTCGACCTGCCGTTTCTCTTGACCGATCGGGGCACCATCTACGAAAGGCTCGACGGCGCATTCGGCGCACATCTTGCGCAGGCGGTTGCGGACGCCTTGCCTTATCGCGTGCTCGCCTTCTGGGACAATGGCTTCCGCCACATCTCGAATGCCGTTCGCCCCATCCGCGCACCGCGGGACTGCACAGGCTTGCGCATGCGGACGACGGCGAGCCCATTGCATCAGCGGATCTTCGCCGCCTTCGGCTTTTCGCCGATCGCGGTCGATCCTGCCGATCTGCCGGCCGCGGTGGCGGCGGGCCGGGTCGACGCCCAGGAAAATCCGCTCACCAATTTCGTAAATTTCGGCATTCACCGCCACCACATGCATCTGACGCTGACCAGCCACTTCTTCGGCTGCGCGCCGCTGCTCGTGAACCGCGCGCGCTATGACGCGCTGCCGCGCGATCTGCAGGAGGCGCTGCGCTCCGCCGCGGCCGAGGCGACCGAGGCGCAGCGGGCCTTCGCACAGGCCGAGGACGCGCAATGCCGCGCCGTCATCGACGCGGCGGGCGTAGGGATCTTGGAGGCGGAAGAGGTCGATCTCGCCGCTTTCCGAGCGGCAGCGGCGCCGGTCGTTGCGCACGAGAAGCACGCCATCGGCCAAAGCGTCATGGCACTGCTCGACGCCTGAGCGTCTCGCTTCGGCAGGCGCCTCCACGGCAATCGTGCCGTGAAGGCGTGAACCGATCGCCTCGCGCTCACGCCCCTCGCGCGGCGCAAGACCTCTGCGGCTTACGCGGGAGCCTTAAAGGGAGGGCCAACGCGCTTCTCAGTTCTCGTTCCGCTCGCCGGAATTCGCTGGTCCGCCATTGCTGCTCTCGCCCCGCAGCAGATTGGTGGCGGATTCGAGCCATCCCATCGGCGTGGCGGACGAAGCCTCAGGCTTCGCGGCGGGCTCCTGCGCGGCCGAGGGCTGCGAGGTGCGTTTCGTTGCGCTCCTGCGCGCCGACCGGGCTTTGGTCTCCCGGGCCGGGGCACGCGCCGTGGTGCTGCGGGTGCTTCGCGCGGATCTGCGGGTTGCCGTTTTCTTCGCCGTGCTCTTGCCGGCTCTCGACTTGCGGGCAGGAGCCTTCCTGGCGCTCGTCTTCCTCGCGGTCGTCTTCTTTGCGCCGCGCTTTGCCGCCGCCCGCTTCGGCGCCGCGCGGCGCGTCGTCGTGCGCTTGGCGGTCGTGCGCCGGGCTGCCGTTCTGGTCGTCGCCTTTCTCTTCGTTGTAGTCTTCTTCGCGACGCTCCTCGTCTTTGCGCCCGTCTTCTTGCGTGCTCCCCGGGTTGCGCGTTTTGCCATGGCCTCTGCTCCTGTGTGAACCCCACGCTCAGACATCTTTATCACTTTGAGCGCCGATGCGCACTCGAAAACGCATTACGTGTTTGCGAGCGTGAAACCTTGCGATGAACTCGCGCGCAAAGCCAAATGTTCCAGTGCGGCGGGAACTGGGCCGCCGTCGCTCCAATCGAGAAGCTCGACCGTGTGCACGACCGGAATGCGCGTGCCCTGGGCGATCTGCACCGCGCAACCGACATTTCCCGTGGCGATGACATCGGGCGCCACGCGCGCGATGTTGGCGACTTTGCGGTCGCGCAGACGTGCCGCGATCTCCGGCTGAAGCATGTTGTAGGTGCCGGCGGAGCCGCAGCACAGATGCCCCTCGGGAATCTCGCGCACGGCAAAGCCTGCGCGCGTAAGCAGTTGTTTCGGCTCGCGAACAACGCGCTGCCCGTGCTGCAGCGAACAGGCCGCATGATAGGCGACGGCGAGCGGCTGCGGCGATTTCGCGGGCGGAATGTCGAGCGTTGCAAGATACTCCGAAATGTCTTGCGCGAGCCCCGAGACCCATGCGGCGCGCGCGGCATATTTGCGGTCCGTCCGCAGCATGAACCCGTAATCCTTGATCGTGGTGCCGCAGCCGGAGGCGGTCACGAGGATCGCATCGATCGGCTCTCGCTCGGCTTCCCGGGCCCAGGCATCGATGTTGCGGCGGGCCTGCGCGAGAGCGTGCCCCTCACGTCCCATGTGATGCACGAGGGCTCCGCAGCAGCCCTCCTGCTCCGCCACCACGACTTCGATACCGTTGCGCGTGAGCAGTCGAAGGGCTGCGCTGTTGACCTCGGGGGCGAGCACCTCGTTCGCGCAGCCGAGCATCAGTACGACTCGGCCGCGGCGCGGCCCCTGCGCGGGATGGACCGCCGGCCGCTCGTGCGGCGCCGGGCGGGGCACACGCCGCGGAGCAAGCCTCAACATCGTGCCGATGCGTCGCAGAACACCGCCCCCGCGCTCGTGTGACGTCGGCGCGCCCGCCTCGGCCTGCGGCAGGACGGGAGCGAATATTCGCTTGGCGAGCGACGCGAAGGCAAGGGCGAGCCGGAACCGCGCCCGGTAGGGCAGGGTGTGGGCGATGAGCGTACGGATGATCCGGTCGCTCCATGGACGCCGATACGTTTGTTCAATATGCGCGCGGGCGTGGTCGACGAGGTGCATGTAGTTGACACCTGACGGACACGTCGTCATGCAGGCGAGACAAGAGAGACACCGGTCGATGTGCTTGACCACATCGGCGGACGCGGGGCGCTGCTGCTCGAGCATCTCCTTGATGAGGTAGATGCGTCCGCGCGGCGAATCGAGCTCGTCGCCGAGCAAAACATAGGTCGGGCAGGTCGCGGTGCAGAAGCCGCAGTGCACGCAGGCCCGAAGGATACGGGCTGCCTCGGCGGTACGAGGATCGGCAAGCTGCGCCGGGCTGAAGGTGGTCTGCATGGCCTAAACGCCGGGATACATGCGGCCGGGGCTCAACACCCCTTTGGGGTCGAAATTCTGCTTGATGCGCATCGTCAGCGCCGTCGTGACCGCATCGCAGGGCTCGAATACCGCGACCACGGCGCGGACGGAAGCGGGGGCGCGGATCAGGGTCGCATGGCCGCCACAGGCCGCCGTTGCGGTGCGCACGATCCTGGCCCCTGCGTCCTCGGAGGCGGGCAGCAGCGCCCAGACGAGCCCGCCCGCCCAATCGTAGAACGCTTCGATCTCGCTTTCCATGCGGATGCGCTCGACCAGCTCGGGGCCGCGCGTCGGTGCCGTGGAGACGCGCCAGAGCGGGCGCGCCGGCCCGGTCTCGGCCGCCGCAAAGGGCGTTACGTCGCGGACGGCGCGCCAGAGCGCGCGCGAAGGGTTCTCGGCCAGGACCGCCCGCTCGCCGAACTGTTCCAAGAGCTCTTCGAGGACGCGGCGGCGCGCCAGGATGGACGGTAGCACGCCTTCGAGGCGAAACGCGGTGACAGAGCGTTCACCCGAAAGGCTTGCCACGATCGTCCGCCGCGCAGCGGCGGCCGGCAAATGCGCGGCACCCGAAACTTCGCCGGGCGACCCCATCGCGAGCGCCAGCGCGCCGACGGCAGTGCGGTCGTCCAGCCCGAACAGCAAGAGCGTTTCCTCGGTCTCGGGACGCGGCAGCACCTTCACGGTCACGTCCGTGAGTGCGACCAGCGTTCCCCAGGAACCGGCCGCAAGCTTGGATAGATCATACCCGGTGACGTTCTTGACCACACGGCCGCCGGACTTGAATGTTTCGCCGCGACCCGACACGGCCGAAAAGCCGAGAAAATGGTCGCGTGCCGCACCGGCCGTGAGACGGCGGGGACCGGAGAGATTGGCGGCGAGCACCCCGCCTAAGGTTCCGCGGCCCGGCGTCCCGCCCAGAACGGGTCCGTAGTCGATCGGCTCGAAGGCAAGATGCTGCCCTTGGGCTGCAAGCAGCGCATTGATCTCGGCGATCGGTGTGCCGGCGCGGGCGGAAAGCACGAGCTCGCGCGGCTCGTAGAGCGTAACGCCGGAAAGGCCCGATAGATCGAGCGCGACGTCCCATTGCGCTGCGCGGCCGATCGGCCGCTTCGAGCCGTGGCCGAGGATTTCGAGCGTTCGGCCTCTTGCGGCGGCCGACCTGATCGCATCTTCGACCTCGGTCGCGTCGCCCGGTGCGATGGCTTCAGTCATTCTGGGATATGTCAAAACCGCGGAATGTCCGGAAACGCGACCTTTCCCGCGTGGACGTGCATGCGGCCGAGTTCGGCACAGCGGTGAAGCGTCGGAAACACCTTTCCGGGATTGAGCAGGCCCCGCTCGTCGAAGGCGCATTTGAGCCGTTCCTGATGCGCAAGGTCGGTCTCGTTGAACATCGTCGGCATCAAGTCACGCTTTTCGACCCCCACGCCATGCTCGCCGGTCAGCACCCCGCCGACCTCGACGCAAAGCTTGAGGATTTCGGCGCCGAACGCCTCAGCCCGATCGAGCTCGCCCGGATTGTTGGCGTCGTAGAGAATGAGCGGGTGCAGATTGCCGTCTCCTGCGTGGAAGACGTTGGCGACGCGCAGGCCGTAAATCTGCTGCATTTCGCGCATGCGGGCGAGCACGTCGGGCAGCCGCGCGCGCGGGATCGTACCGTCCATGCAATAGTAGTCGGGCGAAATCCGGCCGACGGCCGGGAAGGCCGCCTTGCGGCCGGCCCAGAACAGGAGGCGCTCTTCTTCGGACGTCGAGACCTTCAGGGTCTTCGCCCGGCACTCGCGGGCGATTCGGGTGACACGCTCGAGCAAATGATCGACCTCGGCGCGTGGCCCGTCGAGTTCCACGATCAGGAGCGCTTCGACATCGAGTGGATAGCCGGCATGGACGAAATCCTCCGCCGCGTGGATCGCGGGGCGGTCCATCATCTCCATGCCCCCCGGGATGATGCCGGCCCCGATGATGCTGGCGACGCAGGCGCCGGCGTCCTCCGACGTGGCGAATCCGACCAGCACCGCCCGTGCCGTTTCCGGCTTGCGGAGGATGCGCACAGTGACTTCCGTCACGACGCCGAGAAGCCCCTCCGAGCCGGTGACTACCCCGAGGAGGTCGTATCCGCCGCTGTCGAGGTGGTAACCGCCGATGCGCACGATCTCGCCGGAGATCAGCACCAGTTCGCAGCCGAGCACATTGTTGGTTGTGAGTCCGTATTTGAGGCAATGCACACCGCCGGAATTTTCGGCGATGTTGCCGCCGATCGTGCAGGCGATCTGCGAGGAAGGGTCGGGCGCGTAATAGAAGCCGCGCTCTTCGACGGCCTTGGTGATCGCGAGGTTGGTCACGCCAGGCTCGGCAACGACGACGCGGTTTTCATAGTCGATCGCGCGGATGCGATTGAACTTGCCCATGCCGAGCAGGACGCCGTCGGCAAGCGGCAGGGCGCCCCCCGAGAGGGACGTGCCCGCTCCGCGAGGCACCACGCGGATGCCGTTCTCATGGCAATACCGCAGGACGCGCGAGACCTGTTCGGTGGTGTCCGGCAGGACCACCACCATCGGGAGCTGCCGGTAGGCCGTGAGCCCGTCCGATTCGTAAGGCCGCATCTCGCGCTCGCCCGCGATCACGCCCTCCCCGGGCACGATGGTCGACAGATCGGCGACGATCTTCGCGCGGCGGCTCAGCACGTCCGGATCGGGCTCGGGCATTTCCAATCGCGACATAGGTCGTTCCGACTCGCGGTATTTTTACAGACGCTACCGAAACATAGGCGATGCGCAGGCCGGAGGCGACTCGCGTCGGCCTGGGAGTCCGCACGGCCGCGTTGACAGGCGCCCGTCGTCCCTCCATTCGGACATGGCCGTTTCGGAACCGCGAGAGGCCGTCCTCATGCCGTTATCGACGAATTCCGCTCTTGTTCTTACCTGCGCCGTCGCCACGGGGCTTGTGCTTGCGTCGCGGAGCCTCGCGCAGGATCGTGAAGCGGGAGCGGTGGTGTTCAACAAATGCCTCCCGTGTCACGCCGTGGGGGAGGGCGCGAAAAACAAGGTGGGGCCCGTGCTGAACGGGCTCGAAGGGCGGCGCGCCGGCACGGTCGAAGGCTATGCCTACACGGGCGCCAACAAGAGTTCGGGCATCGTCTGGAACGAGGCCGCCTTCAAGGAGTACATTCGCAACCCGCGGGCCCGGATTCCGGGCACCAAGATGTTCTTTGCCGGGATCACGAACGAGACCGACATCGCCAACCTCTGGGCCTATCTCCGACAATTCGGCCCCGACGGCAAAGTGAAATAAGCCGCACCGCGACCCCTTTTGCGAGGACGATTATGATCAAGGATGTGCTTGTCCACCTCTCCCCTGCCGATAAGAACCACGCCGCCACGGCTTATGCCCTCGCGCTTGCCGAACTGTTCGACGCGCATGTCGCGGGGGTCGCATTCGCGTACGAGCCGGTCATCGGCGCCAGCGTGATGGGGGCGGTGCCGACGGATTTCATCGAGGCGCAGCGTCAGGAAAATATCGACTTTGCGAACGCCGCGAAGGCCAAATTCGAGGAGTCGGTTCGCCGTGAACGGGTTTCGGCCGAATCCCATGTGTTCAGCGCCAGTATGGCCGGAGCGGCCGACCAGTTCGGCCGCATGGCGCGCCGCTTCGACCTTTCGGTCGTGATCCAGGCAGACCAGGAGACGGTTCCGGCCGAAGAGCTGATCGCCGAATCGGCGCTGTTTGTCTCCGGCCGCCCCGTGATCGTCGTCCCCTATATTCACACCGGCGAGCTCAAACTCGAGCGGGTGATGGTGTGCTGGGACGGGGGACGCGCGGCCGCGCGCGCGATCGGGGATGCTATGCCGTTCCTCACGCGCGCGAAAGCGGTCGAGGTCGTGATGGTGTTGGGCGAGGAGGGCAAGCAGGATTCGATCCCGGGGGCCGATATGGGGCAGCATCTCGCGCGCCATGGCGTGACCGTCGAGGTGAAGCGCATCGTGGCGACCGGCAAGGTGGAGGAAACCCTGCTGTCGCACGCCGCCGATATGTCCGCCGATCTCGTGGTGATGGGCGGTTACGGCCACTCGCGCCTGCGCGAATTCATTCTCGGCGGAGTTACGCGCGGAATGCTCGCCTCGATGACCGTGCCGTGCTTCATGTCGCATTGAGGCCGTCCGTCCGGTGCGGCCCCTTGGCCGCGGAAAAAAGCGGCGCCGGCCTATGCGGGCGCCGGTTCCTCCACCGGCCAAGGCGCTTGCACCACCAAGCCGCGCGCTCTCGCGTCCACGATGCCCAGTCCCCGTAACGCGATCAGCACAACCGTCTGTACCGTGTCCCGCTCACCGGCTCCCACCGGCGGTGCGAGCGGGCCGACGAGACCCTCCAGCAAGGCCCCCAGCACCGTCGTTGCCGCAAGCGGGGCATCGAGGCTCGTCACCGCCGGGCCGAGACGAACGGCAAGCTCGTCGACCAGCGCCGCTCGAAAGCGAAGCCGCGCGCTATCCGTTTCGACGTCGGCGGGTTCGCCGGTCAAGCTCCAAATCAGGCGGCGCTGTCGCCGTGCCCGCGCGGCAAGGGTCAGGATGGCGGCCGAAAGGCTCGACAAGGGGCCGGGGGCCGTTTCCGCCGCCGCCCGGATGGCCTCAACCTCGCCGCGGGTTACGGACTCAACGAGCGCCTCAACCAGGACGGTCTTTGCCGGAAAGTAGCGATAGACCGTGCCGGCCGCGATGCCGGCGCGGTCGGCCACCGGCGCAATCTGCACGGCCTCAAGCCCCTGCTCCGCGGCAAGCGCCCGCGCGGCGGCGAGGATCGCGGCTTTGCGCGCCGCGAGCCGCGCTCGCACTTTCTCGGTCTGACGGTAAACCATGGCTCGCCCCACAAGGAATGAGCCATGATTCACGAATACCCGCAAGAGGACGCCTTCAACGGCATCCGAGGGCTCATCCTCCGCTGTGCGCCGCCAAGGCTTTCTCGCGGATCTTGCGGATGGTGGTCGCGGGCGTGATCGCCTCCGGATCGACCTTCAGGTGCAGGACGGCGGGCTGCCCCGAGCGCTCAGCGGCCTCGAAAGCGGCAGCAAAATCCGCAGTTCTTTCGACCGTCGCACCGAAGCCGCCGAATGCCCGGGCATAGGCCGCAAAGTCCGGGTTTCTCAAGGCGGTTGCGGATATGCGGCCGGGGTACTCGCGCTCCTGGTGCATGCGGATCGTTCCGTACATGCCGTTGTCGACCACGATCGCCACGATCGGCAGGCCGTATTGGACGGCGGTTGCGAACTCCTGCCCGTTCATCAGGAAGTCGCCGTCGCCCGAGAAGGCGATGACCGGCCGATCCGGAAAGAGGCGCTTTGCCGCAACCGCGGCCGGAACCCCGTAGCCCATGGAGCCCGATGTCGGGGCGAGCTGGGTGCCGAAGCGGCGCAGCCGATAGAAGCGGTGCACCCAGGTCGCGAAGTTTCCGGCGCCATTGCAGATGATGGCTTCCGGCGGCAGGGTGCCACGCAGCCACACCATGATCTCGCCGAGATTGACCGCGCCGGGCACCTCGGTCGCGGTTTCGGTCCAGGCGAGATAGCTCTCGTGCAAGCGCGCGGTGTCTTCCCGCCAGGGCAAGGCCGCGGGAGCCTGCAGGCTCTCCAGCGCGGCCGCAAAGGCGGTCGGCGAAGCGTGAATCGCGAGCGCCGGCTGATAGACGCGGCCGAGCTCCTCGGCGCCGGGATGCACATGCACGAGACAGGTCCGCGGCGCCGGGATGTCGAACAGCGCATAGCCCTGCGAGGGAATTTCGCCGAGCCGTCCGCCGATCAGCAGCACAAGATCGGCCTCTTTCACATGGGAAAGCAGCGCGGGGTTCGGGCCGATGCCGAAATCGCCCGCATAACAGGGATGCAGCGCATCGAACAGATGGCCGCGGCGGAAGCTCGTCGCCACGGGCAGCGCGAACCGTTCGGCAAATTGCGCCACGCGGGCACAGGCGGCCTCGCTCCAGCGGCTGCCGCCGAGAATGGCCACGGGGCGCTTGGCGGCCCACAGGAGCTTCTGTAGCCGCACCATGTCGGGCAGGCCGGGAAAGGTCTCGAAGGGCTGCGAGGCCGGCGCATCGTCAATGGCGAGCCGTTCGGTCAGCATGTCCTGCGGCAGCGCCATGACGACCGGCCCCGGCCGCCCCGTGGTCGCGGTGTAGAAGGCCCGCGAGACGAGTTCGGGAATGCGGTGCGCCTCGTCGATTTCGGTCGCCCACTTGGCGACGGAGCCGAACACGGCGCGATAGTCGAGCTCCTGGAAAGCCTCGCGTTCGCGCATCTCGCGCCCGACCTGCCCGACGAACATGATGACGGGGGTCGAGTCCTGCCGCGCGATGTGGATTCCGTGCATTCCATTGCTCGCGCCGGGACCGCGGGTCACGAAGGCGATGCCAGGCCGGCCCGTGAGCTTGCCGACCGCCTCCGCCATGATCACTGCGCCGGTTTCCTGGCGGCAGACGGTGATCGTGATGTCACGATCGTGAAAGGCGTCGAGCACCGCGAGATAGCTTTCGCCCGGCACGCAAAAGGCGTGGCGCACGCCGTTGGCAAGGAGTTGATCGACCAGAACTTCCGCCGCGCTGCGGGTATTGTCCTTGCCGCGCATGACTGGGTCTCCGTTTCGTCCGCTCTTTGCATAGACCATCGACTGGCCGAGCAACAGGACTTGCCGACCTTAGCGCTCACGCGCGGGGTGCCGCCCGCGCATGAGCCGCGATTGCCGGCGCGCCCTCAGCGCGCGATCGGCGCGAACTTTGCCGGAACCATCAGCCGGTTGGATTGGTGGACGAGATATCCGGCCTCCCCGCTCGCGCGCAGATATTCCTGCCACTCCGGCTCCTTGGCGAGCGCGGCGCGCTTGGCCTCCCGGTCGGCCGCGCTCTCATAGACCCAGAGGTGCATGTAAGTGTTGAGCTCGCCGACATCCGTGTAGAGGTAGGCCAGCGGCGGCCCGAGATGACGGGTCTGCACGGCAAGTCCGGTCTTCTCGTAGAGGTCGAGCATCGCGTGCAGCGCGCGCGGGCGGGTGCGATAGGTGCGGACATCGACGATCAAGGCGTCCTCCTTTTGGGAATGATTGCGGTGCGGTGTGGGGCCGCATTGTGGGGACGTGCGGCGGCTCGGCGTCAAGCGGCGCACCCGCCACGACGGGCGGTTCGCACGCCGAGTGAACCCTCCGCAGAAAGAGCCCGGCGGGTCCCGGCGCGCGGGCGCCGGATCAGCCTGCCGGAACGGCGGCTGTCTGCTCCCGCCTTTGCTCGGACGGCTTGGTCGCGCGGCTCAGATTGGCGGCGGTGTTGACGAGCGCCACGTGGGAAAAAGCCTGCGGGAAATTGCCGACCAGCCGCCCCGTCGCCGTGTCGTATTCCTCACTCAAGAGGCCGACGTCGTTGCACAGGCCGATGAGCCGGCGAAACAACCGGGTCGCGTCCTCGAGGCGCCCGGTGAGCTGATAGGCGTCGGCGAGCCAGAAGCTGCAGGCGAGGAATGCGCCTTCCCCCGGCGGCAGTCCGTCCTCGGAGGTCGCCGTGTTGTAACGTCTGACAAAACCGTCGACCATGAGGTTGCGCTCGATGGCGCTGATGGTCCCGCGAACGCGGGGATCGTCGGGCGGAAGGAACCCCACTTCCGGCAGGAGCAGGAGACTCGCATCCAGTTCCTTCGATCCGTAGCTCTGCACGAAGCTGCCGAGCGCCGGATCGAACCCCTTCTCCAGCACCTCGGCGCGGATCTCCTCGCGCGTCTGCACCCAGCTGTCGATCGGCCCGGGCAGCTTGAACGCGCGGGCGCTCTTGATCATGCGGTCGAATGCCACCCAGGCCATGACCTTCGAATAGGTGAAGTGCCGGCGGCCGCCGCGCGTCTCCCAGATGCCTTCGTCGGGCTCGCGCCAGATCTGTTCGAGGTGGGCGGTCACGGCGAGCTGGAAATCCCAGCCGGATTCGGTTGCCGCGAGGCCGCCGCGCCGCGCCTGATGCAAGGCGTCCATCACTTCGCCGTAGACATCGAGTTGCAGCTGGCGATAGGCGGCGTTGCCGACGCGGACCGGCCGCGAGTTCTCGTAGCCGGGCAGCCACGGCACCTGCCATTCGGTCAAGCGCCGCTCGCCGGCGATGCCATACATGATCTGCAGTTGATTCGGGCTGCCGGCGGCCGCGCGCAGCAGCCAATCGCGCCAGGCCTGCGCCTCGCCGAAGAAATTGGCCTCCATCAGCGCGAGCAATGTCAGCGTCGCGTCGCGCAGCCAGCAGTAGCGGTAATCCCAGTTGCGAACCCCGCAGATCTGCTCGGGTAGGGAGGTGGTCGGGGCCGCGACGATGCCGCCCGTGGGCGCGTAAGTGAGGGCCTTCAGGGTGATGAGGGAACGGCGCACCACTTCCGTCCATGGCCCGTGCGAGGGGAGGGCGGAGCTCCATTTGCGCCAGAAGCTTTCGGTGCGTTCCAGAACGGTGTGGGCGTCGACCGGCCTGTGCGGCGGGAGGTGCGACAGGCAGTGAGAGAGCACGAAAGGAAGTTCTTGACCCGCCATGACATCGAAGTCGCCGACGGTCTTCAGCCCTTCCCCGTGCAGGTGGACGGGGGTACGCAGCAGCAGCATATCGGGGCCGGCGATGGCGCGCAGCGTGCCGTCCTCGAGCCGCGTCACCCAGGGCACGATCTCACCGTAGCCGAAGCGGATGATGAGTTCGCATTGCATCGTCACGCGCCCGCGCTCGCCCCGCACGATGCGTACGAGATCGGAGACATGGTCCCGCAGCGGCATGAAATCGATAACCGTGGCGGCTCCCTCCGAAGTCTCAAAGCGCGTCTCGAGAATGAGGGTGCCGTCGCGGTAGCGGCGGGTCACGCGGGCCGCGCGGTCCTTCGGGGCGATCAGCCAGCGCCCGTGCTCCGGCGTGCCGAGCAGCGCCGCAAAACAGGCATCGGAGTCGAAGCGCGGCCAGCACAGCCAATCGACGGAACCGTCCTTGCCGACGAGCGCAGCCGTCTCGCAGTCGCCGACGAGCGCATAGTCCTCAATGCGAAGCGGCATGATCGCTCGTGAATTCCACAACCACCTTGATGTCGCCCGGCCGCTTTTCCACGGCCTCGCTCCAGCGCGATAGCGGAACGCGGCGCGTGATCAGGCCGGACAGCCACCGACGGTCGGCCGTCTTGAGGGCGGCCGCCGCCGCCTCATAATGCATCCGGTTGGCATTCACGGCGCCGAACAAGACCTGGTTTTCCAGAACCATCGTGCGGTTGATGAAGCCGATGTCGAGCGGCTCCTCGTGGCCGGCCGAGGACAGACCGGCGAGGCAGATGATGCCGTTCCGGCCAGTCTGGGCAAGACAGTCACGAATGACCGCCGGCGCCCCGGTGCATTCCATCAGGATATCCGGTTCGACCTCGCGCAGAACCGTGCCGAGATCGCCGTGGTGATAGGTCCCGCCGAGCTTCGCCGTCAGTGCGACCTTGGGTCCCCGCCGCGCGCGGTCGAAGACGTGCAAATCGAGACCGCGTTGACGACCCAACAGCGCGGCCAGGAGCCCGATCGAACCCGCGCCGGTGACCAGCAGCCGCCGCGGCGCCGTTGCTCGGGCGCGCCGGGCGATCGCGTCGGCATGCGCCCAGGCTTTCGCGACAATGCTCGTCGGCTCCAGCAGGACGGCGTCGAGGCCCAAGCCGGGGTCGACCTTCACCGCGTAGTCGGGACCGAGGCGGAAGCGTTCCGAGCCATAGCCGTGCCGGCTCTTGATGCCGCGTTCCGTGTAACGTCCATTGCGGCACATATCCCACTCCCCGGCTGCGCAGGCGGGACAGGGCACGGGGTCGGGCCGCCGCACGATACCCACCACATGGTCGCCGGGGGCGAAGCCGGAATGGGGCGGCGCGCGTTCGACGACGCCCAGCGATTCGTGCCCCAGAATGAGGCGTTCCTCGCCCTCGGGCGCACAGCCATGCTGTGCGGCGATGATCTCGCGATCCGTGCCGCACACGCCGAGCGCGAGCGCGCGCACGAGCAAGGTGCGGTCGTCGGGGTCGGGATCCGGAACCTCTTCGAGGCGCGCCGAACCGGCAAGGCCCGGCCGAACGGTGATGGCACGCATGGCAAGCTCCCAACGCCCGGTCTCGTCAAGCGTTGCATGAACCGAACCATGGTGAGGCGGGCAATTCGGCGCCCGTACATCCGCGCCCTGTTCCACGAACACCGGGCGCGAGCCTTCAAGTCCCCTCGCCGCAGGGGGCCCGCGCCCGCGGGCGCCGGACCCGGTCGGCGCACCGTCGTCGCTTGTCCGGCCTTATGGCATCTTGACCGGATAGACGGGCTTTTCGCCGGACAACACCTTCGCGACGTCGGTTGCAGCCTTGGTTTGCAGCTCCTGCAACGCTTCCACCGAATAGAAGGCCGTGTGCGGCGTGAGGATCACATTGTCGCGACCCGCGAGCGGCAGGTCCTTGGGCGGAGGCTCCTGCTCCAGCACGTCGAGCGCGGCGCCCGCGACCTTGCCAGAATCCAGTGCTGCCACCAGCGCCTTCTGGTCGATCAGCGGACCGCGCGCGGTGTTCACGATCATGACGCCCGGCTTCATCTTGGCGAACGCGTCGGCGTTGACGAGGCCGCGCGTCTCGGGGGTAAGCGGCGCATGCACGGACACGAAATCGGCGCGGGCGTAGAGCGCGTCCAGAGACACGTTTTCGACGCCGAGCCGCTCAAGATGCTCGCGCGCGACATAGGGGTCGCTGGTGATCACCTTGAGGCCGAAAGCCTGGGCTTTCGGCGTGACGGCGCGGGGAATGTTGCCGAAACCGATCAGGCCGAGTGTGCGGCCTTCGAGTCGATGGATCGGCACGACGGCCGGCATCTCCCAGCGTCCTGCCTGAACCAGCCGGTTGGACAGCGGGATCTTGCGCACGAGCGAAAGCAGCAGGGCGACCGTATGGTCGGACACCTCCTGCAGGCAGTAATCCGGCACGTAAGTGACGGTGATGCCCTTCGCCTTGGCGGACGGCAGGTCGATATTGTCAACACCGAGGCCGGTGCGCGCGATCACCTTGCAGCGGGTGAGCCCGGCGATGACGGCCGGGGTGATCTGGGCGTAGCAGACCATGAGACCGTCGGCGTCGCGTGCGACCTCCAGGATGTCGCTCTCGCTGCCGCTCTTGGCCAGGCGCAGCTCGGCATCGATCCGCTGGAGCGCGGCCTTAACCGGGTCGAGCGAGGGAAAGGGGCTGTCGGCAACGGCGACGACGGGACGGGGCATCGGCGAACTCCTTATGCGATCAACTCTTTGCACCGCAAACACGAGCCCGAGGGGGGCCGGCGGCGCCCGATCCACTCGGCCATCGAGCGCAAGCCGGTCGTGCGGCCCGCGGCGGGGCGCGCCCGCGCGGTGCCTCTGGCTCAGGATGCGGCGCGCTGTTCCAACACCTGCGGGTTGACGCAGTTCGGCAACGGCTTGCCGGCGAGGAGGGCCTCGATGTTGTCGACCACAACATTGGCCATCTGGTCCCGCACCTCCAGCACGGCGCTGCCGAGATGCGGCGTGAGCACGACATTCTCCATCGTCAGCAGCTCCGGCTCGACATAGGGTTCGCGCTCGAACACGTCGAGGCCGGCGCCTGCGATGCGTCCGCTCTGCAGCGCCTTCACCAGCGCCTTCTCGTCGATCACGGGACCGCGCGAGGTATTGATGACATAGGCGGTCGGCTTCATCAGCCCGAACTCGCGCGCGCCGATCATGTGGTGGGTTTCGGGCGTCATGTTCGGATGGAGCGACACGAAATCCGATTCCCTGAGCAGCTCATCGAGCGAGACATAGGTCGCTCCGAGCTCCTTTTCCTGTTCGGGGGTCATACGGCTGCGGCTCTGATAGAGGATCTTCATGTCGAAGCCGCGCGCGCGCCGCGCCACCGCACGGGCGATGCGGCCGCGTCCGCCCACGAGCCCGAGCGTCTTCCCCCACACGAAGCCTCCCGCGAGATAGTTGGATTGGGCGCCGGGGAACATGCCGGCGCGCACAAGCTTGTCGCCGCGTACCACATTGCGCGCGACCGCCATCATGAGCGCCCAGCAGATGTCGGCGGTCGTCTCCACCGCCATCGCCGGCACCACCGTGACGGGAAGCCTGCGGCGCGTCGCCTCCTCGACGTCGATGCGGTCGGGCGTGATCGACATCGAGGTGATGGCCTTCAGGTTCGGATTGGCCGCCATCACCTCCTTGTCCACGATGTCGTGAAGAAGGGGGAAGAGGATGTCGCACGTCTTCACGCCTGCGATCATCCGTTCCTTGGAGATGATCTTGCTGGCGTCATCGATCATCTCGACCTCGGCGATCGCTTTTAGCCGGGCAAGGGCGGTCGGGCCGATGGGCTGCGAAACAAAAACCTTCGGGCGCATCAATGTCGTCTCCCTCGTGTCGCGCGCGCAGCCCTCGGGCGGACGGCGCGGCGCTGCCGGTTACGTGACTTCCGTTCGTGGCCGATCGACTCTCGGCAGATTCACGTCATCCACCGTACGATGCCGGCGACGCCGTCGACGGCGACGTGGCTACCGTCGGGAATCCGCTGCGTCGCGTCAAGCACGCCCAGGACCATCGGTATGCCCCTCTCGCGCGCAAGCGAGGCAAGATGCGAGGTCGAGCCGCCGAGCTCGGCGACCACGCCCGCCACGCGCGGCAGAACATGGGCGAGGGCCGGCCCCGCCACTTTCGTGACAAGCACGTCGCCGGGCGCAACGCGCGACATTTCACACTCGCAGTTCACCACCACGGCACGCCCAACCCCCCAGCCGATCCCGGCGGGATGGCCAGTCAGTTTCGGGTGCTTGAGCCAGATTTCGTCCGGCACCGTCGGCGCCTGCACATGCAGCGGGCGCGACTGCAAGAGCTTGAAGCCGCCTTCGTCCATCGCCCATTCGATCTCCACCGGCATGCCGGCCAGCGCCTCGCAGCGCTTGAGAAGGCGTCCGAGCGTCGTCGCCTGGCCGGGTGTGAGGCAAGGCTTCTCGGCCAGCTCCGCCGGAACGGCGGCCTGGCTTGCGCCATGGCCGGCCGAGCAGGTGTCCCGATGGCGTTTGCGGCCGGCCTCAATCGAGCGGAGGAACCCTTTGCGGGAGAGCAGAATGCGGTCGGGCACGACCTCGCCCTGGGCGATGGCCGACCCCAGCCCCCAGGTCGCGGAAAGCAGCATCTGCCCTTCCGCCGTTTCGCTGAGGCCGCCGCCCGAGGCAATGGCCTCGATGGTCGGCTGAATCAGGACAGCCATCGCGGTGTCGGCAGGCGTAAGGCCGATATTCGTCATGTAGCGGCGGGCATTGGTGGTCCACAGCGCGGCCCAGCAGGCGCGCACCGCGGTCAGCATTTCGGTCTCGTCGCCGATGCCGAGAAAGCTCTCGAATTGACCGGCAAAGCTCGATCCGGCCTGGTCTTCCACAAGAGCCGAAGAGCGGATCGCCGTCAGGGCTCCGCTCGCGCGCAGCGCCTGCCATTGCTCCCGCAGCGGCTCGAGAATTTCGGGGGCGATCGGAGACTGGTAGAGCGCGAGGCGCACCTGGACGGAAATCTTCCGTGTCAGCGGCGAGTCCGGGTAGTCGAGGCGGGCGGCAAGCTCCTCGAGACCGAGGCGGGCCATCTGCAGCCGATAGGCGTCCGCCGTGAGGCAGAAGCCCCCGGGAGTGGGCAGGCCCGCCTGTTCCAGGCGTGCGAGGTTCGCGGCCTTGGGGCCGACACGCTCGGCACGGGTTGCTTCCGCGCACGCGAGGGGGAGAAGCAGGTCTGCCGTTTCGGTCGTTGCGGCGAGTGCAACCGTCATACGCGACAATATCATCCGCTCGCGTGTCCCGCACGCGGCGCTCGTGGGCAGCCTTGCGCCGCCGGTGCAGGGATCGCCTTCAAAAGGCGATCGAAACGCCAACTCCGACGCCGCAGCGTGCGGCGCCGGAAGAGTCTCAAGGAGGCCGGAGCCGGGCGGAGCGGAGCCGAGCGCCCCGGAACGCGCCCCCATCCCGTCCGTCCCCGCCAAAGCAGGGACCCGGCTCCGGACTCCCGCCTGCGCGGGATCGAACGGAGATGAGGGCCCTCAATCTCGGCCTGTCCTGTTCTAGCGCACGTGGTCGCCGTAGCCCGGCATCGGGTCGACCACGGTGATCTCCTTCACGGGGAAGTTCGACACGATCTCGATCGAGTCCTTGTGGACGACCAGCATTTCTTCGATGCGGACGCCGTAGCGGAACTTCTTGCCGTGCTGCGTCTCGAGGGCGAAGGTCATGCCCTCCTTGATTTCGACCGGATGGTCGAGCGACCAGATGCGCGAAATGACCGGCTGGTCGTACTGGGCAAGGCCGAGGCCGTGACCCCAGAAATTCGCGGCGGCACGGTCTTCGTCCGGATAGCCCCAGGTCTCCATGGCGGACGGCCATTTCGAGGCGATCTCGCGCGTGGTCGTGCCGACCTTCACGGCGTCGATCGAGGCATAGAGCCAGTCGAGCGCCTGCTTGTAGGTGTCCTTCTGCTCCTGGGTCGGCTCCTTGCCGACGCAATAGGTGCGGTAATAGCAGGACTTGTAGCCGTTCCACGTCAGCGCCGCGAGGTCCATGAAGACGATGTCGCCGGGCTGGATGATACGGTCGGAGAAATTGCGCCAGTTCGGCCACGTGTTGGGGCCGGACGAGACGATGACGTCCTCCACATCCTCCATGCCGGGGAACTGATAGAGATATTCCATCAGATGCGCGGTCACCTGGTTCTCGGTGATGCCCGGCCGCAGGATCTTCATGCACTCCCAGTGGGTCGCATCGCCGATCGCGCCGACGATCCGGAAGCACTCCTGCTCGTCTTCGTTCTTCACGGCGCGGGCTTCCATCATGGGCGTCATGCCGTCGGCCCAGTGAATGCCCTTGTCCTTGAAAATTTCGATCATGTTGATGTCGATGAAGTCGACGCCGAGCTTCTGGCCCCAGACGCCGTGCCGCTTCATCTCTTCGATGATCGCATTGGTGAATTTGGTGACCTGCATGGTTGCGGCGGGGCCGGCCGCGCCCTTGATCCAGGCGTAGGACCAGCGAATGTTCTCTGGCGGCAGCCAGGGGGCATGCCGCTCCACCTGCATGCCGATGTCGCCCTGCTCGAACAGCACCGGGCGGCCGTCGCCGCAGAGAAGGGCATAACGGAGGCCGGGCTTCAGACGGTTCCAGCCGGGCGTCAGGGTTCCGGTAATGTAGCGGCAGTTCTCGTCATACATGCAGAGAAGCGCGCCCAGCCCGTGTTTCTTCATCATCTGGCGGGCACGCTCGATGCGGTATTCGCGCAGCCGGTCCCAATTGATCCTCTGCTGCCAATCCATGCCGGCAATGCCGAAATTGGCGCCCATTCAATCCTCCTCCTCGACTGTTCGATGATTGCCGGCCTCGCATAGCGACGGCCGCGACCGGGATGCAACTGCGGCGGAATGTAGCTGGACGACGCCTGCAGTTGAAATAATATCTTTCGTGAAACCGCATTAGGATTTCTGATGGCTGAAGTCACGCTGCGCCAGATCCGGGCCGTCATCGCGGTCTGCGAAGAAGGCTCTTTCACCCGCGCGGCCGCGCGGGAGGCGGCGACCCAGTCGGGCCTGTCACAGCACATTGCTGCGCTTGAGCGCACGCTCGGCGTCAAGCTCTTCGAGCGGTCCAATCAGGGCGTACGGCCGACCCCTGCGGGTCTGCGCTATTACCGGCGCTGCATCGAGGCCGTCGGCACCCTCAAGGCCGGCAGCGAGGAGATGCGGGCGCTCGCGGGGCGGGTCACCGGCAATCTGCGGATCGGCCTGATGCCGACCTTCACGCGGGCGGCGCTGGCGCCGGCACTCAAGCGCTATGTGAGCGACCATCCCGACGTGAAACTGAAGATCGTCGAGGGCTATTCCAACGTCCTGACCGACCAGGTCCTGGCGGAGGAGCTCGACTTTGCCGTCGTGCCGACCTTCGAGGGCAGGGTGGGGCTGCGTTCGCGCCTCTTGGCGCGCGACCGCGAATTTCTGGTGTCGGGGCCCGCGCGCGGCTTGCTGCCCCTTGCGCCGGTGCGCCTGCGCGAGATCAAGCCGCTCAAGATCGTCGTGCCGGGCCCGCCCAATATTCGCCGGCGCAATCTCGACACCTATTTCCAGACCAACGGCATTCCGATCGACGATCTCATCGAAATGGACGCGATGATCGGCACGCTGGAATTCGTCGCCGCGACCGAATGGGTCGCCGTCCTGCCGAGCCTCATCTGCGTCAACGACATCCGCAGGCGCGACATCATCGTCAACCCGATCGTCGATCCCCCGCACTATGCGGAATTCGTGGTCATCGAGCCGGCGCGCCATACGCTCTCGGTGCAGGCGCGCTTGTTTCTCGAAGAACTTCAGCGGGAGGTCGCACGCATCCAATCCGTGCTCGCCGAAGCGACCCGCGCCGTGGAGCCCGCCTGAGTCTCACTGCCGGGACCACCAACAGCGCTGGCCGGCATACAGCACATATCCACCCCATTGGGGAATCCACCGCTCCGTGAAGACCGGCACGCACTCGCGGTGCAGGGGGTTCGGACCGCGCAGCGGCCGCACCTCGATGCGGGCGGGCGCGCGCCGGGCTGGCCGAGCTTGTGCCGAGACGTCCGTTGGTGTCGATCCGTGCTGCCGCTGCGCCATCGCGGGCTCGGAGGCGAAAGCGAGAAGGGCGAGAACGGCGACCCCGATCCGGTAGAGGCGTGGCGGCGCGGTCATGGGCTCTCCCCGGGGCGCTCGCGGCGGGTGCATGGCGCGCGGCGTGCTTGAAACGTATGCTCAGCCTATGACGCATCGAAGCCGGCAGGAAGAGGCGAAGCGACCGGACGCGCCCGCGCGCCTGGAACCGGACACCCCGGCGTTCTTCGGCTCGTCTTTGGCGTCCGCCGCGCGGCGCATCGCGAGGCATTTCGAAGGGTTGAACGCGGGGGAGGCGGCGCCGCCCGATGCCATCGAAACGTGGGGGCGGCGCATCGGGCGGACGCTCGGCCTCGTCGCATGCATCGGTCTCGGGGTCTATCTTTATGTCACGTATTTGCGTTGAGAAGCCGTTCCGCCACATGCCCGATACGCCATCCCATCCGGACTGCCGCAATCTTTTCGCGCCGCGACTCGAAGACATCGAGGCGATCGCGCGCGAGGAATTCGCGCGCCTGCCCGAAACGTTTCGTGCCCTCTGTGCGGATGTCGTGTTTCGCGTGGAGGATTTTCCGAGCGAGGAGGTCCTTGCTCGCATGGGGATCGAAGACGCGTTCGAACTGCTCGGTCTGTTCGAGGGCGTCGGTTTGCCTTTCCGCTCGCATACCGACGTCACGGCTATGCCGAACATGATCTGGCTCTATCGCCGTCCGATCCTCGACTACTGGTGCGAGCACGAGGAAACGCTGGGCGCGATCGTCAGTCACGTGCTGATCCACGAGATCGGCCACCATTTCGGCTTTTCCGATGCCGACATGGAGGCGATTGAAGCGCGCGTCGGCTGAAGCCGCCGCGCGCAGCGACGCCGAGCAGGGCTCAGCCCTTCGCCTTTTCGTAGGGAAAGATCGGCTTGCCGGAGGCAAATTCCTGCGGTGTGACGACGACCTGGGTTTCTATGCCCTTGAACTGGTCGACGCCGTTGCCCTTCACATTCTGGAACTGCACCTGGAGAATGCGCGATTGCTCCCACTCGCCGCCTTTGCCGAACTTGATGTTTCCGGCCACGGTCTTGAAGGTCGTCTGGCGCGTGTAGTCCGAGAGCTTCTGATCGTCGAGGCTCTTGGTCTCGCGCACCGCCTGTTCGACCACCTGCATCTGCGCATAGGCAAGGGGCGCCATATAGTAGCCGAGCGGATCGACGCCGGCGCCTGCGGCGCGCTTCTGATATTCGTCCATCAGCGCCTTCGTGCCCTCGAACATGAGCTTCGGCACCGGCAGCCAGAAATCGTAGTTGATGAAACCGTTGAGTAGCGGTCCAAGCGCGGTCTTGATCGAGGTGCTCTGCAGACCGACCATGCCGGCGCCGATCATCTTCGGCTTGAAGCCGATCTCGTTCACCGCCCGCGCCATGCCGACCGAGTCGGGCGGATAGGAGCAGATCACGAAAATGTCCGGGTTCAAAGCCTGCACGGCGCGCACGATCGGTGCGAAATCCGCCGTCGCCGGGGGGTAATTGCGGTCATAGACGATCTTCAGACCGAAATTCTTGGCGTTGACGCGTGCGCCGTCCGCGCCGTTGCGCGCGAATTCGGCGTCCGCCGCCGCGATCGCCACAGTCTGCGGCTTCGGATTCTGTTTCAGGGCAAGCTCGAAAAAGTCTTTGGTGAGCGCGAGCTTCGGATCGGGACCCGAGGGGTTCATCGAAAAATAGTTGGGGTAGTTGAACTCGCTGTTCACGGCGAGGCCGAGCAGGCCAACGAAATACTTCTTGCGCTGAATGACGAACGGCATGGCCGGCGCCAGCATGTTGGTGCCGTATCCGCCGATGATGATATCGACCTTGTCGACGTCGACGAGCTTGGCGTAGATGCCGGGCACGGTCGAGGGATTGGTCTGGTCGTCGTAGTAGATGAGCTGGACCGGACGGCCGAGCAGCCCCCCGCGCTTGTTGATCTGCTCTTCCCAGATCTTGTGCGCGAGAAGCGCCGACTGGCCGTTCGGGCCGAGCCCGCCGGTCTGCGCCATGCTGTAGCCGATCTTGATCGGATTTGCGCCGCCTTGCCCGACCGAAATGCGCGGCAGCGCCGACGCCCCGACCGCCAGTGCGGTTCCTCCCAGTAGGGCGTCGCGTCGCGTGATCCTGCTCATCGATTTCCTCCCCGGTTGACTTGATTGTGGTCCGCAGTATCGGTCGCGCAGGCGCTGCGCGCAACAAAGGCCCGGCGCAGCGACGGGGGACGAACGCGCGCCGTCCGTCCCGGCAAACGCCGGCCCCGGGCCGAGCCCGGCCCGGCGCGGCGCAAAGAGGGCAGGCGCTCCCGGCTTCCAGGATCGGGAGCGCCCGGCGGCGTCAGACTCTCGCCTTCTCGTAGGGATAGATCGCCTTGCCGGAGGCATAGGCTTCCGGCGTCACCACCACCTGCGTGCTGGTGCCCTTGAACTGCTCGAGGTCGTTGCCTTTGACGTTCTGGAACTGCACCTGCAGCACCCGCGATTCCGCCCATTCGCCGTCCTTGCCGAACTTGACGTCGCCCAGCACGGTCTTGAAGGTCGCCTGGCGCGTGTAGTCGGCGAGCTTCTTGTCCTCGAGGCTCTTGGTCTCGCGCACCGCCTGTTCGACCACCTGCATCTGCGCGTAAGCCTGGGGGGCCATGTAGTAGCCGAGCGGATCGACGCCGGCGCCGGCCGCGCGCTTCTGGTACTCGTCCATCATCTGCTTGGTGCCCTCGAACATGAGCTTCGGCACCGGCAGCCAGAAGTCATAATTGATGTATCCGTTGAGCAGCGGCCCGAGCGCCATTTTGATCGATGCATTCTGCAGGCCGACCATGCCGCCGCCGATCATTTTCGGCTTGAAGCCGATCTCGTTCACCGCCCGCGCCATGCCGACCGAGTCGGGCGGATAGGAGCAGATCACGAAAATATCCGGGTTCAAGGCCTGCACGGCCCGCACGATCGGTGCGAAATCCGCCGTCGCCGGCGGATATTTGCGATCGTACACCACTTTGATGCCGAACTTCTTGGCGTTCTCGCGCGCACCCTCGGCGGCATTGCCGGAGAACTCGGCGTCGGCGGCCGCGATCGCGACCGTCTGCGGCTTCGGATTCTGTTTGGCGGCAAGCTCGAAGAAGCCCTCCGTGAAGGCGACCTTCGGATCGGGGCCCGAAGGGATCATGCAGAAGTAATTCGGATAGTGAAACGCGCTGTTGACCGCAAGCCCGAGCAACCCGACGAAATACTTGTTTCGCTGGATGACGACCGGCATCGCCGGCGCGAGCATGTTGGTTCCGTAACCGCCGATGATGATGTCCACCTTGTCGACATCGAGCAGTTTCGAATAGATGCCGGGAACGGTGGAGGGGTTGGTCTGGTCGTCGTAGTGAATGAGCTGAACCGGCCGCCCGAGCAGGCCGCCCTTCTTGTTGATGTTCTCCTCCCAGATCTTGTGCGCGATAAGCGCCGACTGCCCGTTCGCCCCGAGCCCGCCGGTCTGCGCCATGCTGTACCCGATCTTGATCGGGTTTCCGCCGCCTTGCCCGACCGAGATGCGCGGCAGCGCCGACACGCCCACCGCGAGTGCGGTTCCTCCCAGAAGGGCGTCGCGTCGCGTGATCCTGTTCATGAAAACTCCTCCCAAGGCTTTTGTTTATGGTAAGCGATTTTAGGCGAATTCGCCGCGCCAGCGAAAGGGCATCCGCCCGCGACGGAAGGCGAACTCGAATGAATGTGAACGGCGGGGTTTTTCCCGCCAAGCCCCGCTGGCTCTTAGCGCGGGGTCGCGTCGCCGCCGTCGACGATCACGTTCTCGACTTCGCCGGCCCCGTTGCGGCGGAAGGCGGCCGCCGCCTGGTATTCGGCGGACTCGAAGCAGGCAACGGCGTCCTCGAAGGTCGGAAACTCCACCACGATGAAGCGGTGGAAGTACTCCGGTCCCTCCATAATGCGATAACGGCCGCCGCGCGCCAGCACCTTGCCGCCGAATTTGCGGACGATGTCGCCCGCAAGATCCGTATATTTCTTGTATTCGGCGGCATCGTTGATCTTCGAACGGGCGACCCAGTAGGCCGGCATGGCGTTGCTCCCCCAGCGAAACGGCAAAGCGCGTTCAGTAGGCGTATTCCGCGTAGACGGCGTCGACCGAGCCGCCCCACGGGCCGTAGAATTTTTCCAGCATCTCCTCGGCCGGCGTGACGCCGCGCTCGACGATGCGGTCGAGAACTTCGAGATAGATCGTTTCGTCGTCTCCGTCCGCGTCGCGAAAGCCGCGCCGGACAAGTCCGTGGCGCGCGAGAGCGAGGCACTCGCGCGCCAGGTCGCGTACCGTGCGGCCGCGGATCACGGCCTTGAGGGCGAGGCGGGGAACGTCGTCGCGCAATTTCTGCCGTTCGGCCGATGTCCAGTCCTTGACCATGTCCCAGGCGGCATCGAGCGAGGAGTCGTCGTAAAGGAGCCCGACCCAGAACGCCGGCAGCGCGGCGAGACGCTGCGAGGGCGCCGAGTCGGCGCCGCGCATTTCCATGTAGCGCTTGAGACGCACCTCGGGGAAGATGGTGGTGAGATGGTTGGCCCAGTCGGAGAGCGTCGCCCGCTCGCCCGGCCGCGATTTCAGCGTTCCGGCGAGCAGATTTCGGAACGACTGGCCCGCGACGTCGATGTAGTCGTCGCCGCGCTTGAGGAAGTACATCGGCACGTCGAGCGCATAATCGACATAGCGTTCGAAGCCCATCCCGTGCTCGAACGCCCAGGGCAGCATGCCGGTGCGCTGACTGTCGGTGTCACGCCAGATTTCCGAGCGCATCGACAAAAAGCCGTTCGGCCGGCCATGTGTGAAGGGAGAGTTGGCGAAGAGCGCGGTCGCGACCGGCTGCAGCGCGAGCGAGACGCGCAGTTTCTTCACCATGTCGGCTTCCGACGAGAAGTCGAGATTGGTCTGCACCGTGCAGGTGCGATACATCATGTCGAGGCCGCGGCTGCCCACCTTCGGCATGTAATTCGTCATGATGCGATAGCGGCGCTTCGGCATCACCGGCATCTGCTCGCGCGACCAGTCCGGCGTCATGCCGAGGCCGAGAAAGCCGATGGCCATCGGCTTTGCGACCTCGCGCAGTTGCGCAAGGTGCCCCTGCAGCTCGCTGCAGGTCTGGTGAATGGTCTCGACGGGCGCGCCGGAGAGTTCGAACTGCCCGCCGGGTTCGAGCGAGATCGCGCCGCCGCCGGCTTCGTCGAACAGCCCGATAATGTTGCCGTCGTCGAGGATCGGCTCCCAGCCGAGATGCGCCCGCATGCCTTCAAGAAGCGCCTTGATGCTGCGTTCGCTTTCGTACGGCACCGGCGCGTGGCCTTCGAGCGTGAAGGCGAACTTCTCGTGCTCGGTGCCGATCCGAAAGCGCGATTTCGGCTTGCAGCCGGCCTCGAGCCACGCGACGAGTTCGTCGCGCGTCTCGATCGGCGTCATATCGACTTGGTCGCGGGCCATGGAGGTTCCGGGCGGCGGCGGGCCGGCGACCTTACACAAGCTCGAACCCGCAGGGCAATGAGGGTGGCGGCTCTCGCACGCCGAGGCGGCCGGCACACTGCAGCACGATCATAACCCCGTTTCGCCGCGAACGGGCCTGCCCCACGTCTCACCGCCGTGCTTTGCCGGTTTGTGGGGCAGCGGCGGCCGCCGCGCGGACCTAGGCCCGCAACTGGCGCGCGATCGCCGCGCGCGCCGCATTCCGATGTTCGGGCCGGATATTGGCGGCGACCATGCGGATCGCCGTCGCCAGGACGGCGGCGTCGTCGGTGAATCCCAGCATCGGCAGCACGTCGGGCATGAAGTCGAACGGCAGCACGAAATAGGCGAGGGCGGCCAGGAGCGCAGCCTTCACCTTGAACGGCGTCTCAAAATCGAAGGCGCAGTAATAGGCGGCGAGCAGATCCTCTGCAAACGGCAGGCCGGCCGCGACGCGGCGAATCTTGCTCCAAAAACCGCGGCGCACGGTGGCTTCATCGCGGGCGACCCGCTGCGGGTCAAAGTCCATGGATTCCCAGGATGCCGTGCCGAAGGGACCCATCGTCGCCTCTCCAGTGGTTCCGTGTCGTTTGCGCCGAAGGTGGGAAGCGAAAGCGCCGGGAACAAGGCGTGCCGCCACACGGGACGCCTAGGGGCCTGCGGCGATCTCCCCGGCAATTCGCTCCATCGCGCGGGCAAGCTTCAGGTCGCGTTCGGTGACACCGCCCGCGTCATGAGTCGAAAGCGTCACCGCCACCGTGCGGTAGACGTTGGTCCACTCCGGATGGTGGTCCATTTTTTCCGCCACCAGAGCGACCCGCGTCATGAAGCCGAAAGCGGCATTGAAGTCCTTGAACTGGTAGGTCTTGGTGATCGCGTCGCGGCCCTCCGCTTCCGCCCAGCCATCGAGCCCGGTAAGGGCCTCCCTGCGCGCCGTCGCCGATAATGGTGCCGTCATCGGCTCCTCCTTGCGTCACGCCGCCAAGGGATACCCGGCCTCGACCACATAAGGGCCGCCGCCGACCGAGGCGCGGGCCGAAAACAGCACGAACTGGCCGACCCGGAACGGCGGCGAACGATAGGCGCCGCGAACCGCGAGATAGTCGGCGACCTGATGACTCGTCGCGTCGCGAAGACGCGCCAGGGTGACGTGCGGGATGAATTTGCGGCCGTCCGGACCGAGCCCGATGCGTTGCATGATACGCTCGTGCTCGGCCTGCAGCTCCAGCAGGTCCGGCGGCGCCGAAACCGTGGCCACAACGGCCCGCGGCCGCCGCCCGCCGAAGGACGTGAGCCCGACGAACTGCAGTTCGAAGCTGCGCCGGTTCACGGAGTCGAGCATGCTGCCGACTTCTTGCGCGGTCCGCTCGTCGACGTCGCCGATGAAACGCAGGGTGAGGTGGTAGTCGTCAGGGTCGATCCAGCGTGCGCCCGGCAGACCGCCCCGCAACATGGCGAGCGACGCCCGGATGTCGGGCGGAAGCTCGAGTCCGGTAAAAAGGCGCGGCATGGCGTCGCTCCCATTACGCTCAAAAGACCCGGGGCGGAAGCCGGTCGTCAAGCCCGCGCGCCCGCTCGTCCCCAGGCCCGGCCGCCCGGGCCGGAGGGCTCAGGACCCGCGGCGCCCCAGGGCGCGGCGGACGAGCTCCTGCGCCTGCGGCAGAATGGCTTCGACGATCGCCCGCACGCCCGCCGCAGTCGGGTGCATGCCGTCCTGCTGATTGAGTCGGGCCTCGGTCGCCACCCCATCCAGGAAGAAGGGGTAGAGCAGGGCGCCGTGCTTCGCGGCGAGCTCGGGATAGATCGCGTCGAAGCGTTGCGCGTAATCCTCCCCCATATTGGGAGGGGCTCGCATCCCGGCGATCAGAACGGGGATGTTGCGGGCGGCAAGCCGGGTAAGGATCGCATCGAGCGCCTTGCGGGTGACTGACGGGTCGACGCCGCGCAAGGCGTCGTTCGCCCCGAGTTCGAGGATGACGGCTTCCGTTCCCTCCGGGACCGACCAGTCGAGCCGGGCGAGCCCGGCCGAGGCCGTATCGCCGGACACGCCCGCATTCGCGATCGTGACCGCGTAGCCCGCGGTTTCGAGGGCACGTTGAAGCTGGTTCGGAAAGGCCTCTTCCGCGGCAAGTCCGAAGCCGGCGGTGAGCGAATCGCCGAGTGCGACGATCCGCACCGGGGCGTCGGCGGCGCTGGCCGGAAGGCCTATCGGCGCGAGCACGCAAAAGGCAAGAAGCGTCCACAGAAAAGACATCGCGGCAACCCAACCCTGGCGCACGGCGCCGGCCATCCGATATGAGCGGCGTGGCCTTCTTCGGCGCCGCCACCCCTGCGGATTGCGCCTTCGGACCGTCGGAATGAACGATTTTTCGGAAACTGCGAGCAGACAGCCGGCGATTGCGCTTGCGGGGGTGAATGTTTCGCTGGGTCGCGGAACGGCTCGGGTGCACATCCTCAAGGACATTAGCCTGCAAATTGACCAAGGTGAGGCCGTGGGGCTGCTCGGGCCGTCCGGCTCCGGCAAGTCCACCCTGCTGATGGTGATGGCCGGACTGGAGCGCCCCGATACCGGCCGCGTCACCGTGGCCGGAACCGACATCGTCGGGCTCGATGAAGATGCGCTGGCGCGTTTTCGGGGTCGCCATGTCGGCATCGTCTTTCAATCCTTCCATCTCATTCCGACGATGACGGCGCTCGAAAACGTGGCGGTGCCGCTGGAGCTCGCCGGCGCTCCCGATGCTTTCGCTCGCGCGGCGCGGGAGCTTGCGGCCGTCGGCCTCGAAAACCGCGCCGGCCACTATCCGGCGGAGCTCTCGGGGGGCGAACAGCAGCGCGTCGCCATCGCCCGCGCGCTTGCGCCAAATCCGGCCATTCTGGTGGCCGACGAGCCGACCGGAAATCTCGACGAGGCGACCGGCCGGTCGATCATCGATCTTTTGTTCACGAGCCGGGCGGAACGCGGCGCGACCCTGGTGCTCGTTACGCATGACGCGACGCTCGCCGCCCGCTGCGGCCGGATCGTCCGTATGCGCTCGGGCCGAATCGAGACCCCGCTGGCGCAAGGGGCGAGCGCGTGACCTCGCTTGCCACGGAACTGGTGCGCAGCGGCGCCCCGGCCGCGCCGCGGCTGCTCGCCTTGAGACTGGCCGCGCGCGAGTTGCGGGGAGGTCTCCGCGGCTTCGGCACGTTTGTCGCCTGCATTGCGCTGGGGGTCATGGCGGTGGCGGGAGTCGGCTCCTTCTCCCGCAGCCTCTCGGACGGGCTTGCCCGCGAGGGCCGCGCCATCCTCGGCGGGGATGTCGCTTTCTCGCTCGTCCATCGGGAAATCGGGCCGGAGGAGCGGGCCTTTCTGGAGGCCCGCGGTCTTGTCGCCGTCTCGGCGACCATGCGGGCCATGGCGCGCGCGAAAAGCGGCGCGGCGCTTGTCGAGTTGAAGGCCGTCGACGGTGCCTATCCCCTTTACGGAACGCTCCGGCTCGAACCGGCCGGCCCGCCCGCCGCCGTTCTCGCCGAGAAGGAGGGCGCGTTCGGTGCGGCGGCCGAGTCCGCCCTGCTTGCGCGGTTGGGGCTCCGGGTCGGGGATCGGATCGAGGTCGGCCGGATGAGCCTGGAAATTCGGGCCGCGGTCGACGGTGAGCCCGACAAGCTCGCGAGCGGCCTCGGCTTCGGGCCGCGGCTTCTTGTGAGCCTCGAAGCTTTGCGCGCGAGCGGTCTGCTGCAGCCCGGCAGCCTCGTTCGGTGGCACTACAAGCTCCAGCTTGCCTCCGGCGCGGCGAGCGACCGCGCCGTGCAGGCCGTCGCCGCCGAGGCGCGGGCCGCATTCCCGCACGCGGGCTGGGAAGTCCGCACCCGCGCCAATGCCTCGCCTCGGCTCGAGCGGGATATCGAACGGTTCATGCAGTTCCTGACACTTGTCGGACTGACGGCGCTGCTCGTCGGCGGGGTGGGGGTCGCCAACGCGGTCAGGAGCCACCTCGACCGCAAGCGGGAGGCCATCGCGACCCTGAAGGCGCTCGGGGCGTCGGGAGCGACCGTGGTGCGGGTCTACCTGGTGCAGGCGCTCGCCCTGGCAGTGTTCGGCACCGGCATCGGGCTCGCCGCAGGCGCGGCCTTGCCGTTCCTTGTTGCAAAAGCGGCGGATGCGGTGATTCCGCTGCCGATTGCGCCTTCGCTCTATCCGCTCGAGCTCGCGATCGCCGCCGGATACGGAATTCTGACTGCGCTCGCCTTTGCCCTCTGGCCGCTTGGGCGTGCTCACGACATTCCGGTCGCGGCCTTGTTCCGCGATGCCGTGGCGCCCGAACCGCGGTGGCCGCGGCGCCGCTACATCCTGGCCGCGGCGTTGGCCGTGGCGACGCTCGCCGCGCTTGCCATTCTGTTCGCCTTCGACCGGCGGATCGCGGCGGTTTTCGTCGTCGGCGCGGCCGCGGTCTTGGCCGGCTTGCAGGTCATCGCCCTCGCCATCATGCGGGCGGCGGCCCGAAGCCCGCGCGCTCGCTCGACCATCGTGCGGCTTGCGGTCGCCAATATTCACCGGCCGGGTGCGTTGACGCCGGCGGTCGTGCTCTCGCTCGGGCTCGGACTGGCGCTGCTCGTCACCGTGGCCTTGATCGACGGCAATCTGCGCCGCCAATTCGCCGCCACGTTGCCGGCGCGCGCCCCCGCCTTCTATTTCCTCGACTTGCAACAGGACGAAGCGAAACGCTTCGAAACCTTCATCGCCGCGCGGGCGCCGCAGGCGACGCTCGAGCGGGTGCCGATGCTGCGCGGGCGCATCGTCGCGGTCAAAGGCGTCCCGGCCGAACGGCTGCGGCCGTCATCCGATGCCGCCTGGGTCCTGCAGAGCGACCGCGGACTCACGTATGCGGATAGGCTGCCGGAGGGATCCCGGGTCGTATCAGGGGAATGGTGGCCGGCCGGCTATGACGGTCCGCCGCTGGTTTCGCTGGAGCGGCGCATTGCCGCAGGGCTCGGGGTCGCGGTGGGCGACAGCGTCACCGTGAACGTGCTCGGCCGCGACATGACCGCGCAGATTGCCAATCTTCGCGCGGTCGACTGGCAGTCGCTCGGCATCAATTTCGTGCTCGTCTTTTCTCCAAACGCCTTCCGTGGCGCGCCCCACACCACCATTGCGACGCTCACCTATCCGGACGGCGGTGACGAAACGCGCGAGCTCTCGCTCATTAAGGCGCTTGCCGAGAGCTTTCCGGCCGTGACGGTCGTGCGGGTGCGGGAGGCTCTGGAGGCGGTCGGCAAGCTTGTGGAAAACCTGCTTGTCGCCGTGCGCAGCGCGAGCCTGCTGAGCGTCCTCGCCGCGATCCTGGTCCTCGGCGGGGCGCTGGGCGCGAGCCATCGGCATCGCGTCTACGAGGCCGTTATCCTCAAGACGCTCGGTGCGACTCGCGGCCAGCTCCTCGCGGCCTACGGCTTGGAGTACCTGCTGCTCGGCCTCGTGACGGCGATCTTCGGCATGCTCATGGGCTCGCTTGCCGCCTGGTATGTCGTGGCCGAGATCATGAACCTGCGGTTTGTCTGGCTGCCCGGGGCTGCGCTTGCGGCCGCATCCGCAGCCGTGGCCCTCACGGTGGTGTTCGGGCTTTCCGGAACGTTAACCGCGCTGAGCCAAAAGGCCGCACCCGTGCTTCGCCACCGGTGATCGCGACAATCCGCCGCCGGGCCGTCGCGTCGACGCCGCCGCGGCGAAGCGGTTATATCTTGAGCGGAAACGCTTCTGTCCCATATTTATGGCACCGGACGGGGCGTGCTTTTCAACCCTCCGGAGCGGACAAAAGAAAGGTTTCGACGATGTCGGACTTCGATCGCAATCCCGCCGCTGCTTACGGCCGGCCGCTGACCCGGGCCGAGTCGACAGTCATCGACGCCGGCCTGCGCGCCTACATGCTGCGCATCTACAATTACATGGTGCTGGGCCTTGCGATTACGGGCTTCGCGGCGCTCGGCATTTATATGCTGTCGGTCACGAACGATCCGGCCGCCGCCGAGCGGGCGTCTTCCGGCGCCGCCGTTGCGATTCGTGCCGGCACCTTCCTGACCCCGTTCGGCTACGCGCTGTTCGTCAGCCCGTTGAAGTGGGTCGTCATCTTCGCGCCGCTTGCGCTCGTGTTCTTCTTCAGCTTCCGCGTGGACTCCATGCGGCCGTCCACGGCGCAGGTGATGTTCTGGGTCTTCGCGGCGCTGATCGGCGTCTCGCTGTCGTCGATCTTCCTCGTGTACACGCACACCTCGATCGTGCGGGTGTTCTTCATTACGGCGGCGGCGTTCGGCGGATTGAGCCTCTACGGCTACACGACCGGCCGGGACCTTTCCGGCATGGCCTCGTTCCTGATCATGGGCCTGATCGGGGTGATCATTGCCGCCCTCGTCAACCTGTTCCTGCAGAGCAGCGCGCTCCAGTTCGTCGTATCGGTCGTCGGCGTTCTGGTCTTCGCCGGCCTCACGGCCTGGGACACGCAGCGTCTCAAGAGCGAGTACATCTACGGGGCCATGCAGGGCGATGTGTTGGAGAGGTCCGCAATTGCCGGCGCCCTGTCGCTGTATCTGAACTTCATCAACATGTTCACGATGTTGCTGAATCTGTTCGGCCAGCGCGAATAGCCTGACCCGAAAACCGGGCTCCTGAGAGCCCCGGGCGCAAGCCCGGGGCTTTTCGTTGTTGCCGACGGGTCTTACAAGGTCGTTTGCCGGGTTTCCTCGAGGGTCATATCGACCATGCCCGCCATCGCCATTCGCGCCGCCACGCCTGCCGACATCGCCGCCATCACCCGCATCTACGCCCACGCCGTGCGCTACGGCACCGCCTCCTTCGAAATCGACCCGCCCGACGAGGCGGAAATGGCGCGCCGGCAGCAGGCGTTGCTCGCGGGCGGCTTCCCCTATCTCGTCGCCGAAGGCGGCGGTGAGGTTGTAGGCTACGCCTATGCCGGTCCCTACCGGCCGCGGCGCGCCTACCGGTTCAGCCTCGAGGATTCGATTTACGTGGCCCCCGAGGTCCAGCGGCGGGGGGTCGGCCGCGCGCTGCTCGGCGAGCTCGTTGCTGTCGCCGCCGCGCGCCATTTCCGGCAGATGATCGCCGTGATCGGTGATTCGTCGGCGCAGGAGCCTTCGATTGCGCTGCACCGCGCCGCCGGCTTCCGCATGGTGGGGACCATCGAAGCGGTGGGTTACAAGTTCGGCCGCTGGCTCGACACCGTGATCATGCAGCGGCCGCTCGGCGACGGCGACAGCACGCCGCCGGCCGAATAGGGCGGTTCGGTCTTGCGTGCCCCCTGGGTCAGCTTGCCACGAGGCGAAGCGGACGGTCGATGACGCGGAGGACGCGGTCGAGCTCGTGGCCGCGCTTCAGAATGATGCCGGTGACCGAGACCACGCTGTAGGCCCCTTGGCGGCGGGCCAGGCGCGGGTTCTTTTCGATACGGTAGATCGGCATTTCGGAGGCGCGTCGGAAAACCGAAAAGACGGCGCGGTCCTTGAAAAAATCGATCGCGTAATCGCGCCACTCGCCGGCGGCGACCATCCGTCCATAAAGGTTGAGGATGCGATCGAGTTCGCTGCGGCTGAAGGTGACGTGCGGGGGAGCGACGGTCCCCGTGGGGGCCGGGGGCTCGCCCCCCCGAAATTCGCTCGGCTCGATTTCGCCAGGCACGAAGCTCATGCGGCGCCTCCTGTTATGAATGCGTCATGATTGCGCCACGCCGCGCGGCTCGCAAGGGCCGCATTTTCTGTGCGCGGTGACGATGTGCGCACTCCTGCGGGAGGGCACGCGAAAAATCATAATGCGGCCCGAATTCGGCCCATCCCGCGCCGCGCTTGCCTGCCAGATAGTGACGTTAAGGGCCCGGTTCATCGAACGCCGGATTCCTCAGCCCCCCAAGCCCCCCGGGGTTCGAGCGAGCCGGGTCCTTATCTTTCCGATGTATTTGCGTGCACTGGAGCCGGACGACCCGGCTTCTTTTTTTGCGCCGGTGCCCGCGCTTTGCCGGCGCATCACTCCAGAGGCACCATGGTGGCGCCGAAGATCGGTCCGGGGTTTTCGACATTGCCGGCCTGCACGAGAACCGCCACCGAGTCGATTCCCTCGCCGCCGATCTCGCTCTTTGCCACCGTCCAGGTCTGTCCGGCGCCCGACCATTTGCCGAGCCGCACCCAGCGACGCACGACATTGTGGTAGGTGATGGTCCTGCCGCGGTTTTCGCCCCGCTTGATGGCGACCGGAATGTTCTTCGTCAGCGCGCACAGCCACACCTCGCCCTCGCCGCCGGATTCGTCTTTCGGGGTGACGGAGACTTCCATCTGGTCGCCCTTGCTCGCCACTTTCACCGGCAGGGTGAGCGTGCTGGGGCGCGTGTGGCTGACCGCGATTGCGCTCTCGATGGCCCTGACGTCGCTGCCGAGGGCCTGGGCCACGCCGTTGACCACCACCTGGGGGGTATAGATTTCGCGGTCGCCGCGTCGGGCTGCATAGCCCCGCTGCCGCGCACTATGACGCGGCGAGGCGAGGGTGTCCTTCCAGCCGAGATAGTCCCAGTAGTCGATCGGGACGCTCATCGCGATGAGCGTCGGATCGCGCGAAAGCTCGGCGATGGTCTGGTCGGCCGGCGGGCAGGAAGAGCAGCCTTGGCTCGTAAAGAGCTCGATAACGGCGCGCGGCTCGGGCAGTCGTCCCGGTGCGAGCCCTGAATTATCCTGTGCGTGCGCCTTTGCAATGCCGAGGCAAAGTCCGAGCCAGCTCAGCGCATAGAACGTCGCCCGCGCTCCGAAAGCACGCTTCATCGCTGCGCTCCGCCGCGCCGCTGGGCGTGACGAAGCTTCGTCGCACTCAGCGTTCGCATTCTCCATAAGACCGCCGATCCGCGCGCGCCACTCACTTTGCAGTGAGAAACCGTCCCCGCACCGTCTTACGGTACGGTTTGCGGCGGGGACGGCACGACACGCCCGAAAACGCACGGCCGCTCAGGCCGCGAGCTGGCGCAGCACATAGTGCAGGATGCCGCCGTGCTTGAAGTATTCGAGCTCGTCGAGCGTGTCGATGCGGCAGATGAGAGGCACCCGTTTCAGCGTACCGTCGGCGGCGACGATTTCCGCGATCAACCGCTGCCGCGGCTTGAGATCGTGCGCAAGGCCGCGGATCGTCACCGTCTCGTCGCCTTTGAGGCCGAGCGACTGCCACGATGTGCCTTCTTCGAAGACGAGCGGGACCACGCCCATGCCGATCAGGTTCGAGCGGTGGATGCGCTCGAAGGACTGGGCGATGACGGCGCGAATGCCGAGCAGCGCCGTGCCCTTGGCCGCCCAGTCGCGGGAGGAACCCGTACCGTATTCCTTGCCGGCGAAGACGACGAGCGGCACCTTCTCGCTCTTGTAGCGCATGGCGACATCGTAGATCGGCATGCGCTCGCCCGAGGGATAGTGGATCGAATAACCGCCTTCGACTCCCGACAGCATCTGATTCTTGATGCGGATATTGGCGAAGGTGCCGCGCATCATCACCTCGTGATTGCCGCGGCGCGTGCCGTACTGATTGAAATCGACCGGCCGCACCTGATGGTCGCGCAAGTAGTGGCCGGCCGGGCTTTCCTCGCGGATGGAGCCGGCCGGCGAGATGTGGTCGGTCGTAATCGAATCGAGGAACAGGCCGATGACGCGCGCGTCGATGATGTCCGTCACCGGCGCGGGCGTCTTGGTCATGCCGACGAAGTAGGGCGGGTTCTGCACATAGGTCGAACGGCGGTCCCATTTGAAGGTCGATGCGCCTTCGACCTTGATCTTCTTCCAATGGGCGTCGCCCTCGAAGAGATCGGCGTATTTGCGCGTGAACATCGCCTTCGAGAGCGTCTTGCGGATGGTCTCGGCGATTTCGGCGTTCGAGGGCCAGATGTCTTTGAGGAACACTGGCTTGCCGTCGGACCCGGTGCCGAGCGGCTCGCGGGTCAGGTCGACCTGCATCGAGCCCGCGATCGCATAGGCGACGACGAGGGGCGGCGAGGCAAGATAGTTCGCCCGCACGTCGGCGTTGACTCGGCCTTCGAAATTGCGGTTGCCGGACAGCACGGCGGCGGCGACGAGATCGTGTCCGTTGATCGCCGCGGAAATCTCCTCGGGCAGCGGCCCCGAATTGCCGATGCAGGTGGTGCAGCCGAAGCCCACGAGGTTGAAGCCGAGCGCGTCGAGATCCTTCTGCAGGCCGGACTTCGCCAGATATTCGGCGACGACCTGCGAACCGGGTGCGAGCGAGGTCTTGACCCACGGCTTGGCCTTCAGGCCCTTTGCGAGCGCGTTGCGGGCGAGCAGCCCGGCGCCGATCAGCACGCTGGGGTTGGACGTGTTGGTGCAGGACGTGATGGCGGCGATCACCACGTCGCCGTGGCCGAGATCGTGCTTGCGGCCGACCACGGGCACCCGCTTTGTCAGTTCGCCGCCCTTGCCGAATTCCTTTTCGAGTGCGGCGGCGAAGCTTGCCTTTGCGTCGCGCAAGAGCACGCGGTCCTGCGGCCGCTTGGGCCCAGCAAGCGAGGGTTCGACCGTCGAAAGGTCGAGTTGCACGGAGTCGGTGAACACAGGGTCGGGCGTCGACTTGGTGCGGAACATGCCCTGCGCCTTGGCATAGGCTTCGACCAGGGCGACGCGGGCGGCGGGGCGGCCCGTCGCCTCGAGATAGCGCAGCGTCTCGTCGTCGATCGGGAAGAAGCCGCAGGTCGCCCCGTATTCCGGCGCCATGTTGCCGATGGTCGCGCGGTCTTCGAGCGTCAGGCTGTCGAGGCCGGGCCCGTAGAACTCGACGAACTTGCCGACCACGCCTTTCTGTCGGAGCATCTGCGTCACGGTGAGAACAAGGTCGGTCGCGGTAACGCCCTCCTTGAGCTTGCCGGTCAGCTTGAAGCCGATCACTTCGGGCAGCAGCATCGAGATGGGCTGCCCGAGCATCGCGGCTTCCGCCTCGATGCCACCCACCCCCCAGCCGAGCACCGAAAGGCCGTTCACCATGGTGGTATGGGAGTCGGTCCCGACCAGCGTGTCGGGATAGGCCATTTCGGTCGTGACGGACTTTCCGTCCACCTTCTCCTTCACCTTGGCGGAGAAGACGGTCTGCGACAGATATTCGAGATTGATCTGGTGGCAGATGCCGGTGTCGGGCGGCACGACGCGGAAATTGTCGAACGCCTCCTGCGCCCATTTGAGGAATTTGTAGCGCTCCTCGTTCTGCTTGTACTCCTCTTCGATGTTCTTCTTGAACGCGGAGTTCGAGCCAAAGAAGTTCACGATGACCGAATGGTCGATGGCGAGATCGACCGGCACCAGCGGGTTGATCCGGGCAGGGTCGCCGCCGAGATTGCGCATCGCATCCCGCATCGCCGCAAGGTCGACCACGGCCGGCACGCCGGTGAAATCCTGCATCAGCACGCGCGCCGGGCGGAAGGCGATCTCCCGGTCGGAGGTGCGGGTCTTCAGCCAGGCCGCCACCGCCTTGATGTCGTCCTTGGTGACCGAGCGGTCGTCCTCGTGGCGCAGCAGGTTCTCGAGCAGCACCTTCATGGAGAAGGGCAGCTTGGCGATCCCGCGCAGACCGTTCGCCTCGGCGGCGGGCAAGCTGTAATAGACATAGGTTTTCGACCCGACCTTGAGGGTCTTGCGGCTTTTGAAGCTGTCGAGCGAGGTCATGGCTGTTCTTTCGGTCCGGGGCGAACGGCCGATCTTGACGCCGGCGTTTCGCACTCCCCGCGGGGGGCAAAATCGGTTGTCAAGTAGCGGGTGGTGACTTGGCAACGGGGCGGCTTATAAGGTCTTTTCCCGCCGTCTGCCATATGTGTCGAGCGGGTCCGATTTGCACCGCCGGAAATAGTGGTGAATCCCCGTTCACGCGTGCCGGACCCGTCCAACGGAGCGTTCTCGGGACATGGAATTGGTGGTCGAGGGCCTGCGCTGCGTGCGCGGGGGACGCGAGGTCTTCGCCGGCATGGGCTTCCGCTTGCGTTCGGGCGAGGCGCTCGCGGTCACCGGTCCGAATGGGGCGGGCAAATCGTCGCTGCTGCGGGTTCTCGCCGGCCTGGTGCGGCCTGCCGCGGGGACGCTTGCGCTCAAGGGCGGCGATCCCGAGCTCACGCTCGCTGAGCAGGCCCACTATGTAGGTCATCTCGATCCGGTGAAACCCTCGCTTACCGTCCTCGAAAACCTATCCTTCTGGAGCCGGTTTCAGGGCGGGCGGCCAGGGCAGACGCCGGCCGCCGCCCTTGCCGCCGTCGGCCTCGAGACCCTTGCCGATCTGCCCGCCGGTTACCTTTCCGCCGGCCAGCGGCGGCGCCTTTCGCTTGCCCGTCTCGTAGCGGCAAGCCGCCCCTTGTGGCTTCTCGACGAGCCGACCGCGGCGCTCGACAGCGCCGGACAGGCGCGCTTTGCGGCCCTGATGCGCGACCACCTGGCCGGGGGAGGGCTCATCGTCGCGGCAACCCACGCGCCGCTCGGAATCGAGCCGACCGGCGAAATCCGGCTCGGCGGCGAGCGCGGCGCATGAACCCGCGCCGCGGCCGATGCGACAATGCATCGGGCGAACGAGTCGCGCGATAGGGACCGCGCTTGGCAAGGAGCCGATTGGGAGGCCTGGAAAATGGGGCATGTCGTCCGAGAAACCAACTGGTGCGTCATCGACATCGATACCACCGTTGGACGCGTGTTTCTGCAGGAGCGCTGGCAATACAACTGGCTCGTCGCTCCGGGCCAGTCCGCCTGGACGCTCGAGCAGAAGCGCAATTTTCACAACCGGGCCGACCGGGCGATCTGGGCGGCATGGAGCAACCGGGTGAAACTGCGCGCCGCCGGCGCCTCCGATTTCGCCCGCCGTTTCGCCGGGAAGAATATCCCCATCAATCTCGATATTCGCTGGGTGACGGGGCGGCCGCACTGGACCGTCAACGTCACCAAGATCGCGCCCGGCGCCTTTGCGACCAGTTCGGTGCAATGGAATGCGCGAATCATCACGCTCGATTCCAACGACACGAATACGCGTTCCTTCGATCACGGGCCCGACCGGCCGCGCACCACGCAGGTGCCGGTGGCGCATGAGTTCGGGCATGCGATCGGCAACACGGCGGTGCTCGCCCGCGGCGACGAATACGTCGACGGCAATGCCCACGAGGACGACGATTCGAGCATCATGAATGTCGGCCACGGGCTGCGCGTCCGGCATTTCCGAACGATCCTCGAAGAGATGAACAAGATGATCGCCAACACCACGTTCACGGTGCAAAGCGTATGACCAGGGCGATCGCAATTCGGCTTTTCGCGGCCGGCTGTCTGGCTCTGCCTTGCGCCGGCCTCCCCGCGAAAGCCGATCAATCGGCAGCGGCGCAACGCTACGCCGCGGAACGCGCATCAAACCCCAAGCAGAGGCAGTCCACGATGGCAAAGGATTGGGCGAGCGGAAATTGCGACGGAGTCTCCCGCGTCGCCGGACTGGACGGCCGGACGGCCGCACAGGTCGCGCAGATGCTCGGCGAGCCGCAGAACCGGGAAACCTTCCGGCTGGGCGACCGGCCCGACGAGTTCCACATCACCCTGCAGAACCACTATCCGCTGCATAACCCAGCCAACCGCAACGTCGAGATCCAGGAATGGACCTGGGCCGAAGGCCGTTGCAAACTGACGGTGTGGCTGCATCGCAAGGGCGGCGAGTGGGTCGCCCTGGAAAATATCCGCTACGCGGCCGACGCGGAGTTCTGAGGCGGGTGGAGGCGGAAGGGGCGCGCTTGCGGACGCGAAAGATCGTTTGTCCTCCCGGCGGGCGTGGTTCGCCGGGAAGGAAAACAGACGGATGAGGGGCGCCTGCGCGGCTCTGCTCGCGCGCGACCTGCGGCTGGCCGTCAGGGTCGGCGGCGGGGCGCTGATCGGCGTGCTGTTCTTCCTCGCCGTCGTCACGGTCACGCCGCTCGCGCTCGGGCCGGATCTCGCACTGCTGCGCCGCATCGCGCCCGCGATCCTCTGGCTCGCGGCGCTGCTCGCCGGTTTGCTGACGCTCGACCGGCTGCTTGCGGCCGACTACGAGGACGGCTCGCTCGACCTCATGCTCATGGCGCGCACGCCGCTCGAACTCGTCCTTCTGGTCAAGGCGGCGGCGCATTGGCTCGCAACCGGCCTGCCCCTCGTGGTTGCGGCGCCGCTGTTCGGGCTCCTGCTCGACATCGAGCCCGCCGCGGCCGCCGCCGTGACGCTGACGCTTGCCGTCGGCACGCCGGCGCTGACCTTGATCGGCCTCGTCGGGGCGGGTGTTGCGGTGCCGCTGCGCCGGGGCGGGCTCCTGCTGCCGATTCTGGTCCTGCCGCTCGCGATCCCCGTTCTGGTCTTCGGCGTTTCGGCCGCGAACGCGGCCGTGGTCGGGCCGGTCCCGTTCGGCGTGCCCTTTGCGATCCTGTGTGCGTTGACGCTCGCAAGCCTTGCGGTCGGCCCGCTTGCGGCGGCCGCCGCCCTGCGGCACGGAATGGAGTGAGCGCCGATGGCGCGCGGGGCGTCTGCGGCCCGGCCGCATTGCGCGCCAAGGGCTACGACAATATGACGTACCCCATGGCGCTGATCGATCTCGCCAATCCGTCGCGGTTTCTCGGTCTTGCCGAACGGGCGTTGCCGTGGCTCGCCGGCGCCACGGCGCTGGTCTTCGCGGTCGGGCTCTACCTCGTGTGGTTCGTGGCGCCCGATGACTATCAGCAGGGCGCGACGGTCAAGATCATGTTCGTGCACGTGCCGGCCGCCTGGCTCGGCATGTTCGCCTGGGCGCTGATGAGCGTGGCGGCGCTCGGCACGCTGGTCTGGCGGCATCCGCTCGCCGATGTGGCCGCCCGTGCCGCGGCGCCGATCGGCGCTTCCTTCACCTTCCTCTGCCTCGTCACGGGCGCGCTGTGGGGGCGGCCGATGTGGGGCGCCTATTGGGTGTGGGACGCGCGACTCACCTCCATGCTGGTGCTGCTCCTGATGTATTTCGGAATTCTCGCTTTGTGGCACGCCTTCGACGATCCGGCCCGCGCCGGCCGGCTCGTCGCCGTTCTCACGCTGGTCGGAGCCATCAATCTGCCGATCATCAAGTTTTCCGTTGACTGGTGGAACACCTTGCACCAGCCGGCCTCCGTGTTCCGGCTCGGGGGTCCGACCATTGCGCCGAGCCTGCTGTGGCCGCTCATCGCGATGGCGCTCGCCTTCACGCTGCTGTTCGCGACCGTGCAGATCGCCGCCATGCGCAACGAAATCTTGCGCCGGCGGGTGCGGAGCCTGCGCATTCGCGCCGCCCAGGCCGCGCAGGAAGCCTGACGTGAGCCTCGGTCCTCATGCCGGTTTCATTCTCGGCGCCTATGCCGTCGCCGCGGCGGTCATTCTCGGCCTGGTCGTTTGGGTGGTGGCGGACCACCGCGCGCAGCGCCGCACCCTCGCGGAACTCGACGCGCGCGGCGTACGCCGGCGGTCGGCGCCGGAGAAGGGGCCCGAAACGCCATGAGCGCGGCGCGCGAGGACGGGCCGGCGGTCCGGCGCCGGCGTTGGGTCGTGGTGCTCCCGCTGATCGTCTTCGCGGGGCTTGCCGCGTTGTTCCTCCTCCGTCTCGGCGGAGGCGACCCCTCGCGCCTGCCCTCCGCGTTGATCGGCCGGCCGGCGCCCGCGACGGTGTTGCCGCCCGTTCCGGGCCTCTCGCGCGAGGGCGCGCCGGTGCCGGGTCTCGATCCGGCTCTGTTCAAGGGCGGCGTCACCCTGGTCAATGTGTGGGCATCCTGGTGCGTGCCCTGCCACGACGAGGCTCCTCTGCTCATGCGGCTTGCGCAGGATCCCTCTCTCACCGTCGTCGGCATCAATTACAAGGATCAGCCGGAGAATGCCCGCCGTTTTCTCGGCCGCTACGGCAACCCGTTCCGCGCGGTCGGCGTGGATGCGAATGGCCGCGCGGCCATCGATTGGGGCGTCTATGGGGTTCCCGAGACCTTCTTGATTGACCGCGAGGGTCGGATCGCATTCAAGCTCGTCGGGCCGATCACCCCCGACAATCTCGAAGCGACCTTGAGGCCGGAGATCGCCAAGCTGCGCTGAGGCGTCCGCGATGGGGAACAGACTGCGGCGATTGCACGTTGGTGGCGCAGGCGGCGGGCTGCGAGCCGACGGCTTGGGCCCGGCGCAGAGTCGTTACCCATTCCAAACAAAAAGGACGCTGCCATGGGCCTGTTCTCCAAGGACATCAAAACGATGGACGATCTCTTCCTGCACACGCTGCAGGACATCTACTATGCGGAGAGTCAGATCACGAAGGCCCTGCCGGACATGATCGAGAAGGCGAGCGATCCGCAGCTCAAGCAGGGCTTTCAAACCCACCTGCAGGAGACCAAGGAGCACATCAACCGGCTCAATCAGGTGTTCCAGACGCTCGGCAAGCGACCCGGAGGCGTCGACTGTCCGGCGATCGACGGCATCATCGAGGAAGCCAATGACGTGGCGAGCGAAGTCGACGA